>CAZMHI010000012.1:14078-82162 GCA_964566055.1 uncultured Rhodospirillaceae bacterium
AAGCGCCCGACCCACCCCCCTGTGTCGGGCGCTTTTTTATTCCGGCTTGCGATACCGGAATTTTTACCGCATTTACTAAATTCAAATTCAGAATTCGGGGACAGTATGAAAATCACCACCTGGAATATCAACAGCGTCCGTCTGCGCCTGCCGCTGCTCGAGCGTCTCACCAAGGAGCTAAAACCAGACATTATTTGTTTGCAGGAAATCAAAGTTATTACGGATTTATTCCCGGGCGAAGACATTGCCGCGCTCGGCTACCCGCATCAGGCGGTAGCCGGTATGAAAGGCTATAACGGCGTCGCCATTCTGTCGCGCCTGCCGCTGAACAAATCCGGCACGAAAGATTGGTGCGGCAAGCAGGACTGCCGGCACATATTTGCGACCATTGACGGCGGCAAGTCTGGTCCAATTGAAATTCATAATTTTTATGTCCCGGCCGGCGGCGATGAGCCCGACCCGGAGAAGAATGATAAATTTGCTCATAAGCTGCAATTTGTTGAGGATGTAACCAAATGGACCAAAGGCCGGCGTAAAAAATCAGCCAGCCGTATACTGGTGGGAGACCTTAATATCGCGCCGCTGGAGACCGATGTCTGGTCCCACAAACAATTATTAAAAGTCGTTTCGCATACTCCGATCGAAGTTGAAGGTTTGAATAGGCTGCAAGCGGCGGGACCCTGGATCGATGCAGTTCGGGAAATTATTCCGCCCGAAGAACAGTTATTCAGCTGGTGGAGCTATCGCTCTAAAGATTGGACAGTGAATGATCGTGGCCGCCGGCTCGATCATGTTTGGGTGACCGAGCCACTACGTGATAAAATAAAAGATGTGCAGATCTTAAGAGGGGCCAGGAGCTGGGAAAAGCCCTCAGACCATGTACCGGTGACTGTAACTCTAAAATTATAATCTAATCGGCCGCTTGTTCCGCCAAGACAACGAGATCCATCGTATGATCAACGCCATCGACGGTGCAAGCCGGTAAGGCGCGATAGGGCTCGGCTGCCAAATCATGCCCTTGCTCTATGGCCCGCTCAATTACTTCGGCTGAGGCAAGGGCGCGCACGTTTTCCACCTTGGTGTGTTTTTCAATTTTAGCCGACACATTCACGCAATCCCCGAGGATGGTATATTCCAACCGTTGCTCATCACCGATTATGCCAAAGATAATGGGCCCGGTAGTTACCGCAATACCTACATTGATGGGCTCTTCGCCTTCTGACCGGCGCTCCGCTGCCCAGGCATCTGCTGCCTCAATAAGTTCCGAGACGGCATTTAACACGTCCGCGGCATAGGTTGAGCTTTCGCGCACCGAGCCAAACGAGGCGATAATGCCATCGCCTTCGAAACGATCGACGACACCGTTATATTTCCGGATAATTGGCACCATCCGGGACTGATAATCGACAATCAAACAAATCAAATCATCGGGGGGCAGGTTTTGCGCAAATGGCGTAAAACCTCGCAGATCCATCATCAAGATCGCGGCTTCCCGTTCAACGCCTTGGCCGAGTGAGACTTCTTTCTCAGCGGCTGCCATTTGTTCGATAACTGCTGGGGCAAAAAAGCGGGACAATGTGCGCGCCCGGTCTCCTTCCGAAACGGAGCGCTCCAATAAGCCTCGCGCCCGGGAAATAGCCAGGGCTAAAATTCCGGTCACCATAGCAATCGATATGATTTTATCGAGCTCGCCGCCAATTAAGACGCTGTTAGTGGTCAGATATTGCACGTAGTCGCGGGTAATCATCGGGTTACCGGGCTCGGCAAAAATGACATAGAGAAACATCAGCACCCAGCCTAAGGCAGAAACGCCGCCCGCCAGCACGACATAGCGTGCCTCAAACCTGAGCGCCCGCAAGGCAATAAAAATGAAGATATAAAGCAACGTCGGTGCCTTGAGATAAAACGACGGCGGCTGGCCATATTGCAGATGAAAACTCCAAATCGTAATCATCAATAAAGCGATATCGGCGGCGACGGAAAGGCTGATGAACCAGCCGGGCAGGACGTGACGGTAAACCAAATAAAGCCGGATGATGGTAAAAGCGAAATAGGTTATCAGAATATAGGGTACCAGGCGGATATTATTGCTTATGGTGAAGGCCACCGGTGAGACGGCGTAAAGCGTTGAAAAAATCGATACTATGGCAAGCTGAATCCAGCCAATAAGCTTTTCACTATCTTGCTGCTGCTGCCTAATATTGGCGCGAATACGGTCCGGTAAAACTTGGGTGTCCGTGCGTTCCGCGTCACCCCATAAAATCCGCCCAAATACTGGCAGCATTCGTCACCTCGTGTTCAGACCGCTTTCAAAATATTTAAGGTACGAGACGATAACCGTTTGGTTCCGTTACCAGCAGCTCCGCATTGGAAGGGTCCCGTTCTATCTTTTGGCGCAAGCGATAAACGTGGGTTTCCAAGGTATGAGTGGTCACGCCGGCATTATAGCCCCACACTTCGCCCAACAGAACGTCACGGCCAACCACGCGCTCACCGGCGAGATAAAGAAATTTAACAATGGCGGTTTCCTTATCGGTCAGGCGCACTTTTTTCTCGGTCTCGTTATCAAGCATCAGCTTCGCCGCGGGGCGGAAGCTATAGGGACCAATTTGAAAGACGGCATATTCTGATTGTTCATGTTCTCGGACATGAGCCCGCAATCGCGCCATTAAAACGCCAATCCGGAACGGTTTGGTAACGTAATCATTGGCGCCGGCATCGAGCCCCAGGATTGTGTCGGCATCGGTATCAGCGCCCGTGAGCATAATAATCGGCGATTTGACCCCATTGCGGCGCATCACCCGGCAAACTTCACGGCCATCCATGTCCGGCAGACCCACATCCAGCAAAATCATGTCGTAATATTGGTTTTTGGTTGTTTCAATGGCTTCAGCACCGCTTTCAACGCCATCGGTGATAAATTCTTCATGAATTTCCAATTGCTCCGCCAACATTTGGCGAAGATCTTCATCATCATCGACAACGAGAACTCTTCTTCCTGCGGTCATGCTATGCATCCTATTGCGAGTGTTAAACCATCAATTTTCGGCCGTAATCTAGGATTTAATTAATTAACTTAGTCCCTCTTAACTCATCTGAAGACCATCATAGTAGGATGAGTAGCTAAGGTTCAACAATTCACTACTTTTGCTGGGTAAAAATTACCGGTAGGAAGGAGCAAATTAAAAGTCACCTAAAAAAGACATTGAAAACATTACATATTATCTATGTATTCTTTGGCATCCATTTTGCAAATCCCTAATCAATAAAAATCGATCAAATAAAATTGAACGGGATACAAAAAATGATAGCGCAAGCTGGCAGCGCAACGGTGGAAACGGCGTTATTGGCGCCGGAAAAGGCCCAATCAGCTAACTCTGTTGCCTTAAATAAAGATTCTACATCCGAAAAAAACGAAGAATTTCAAGTGTTTGGCAATGATGGTCTGACATTTTGGGATTTTCTCGACATCATCAACCCTTTGCAACATATACCGATCATTTCGACACTGTATCGATCCATTACCGGTGATGAAATTGATCCCGCGGCAAAAGTCGCCGGTGGTACGCTGTATGGCGGGCCGATTGGCGCGGTAGCCTCGCTGATTGACGTCGCCGTTGACTTTGGAACGGGTAAAGATATTGGTGAGCACGCCCTGGCTATGGTTCAAGAACAGCCGGCTAATGCTGAGATCGCCTCAAATACGCCGGCCCAACTTTCGGCTGAAGCAGCGAATAATCCGTATTTGGCCAATTCTTACCTCGCCAACGCTGCAATACCTCAATTGCCAAAGAGTGCATCATCTTACGTAGCTTCTAACTTCGTGATGGCTCAAGAAACTGCCGATAAAACAGATGGCTCTGCGGGTATGTCCGCCATTCCGGTTGCCCAACAATCCTATGCGGAACAAATTGCCGCTTATACACCGAGCAAAGCCGCAAAGGCCTCAGCACCCGACCTTGGTCTGCTGTCGGATATCAACTCGCTCGAAAAATCTGGGATTATTCCTGAGCAATCTCGGGTGAACAAGCCTCTGAATTTGAAACCTCGCTACAGCACCCAGGCGACAAATGCCCGAATCCAACAAGCTGAGGCTGCCTATCAGAACGTGGCTGCTGCCAACAATGACTGGCTGGTCAATTCCATGATGGATGGCATGAACCGGCTTGAAAAAATGGCACCAGAGCGGACACTCGAGGGCTTGGCTCCAGATAGCCAAAAATCGGTTGCCGCTGTTCATTAAAAGATTACGCGATATACTTTCGTGATGGATAGTGACAATACAATTCGCGTAACTCCGGCTGGAACATTGGTGTGGCAGGGCAAAAGCTATCGCTGTGCGCTTGGTAAAACGGGCGTATCGGTCGACAAACAGGAAGGTGACGGGGCAACGCCTGTGGGAATTTTCCCGTTGCGGGAAATACTTTACCGTCCTGACCGCCTGACGGCACCCGAAACCAATCTGCCGGTATCAGAATTGACTCCAAAAGATGGCTGGTGTGATGATCCGGAACATCCTGACTATAATAAAAAAATTGTGCTTCCCCATACCGGGCGATGCGAGGAGCTGTGGCGGGAAGAGGAGATTTATGATGTGATTGTCGTCATCGGCTACAATGATGATCCGCCCAGACCACATAACGGCAGCGCGATTTTTCTGCATATCGCCCGTGAAGCCTTTGAGCCAACCGAAGGCTGTGTGGCGTTAGAACGCGAGGATTTATTGGCAGTTATTAGAGACGTAACGCCTAGTAGCCATATTGAAATATCAGCTGGCTAAAGGCGGCACTTAATCAAAGGTTTCAAAATTTTCAATCCGCACGTTGTAGGCAATGGTAATGCGTTCGCTATTGCCCTGATACGGATTAACCATATGCCTGAGCCATGCAGGAAAACAATAAATCCGGCCGGCTTCAGGTGGAAAGGTAAGCCGCTGACCAAATGGATTTCCTGGTACTGGCACCATTTCAACGGCCATTCTCGGGTCAAAAAACTCAATCTGCCCGGCGTCATGAGGTCCGTCCGGTGATGCTTCTTCTGAACCGGTTTGGATGTAATACACACCCGACCAGGCGCATCCCGGATGAGTATGCATTTTATGGTAGCCGTTATTTCGCAAAATATTTGCCCAGGCGATAAAAGTTGTATCGGCGCCAAATTCTCCCTCTTTCAAGCCGGTCGATACCTTGGTCATTTCGGTGACAGCTTCGGTGATAAAGCCAATAAGCCGCTTAACCTCGGGGTAATCCCAGCTGTGCACGTCATCTGCTGAATGCCAGCCACCGGTAACACTTTTGGCGTTTCCCGAATCGGCCCTCTCTTTTTCATGGATAATCTCAACCAAGCGCCGGTTCATACCATCCGTATCGTCAAATTTTTTACTAAATAGAGGTGTCGGCCAAGCGAGGCGCACTCCATTTTCCAATTCAATTTTTAATTTCACTGGTAATTCCCAAGAAAGTTAAGCTCAGCTGCGATGTTAACCCAATTGGTCCATCAATAAAATTAGAAATCGGGCAGCTGGCATTAAGCCATTTGCTTTTGCCAGTAGTCGGAACGCGGGCCGAAAATCGCCGTGCCAATTCGAACATAGGTAGCGCCAAATTGAATGGCAGTTTCAAAGTCAGCACTCATCCCCATGCTGAGTTCGGCGAGACTATTGCGTTCGGCAATTTCGCGCAGCAAGGCAAAGTGCAGAGCCGGCTCTTCTTCAATTGGCGGAATACACATCAGGCCGATGACCGGTAGGTTTAATTCCGTCTTGCAGCGGTCAATAAAAGCGTCGGCATCGCGTGGAGCTACACCGGCTTTTTGCTCTTCTTCGCCGGTATTTATCTGAATAAAGCAATCAGGCCGCCGGCCAATTTCAACCATATGTCGAGCCAGTGCGTTTGCCAATTTGGCCCGGTCCAGTGTCTCAATGACATCAAACAATCGAACTGCTGCTGCGGCTTTGTTGCGTTGCAGTGGACCAATCAAATGCAGGCGGGCTTCTGGGTTATTTTCCTTTAGTTCCGGCCATTTGGCTTCCGCTTCCTGAACCCGGTTTTCACCAAACACTTTTTGGCCGGCAGCTAAAGCGGCCTGAATTGAGTCCGGTCCATGGGTTTTGGAAACAGCAACCAGATTGACCGCATCCTCTTTGCGTCCCGAATCTGCCGCCACCGCCTCAATAGAAGCTTTGACGGATGACAGATTATTTGCGATGTCCTCAGATGAATTCATTTAAGTTATTAATCCTGAATAAATCAATTTGCTACAGAGATTTATTATGAGCAATAATTCGCCCAAGCAAACATTATCAAATATTGCGCGACGGCTCAATTTAAGCGCCAAGATTGAAGCGCCCGGAATTTATCTGCCTTCTCTTATATATGTCACCGATGACCAGAGAGTGCCAGACCCCTTACCCGACATTGCCACTTTACCATCAGGCAGTGGTGTACTTTTTCGTCACTACGAGGCAGAAAACCGAACATCCCTTGCTCAGACGGTAAAGGATTTATGTGGCCGAAATAAATTGAGTTTTATCCTGGCCGGCGATTCTCGCCTGGCTCGAGATCTTAATGCCGACGGACTGCACCTGCCAGAATATCAGGCCCTTAATCCATCAATTGGCGTCCACCTTTGGCAGCAGCAACCGGGTAAATATCTTACCGCTGCGGCCCATTCGCTGCGAGCATTGCAAGCTTGTAGTAAAATTGGCGTTGATGCTGCTTTGGTTTCGCCGGTATTTCCCACCGCCAGCCATCTGGCGCAACCTGCTTTGGGAAATCTCCGCTTCACCAAATTGTGCCGTCAATCGACGCTGCCGATATATGCTCTGGGCGGCATTAAGGCGTCGAATGCAGCAAGATTATTGAAAAGCAATACTATTGGGATTGCAGCAATCAGCGGTATTTCCGATAATAGAAATACCTAAATCAATTTAGTGGAATTGCTATGAACCGCAAAGAAAGACGGCGCCAGGAAAAAGCTGCTCAAAAACAAGCTAAAAAAGCCAAGCTTGCTGTTGGCGCCACAACACAATCCGCAAATGCGCCAGGATTGGCAGCCGGTCCCAGCGGCGGTGTCAGCAATTTGCTATTTAACCATGCAATGAACACAAAGGCAGCCCACCAGGAACAGGAACTTGATTGGGAACTCCAGCAAATCTCCAATAAATTGAACGCAGGGTTCACGGGCGAGGCCCTGCAAGACTGCCAAAATTTGAATTTAAAACACCCAAATCATCCGGAAATACATCAAATGTCCGGTATCGCTTATTTTATGAACCAGGAGTGGGATCGGGCCATCGAATGTTTCGAGATCGTGCTTACCCAAGATCCTGACAATATCGCGGCCTTAAATTATCTTGGTGATTTGGCGATCGAGAAGAATGATTTGGCGGGTGCCGAAAACTATTTCCTAACCGCGGTCGAAAAAAGCCCCGACGATCTCGGCAGCCTTCAGCGCCTGGCCTACATTTATCATCGTCTGGAAAACGCCGCCAAAGCTGCTGAAATCTATCCTAAGATTATTTCTCTTGATCCAAACTCTGCTGAAAATTATTTAAACTATGGCTATGCGTTGTTTAAAAATGAGCACTTGCAGGAAGCGGTAGAAGAATATCGCCAGGCGATTAAGTTAAGTCCTGAGCTCGGCCTGGCCTATATCAATCTTGGAACCGCTCTGTCCGCATTGGATGAGGATGAGGAGGCGATCGAGGCGTTTCGCCAAGGGTTGAAATTTCTGCCTGACCACGCTGAAGGTGCAATTGGATTGGCGCGCTGTTTGCGTGCCCAAGATGAGTACGAAGAGGCCGCAAATTATTTTAGACATGGCCTAAAATTGGCGCCCGAGCGAACAGCAATATTTTGGGAGTTGGGCTACAGCCTGGAGCTTTCCGGTGATAAAACCGGTGGACAAGAAGCTTACGAAACATGCCTGGAACACAATCCTGATCATAGTGTCGCCCGTCATTTATTAGATTCACTTTTGGGAAATACTACCGAGGCAGCGCCACAGGGATATATTGAGGAATTGTTCGATGATTATGCCGATAGTTTTGATGACAGTCTGGTCAAGGAATTGAATTATGTCGTGCCGAAATTGATTAGGACGCAGCTCGACAAAATAGAACGCGACCAGCCGATACAATCCGTTCTGGATTTAGGTGGCGGCACAGGTCTTGTTGCCGCAGAAATTAAAGAACTTATTGAGCCGACTACAGGCATTATTCACGGCGTTGATCTATCCTCCGGCATGCTTGAAATCGCTGATCAAAACCACCGCTATAATAAATCATTTGTCGCCGATATCTCGGCTTTCCTCGACGATGAAGAAACTGGATTGGCATACTACGAACTTATCATCGCCGGTGATGTCTTTGTTTATATCGGCAATTTGGAACAGGTTTTTTCTGGGGTTTATTCCCGGCTGGAAAAGGGAGGGTGGTTTATTTTTACTGTCGAACAGTTATCTGATGGTGAATTTGGTCTCCAGCCAACGGGCCGCTATGCCCATAGTGAAAATTATGTGCGGATATTAGCTGATAAATTCGATTTCGATATCAACAAAATTCAGGAAATCATCCCGCGCCAAGATGGTGATCAAACCATCAATGGCTATCTCGTTTCCCTGCAAAAGAAATAGTTAAAATCGGCAAGGGTGTTCACCCAGATAGAAAAAGGGGAGCGGTAAACCGCTCCCCTAAATTCTGATTAAAATATCTCTCTAAATTAGAAGGATACTTTGATACCACCAATAACGGCCCAGCCATCATTGTTGTTACCATGTGTGGTTGCTTCGTCGTCCCAATCAACGTGGACAAGCGTACCAACAAAATCAACACCGGTGCCGAGCTGGAAGCTGCCGCCGATACCGAATTTGGTACCTTCGTCATCACCAGCAGTTGCTGCGACCATTGGTTTAACTTCGTTAACCCATGAAGCGCCAACTTTCATACCGCCAGCAGCATATTGGATACCAGCAGCATAGGATTTGGATTCATTGGTCGGATCACCAGAAATTGAAGTTACAGAGTCGAGATCTTCAACATTTCTGTAACCACCGCCGAGAGTGATGGCACCAAAGCCTAAGCTAGCGCCGAGACGCCAGGCTTTAAGTGAAGCAGCCGCAGTACCATGAGTTTCCCAGTAACCAACGTCGACACCAAGCTTGGTGCTGCCCATGTTGGTTTTATATTGCACGGTAACATCATAGGTTTGGGTTTCTGTACCGGTATTACCACCAACAGCTGGCACAACGTCAGTTGTGGTGTTTGATGGTGTATAAGAACCACCAATGCGGAAGCCGCTGAATACTGGCGAAATATAAACAATTCTCATTGAATCACCGCCACCGATGTGGGATGCCGTGCCAACAGAGCTGACAGCCGCCGGACGGACAACAAAGTTGTTGGAACCCGGCGTTTCAAGATTAATCGCGCCAGGCATTGGTGCCGAATGTTTCAACACAAAACTAGCAGCTTTAGTTGTACCAATACGGATATCACCAAAACCACCGGTCAATTTAAGATAAGATTCATCAATATCTGTGCCATTAGCTTGATCTGTTTCAAGCTGAATAATAACATCAGCGCGAACGCCACTGTCCAGCTTAGTGTTGCCTCTGAAATAAACTTCAGAATCATTGACAATGTTGAACGCATCGTAATGCGTACGGCTGGTGCCGCTAGATGTTGATTCAAACTGGCCATCATTTTGAGAAAAAGAGATCATAGATTTGAAAAAGCCGCCATTAGCGATCGACATTTTCTTAGCTTTCTCAGCGGCAACAGCGTCAGTGGCACCAAAGGCCAAAACGCCAGCAGCTGCGAGAGCTGTTGTCATATAAAGAGATTTCTTCATGTTACTCCTCCTAAATATCCCTCACCCCTGGACAGACAATTGCCCAAATAAAAAGGTTGAAGAATTTCAATCGCCCACATAGAGCCATGGGTTCGGTTTTGGGTCAAGGAAAGAAGGCTAAAATTAGACGGTTTTTCGATGATAGTGATATTTATACAACATTGTTAAACGGCGGTATTATATAGGTTTTTTTTCAAATCTTCCTAATGTGTTATTATTATCACATCTAATTGGGGATTAACGCTTGGCGTCAGATGTAAACTTAACTCCCTGATAACAAAGCATAAAATTAGCGTCTTTTTTTTCAATAAATATATCTAGTTATAAAATTCTCAGGAGATTGAAATTACTGGGTTTTTTTGCTCAATTAGAGTATAACACGCCATTCTGCCATTCTTAATCGGCTAAAAAGGCCCCAATTAACGCTTATAAGCGGAAGAAAAGAGCGTATGATCAATAGGTTACAGTTATTTAACAAATTTTTGAACCACCACATTCGGATTGTTCTCGTCTTATCCTTGTTTTTCCTGCTTTCAGCTTGTGAAGGCGGGGCCGTGCCAGATTTACAGACCGTTGATGACGATGTCGTCGATATGAGTAAACGCGAAACAATTTTCGGTGAAAGTGGCGGTTTATCTTTAGGTGGTCCCTCAAATTCCGGTTCTGGCGCTGGAGGGCCTGGCATCGGCGTAAATGCATTTTTGTGGCGGGCAACTTTGGATACGATGTCAGTTTGGCCGATTGCCTCTGCCGATCCCTTTGGCGGCGTGGTGATAACCGATTGGTATGCGCCGCCCGCGACACCAAATGAGCGCTTTAAAATGAATATATATATTCTGGATCGCGCCTTGCGCGCTGATGGAGTTCGTGTCTCGGTGTTCAGGCAGATTAAAAACACTGCCGGAGGCTGGCAGGATTCTAGCGTTCAGCCAACTACCGCAACCAAACTTGAAAATGCCATCCTGATGCGCGCCCGGCAATTCCGCAGTCGCACCACTCAATAACATCATTGGAATTTAACAAATTTCTGAGCTTGCTAAATTGCGTCGCAACTGTGTATGAAGCGGCGTAATTTAATTCTGTACTAAATTTTCAAATTCTGAGGAGACGGTAAGCTCGAATGGCCCGCTACAATTTCAAAGAAGCGGAATCCCGCTGGCAAAAATTATGGCACGATCAGAAATGCTTCGAAGTTTCTGAAACCGCTGATCTGCCAAAATATTATGTCCTGGAAATGTTTCCCTATCCATCGGGCCGCATGCATATGGGGCACGTGCGAAATTATACGCTTGGCGATCTTGTCGCCCGTTATAAAAAAGCCTGTGGGTTTAACGTGCTGCATCCGATGGGCTGGGATGCCTTCGGACTGCCCGCCGAAAATGCGGCAATCGCCAACAATGTGCCACCGGCGGAATGGACCGAGCGAAATATCGCAACTATGCGGGACCAATTAAAGTCAATGGGCCTGTCCTACGATTGGACCAGAGAAATTGCCACCTGTACGCCTGAATATTATGCCCATGAACAAAAAATGTTTTTGGATTTTATCGAAGCCGGCCTGGCCTACCGCAAAGAATCCTGGGTGAATTGGGATCCGGAAGAAAACACCGTGCTGGCTAATGAACAGGTCATCGAAGGGCGGGGCTGGCGTTCCGGCGCCTTGGTCGAGAAAAAGCAGCTGACCCAATGGTTCTTAAAAATCACCGAATATGCGGATGATTTATTATCGGCGATTAAAGAACTTGAGCGCTGGCCCGAACGGGTTCGCATCATGCAGGAAAATTGGATCGGACGTTCCGAGGGTATGCGGCTAAAATTTAAGCTTACGGGTCTGGATGATGAGCTTGAAGTTTTTACGACCCGGGCCGATACCCTCTTCGGTGCATCTTTTATGGCTGTTTCAGCCAATCATCCACTAGCTGAAAATCTGGGTAAGGAGGATGCAGCCCTGGCCGACTTTATCGCCGAATGCAATCGCCTAGGAACCAGTGAAGCAGCCATCGAAACAGCTGAGAAGCAGGGGTATGATACGGGCCTGACGGTCGAACATCCTTTTGTCGAAGGTCAGACTTTACCGGTCTATGTCGCTAATTTCGTGCTGATGGAATATGGCACCGGTGCTATTTTCGGCTGCCCGGCACATGATCAGCGGGATTTGGATTTTGCCCGCAAATATGAGTTGCCGGTAATTCCCGTCGTCGCCCCGAAAGATGTTGACCCGGCGGATTTTGAGATTGGTACCGAAGCTTTTCTCGATGAAGGTATTCATATCAATTCTGAATTTTTGGATGGGCTGTCCATCATCGAAGCAAAATCTGTGGTCGCTGACAAGCTCGAAGCGCTTAATGCAGGTGAGCGGGAAATTAATTACCGCCTGCGAGATTGGGGGGTCTCACGACAGCGCTATTGGGGCTGCCCAATTCCGATTATTAATTGCGAAGCTTGTGGTACGGTACCGGTCCCTGAAGATCAACTGCCGGTCGAATTACCCATTGATATCAGCTTTGATAAACCGGGTAATCCGCTGGATCATCATCCAACCTGGAAGCATGTTGAGTGCCCAAGCTGTGGCAAAGCGGCGACGCGGGAAACAGATACCTTTGATACATTTTTCGAAAGCTCCTGGTATTTTGCCCGCTTTTGTTCGCCTCAAGCAGACAATGGGCTGGATCGCCAGGCAGTCGATTATTGGCTGCCGGTTGATCAATATATTGGCGGTATCGAACATGCTGTATTGCATTTATTGTATTCGCGCTTCTTTACCCGAGCACTGCAAAAATGCGGTTATTTGGATGTCAAAGAGCCCTTTGCAGGCCTGATGACCCAGGGCATGATCTGCCACGAGACCTATCAGGACTCAGATGACAACTGGCTGCTGCCGGAAGAAGTGACAAAAACGTCGAGCGGTGAACTTGTCAGCGTTGCTGACAATAAACAGGTCACCTTAGGCCGCTCTGAAAAAATGAGTAAGTCAAAAAAGAACGTCGTTGATCCGGAAATCATTATTTCGGAATACGGCGCTGATACGGCAAGGTTATTTATGTTATCCGACAGCCCGCCCGACCGGGATCTAGACTGGACCGAAGCGGGCATCGAAGGAGCGTGGCGCTATATCAATCGGCTCTGGCGGATGGTTTCAGAACCTAATGTGCCGATTGGGGAACTAGGTGCGCCGATGCCGGATGAAATCGCCGAAGACATTGAGAAAGTCAGACGCTCGGTCCACCAGACAGTGCACGCAGTTAGCTCAGATTTGGATAAATTTCATTTTAACAAAGCTGTTGCCCGTATTCGCGAACTAACCAATGCCCTTGATGGTATGAACCCGGATGGTACCGGTGCGTCCTGGGTCTATCGTAATGGTATAGAGACCGTTGTAAAACTAGTCGGTCCGATCATGCCGCATATCGCCGAGGAAATGTGGCAGTCGCTTGGCCATAAAAATTATGTTATCGAAACGGCCTGGCCGGGTTATGATGAGTCCCTATTGGTTGATGATACGGTTACCGTTGGCGTCCAAGTGAATGGAAAAATGCGGGGCACCGTGGAACTGCCGCAGGATTGTGATCAAGCATCCGCTGAGGCTATGGGGCTTGAGCTTGATACGGTTGTGAAAGCAATTGACGGAAAAGAGGTGCGGAAAGTGATTTATGTACCAAATCGGATTATAAATGTCGTTGTCTAAAATAGGTCTGAGCGTTGTCGCATTATTCAGTTTGACCGCCTGTGGGTTTGAACCAATTTATGGTGCCGGCACACGCTCTGTATTTGAAACCGACATGCGGGAAATTGAAATAAGCCCGATAGAAAACCGCATCGGCCAGCAACTGCGCAGCGAACTTGAACAACGTATCACGCCGAAAGGGCGGGCTCGAATTAGTAAATATATTCTCAAAGTTACCTTATCTGAAAGCAAACAGGGACTAGCGGTAAAGAAATCAGAGATTGCCACGCGGGCAAATTTGACCTTCCGGGCAAGCTATAACATTAGCCGTAAAATTGGCGGCGAAGTTCTGACTTCCGGCAGCAGCCGCATGGTAACCAGCTATAATATTTTGACTAAAACTTTCGCCACTTTAATGGCCGAGAAGGATGCCAGAAAGCGGGCGGTCCGTGAAATCAGCGTCGACATTACCAGTAAAGTCGCCGCCTTCTTTAAGCTCAATCGAGATAAACTCGCGGCAGTGAAGTGAAGTTTAACGCGGGAAAATCGGCTGCTTATCTGAAACATCCCGACCCTTCAATTCGTGCCGCGCTGATTTATGGAACCGATCTCGGCCTGGTCCACGAGCGGGTAACTTTGCTGGCAAAATCGATTGTTGAAGATTTAGCCGATCCCTTCCGCGTTAGCGAACTAACCGGTAGCGAGATTAAGTCCGACCCAGCCCGGCTAATCGATGAGGCTTCGGCTCAGTCATTAATAGGTGGAGAGCGCGTGGTCTTGGTAAAGCTTGGTGGTGAAGATATTTCCAAAGCGCTGCTGCAATTTCTTGAAGAGGATATTCAGAGTTCACTGGTCGTTATGGAAGCCGGAGATCTCACTCCACGCTCGCCAGTGCGCAAACTCATCGAGAAAAGCGACATTGCAGCGACCATTACCTGCTATTCAGATAACCTTTCGGCGCTTGGTTCACTGATCGATATGGTGATGCGGGAAAATCAAAAATCGATTAATTCTGAAGCCAAGGATTATTTGCTGACCAATCTCGGTTCTGACCGGATGGTCTCAAGGGGAGAGCTGGAAAAACTGGTGACCTATTGCGGTGACCAACAGGAGATTCTGCTAGATGATGCGATGGCGGCGATTGGCGACAACGGCGCGCTCTCGATTGATGAAATTATATATGCCGTGGCAGATGGTAATCGAGCGGCGCTCGAAAACAATTTAACGCGGGCTTTTGTTGAAGGCACCTCGCCGATTGCCATTTTGCGAGCCGCTATCCGGCATTACCAGCGCCTCCATCTCGCCGCCGGCTTTATGCGCCAAGGACAATCTTCCCGCCAGGCAATTAAATCATTAAAACCACCTGTGATATTTCTGTTTGTTGATCGCTTTAACCGGCAACTAGATCGTTGGTCGGGCAAAAAAATTGAGCGTGCCCTAGAAGTCCTGACGGAAGCCGAAGTTAATTGTAAATCAACCGGCTTGCCGGCCGAGGCAATTTGTGGCCGCGCTCTAATGTCGCTTTCCCAGGCCGCCCGTCATTAACTAAATATAAGAAAAAACTAATATACTAATCGGTCTCTTCTGCCAGACTGTTGAGATCATCATCCGACAAACTAAAGTCACCGGTCAAATCAATCTCACCCAACTCTTCGCCATCACCCTCGCCATCGTCAAGCAGCGCGCCCTCTTCCAACTGAGCGATTGCCTCATCAACATTATCCGGAATAATACTGTCGCCACCGGCCATTTCAAGATCAGCTAATCCAGCGGCATCCGCCTCACCTTCAAGAGGAATTTCATCCGCCTCGCCGGTATCGGATTGACCATGCTTGCCATCGCTTAAGCGATGCAAGATTCCATCAAGCTGCTCGAGGGTTTCATAGGAAATTATCACTTTGCCACCCGACATTTTAAAATCGATTTCGACTTTCAAGCCAAGCAAATTTGAGAGGTCATATTCAAGCGCCAACAAATTTGCGTCCTTCGCTGGCTTGGCGGATGATTTTTTGGTGGCAGGGGTCTCAGTTGTTTGGCAGAGCTTTTCGGTCTGGCGCACATTCAAGCCGCGCTTAACGACTTTCTTAGCGAGCCCGATCGGATCTTCGGCATTTAATAATGCCCGCGCATGACCAGCTGTCAGATCACCCGACTGCAGCATATCCTTAATTTGATCCGGCAGATTTAGGAGCCGCATCATGTTGGCAACGTGGCTCCGGCTTTTACCGAGAATTTTTGCCAGCGCTTCCTGGGTATGAGAAAACTCATCAACCAGACGGCGATAGCCTTCGGCTTCTTCGAGCGCCGAAAGATTTTCCCGCTGCAGGTTTTCAACCAGGCCAATTTCAAGCGCTTCAACATCTGAAAATTCCCGCACCAGGATCGGCACCTCGTGAAGCTGTGCCAATTGGGCGGCCCGCCAGCGGCGTTCACCGGCAATGATTTCAAAGCCGTCGCTGTGATCTGGATGTGCCCGCACCAGGATCGGCTGGAGAATGCCAAGTTCGCGGATCGAGCCGGCGAGCTCTTCTATCTCAGGATCACTAAAAAGTTGGCGCGGCTGGTAACGGCCTGGATAAACATTTTCGATGGGCGCCGTTTGATCGGTGGTACCTGCTGTAGCAGCCGGCGCAATTGACTCTCTGCTTTCATCGCCGCCGCCCAGTAGCGCTGAGAGACCTTTACCTAATTTCTTTGAGGGGTTTTTTGCCATTATGCCGCCAACATTTTTTCGCGTTTCAGAACTTCACTTGCCAGATGAATGTAAGCCTGCGATCCGGCACAGGCTGTATCATACAATAAAACCGGTTTGCCGTGAGAGGGGGCTTCGGAAACCCGGACGTTTCGCGGGATAACCGTATCATAAACGATATCGCCAAAAAATTCGCGCACGTCAGAGGCGACAGCATCCGAAAGATTGTTGCGGGAATCGAACATGGTTAGGACGATTCCTTGTATCTCAAGTTCAGGGTTATAGGCTTTTTTGATGCGATCAATCGTCCGCACCAGATGACTGACGCCTTCGAGGGCGAAAAATTCACATTGCAGCGGCACCAATACCGCATCAGCGGCATTCAACGCATTGACCGTGAGCAGCCCGAGGGCCGGCGGACAGTCGATTAATACATAGTCGAACGCCTCTAAATTCCCCGCCACGCAGTTTTTTAGGCGAAACAGACGATCTTCGAACTCAATCAGTTCAATTTCAGCGCCTGAAAGATCAACTCCTGACGAGACGATTGACAGGCCTGGAATAACCGTATCAAGGATGGCCTCCTCTACCGTCGCTTCACCAATGATAACTTGGTAGGCGTTGATCAACCGATCCGCCTGCTCAATACCCAAGCCGGTACTGGCATTGCCCTGCGGGTCAAGATCAATGACCAGCACTTGCTTGCGCACAGCTGCCAGTGCAGTCGCCAAATTTATCGTCGTGGTGGTTTTGCCAACGCCACCCTTTTGATTGGCAACCGCAATGATGCGAGGCTTCTTAGCGCTGGAAACACCGGTTTCGCTATTAATTTCATTATCCATCAAGTGGTGATAGCTTTCCTATTTCTATAAGAACCCCCTGAAGATTCTTGTTAGATTCAGCCTCTCCACTATCCTTATAGTTGATCAGAGATGGATGAATTTGAACTTCCATATTCCACTTTTTTTGGCACAGGGTCAATTCTTGTTCGTAAGTTTCGCCCTTCAAAAACAAGCATTTTCCGCCTGGCGCCAGCAAAGGATAGCTCCAACCACACAAATCATCTAATGGCGCTAAGGCTCGTGCGGTAATAAAATTGGCTGTATTTGGCTCTGGATAGTCTTCGATGCGGCCATTAAATACCGTTGCAGAGCAGCCGGTCTGGCGGATTACTTCGCCTAAGAAACTGCATTTTTTCTGATTAGACTCCATAAGCACAATGTTTTTTGCACCCATCATAGCCAAGACCAAACCCGGAAAACCAGCGCCACTGCCCAAATCACAGACCAGATCATTGGGGTTATCAATATGGGCAAAAAGCTGCGCTGAATCCAGTATATGGCGCCGCCAGGCGTCTGCCAGAGTATTTGGACCAACGAGATTAATGCTTTTTTGCCATTTATGGAGAAGTTCGAGATAGAAGGTTAATCGGTCGAGTGTTTCATGTGAAACATCTATTTTTTCTGCAAGTCCGTCAGGAGTGAGTATATCCATATTAGGTATAATAATGTTTCACATGAAACATTGCACTAAAATCAAGCGGCATTGCGGGCACGACGGCGCACAAAACCCAGTAAAGCGGTAAGTGCGGCGGGCGTTACTCCGGAGATGCGCGCAGCGGCGCCGAGTGATGTCGGCCGTACTTCTTCAAGCTTAGCGCAGATTTCATTAGATAATCCGCCAATAGACTGAAAATCAATATCTTCGGGAATGATCAGAGATTCGTCAGCGCGAAAAGCACGAATATCTGTTTCCTGGCGATCCATATAACCGGAATAAAGTCCCATAATTTCGATCTGCTCGGCAATGTCAGGTGAAAGTCCTTTTAGTTCCGGCCAGATTTCTGCCACCCGCTTCATATCCATTTCCTGGTAGCGCAGAACATCGAGCACATTTCGCCGTACGCCATCCTGATTTATTTTCAAGCCCAGGCTAGCGAGTTCGTTTGGCGTCTTGTTTAAAGATTGAGCTAAATCGACAGCACGATTAAGTTCCGCCATCTTGGTATTAAAAGCATCTTCACGCTCCGTACCGACGCAGCCAATTGCCAGGCCTTTAGGGGTCAGCCGCTGATCAGCGTTATCCGCCCGCAATTGCAAACGATATTCGGCACGAGACGTAAACATGCGGTAAGGCTCTGTCGTGCCTAAAGTAACCAAGTCATCAATCAACACACCAATATAAGCATCGGCTCGATCTATTTGAATGGATTCAGAACCACCTGCTGCCAATGCGGCATTGATGCCGGCGACCAGACCTTGCGCTCCCGCCTCTTCATAGCCTGTGGTGCCATTTATTTGGCCGGCAAAATAAAGTCCTTTTACCCGGCGCGTCTCAAGCTCCGGGGTTAATTCCCGTGGATCAACAAAATCGTATTCAATGGCATAGCCGGGCTGCAGCATGGTCGCTTGCTCAAGCCCCGGAATGGTTTTCAATAAACCCGACTGTACGTCTTTCGGCAGCGAGGTCGAAATGCCATTGGGATAAACTGTATCGTCGTCCAGGCTTTCCGGTTCAAGAAAAATCTGGTGGCGCTCCCGGTGAGCAAAGCGCACGACTTTGTCTTCGATGGAGGGACAATAGCGGGGTCCGGTGCTGTCGATTTGCCCGGAATACAAGGGCGCCCGGTCTAAATTTGCTTTGATTAATTCGTGTGAAGCCGTTGTGGTCTCGGTAATAAAGCAGGAAATCTGCGGTGTGGTGATCCGATCTGTCAAATAGGAAAACGGTACGGGCGGCTGATCACCGGGCTGTTCAACCAAGCTTGCCCAATCAATGGTTTTACCATCAAGGCGGGGCGGGGTGCCGGTTTTCAAGCGGCCCAATTGGAATCCCAGACGTTCGAAAGTCGCCGACAAACCAAGTGCCGGCGCCTCATTAACCCGGCCGGCCGGTGTTTGTTCTTCGCCAACGTGAATGACACCACGTAAAAAAGTGCCGGTGGTGATAATTACTTTTGGCGCATAGAACTCTTCATCCGCACCGGTTTTTATACCTTTGAGCTGCTCTTGCTTATCGAATAGCAGATCTTCAACTGCTCCGGCTTTTAACTCTAAATTTTTCTGAGCGCTCAACAAATCAAAAATGGCTTGGCGATAAAGCTTCCGATCGGCTTGCGCGCGGGGACCGCGCACGGCAGGTCCCTTGCTTTGATTAAGAATGCGAAACTGAATGCCCGCCCGGTCGATGGCTTTGCCCATGATACCGTCAAGGGCATCAATTTCCCGCACCAACTGGCCTTTAGCCAAGCCACCGATGGCCGGATTGCAGGACATCTCGCCGATGGTTTCGAGCTTGTGGGTCAGCAGCAGCGTTTTAGCCCCAACGCGCGCAGCCGCTGCAGCCGCCTCACTGCCGGCGTGACCGCCGCCAACAACGATAACATCGTAAGAATTATGTCCAAGTGATTCCGTCATGGCGCGGGAATGTAAGTGGGCTTAACGGCGAAGTCAATTAGTGAGACCCGCCAAAATGAAACTAATTTGTTGCTACACCAAAAATGATAAATTCCACATCGAAACAAAATCAATATTTTGCGGCAACAAACTTCGGTGACATATATAGAGTAGAATCCGATAAGTGTTTCACATGAAACAATTTAGTAAATTGAGACACTTACTTGCCGATGCAAAATTCTTTAAAAATAATATCAAGAACTTCCTCAACGTCGACGCGGCCGGTGATGCGTCCTAGGGCCCGGGCAGCCTGCCGTAAATCTTCCGCTTTGAGTTCTGATTCTGTTGCATTTGGAAATCGCTTGAGACATTCGAGACTTTCTTCTAATGCCAAACGATGGCGTGTTCGAGTCAGAGCAGGGGAGGCCGACAAATGGCAACGTTCTTCAACAATCTGTTTCAATTTTTCCAACAATACGTCAAAACCATCTCCGTTATAAGCTGATATAGCGAGATAATCTGCTTTTGATCCATCAAACAAATCAGATTTGTTGATGACAACCAGCGAACTATCATCAATTAAGGCGCGGGTATGGGGATCTTTGTCCGGCCATTTAGCCCCATCAAACACCGCCAATTTAAGATCAGCCTGATGGGCTCTTTCTTTAGCACGCCGGACACCCTCCGTTTCGATCTCGTCATTGGCCTCCCGTAAGCCTGCCGTATCTGCAATGATGACTGGATAGCCATGAAGTTCCAAATGTACTTCGATGATATCTCGGGTCGTGCCGGCACTTTCAGCAACAATCGCAACATCCCGACGTGACAATCGATTTAGCACGCTCGATTTTCCGGCATTTGGTGGCCCGATTATGGTTATGTACAAACCGTCACGCAGAATCTGTCCATGACCGGAATCATCCAGATGATCTTTGATCTCGGCTGTAATTTCAGTTATTTGTTCAGCAACCTCTTCCTGAAGTCCAGGGGGTAAATCTTCATCCGAAAAATCGATTTCGGCTTCAAATAGGGCAATGGCTTTGATCAGCCGGTCTCGCCAATCGTCATAAATTAGACCCAAATCACCATTTAGCTGGCGTTGCGCTTGACGGCGCTGAGCAGAAGTTTCAGCATTTACGAGATCCGCTAAACCTTCAGCGGCGGTAAGGTCGAGTTTGCCATGGTCAAAAGCGCGCCGGGTAAATTCACCTGGTTCGGCCAGGCGAACACCGGCAATTGAAGCCAAAGTTTCGCTCAGCCCGGCGATTACCGCGCGGCCACCATGGACATGCAATTCGACCACATCTTCCCCGGTAAAACTGGCAGGGGCGGGAAAATAAATTGCCAGGCCATCATCCAGCACCTCTTTGGATTTTGGATCGAGTAAATGCACGCGCGTGGCTTTACGGGGTTCGGGTAATTGACGAACGGATAAAGCGTGAAGCGCCTCTGTGGCAAATGACCCCGATAACCGAAACACGGCAATGCCGGACTTACCGGCACCGCTTGCCAGTGCAAAAATAGTTTGATCATCACCTAAAATATTCATAGGGCTAGATATAGGCGGATGCGTTAATTCTGTCACGTTGTTTGATTGATCACTACAAGTTGCAGTTATCAACTTGTTATCAGGTAGTTATATGTTTATTTATAATTATTCTATTTTCCTAAGGAGCAAAACGTGACGGCAAACCGGCTTGGCGAAGAGACCAGTCCCTATCTCAAACAGCATCAAGACAACCCGGTGCATTGGCAGCCTTGGGGCGATGACGCCTTCAAGATGGCGCAGGAAAGTGGAAAACCTATAATGTTATCAATAGGTTACGCTGCCTGCCATTGGTGCCATGTGATGGCCCATGAAAGTTTCGAAGATGAAACCACGGCTGCTTTGATGAACGACCTGTTCATCAACATTAAAGTTGACCGGGAAGAACGGCCGGATGTTGATCAAATTTACATGACCGCACTGGCCATGATGGGCCAACAGGGCGGCTGGCCGCTAACGATGTTCCTCACCCCCGAGGGCAAGCCCTATTGGGGCGGCACCTATTTTCCGCCCATGTCGCGTTATGGCCAGCCGGGCTTTACCGACGTATTGCAAGCGGTCTCAGGATTGTTCCACGAACAACGGGATAAAGTCGATGCCAATACAGAGGCCATTCTCGCCAGCCTATCCCAACAAGCCAGCCTCTTGGTAGCCAATGGCGCTGGCCTGCAATCTATCGAGCAAGTTGACACCGCCGCCGTACAAGCGTTGTCGATGGTGGATTTCCAACAAGGCGGCATGATGGGCGCACCGAAATTTCCCCAACCGTCTTTTCTTGAATTCCTGTGGCGGGGATATCTCAGGACCGGTGACGGCAGAATGCGGGAAGCGGTTACCATTTCGCTCAGCCATATGTGCCAGGGTGGCATCTATGATCACCTCGGCGGCGGCTTTGCCCGCTATTCGACTGATGCCATTTGGCTGGCGCCGCATTTTGAGAAAATGCTTTATGACAATGCCCAGCTCATTCATCTGATGACACTGGTCTGGCTGAAAACAGGCGACCCGTTATTGGCGATCCGCATCCAGGAATCCATCGACTGGGCGCTTCGGGAATTGCTGCTGGACGGCGGGGCCTTCGCCGGTACGCTGGATGCGGACAGTCCGGATACTGAAGGCGTCTCCCGGGAGGGCGCCTTTTATGTCTGGCCGGAATCTGAAATCGATCAACTGCTCGGTGAAGATGCGGCACTCTTTAAAAGTTTTTACGACGTCTCCGAGCACGGCAATTGGGAGCAGACCAATATTCTTAACCGGCTCGGAAATCTTGGGCTTAGTGATGAGGAGACCGAAAATAAGCTTAAAACCTGCCGCGAGATTTTATTTAACGCCCGTGCCGCCCGGGAGCGCCCCGGGCTGGATGACAAAGTCCTGTCTGATTGGAACGGCTTGATGATCGCCGCCCTTAGCCTGGCAGGTCGGGTATTTAACCAGCCTGATTGGACCCAGGCGGCGGAAAACGCTTTCGAGTTTATCTTAAAAGAAATGACCGAGGGCCCACGGCTCAAACACAGCCATTGCGCCGGCGAAGCCAAATCAGTCGACATGCTCGATGACTACGCCGGCATGATCAAAGCAGCGCTCGGTCTGTTTCAAGCAACCGGCAAACCCGCCTATCTCGAACACGCCCAACAATGGTCGGAGACCGTCAACGCCCATTTCTGGGACCATGAAGGGGCCGGCTATTATCTTTCACCCGATGATGCCGGTGACCTCATTACCCGCACGCGAACTGGCTTTGATAATGCCACGCCATCGGGCAATGGGCTGATGGCAGAGAATCTGGCGCGGCTTTTTTATCTAACCGGCGACGAAAATTGCCGTGATAAAGTCGAGCAAATCATCAGCGGATTTACTGCTCAAACGCCGAACCAGGAAGCCAATATGCCAAGCCTGATGGCAGGCTTTGAGACACTCGCCACCGGTCTACAAGTGGTTGTGATCGCTGCCGCGGGAGAAGGGGAGGAGCTGGTTGAGACAGCCCTTGCCGCGGGGAATCCTAATCTCGTTCTCACTCAATTATCGCCGGATACCGAGCTCGCTGCCGGTCATCCTGCTAAAGGAAAGACTCAGCTTGACGACAGGCCCACCGCCTATGTCTGCCTTGGTCAAACCTGTGGCTTACCGCAAACTGATCCAGCAGATTTAAAGAAAGAACTTTCCTCTTAAAACCCTGGCTTCTTAAAACTCTGGCGCTTAAATTTAACGCATGGATCACTTATCACTGCAAAGCCCAACCGGACCGCTAACCGTATTTGAAGAAGCGGGAAAAATAATTGTCGTCGAGTGGGGCAGAGCAAAGGGCGGCAGCGAAACACCGTTACTCTTGGAGGCCAAAAATCAGCTCACCGATTATTTCGCTGGCGACCGTCAAAGCTTTGATTTGCCGCTCAAACCCGAAGGTACCGAATTTCAACAAGCCGTCTGGCAGCAGATGCTCGCAATCCCTTATGGCGAAACCAAGACCTATGGAGATCTGGCTCAGTCGCTTAAAAGTGCAGCACGCGCGGTCGGGGGCGCCTGCGGCAAAAATCCGATCCCGATCATCATCCCCTGCCACCGGGTGATGGGTGCTAATGGAAAGTTGACCGGCTTTTCAGGCGGTGAGGGCATATCGACAAAACAGGCCTTGCTTCGGCTGGAATCATTCGTCAAATATGGCACCATCGAAAACAACAAACAGGCTGGCTTTGATTTCTAGAAAAATCATTGCCGAAAACAGGAGGGGATAAATGACCAAAGCAATCCGGATATATGAACATGGCGGACCGGAAGTTCTCAAATGGGAAGACGTCGAAGTTGGTGATCCAGGTGAAGGTGAAGTGCAGCTTAAGCACACGGCCGTTGGTTTAAATTTTATCGATTGTTATCAGCGCTCCGGTCTATATCCGATTGATTTACCAGCGACCCTTGGAACCGAAGCAGCCGGAATAATTGAGGCAGTAGGGCCGGGTGTTAAGGATATAGAAGTTGGTCAGCGGGTCGCCTATGCGGGCGGGCAAAGCGGCTCTTACTGTGAAGCTCGCAATTTCCCCGCCAATATTTTAGTGCCGGTGCCAGATGGTATCGAGGATCAAACCGCCGCTGCTATGATGCTGAAAGGCATGACCGCCCATATGCTGATGTTCAAATGCTACGCGGTGCAGCCTGGCGATACCATTTTGGTGCATGCCGCCGCCGGTGGAGTCGGCACCATCATGTGCCAATGGGCGAATGCTTTGGGCGCCACGGTGATTGGCACTGTCGGCAGCGCGGAAAAAGCGGAAAAAGCTAAAGCCCGTGGCTGTCATCATCCGGTCAATTATTCGGAGGAAGATTTCGCCGAGCGGGTGCAGGAGATTACCGGTGGCAAAGGCGTGCCGGTCGTCTATGATTCGATCGGTAAAGACACATATGAGAAATCTTTAGACTGTCTCGGTAGTTTCGGCACCCTGGTTACCTTCGGCAATGCTTCCGGTCCCATCCCGGCGATTGAGCCTTTGGAACTTATGCGTCGCGGTTCTTTAGCCATGAGCAGGCCAACTTTGTTCAATTATACCGCTGACCATACAATGCGCCTTAAAGCGGCGGGGGCTTTGTTTGATGTTGTTGCCTCCGGTAAGGTGAAAATCGAGATCGGCCAAACCTTCCCGCTGGCTGAAACAGCCGCTGCCCATACTGCACTAGAATCCCGCCAGACCATGGGCTCAACGGTACTGTTACCTTAGGGCAGGAAATTAAAGTATGAGCATTCGCAAAACATCCGCGATCTTTCTGCGGGATTATGGCGGCCCTGAGGTTCTTAAACTGGAAGAAACCGAGGTTGGTGAACCAGGGCCGGGCGAAATCCGGCTCAAGCAAACCGCCATTGGAGTTAATTTCAGCGAAACCCATACGCGGAAAAGCCCGGGCGGCCATCACGCTAATCCGCTGCCGCTGATCCTGGGCCGGGAAGCCGCCGGTGTTGTTGAGGCCATCGGTCCCGACGTTGAAGGGTTTGAGATCGGCCAGCGGGTCGCCTACGGGCTTCGCCGTCAACAAGGCGCTTATACCGAATGCCGTCTCGTCGCAGCCCATGAGCTGATCGCGATCCCGGACGAAATCTCCGATGAAACAGCCGCCGCCATCATGGTCAAAGGCATGACGGCCTGTTATCTCGTGCGCCGGACTTTCGAGGTTGGACCGGGTCATACGATTTTGGTTCAAGCCGCGGCTGGCGGGGTCGGCACAATTTTGTGTCAGTGGGCGCATCATTTAGGGGCGACTGTCCTCGGCACCGTTTCAAGTGAAGCCAAAGCAGAACACGCCAAAGCCCATGGCTGCGATCATCCGATTATTTATACCGAGGAAGATTTCAGTGCCCGGGCCAGAGAAATTACCAACGGTGAGGGCGTCGATGTGGTCTACGATGCCATTGGCAAGCCGACCTGGGAGGGCTCGTTCAAAAGCCTCAAGCCACGGGGCCTGATGGTCAATTACGGCTGGGCCGGGGGCCGGGTCACCGAGCTTGAGCCGCTGGATCTGATGGATTGGGGTTCAATTACCTTTACCAAGGCCGCCCTTACCAACTATGCCAACAGCCGGGAAAACCTGGTATCCCTCGCGGAAGAATTATTTGAGGTCGTCGCTTCCGGTGGGGTGCATATCGAGATCGGCCAAAGCTTCGCCCTTAAAGACGCCAGCCTGGCTCATGAGGCTTTAGAAACCGGCAAAACCGTTGGTTCGACGATTTTGATTCCTTAGATACTCGGTCGTCATCCCGGGCTTGACCCGGGATCCAGAATTATTTTTTAGGACAAAAATCCGAGAAGGTGCCCCTATTTGTTTGAACCACAAAGTGCACGAAGTTCACGAAGAAACAATGATCAATAGGTATTTATGTCACCTTTGTGATCTTTGTGTCCTTCGTGTTTATTAATTCTGTTTGTCTCACACACAGGTATCCAGAAAAATCCCTGGACCCCGGATCAAGTCCGGGGTGACGATAATTCTTAGGGATCGCGCCCGGCGTTTGAGGGGAAAAATTAAGTATTCATCGAGTCGAAGAAATCATCGTTGTTCTTCGAGTCTTTCAGTTTCTCGATCAGGAACTCCATTGAATCGACAACGCCCATCGGATTGAGAATACGGCGCAGTACCCACATTTTCGACAGCATGTCTTTGTCGACCAGCAGCTCTTCCTTACGGGTGCCGGAGCGGGTGATATCCATGGCCGGCCAGGTCCGCTTATCAGTGAGTTTACGATCAAGGATAATCTCGGAGTTGCCGGTGCCTTTAAATTCTTCGAAGATAACTTCGTCCATTCGGGAGCCGGTATCGATCAGCGCCGTGGCGATAATCGTCAGGGAGCCGCCTTCTTCAACATTACGCGCCGCACCAAAGAAACGCTTCGGGCGCTGCAGCGCATTGGCATCGACACCACCGGTCAGCACTTTACCGGAGGACGGCACCACGGTGTTATAGGCGCGCGCCAAGCGCGTGATGGAATCGAGCAGGATCACGACATCCCGTTTATGCTCAACCAGACGTTTGGCTTTCTCAATAACCATTTCGGCAACCTGGACGTGGCGGGAGGCCGGCTCATCAAAAGTTGAGCTGACAACTTCACCGTTCACCGAGCGCGCCATATCGGTCACCTCTTCCGGACGTTCATCGATCAGCAGCACGATCAAATAGCATTCGGGGTGATTGGCAGCGATAGATGACGCAATGTTCTGCAGCATCACGGTTTTACCGGTCCGCGGCGGCGCCACAATCAGGGCGCGCTGGCCTTTACCGACCGGCGTAATCAAATCCAAGACCCGGGATGTCGGGTCTTTATGGGTCGGATCAGCCATCTCCATCTGCAGACGCTCATCGGGATAAAGCGGGGTTAAGTTGTCAAAATTAATGCGATGGCGGACATCCTGCGGGTCGCCGAAATTAATATTGGTGACTTTCAGCAGGGCAAAATAGCGCTCGCCGTCTTTGGGGGCGCGGATTTGACCTTCAACTGTATCACCGGTTCTGAGACCAAAGCGGCGGACCTGGCTCGGCGAGACGTAAATATCGTCCGGGCCCGGCAGATAGTTTGATTCCGGTGAGCGCAGGAAGCCAAAACCGTCTTGCAAAACTTCGAGGACGCCGGTGCCGAAAATAGCCGTGTCGTTCTCTGCCATCTGTTTGAGAATGGCAAACAACATATCCTGCTTACGCAAGGTGCTGGCATTTTCGATCTCAAGTTCTTCGGCAAATTGCAGAAGGTCGGTGGGTGATTTTTCTTTAAGTTCTTGGAGGTTCATTGTTTTTTACGCTTTGAAAATAAGTGCCGGAAAAGGCACTTTGTGGTTGGTTTGGATCATTATCCGAAAAATCGGAAAGCTAGATATAAAACGAGATATAATTCTGGCGACAGGCCTGATCGCGTTTGGAAATTGTATCGTAAAGTTTGGGCGGGAAACCGCTTTGATTGACCAAACACATAGCAGAATAGTCAGGATTAAGTCAAATGGAGTTTTAAAACGGCTTCACCACAACAAAAATAACCACTCCGATCATCAGCACTGTCGGCACTTCGTTCATCAGGCGGAAAAACTTTTGTGATTTAGTATTGGCATCGGTAGCAAAATTTCTTTGCCATCTCCTCATATTGTCATACATGCCGAAAAGCCCAAACACGAATACGCCTTTAGCGATGACCCAGCCGTCGAACCAGCCATCGGGGTCTAAATTGAGAAACAACAAGCCGCCAAGGATAAGAGCCAAAATCATCGCCGGGGTGATAATAGCGTTTAATAGCCGGCGCTCCATAATCTTCAAGGTTTCCGACAATTCCGAGCCTGTTTCGGCATCGCAATGATAGACAAAAAGCCTTGGTAAATAGAGCATTCCCGCCATCCAGGCCATTACGCTGATAATATGGAGGGCCTTAATCCACAAATAAGCATCGCTGGAGAGTTCGATCATCGTTAAGACGCCTTTCTGGGTATTATTGCGGACAGCACATTCGATCCGCGGGACATAAGCGGCCCCGTTGATCAGATATCAAATTGTCGTCATGGGCGCTAGCGCTTTCCACCAAACCGGCCAGGCAGGTGATAAAATCCGGCTGGGTGCCAACTGCCGGCACCCGGCTATAGGCAGGCAGATTAAGCTCTTCTGCCATCTGGCGATATTCAATATCCAACTCAACCAGGGTTTCAGAATGCTCGGAGACAAAAGCGAGGGGTAAAATCGTCACACCGGTCTTATCAGTCGCCGCTCGTTCAAGTTCTTCATCCAGCGAGGGTCCGATCCATTCGAGGCGGCCAACCCGGCTCTGATAACAAATCCGCCATTGGTCATCTTTGAGGTTAGCAGCCGCAGCAATCGCCGCAGCGGTTTGTTCAACCTGCCATTGATAGGGATCACCCTTATCGATCACTTTTTTCGGTAAGCCATGGGCCGAAAATAAAACCCGGCTTTGCGGTGCCAGATGTTCCGCCAATAAACTCACCTGAGCTTTAATTAAATTTGTTTCAGACGGATAACAGCAAATCGATTTGGTTGGTTTGTTGAGACCGATATCGCGTGCAGCACGGTGCCAGTCTGCCAAAGAGGAGCCAGTAGTAGTGGTGGAAAATTGCGGGTAAAGCGGCAATAGAATAATTTCATCCGGATCATAGTTTTTAACCGCCTTAGCCGTCGAGGTACTCATTGGATGCCAGTAGCGCATTGAAATAAAAACTTCTGCTTCTTCGCCAAGCCGATCTTCGAGTGCCGTAGCCTGTTCCCGGGTTAAATCAAGCAAAGGCGACTTACCGCCAATTTCGGCATAAATTTTTTCGGCCACCGGCGTCCGGCGTTTGGTTATCAGTTTAGCCAGGAACCAACGCAACGGCTGGGGCAGGCTGATAATTGCCGGATCACTAAAGAGATTAAATAGAAACGGCTGGATCGCCGCCGGCTCATCGGGTCCGCCAAGATTAAACAGAACGACGGCACGTTTAGGCATTAAGCCGACCCAACTGACGTGCCGCGCACCAGATCAACCAATCTTTCAACATGAGGGACCGGAGTCTCGGGTAAAATACCGTGGCCCAGATTAAAAATAAACGGACCATTAGCAAAGGCTGCCAGAATATGCGCGACCTCTGCTTCCATGGCCGGGCCACCGGTCAACAAAGCCAGATTGTCGAGATTGCCCTGGACGGCGCAATGGGGTTGCAGATTTTCAGCTGCCCAAGCAAGTGGCACGGTGGCATCAATGGAGACTGCATTGACGCCGGTTTCTTCCACAAAGCGCTGATAAAGCAGACCGGCGCCGCGGGGAAAACCGATAATCGGAATGTCCGAAAAACGCGCTCGAATGCGCGCGATAATTTTTTTAGCTGGTTCAATCGACCATTTGTCAAATTGGCCGGGTGGCAAAACACCGGCCCAACTATCAAATAATTGCACCGCCTCAACGCCGCTCTCAATTTGGCGGATGAGGTAATCCGCCGTCGCGTCCACCAGAATATCGATGAGGGCACCAAATTCTTCCGGCGCGCTATAAGCCCATCTGCGGGTTGTTTGATAGTCCTTGCTGCCTCCCCCCTCAACGACATAGGTCGCTACAGTCCAAGGCGCACCGGCGAAGCCTATGAGGGTGGTTTCTTCCGGCAGCTCATGTCGAATTCGCCCAATTGCTTCATAAACGGGGGACAGGTGATCATGCAGACGATCTTTGCTTAATTTTTTTAAACCCTCAATTGACGAAATTGCTTCCAGTTTAGGACCAGTACCTGGCACAAAGTCCACTTGCTGACCGAGAGCGTCTGGAATAACCAGGATGTCTGAAAATAGAATCGCTGCATCGAAACCATAACGGCGGATCGGTTGTAAGGTGGCTTCTACGGCAAGATCGGGGGTGTAGCAGAAATCGAGAAAATTTTTCGCTTTCGCTCTGATTTCAAGATATTCTTTTAAATGTCTGCCAGCTTGGCGCATTAGCCATAAAGGCGGCGTCTCTGATTGCTGACCATTGAGGGTCATAAGCATTTTTTTTTGGGCCGGTGTGACCATTAGCGGGGTGCTTTCAATTGAAGGTTAAATCGAGTTATCCCAGGACGCTCCTACTATATATATAATATATATTAAATAGGTGATTGTTGTTGTTGTAACCTGAATCCAGGGGATTATTTTTTATCCTCAACTTATCCATAAAAAAAGCCCCAAATTTTCTCAAAGAATTTATAGTGGGATTAAAACCGGATAAGCTATGGATAAATGGCACTTGAATCCAGATTTATCCAGGATTGTCAGGAATAAGAAAATAAGCGCGAAAAATCTGTTTGGTGTGATTATCGGGGATAAGTACCAGTCAATTTTGATTGTCATTTTATTTAAGCTGATTAGGTTAGGACTATACAATTTAGATAAGCGGATATTTAGTGGGGGTTGGTTTTGAATATGTTTTTAGGAATTATTGTATTGCCTGACTTATCCGAAAATTGTCCCGATATTGCCCTAAGAACTTACGCACAGATTTAGCTGAAAAAATGTCTGAATTTCATCTTTATTTGATTTCCGATGCGACCGGTGAAACAGTTGAATCTGTGGCGCGGGCCTGCCTCGTGCAGTTTGAGCACACCGAACCGGTTGAGCATATTTGGAATCTGGTGCGTTCCCAGCGCCAAATCGAAGATGTCATTGCCGACATTGAGGAGCGGCCGGGTTTTGTCCTTTATACGCTGGTAAATACCGAAATTATTGCCCAATTGCAGGCAGCCTGCCGGCGCCTCAAAGTGCCGTGCATTTCTGTACTGCAACCCATTATGTCGGCCTTTGGCAATTATCTGGATGAAGAAGGCCACGCTCAGCCGGGTCTCCAGCATACGTTGGATGATGAGTATTACGGTCGTATTGCAGCGATGGATTTTGCCCTGACCCATGATGATGGCCAGGCGACTTGGAATCTCGAAGAGGCGGATGTGGTTGTTTTAGGGGTGTCCCGAACTTCAAAAACACCGACCTGTATTTATCTTGCCAATCGCGGCATCAAGGCCGCCAACATACCGATTGTATTCGGCCACGATTTGCCCGAAGAAGTGTTTAAGCTCGATAAACCCTATGTTGTTGGTCTCATCAGAGATACGCGCACGCTCATCCAGGTCCGCCGCAACCGGCTTCGCATGTTATCTGAAAGTGATGAAACAACCTATGCAGATCCGGACCAGGTGGCGGAAGAAGTTAACTATGCGAGCCGATTGTTTGCCCGGGAAAAGTGGCCGGTAATTGATGTTACCCGGCGTTCGATTGAAGAAACTGCTGCGGCTATCATTCAGATGCGCACGCAATATGTGGAGCAAAACTCCTGACAACAAAATCGCAAAATATTATCCTGGCGTCGGCCAGTAAAGTCCGGGCTCAAATGCTGAGCAATGCCGGATTATCGTTCAGCGTCGAAGTGTCTCGCGTCGATGAGGACGCCATTAAAAATGCCGGTGCTGTTAAATCCGTCGAGCAGATTGCCGAAGAGTTGGCGATTGCCAAAGCGCAAAAAGTCTCAGCTGACCATCCAGAGGCATTGGTGATCGGTGCCGATCAAATTCTTGAATGTGAGGGAAAGCTATTCGATAAGCCGGAAGGCCGGGCGGGCGGGGTTTCTCATTTGCAAAGTTTCAGCGGCAAACTGCACCGGCTGATCACGGCGGCAGCGGTGGTCCAGAATGGTCAGGTATTATGGCAGACAACAGATGATGTGCGTTTGACCATGCGCGATCTCAGCGATGACTTTATCGAACATTACTTAGATCAAGCGGGTGAGGAGGTGCTGGCTTCCGTTGGCGCCTACCGGCTGGAAGACATTGGCGCGCAACTCTTTACCCGCGTTGAAGGTGATTATTTTACTGTGCTTGGTCTGCCATTATTGCCATTGCTGGGTTTCCTGCGGGAGCAGGGGATGCTTAAGTCATGAGCGAGGGGGTGTTAAAAGCGGGCGTTATCGGCTGGCCAATAGATCATTCTTTGTCACCGCATCTGCATCGGTTTTGGCTGCAAGAATATAATATCGATGGTGTCTATGAGCCCTTTGCCGTTGAGCCGGAAAATCTCGCCGCCTATTTGCGCAGCCTTGCCGAGCAAGGACGGCTCGGCAGCAATGTTACCTTGCCTCATAAAGAAGCAACTTTGATGCTTGTTGATGACGCGGATGATCAAGCGCGTAAAATAGGCGCTGTTAATACCGTGGTGGTTCAAAAGGATGGGTCGTTGCACGGCAGTAACACGGATGCCTATGGATTTTTGGAGAATCTAAAGGACCATCAACCGCACTGGCAGGCGGGCGCTGGACCAGCTGTTGTACTCGGCGCTGGTGGGGCCGCGCGGGCAATTTTAGTTGCCCTGCAAGAAGCCGGCGCGCCTGAGATCAGACTGCTCAATAGAACCAAAGCCCGCGCTGAAGAACTAGCCAATGATCTGGGCGGAACGATTAAAGTGGCTGACTGGGACAACCGCGCTGGAGCTTTAGCCGATGCCGCAACGCTGGTTAATACCACCAGCCTGGGTATGAAAGGTCAACCGGAACTGGAAATTGATCTGGCAAATTTACCTGAAACAGCGCTGGTAACTGATATCGTTTATACGCCGCTTGAAACCGATCTTTTGAAAAACGCCAAAGCGCGCGGTAATCCGACAGTTGATGGTCTGGGAATGCTATTACATCAAGCCCGGCCCGGCTTTGCCGCCTGGTTTGGTATCGAGCCGGAAGTTTCGGGTGAGCTCCGCAACCATATTATAAGCGTGATGACGAGCTGATGTATATTATTGGTCTTACAGGGTCGATCGGTATGGGCAAAACAACGGCGGCCAACGCTTTCCGGCATTTCGGCGTACCGGTTTATGATGCCGATGCAGCCGTGCATCAACTCACCGGCCCCGGCGGTAAAGCTGTTGCTGCAGTCGATGAAGCATTTCCGGGCGTGGTTAAAAACAATGCAGTGGATCGTCAATTACTCGGGCCAAAGGTGTTCGATGATAAAGCAGCCTTAAAAAAGCTCGAAGATATCCTGCATCCGCTGGTGCGCCAAATTCAGCTTGAGTTTTTACGCCAAGCCGCCAAGCGCCACGAAAAGCTGGCGGTGCTTGATGTGCCGCTCTTGTTTGAGGTTGGCAGCGATCAGCTCTGTGATGCCATTGCTGTGGTGACGGCGCCCGCATACTTGCAGCGCATTCGCGTGCTATCCCGCCCCGGCATGACGGAAGAACGGCTGGCCCAGGTGCTGGCGAGCCAAATGCCGGATGCGGAAAAAAGAAAACTGGCTGATTTTCTTATTCTAACTAGCTTGGGTAAAAACTTCAGCCTATTATGCATCCGTAACATCATTGAAATCTGTAAAAAACGGGCCGGTCATAAATGGCCACCCAGAATAAAATTGTGATTAAAACCGTAAAGGCGCGATAATTTTTATGCGTGAAATTGTTCTCGATACTGAAACCACCGGCTTTCGTCAAAATGATGGTGACCGCATTGTTGAAATTGGCTGTCTGGAGCTGGTCAATCATGTCGCTACCGGCAACACCTATCATCAATATATTAACCCCGAACGGGACATGCCCGATGAAGCCTTCGGTGTGCATGGGCTAAGCGAGGAGTTTCTCAGCGACTTTCCGGTCATGGCGGATGTCATGGAAGCTTTTATTGAATTTATCGGAGATGCGCCGCTGGTTATTCATAACGCAGAGTTTGATATGCGCTTCATCAATGCCGAACTCGGTCATTTGGGACAAGAGCCGCTGCCGATGTCGCGCTCCATAGATACGGTGCGGATGGCGCGTGAAAAATTTCCGGGTGCGCCGGCAAGTCTCGATGCGCTCTGCCGCCGTTTCAGTATCGACAATTCAAATCGAACTCTGCACGGCGCGCTTCTCGACGCAGAGTTATTGGCCGAGGTATACCTTGAACTTATCGGCGGCCGGCAGACGGATTTGGCCTTAGCGCAAGAAAAAGCGGGTGAATCGTTGACGGCTGGCGAAACGCAGCGCCGCGATCCACGCCCCCATGCCGCAAGTGCTGCCGAAAAAGCAGCTCACGCGGCATTTCTGGAGAAAATCAAAGACCCGCTCTGGACGAGTTAAGCGTCGGCGCTTTCTCCGCCAGCCTCTGCTTCGGCTTGCGCCTGAGCGACACGCTGTTGATATAATGAGGCAAAATCGATTGGTGACAGCATCAGGGGTGCAAAACCGCCGTCACCAGTGGTATCGGCCATAATCCGGCGCAGGAAGGGGAATAGAATCAACGGACATTCGATTAATAATACCGGGCCGAGATGCTCCGGCGGCACATTGATCGAGAACAGTCCGGCATAGGAGAGCTCACAAATATAGGCAAGTTCCTCTTTGACTTTGGCTTCGGCCCTGACTTTCAGCACAACTTCAAATAAATTATCGCCCTTACCCTCACCCTGCACGTCGATATCGACCTGAATATTCGGCATTTCACTTTGCAGCAGATTGAAAATTTCCGGCGTATTTGGGGCTTCAAAAGAAAAATCTTTAATATATTGGCCGTTTATGACCAGCGCCGGCTGCTCCTGGGCCTCCCCATCGGCTCCATTTCCGCCTCCACCTTGGCCTTCTTCCGGTTCAGGCGTAAAGCGTTCTTCGGGGACCGGGTTTTCGTTGTCTTCGTCTGCCATTTAATAAATTCCTTTATTCAATACGTTTTGTATTATCATCATTATCATTCGTTTCTGAGGCCTGAACTTCTTCAAATTCACCATCTATGATGGAGCCGTCCATTTCAGCGCCAGCGGTATCATTCATTCCATTGCCGCTCGTATAAACATGTATACCGCCTCGTGCAACCAGGACGGCGCCGACCGTCCGTTTTATCAAGCTGCGGAAGGGCGGAAAAAATAATAAAAAGCCAACACCATCGGTAACAAATCCAGGTGTTAACAAAAAAGCACCGGCGACCAAAAGACAAAGCCCATCAAACACTTCGGCCATTGGAAAACGGCCCTGGTTTAAATGTTCCTGGGCGCGAAACAGGGTTGCCAGACCTTGGGTGCGCAGCAACCAGGTACCAATCGCAGCGGTGATAAATATAGCCGCCAGAGTCGGCCATAGGCCAATATGATCACCGACAGCGATAAATACGGCAATTTCGATGATCGGGATGCCGACAAAAAGGAAAAAAATTATGTAACCCATAAAAAATCTTTAGCTCGAATTTCAAAATCTTGATCAAAATAGCGCCAATTTATGTCCAAATTAATTCTTGGCCACTTGTGATTCACTGATAAACAGCCTATTTAATCTAACAGATGTTAATGTAAAGGTGTTGCATAAGTCTTTAACTAAGCTGTGACTGGACCAATGCAAGTCTAAAGGCTAAGTTAGAGTGTATATTTTACCCTTGGGACTAAAAGAGCAGAAAATTCAACGCTGCTCCAGAATTTCTATCGAGAAAAGATTATGGGCGAAGGCTTCCAATTTATAGATATTATTTTGTTCGCAATGATCGCGGCGTTTTTGATCTTGCGGCTGCGTTCCGTTTTAGGGCGCCATAAAGATTCCGGCGATCCGCAGCAGCGCAATCAACACGACCCCTTTCAGCCCGATCCAGCCCAAGAAAATGGCGACAATGTTATAGCCTTGCCGGATCATGGACCGGCTGTGGATGATGAAGAAGAACCGGAAGAGGAACCAAAGCCGGAAACGCCACTCGATATCGGATTGGCGCAAATTAAAGCAGCTTCGCCTGATTTCGATCGCACGGAATTTCTTGTGGGTGCACGTACCGCGTTCGAAATGATTATTCAGGCTTTTGCCGAAGGCGACACGGATTTGCTGAATTCTCTCTTGAGCGATGAAGTTTACAATAACTTCTTATCCGCTATCCGCAGCCGCGAAGCAGAAAATCAAACCCTCGAAAATACATTGGTGCGGATTGTTAATGCAGAGATGCTGGAAGCCTATTTGGAAGACAGCTCTGCAAATGTCACGGTTAAGATTATTTCAGAGCAAGTCAATGTTACCCGCGATGTTGAAGGTGAAGTCGTTGACGGCGATGCTGATCATATTTCCGAGGTTACCGACATCTGGACTTTTGCCCGCGACACTAAATCGCGCGATCCAAACTGGCTGTTGGTTGCCACCCGCAGTCTCGACTAACGGCTGAATGTCGTTCCCGCCCGCTAAATTTCTTGTTCTATGTGTTTTTTTTGTACTCACCGCGTGCAGCCAATTTGACACGCCTCGGGGAACGGTTAAGCCGGCCGCCCCGGCTTTGGGCCTGATCCCCCTCCATTATGCGCAAGTGCCGGATTGGCAGCGGGATAACCACGCTCAAAGTTTCGGCGCTTTTTTACGCTCCTGCACAAAGATATCCCGGCAACCGGGCAACCGGCAGCTCGGCAAGGATGGTTTTGCCGGCCGGATCAGCAATTGGCTGCAAATTTGCCGCGCGGCATCGGAGTTTGGCGCTAGAATTTCACAAGATAATGCGCGGCGCTTTTTTGAAAGCTGGTTTGAAGCCTATCGTTTAACCGATAATGGAAATCCAAATGGTCTCATCACCGGTTATTACGAACCCGAATTGAGAGGTTCCCGGCGGCCTTCGAGAAAATATCACGTCGCCCTTTATCGCCGCCCGCCCGATCTGGTATCGGCCAATCTCGGGCAATTCAGGAAAGACTGGAAAGGCCGTGAAGTAGCGGGAAGGGTGAATAAAGGCCGTCTCGTGCCCTATGCCAATCGCGCCAGCATCACCCGGGGGGCGCTTAAAGGCCAAGGCCTGGAATTGCTTTGGGTTGATAATGCCATTGATGCTTTTTTCCTGCATATTCAGGGCTCGGGCCGCGTTGTCTTGGATACAGGCGAAGTCGTGCGGGTCGGCTATGCCGGGCGCAACGGCCAGCCCTATTTCGCCATTGGCCGGGATCTGGTGAAATCCGGCGCGATCTCTAAGGAAAATATCTCGCTGCAAACGATCCGGGCCTGGCTTGAACGCAATCCCAGCCGGGCGGCCGCCCTAATGAATAAAAATAAATCCTTTGTTTTTTTCCGGGAACTTAAAGGCCAGGATGGCCCCATCGGCGCCCAGGGCGTGGCCCTGACGCCCGGCCGCAGCCTCGCCGTTGACCGCAAATATCTGCCGATGGGCGCTCCCATTTGGCTGACGACCAGTGATCCGCTGAGCGGTCGTCCCATCCGGCGTTTGATGATCGCCCAGGATACGGGCGGCGCCATTACCGGCCCAGTGCGGGGAGATTTTTTCTGGGGTGCCGGCAATCAAGCGCGGGAGGCCGCCGGGCGCATGAAGCAGCAGGGCCAGCTTTATATTCTCCTGCCGCGCTCAATTAGGCGCTAATAACTTTACTTTATTTCAGTTAATCGGCATTTTGTCTGGATGACCGTTTCTGCTCCAAATTCCGGCCCGAAGGTCGGCCTTTTCGTTACTTGTCTGGTTGATCTGATGCGGCCCAGCATCGGCTTTGCTGCGATAAAACTCTTGGAAGATGCCGGTTGTCAGATTGAGGTGCCGGAAAGCCAAACCTGCTGCGGCCAGCCCGCCTATAATTCCGGTGATCGCAGCAACGCCAAGGATATTGCCCGGCTAGTTGTCGATGCTTTCGAAGCGTTTGATTATGTGGTCGCCCCTTCGGGCTCCTGCGCTGGTATGATCAAAGATCATTATCCGAAATTATTCGCTGATGATCTTGAGATGACGCCCCGGGTATTTAATCTGGCGCAAAAAACCCACGAGCTCACGTCGTTTTTGATCGATGTTATGAACGTCGAAGACTTAGATGCCAAACTTGAGCAGAAAATCACCTATCATGATTCCTGCGCGGGCTTGCGCGAGCTTGGGGTTAAAGCTCAACCGCGCCAGCTTTTGGCGCAAGTAGAGGGCGCTGAATTGCAAGAATATGAAGGAGCTGAAACCTGCTGCGGTTTTGGCGGCACCTTCTGTGTCAAATACTCAGATATCTCCGATCACATGGTTGGCAAAAGTGTTGAGGCCCTCGCAGCGACAGACGCCGAGATGGTGTTGGGTGGCGATCTTGGTTGCCTGATGAATATTCAGGGTAAGCTCAGCCGCCTTAAAGATGAGGGCAAAGAATCAAATTTGAAAGTTCGCCATGTTGCTGAGGTACTGGCCGGCATGACGGACAATCCGCCGATTGGTGAGCCTGCCGGAAAAGATAATGGTTGAGGCTACTACCACCCAGTTCAAATCAAATGTAAAGGAAGCGCTGGCTGACACTCAGTTGCAAAATGCGCTCGACCGGCTGCAATCAGGGTTCGTTAAAAAGCGCAGGGTTGCCAGCGAACGGCTGGAGGAATTTGAAGATTTAAGAGATCGGGCCCGCGATATCAAAACTCATACGATCGCGCATCTCGACGCCTATCTCGAGATTTATCAGCAAAATGTCGAAGCCAGCGGCGGCCATGTTCATTGGGCGCGGGATGAAGCGGAAGCCCGGGAAATAATCTTAAGCATCTGTCAAAACGCCAAAGCCAAAACTGTCACCAAAGGTAAATCGATGATCGGTGAGGAGATCGCCATCAATGAATATCTTGAAGCCAACGGCTTGGAACCCATTGAGACCGATCTTGGCGAGTACATTATTCAATTACGCGGCGAAGCGCCCAGCCATATCATTGCCCCGGCCATCCATGTTTCGAAAGAACAGGTCGCCGATGCCTTCCGTGAAACTCACGAAGAATTGCCGGCTGAGCGGTCCCTGGAAGAGCCGGATGAATTGCTTGCCGAAGCCCGCGCTATGTTACGGGATAAATTCATCAACGCGGATGTCGGCATCACCGGTGCGAATTTCCTAATCGCCGAGACCGGCACCAGCGTTATCGTCACCAATGAAGGTAATGGCGATCTCACTCAGACCCTGCCGAAAGTTCACATTGCACTCGCCAGTATTGAAAAGGTAATTCCGACCCTGGAAGACGCCACGTCTTTGCTGAGGGTCTTAGCCAGAAGCGCCACCGGCCAGGAAATGTCATCTTATACGACGTTTTCAACCGGTCCCCGCCGTGCTGGTGATTTGGATGGGCCCGAGGAATACCATGTGGTAATTTTGGATAATGGCCGCACCGATATGCTGGCGGGTAATTTTTCGGAAATGTTGCGTTGTATTCGCTGCGGTGCCTGTCTTAATCATTGCCCGGTTTATAATTCAATCGGCGGGCACGCCTATGGCTGGGTTTATCCGGGTCCGATGGGCTCGGTGCTGACCCCGGGGTTGATGGGCTTGGATGAGGCCGCTGATCTGCCGCAGGCCTCAACCTTGTGCGGAAAATGTGAAGAAGTTTGCCCCGTGCGCATTCCTTTACCGTCGATGCTCCGGCGCTGGCGGGACCAGGTCTATGCCCGCGATCTCGGCGACTGGCAGACCAAATGGGCGCTCAAATGGTGGGCGGTCTTTGCCAAGCGCCCGGCGCTTTATCATTTCTTTGCCGGTCCCAAAATGCAAATGCTGGCGATGTGGGCCAGAAAACAAGGCCATCTGAAATCAATCCCGAGCCTTAAAGGCTGGACCAACAGCCGTAATTTCCCGGCGCCGCAAGGCAAAACCTTCCAGCAGCTTTGGAAGGAGAAAAAAAGATGAGTGCGCGGGAAAGCATATTAAACAGAATTGGCGCTGCGCTGGACAACGACAGCGATAAATCGGGAAGGGCTGCTACGGCTGCGGCACGAATTCAGACACCACCAAACAATCTTATCCCTGCCCGGGCAAAGGTGTCAGCTGAGGATCAAGTGCAATTGTTTCGGGACTGGGCGGAAGAGGTCGCGGCCACCACCGATAGGGTGGAAAGTCTGGACGATCTTCCGGCAGCCCTGGCAGCCTATCTCTCCAGCCAGAATCTGCCGAGCGAAGTTAAGTCCTCTGATGATCCGTTGCTGGGACAAGTGGACTGGGCAAAACAACCGACCCTTACGCGGCGCACCGGAATTGCCGAAGAGGCCGATCAAGCTAGCCTCGCCGTCGCTTTTGCCGGTATTGCCGAGACCGGTACGCTGGTGCTGCACGCCGCACCGGAAAGTCCGACGACCCTTAATTTTTTACCTGAGACCCATGTCGTGGTGCTGCCGCGCTCCCGCCTCACTGGCGATTACGAGACAACCTGGAATCGCTTGCGGGATGAATTAGGTGGTGAGCCAGCTGACTTACCCAAGAAATTACCAAGGGTCGTTAATTGGATCACCGGGCCGTCGCGGACTGGTGACATCGAGCAGGAAATTCTGCTCGGTATTCACGGCCCCCGCCGCCTCCATATTATCATTGTCGATGAGGCCTGAGGCATGGCGAAAAAGAAAAAAGAAATTGATGACGCTGATCTTTTGGCTTTTGCCATGAAAGACGTTGAGCCTTTGCCCGGGCGTGAGATTAAAAAAAATCTCGATCATAAACCACCCCAAGAAAAAACCGCCATCAAGCGATCTCCGAATGCGCATCTTCGTGCTGCCCCGCCTGTCAAAAACTCGGATCAGCCAACCCTCAGCCATGGCGACACACCGGGTCTTGATAAACGCTCGGCTCAACGGCTCAAACGCGGCCAGATGCAAATCGAAGCCCGGCTTGATCTCCATGGTCACCGCCAGGACGAAGCCCACCGTGCGCTTAACGGTTTTATTGCCGGGGCCGCTAAAGCGGGTAAGCGCTGCGTGTTGGTGATCACGGGTAAGGGCATAAGATTGGATGAGAATAGCCGGGGTGGGGTGCCGGGGGAAAATCAAAGACAGGTTGGAGTATTGCGCGAAATGGTGCCGCGCTGGCTCAATGAAGAGCCGAACCGCAGCCGTATCCTGTCGTTCAATCATGCGACCCAGGCTGATGGTGGCACCGGCGCACTCTATGTTTTGCTGAAGCGCAGACGGGCGGGAGACCGGTCATGACTCCTTTCGGCAAACGGGTGCGCGAGCTCAGGTCAGCAAAAAATATTCAGCTCAAGCAAATGGCCGAAGACCTGCACGTCTCCTCTGCCTATCTCTCAGCGCTGGAACACGGCAATCGGGGCCGCCCGGGCCCGGGCTTTGTCATGCAGATTGCAAATTATTTTGAATTGATTTGGGATCAAGTTGATGAATTGAAAGAGCTTGCCGAGCTTTCCCATCCCCGGGTGCCGGTCGATACTTCGGGCCTTGATCCGAAAGCGACGCTCTTGGCGAACCTCTTGGCCAAGCATATTCACGAGCTCGACAACGCTACCATCACCCGCATCTTGACCGAGATGGGTTTTGATGAGGCGGAGTAGTGCTTTCTCCCTCACATAAAACCTACGATTTGTTGATTTGACCCCTGGTTCTACGCATTGTTTCCTATTGGGATATTTATAAATCTGGGGAGATTTAAAATGCGCAATCAAACTGCAAAATTATTTTTACTCACCTTGGCGGTTGCCGGATTTACAATTTTTACGCCAATATCTGAAGCCCAGGCCCAGCGGCCAAGCGGGCCGCCAAAGCGCTCGATAAAAAATGTTACGGGCGACATCTATCGCTATCAAAACAATTTTCATTTTGGCATGCTGGTGGAAACTAAGGACAGTATTGTCGTTACTGACCCGATAAACGCAGACATGGTGAAATGGCTGAGAAGCGAAATTAAAAAGCGCTTCAATAAGCCGGTAACTCATGCGATTTATTCCCATAGTCACGGTGATCACAATACGGGCGGTGAAGAATGGGGCAAAGACGTTGAAGTGATCGCCCATGAAAAACTGCGGGCTGAAGTTTTGTCTGGTAAAGCGAAGACAGGTTTGCCAACGCAAGTTTTCGATGACGAAATGGTTTTCCGCCTAGGTGGTAAAACCTTTGAGCTTAAATATCTGGGCATCGGACATGGCACGGATTTGATTGCCACTGTGGTACGCCCGGAAAATGCGGCTTTTGTGGTAGATTTAGCCTCAAAAAACCGCCTGCCGTTCAGGAATTTTCCACGTACCGATATCGACGGGCTGATCAAGCAGATCAAGACCGTTGAAAGCCTCAAGTTTAAAACTCTGATCCCGGCCCATGGCAGTGTCGGCACCCATGCTCACGTAAAAGCTTTTCGGATCTATATTGAAACCTTGCGCTCTCGTGTCGCAGCAGGTCTCAAAGCCGGTAAATCGGCAGATGATCTGGTGAAATCCGTTACGATGTCGGAATATAAGCACTGGGACGGTTATAAATTCTTCCGCAAAGCCAACGTTCAGGGTATGGCTGCCTGGTTGCAGAAGAAAGGTTCGATGTAAGGAGAATTTGGGGGACGTGTATATGATACATGTCCCCGGTTTTTACTGTAGCACGGCAGCGGCTGCTTTAGCCGTAAACTGCGATTGCCGTCAGCATTTCCGCGACCTGCTCAGGATCTCTTAGAAACTTTAAGCCAAGCTGATTTTCCCGTTGCCAAGCTATTTCCGCAGGAATAGCGCCAAACTGATCAATTTTCAAATTTATCGGAGAATTGCCAATCGCCGGTATAAGAATCTCCAATTTTGCCCCGCCCACAGATATGTCACGCACTTTACCGGTGGCTTCTTTTCCCTCGTATTCAATGATTGCATCGGCGAGGACAGAATTACGCTTGTGTTTGCGCTGATTTGTGAAAGCTTTTTCTGTAGACGACATCTGAATAATCTCTCTGCGCTAGTTTTGAAAATATGCGTGAATAGTATAGTACTCTAAATACTTGTCAAAACCGACAATTATTTCAAGAACACTCTTAATATTTTTGCAACCATTACAGACGCTTCGAGGCTTTTGTTAGCAATCTACCGCAGTGCCGCCGCAATATTGCCGCCATCTACGGTGATAACAGCCGCCGTGGTTTTTGGAGAGAGGGCCAGATCAACAAAGGCTTTGGCGACATCTTCAGCAGTGACTTCCTCGCCTAAAAGATTGCCGCTCATATAGTCATCTTCGGACAAGGCGCGGGCTTTTGAGCGAGACGAAATCATGTCATCGGTCAAGAGACCTGAGCGGATGCGGTCGGCGTTAACAGCGTTTGAGGTAATGCCGTCCTTGCCGTGATCTACCGCATATTGCCGCATCAAAAATAACGTTGCAGCCTTGGGCAAACCGTAGGGACCAAAATCGGCACCCGGATTGACGGCTTGCTTGGAAGTATTAAACAGTAAACGCCCGCCTAAACCCTGCGCCCGCATTACCCGGACCGCATTTTGCGCAATCGACTGATGGGCAAAAAAGTTGAGCTCGAAACTTTTCCGGATGATGGTTTCATCCACGGTGCCGATCTCGCCCTGCCAGGCCGCCCCGGCATTCGAGACCACAATATCGACGCCGCCGAGAGATTTGCAGGCCTGATCAAAGGCGCGGCGGACATCTTTTGGCTTAGTAACATCGCAAGCGAGACCTAAGCCATTGACATTTTCTGCCACTTTTTCCGCCGCTTTGGCCTTGAGATCAAGCACCACCACCGAAGCCCCCTGATCGGCAAATGCCTCGGCTGTGGCAGCGCCAATCCCGGAACCACCCCCGGTCACCAGAGCGACCAGTCCTTGTAAAGGCAGGGGTGTAACACTAGAGCGCTTGGCGGCCTCCAATGACCAATATTCAATATCGAAAATGTCAGCCTCGCTTGCCGGGCGGTAACGGCCAATCGCTTCGGCGGCAGTGATAACCTCTATATTGGTTTCGGCCAAATCAGCAGCGATGCCTGCCTCTGTCATTGAGCGGCCAACACCAAACAGCCCCAACCCCGGCACCAGAACGACCCGGGGTGTGGCATCCCGGACAATTTTTTCACCGCCATGGCGCTGGTTGTGTTTGACGTAAGTGCTCAAATAGCGGGTTTCAAATTGATCAACGGCCTTATCTGCTTTAGCCCAAAAACTTTCAAGGGTCCCGGCATCCGGGGCGGGCAGGATCAGCGGTTTCGGCTTGGTCCAGATGACATGATCAGGTGTCACGGGGCCAGCTGTGCCATACCGTTTAAGCTCCTTACCACCGACAAAGTTCTTAATCCCGGCATTGCTGCGAAAATCAAGCAGCCAGCCGGGACCAAGGGCGCCCCGGATAATCGGCGCAATTTCCGCAGGCGGGCTTAGTTTTACCGGCAGTTTTATTTGAGCAAAGCCTTTTTGGCGTTTTTTCTTGAGCGCAGCTTCAGCGAGCGATACCAGCTTGATCATGCGGTCATAAGCTTCCTTAGCCGTTTCGCCGAATGTGAATAGCCCGTGCTTCATCAACACCACACCATCAATATCGGGATTTTTCCGCCTGGCCGCCGCCGCTTTCTTTGCCAGCGCTAAACCTGACATTGCATAAGGCACCACAGCCGCCCGTTTACCAAAAGCCTTGGCGCAAAGCTTGGCTCCCTCGGCTTGATTGGTTAAGGCCAGCACCACATTGGCGTGGGTGTGCAGCACGAATTTATCCGGTAAAAAAGCATGCAGCAGGGTTTCAACCGACGGGTTGGGCGCGTCCGGATCAAGCTTGGCGGCCCGCAATACCTTCATCATATCGTCACCGGCCAGGCTATCGAGCGCCTGCAAATCGGCAAGATCTTCGAGCTCAAGGGCGGGAAACCCAGCCGGCTCGATTGTCGCCATGTCCGAGCCACTGCCTTTGACGTAGAGAAAACCTTCTTTTGTTTTCACCGAACTATTGCCGCCGCCATGGCGCACCAGCTCCGGCACCTTGCCCAAAAGCTGAGAGACATAAACGCAAGAGGCTAAATCCGGGGAGACTTTATTTTTGCGGAAGCGGTTAATTGCCGCCCGCGCTGCTTTTTCAGAATATTGATTTTTCATCTCACGAGTGTGCCGGAAAACTGCGCTCACCGGAAGGTGATAAGTACCTATTGGTGAAAATTTCTTCTAGGGCTACCATTGCATAGAATTTGAACTATATCACCCGGAGTGCCAAAGAGCCAAAAGACGCGGGAACGTATGATGGATCAAATAGTCGAAGCCAGTACGGAATATATGCTTTCGGTCGAACCGGTGGCGGAAACAATCCGCGTCGAGTTTGGTGACGAAACCATCGCGGAATCAAGCCAAACGCTTAGGTTAAACGAGGGCCGCTACGCGCCGGTTTATTATTTTCCGATGGAAGATATCAATCAAAGCTTATTGGCAAAATCTGAACGCACCACGCTGTGCCCGTTTAAGGGGATCGCCTCTTACTGGAATCTAATCACCGAAAACCAAAAGGCCGAAGACGTCGCCTGGAGTTACGAGGATCCGGATCAGACGGTGGCGCCGATAAAAGGCTATGTGTCCTTTTATTGGGACCAAATGGATGCCTGGTATGCTGATGGTGAGTTAATTGATGAGGCCGAACGGAAAACCGCGCCGGTTAGCGCTAACCCCTTAAGCAATTGGCTGTTAGCAGAAGCCTGGAACGCCGAATCGACCGCCGATCTCATTGGTAAGTTTAGCAAATGCCTGGTCGAAAAGGGCATTCCGGTCACCCGTTTCCGCATCATTATCAAAGCCCTGCATCCGCAGCTTTACGCCCGGGGTTTTACCTGGAACCTGGGTGATGACGATGTGTCGGAGTTCGATGCCGATTTTGAAATCATTAATACGCCAGCCTATAAAGCTTCTCCGTTTGCAACAATTATCGAAGGCTCAGCCGGTATCCGTCGGCGGCTCGAAGGCGATAGTCCGGTGCTTGATTATCCCATTCTCGAAGAAATACTTGAGCAGGGCGCCACCGATTATGTAGCCATGCCGCTGGTGTTTTCGGATGGTCAGCGCAATGTTTTCTCGATGATGACCGATCAAAAAGGCGGCTTTACCACGGATGCTCTCGGTCATATTTATGAGATTATGCCGGCTCTCAGCCGCCTGATTGAAATGCATTATGTGCGCCGCACGGCGGTGACGCTGCTTGATACTTACCTCGGTGAGCAAACCGGCAAACGCGTCATGGACGGCCAGATCAAGCGCGGCGATGGTGACGACCTCCATGCGGTGATCTGGTTTTGCGATCTAAGAAATTCAACCTCACTGTCCGAAACCATGCCGCGTGAAGACTTTCTCAAAATGCTCAATCAGTTTTTGGAAGCCATGGCCGATGCTGTGCTTGATGCCGGTGGTGAGGTCTTGCGCTATATCGGCGATGCTGCACTGGCGATCTTTCCTATCGCCGACAACGACACTGCGGTTACCCAGAAAGCCATCTTTGCTGCCGAGGACGCGCTTCAACGTATGAAAGTCATAAATCAGGAGCGGGCCGGGAACGGTGAAGCTGAAATCGGCTTTGGTATCGGCCTGCATTTGGGAGATGTCACCTATGGCAATATTGGCAGCCCAAACCGGCTTGAATTTACAGTGATCGGCCCCGCTGCCAATGAAGCAGCCCGCATAGAGGGCCTGACCAAGGACTATAAAGTGCCGTTGCTGATATCAGAAAGTTTCAAATCCAGTTTTCCCGGTGAGCTTAAATCTCTGGGCCAGACGGCTCTGAGGGGTATTGAGGCCGAGCAGGAAATTTTTACGCTTCCGGCGCTTTAATATGACCAGCCTGTACGTGCCTTTTCTGCGCCTATTCGTTCTTTCGGTAATTCTGACGTTTGGCCTCACCGCCTGTACCGGCAGTTTTGCCCAAAATAGACATTTCGATGCTGCCAAATCTCATCACACAGAATCAGGATTTCAAAATCCGCCTGGCAGTCCAAAACGCATCTTTCAGCCACTTCGATTTGTCCGCTTTTTTGTCGGGCGGATAACAGCGGACCATGATCAGTTGATCCTGTCAAAGGGCCATATTGTGCCTCCGGAAGAAGTTAAACAACAATATGCCGCCGCACCAAAAGACGCCCGGATCACCTGGATCGGCCATGCCAGCTTTCTGATCGGCCTCAACGGATTGAATATTCTTACCGATCCGCAATTTTCGAGGCGCGCCTCACCGTTTTCCTTTTTTGGCCCGATACGTTACGCCCCGCCGGGGATGGAAATCAAAGACCTGCCGAAGATCGATGTGATCCTAATCTCGCACAATCATTATGACTCAATGGATGAGAAAAGTTTGCGCGCACTTGCCATACACAGCCCCGACGTGCGCGTGTTGGTGCCATTGGGAGATGGTGATTTAGTGCGCGAATGGGGACTAAAAAATGTTACGGAGATGGATTGGTATGACAAAATAAAAGTGGCAGACGTAACGTTTCAATCCACGCCGGCGATCCACTTCTCCAGCCGCGGGCTATTCGACCGGGATGAGTCGCTCTGGCAGAGTATGACCATTACCGCTCAAATCAATGGTAAGCCTAAAAAAATCTGGTTTGCCGGTGATACCGGGCTGGGTCCCTTTTTCAAACAGGAAGTTGCAAAAAAAATTGGCCCTATTGATATTGGGTTGATGCCCAATGGCGCTTTTCTGCCGCGCGATGTTATGAAGCCGGTTCATGTTTCGCCGGAAGAAGCCATGGAGCTCGCTAAGATCATGCAGGTTAAAACGGTTATCCCGATGCATTGGGGCACGTTTCCCTTGGGCGAGGATCTCCCCGAAGAAGGCAAAGCGCGCTTTCTCGCTGCGCCCGCTCCCGGCATCAAAAAAGTTATGATGCGGATCGGCGAGACGCTCGATCTGAACGGGCTTTAATTTTTTACTGTACTTCAACGCATTGTTTCAAGTGCAGCGTCAATTTGGTGAGCCGCCGTTTTCAAACTAGCTTGCTGCGCAATCTTGCTAAGGCGTTGCAATTCCTCATTGATAGCGCTGTCTCGTTGGCCTCTGCCATAAGCTGCGAGGGCCCGTCCTCGGGCGATAATAAAATTACTCCAGGGTAAGGGTTCGGCCTTGGTAAAGTCTTCAAGGTCACTCGCAAAGCGCTCTGCGCCGCCCCAATCGGCGATATCGAAAGAAACCTCAATCGCATTCTCATAGAATACGAAGTGATTATGGCTAACAGATCCTGCAGCCAACATGCGCATACCCTCCGCCAGAGCCTCTGTTTTAGCTTTGATCTCGGTAGGGTTTCGGGCAATTTCGCTGACAATGCGTGGGCCTGCGAAACCGTGACCGACTTCCTCACTAATTGCCAACGCTGTTTCCAGTGTTTTGATGGCGTCATCTACCTTTCCCTCAACGCGCTCTAGTTTACCTTTGTAAAAGAGAGATTGGGCTTCAAAACGGGATGCCCCAAGTCCTCGGGCCAATTCAATAGCCCGCGCATTGTGCTGATGAGATTTGTCGTAAACTTCCATTTCGAAGAAAGCATATGCGGCCAAGATTTCACCCAGCATTTCGGCCCTTTGATGCCCTACTTTTTTGGCGGCGGCGATCGTTTCCAAGGCGTCTTCCAGAGCCTCGCTAATTTGATTTAAATACATACGGGAAAATCCGACCATGGAGCGATTTGGTACTTCAATTTTAGTAAAATCGCATTGACGGGCAACTTCGACACACCGACTGAAATATTGAAATGCCGTATTCATTCGTCCAGCGACGTAGCTGGCATCGGCCAAACCACTAAGAGAGTTAACTTCTGCTTCGGATGAACCGGACTCTTGAGCAAATTTAAGCGATTTTTCGTGCTCCAAGGCGCATTCTTCGATTCGGCCCATCGGAAAATACAGATTTCCCCGAAAATGATGAACTTTAGCTCTTTCTGAGATCAGGTTTTGCCGTCTTGCAACAGCTTCGGCCTTTTCCAATATATCGAGAGCATCATCATAGCGGTCCGCGATGCGCATGCCACCAGCAAGTCCGAGCCAGGCCTGAAAACGACCAATATCGTCATCTGCATATTCGAGGGCAGATTGATACCCTTTTATGGAATCATCAATTGATCCCAGGTCTAACAAAACACCGGCTTGGAAAATGCTCAATCCAAACAGATCACCTAGTTCTTTAGCAATAGCGAGACCTCGGCTAACCAGTCGCAAGGCCTGATTATAGTGATAGTCCGACGCTTTCGAATGGGCTGCTCGAAGATAGGCCTGCGGGGCGTTGGGGGCGTCGGCGCGATCAAGGTGTTCCGCGTGTAGCGCAGGGTCGCGTTCGAGGAACCAATCAGCAGCGTTTTTATGAAGCTCGATCCTGCTATCTTTAAGGAGCGACGCATATACACCTTCTTGGATCAAAGCATGGGCGAATAAATAATCATCGCCATCAGGGCGCACAAGATGGTGCTCAATAAGTTGGTCGCAGGAATATGCCGGGTCGCTGACCAAGCTTTGCAGTATATCCAAGGCGAATTGCTGCCCAATGGCCGAAGCCGCTTGCAACGCCCGTTTATCCGGTCCAGTTAGCCGATCCATGCGCATTAAAACCAGACTTTGTATGGTCGCCGGCACTTCTTCATCCCGGCTTACTTCTGCACTACGTAGAAGCTGTTCAAGAAACAGCGGGTTGCCGCCTGCCCGCTCTATACAATTTTTCGCAAAATCGTCAATAGCACTGGCAAACGTACCGGCGAGCTCAGCGGCCTCTGCTTCGCGAAGCGGACCAATATCGATCGTTAATAACGGGCTGCCGCCAGCACTACCGCGCCACGTTTTATCCAGCGGATCTCCCTCAATGCGCGATGTCATGACGAGTAATACCGGGCTATCCTGTACCGCCACTGTTATTAGGGCGAGATCAGAGAGGGCCTCTGCGTCGGCCCAGTGAACGTCCTCCACCACAAAGAGTCGAGGTTGGCTGCCGCTTGCGTTTTGAATTAAACTGGAGAGCAGTGCATGTTTACCGTGATGACGAGTAGCGTTATCCATCGCCTCGTAAATGCCCTGTAATTCTGCAGGTTGTGGCAAATTGAGCAAATCGTTAAGGAACACGCATTGATCGGGTTTGCAGAGTTCATTTGTTAGTGCCGCTAACGCAGCGGCCTCGCGCACTGGAATATCGTTTTCGGAGGGCACGCCGAGTAAGCTGTACACCAGGGTGCGTATTGCATCCTGACCTTCACCAACACCAAAATCGAAAATGCGCCCTTTATGGCAGGCAAAGCCGTGTTTTTCAGCGGTGGATTCAAAATCCTCAACAAGCCGGGTTTTGCCGATTCCAGCCTCACCGCGAATTAGAACCGCTTGGCCATTGCCGGTTTCCCCACATGAATCAAGTGCGCCATTTAACTGTGCAATTTCAGCCCGACGGCCAATGAGGGGAATTTGGCTGCGTTTCCGGTTCTGAACGCGCAACGCTTTAGCCCGCCAGGCGAGAACCGGTTTTTCAAAACCTTTAACGTTGGTCTCCCCAAGCGTATCGCAATCGACTTGTTCTTCGATTGCCTGATAGACTGAATTTGAAACAACAGTCTCACCAGGATCTGACATGCTGTTGAGCCGGGCGGCGAGATTTGCCGCGGCACCGGTTATCGCATACTCAGGTACGTCCTCGGGATTTTCCATGCCCTGTTCCGCAATGACCACATTGCCACTGGCTATACCAATATGCACTTTAAGAAGGCGCCCCTGTTCAGCGCCAAGCGAAATCATTGCCTCATGGGTTGCAAAAGCTGCACGAACGGCTCTCATCGGATCATCTGTATGGGCGATAGGTGCGCCAAACAAGGCCATCACCTCATCACCAACGTGGCGATGCACCGTGCCGCCATGATCTTCGACAATACGGTCTATCGTATCCAGAACGAGCCCGGTCAACTGATGAAGATCCTCGGCATCAAGGGCGTCCGACAATTCGGTGTAGCCTGTAAGATCGGCGAAAAAAATGGTCAGCTGGCGACGGTCGCCGGTAGATTTTTCTTCTGGTTGTTCAGGGTCGCTTTGATCGACATTGTTCGCGCTGGCTTCTGATAATTTGACGCCACAGCCGCCGCAAAATTCATCCTCTAGATCGTTGACGAAGTTACAGACAGGGCAGCCAGCGATTAGTTCTGCACCACAACTAGAACAAAATCGCCGAGACTCACGGTTCTCAGTGTTACAATTGGGACACTGCATCCCGACCTCTCCCTTCTCGCTACACCAAACCTTCAGCTTTGAGAGTTTCCTGAACGTATGGACGCGCCGCAACTCGTTCAATATAGGCGTTGATGTTCTTATATTCGCTTAAATCGATGTCCTGGTACTGTGTCCAGCTGAGGACGACAAAAGGATAAGGATCAGCGACGGTGAAGTTATCGCCAAACAGGTAGTCATTATCCCCCAAGCGGGCGTCAAGAAAGGCTAACTTGCGGGCCAGAATCTCTTTGGCAATTCTCTTGTATTCCTCGGGGACCGCCGGATTGAACAGAGCGTCGAAGGGTTTGTGCAGTTCGGAACCAACGAAACTAAGCCATTCTTGGACGCGGACCCGATCCAGGGTACCAGCGGCGGGCAGAAGCCCAGAATCCGGGACTTGGTCGGCAAGGTACTGAACGATAACGGAGCCCTCGGTGAGAAACTGACCATCGTCGAGCTCCAGCACAGGGACCTGGCCCTTGGGGTTGATGTCCAGGAATGCCCCGCCGCTTTCCGTCGTCTTTTCGCCGGTGTCAACTTTCTCGATATCGAACTTAAGTCCCGTTTCGTGAAGGACAATGTGTGACGCCTGTGAGCAGGCGCCCGGTCTGTAATACAATTTCATTTCCATTTACCTCCGGGTTATAAGGTGCTCTGAGAGAGGGGCATACCGGTATTTAGGTAGCAAAAATAAAATGAAATACGCAGATCAAAAGTGTAAGAGACGAATTCCCCAGAAGTCAACGAATTGCGAGGGCTCTGCTTATTGAATGTCCGCTTGTGACAATGATCTAAATTGATCGTCGCACTACATACCCATCAGAAGAGGAAGGCAGGTTAGAAAAATCTCGGACTTTAATAACTGTCAGCTGTCCATTTATGATCCACCACAAATCAGCCCTACCGCAAACCGCGGAGTTTCAGTTTATCTATCTTGGCCGGGCCGGTTTTCGGCAGCTCTTCAAAGAATTCCACGGCCTTCGGGACTTTGTATTTGACCAGCCGCTCGGCGCAATAATCGATGACATCCTGTTCGCTCAACTCCGCGTCGGGCATCAGCGAGATACAGGCCTTAACCACTTCGCCGGAAAAGTCATCTTCCATGGCCACCGCCGCAGCTTCCCGGATGGCGTCGTGATTGAGCAGGACCTCATCGACTTCCCGCGGATAAACGTTATAGCCGCCGACCAGGATCATTTCCTTTTTACGGTCGACCAAAAACAAGTAGGTATCTTCATCCAGATAGCCGATATCGCCAGTATACAGCCAGCCATCGCGGATGGTTTCCGCCGTTTCTTCCGGGCGGTTGCGATAGCTCTTCGTGAAGGTATCGGCTTTGATACGCACTTCGCCACGCTCACCCAGCGGCATCTCTGTTTCGCCATTTTTGAGATCAACAATTTCTATCTCTGTTTGCGGCGGAATGGGTCCAATCGACATGATGCGGCGTTCACCATGGGTCGGATTGCAGCCGACCGGCGCGCCTTCAGACATGCCGCCGCCTTCCAACAACATGCAGCCGGTTTTTTCTTCCCAGGTATTCAATAAATACTCTGAACAGGCCGCGCCGCCTGAGAGACAATATCTAAGCTTGGAAAAATCTGTGGTGCTGATTTTCTCTGATCCCAGGAGCCCCATATAGATAACTGGCGGCCCACCGGCAAAAACGGTGATGTCGTGATCTTCAAATGCCGCCAGCACCTCGTCCGGCTTATACATGGGAATAATGACCGTGGTCGCCCGGATATAGATAGGCATGATATTGACAAAATGGTGGCCCCAGATATGGAACATCGGCGCCACCGACAAGATGCGCTCGGTATCGAAATCCAGCTGCCAGGGCGTGCAAATTAGGCGGCAAAACAGCTCCATCATGGCGTGGTCGTGCTCGGCTCCTTTGGGCAGGCCGGTGGTGCCGCCGGTAAAGAACATGGCGGATTTATCTTCCGGCTTGGGCAAAGGTTCCGGCAATTTCATGGCCGGATCGTCGATCCAGGTTTCCAATGCATAGTCGCCAACGCCCATAACGACGACATGTTCAACACCAAGATTTTTTGCCTGTTCGTTGAGACGTTCGGCAAAGGGCGGGCTGCACAGAATAACGGCGGGATCTACATCCGCCAGCAGGGGTCCTAATTCGTGATCGGTATACATTGGGTTCATCAAAGCGATCTGGGCGCCTGCCGCCATGCCGCCCATGGCTGCGACCGAGGTTTCGATAGAATTGCCCATGACAATGGCGACCCGTCCGCCCTTGGCTCCCAATTCCTGCAAGCGGTGTGCTAAGCCGCCAACTGCCCGTTCATATTGGGAGTAGGTAACGCGCTTTTCTTCGCAGATAAAAGCATCCCGATCCGGCGCAATTTCGGCAGCTGCCTGTACCGCATGAATAATGGTCGGATAAACCGGGACGTCTTCCCTCAAAGCCATTGTTGATTTCATTTTTTATTCCCCGTCTGGTCTTTAGTTTAAATTTAATCCTTACTCATCCCTAAGCGCCACCAGTCGAGCGGTGGGCGGCGTTTGCCAAACTCCAGCCGGTCATCCAGCCACAGCATAAAGCGGCGCAAACCGGTTCCCATCAGCCGCTGCATCAGGCGCATGGTCCACTTGGAGTAGTCCTTATTGAACGGACAAACCCGCATGCAAATGGCGCAATCAACATTGATCTTGGTCCAATAAGTGAAGCACTTTTCACAATCAGCCGACCATTTGGTCACCCCGGTGATGTTCGAGCGATTGGGCCCGACTTCTTGCGGTGGGCCTTTAGGCAAGGCTTTGGGTGGGCAGGCATCAGCACATTTATTGCAAATGTCACAGAACTGCCGGACGCCAAATTTCTTCGGCTTGTCATAATTTAGTTCCAGCGAGGTGAAGACTTTGGAAAACCGGACCCGGGGCCCGAACTCCTGGGTGATGACCATTTGGTTGCGGCCGTATTCTCCCATACCGGCTTTGATTGCGTAAGGGATTGTGAGCGCAGAATCGTTCGACGTGCCGACCGCCTCAAAACCAAGGGCCCTAATAAAAGCTGCCAGCGAAGATATGATCGCCGCTTCCCGGGAATATTCCCTTCCCGTCGCCGCCGCTGCGGTTGCTGAGGGGTAAGATTTTACCAGCTCGTTATCCATGCCATGGGCCAGCACGATAACGCTTTTAAAATCACCCTGGAGCGTATTAGGTTTTTCATCCCGCGTCGCCGAGTTGATATCAGCCGCATGGGTATAGACCCAGCGTTCGTCATAGGGCGTGATGCCTACCATATCAGCGCCAAGAAAATGCGCGACATGTTTGATCCGGCTGGTTAATTCCTCAATGGATGGCAGTTCAACCTGATTTTCGGCTTGCGGTAAAAAACTCTGAAAGGGATCGAGAAATCCTTCCCGGCGGCCTTCCGGATGACCGCGGGCAGCGAAGTCGCGCGCCACCGACCAGGCAGAATTGATCAGTGCGTAATCCCATTGATTAAAGCCATCGGCTTTGCGGGGCTGAGGATTTTGATGGGCGCCGTAAAAGCGCGCGACATCTGGCGACATAATGGCTTCATCCCACCAGGCCCGGTTAAAAGCATCATTTTTTTGACTGAAGCGTTGAAAATTTTCGCTGATTTCAAAACCAGCTTCACGGTCACTTTCAGCGAACTGGCTCCAATCCTGGGTCGATTCTGGCGGCTGATTGGCCGGCCAGCCCGCCGGTTTATCGATGGTTTCATTGCTTGATAGTGAATTATCTATTTCAGACATCGCGCCACTTTCATTTTATGAACGCAATAATCTGCCAGCAAAATCTGCGAATAACAATAACGCTACATTTGAGCCGCTCTAATCTATTTTACATCCTCATCGCGAAAGCCGCCAATTTCGAAGCTGCTGCCAGTAACATGGGGCACGTCACTGGAGCGGCCATGAGTGAAGCGCCTCGGCATTAGCGCATTGATATCCGGATAGCGGCCGGGATCGAGATCGCGTCCCTTAAGACCCGGATGATCCGCCGTGTAGCGGTAGGCGCGGAATACCATGCTATTGGTGCCAAAGATGGCATGATCGTAATAGAACGGCGAGGCGAATTCCCAGACCATTTCCCCTTCTTTGGTCACTTCGAAAATCCGGCCTTTGGTTGCTTCACAAATCAACGTCGTGCCGTTCGGCTGGCGCTGGGCACCGGAACAGATGAAGCTGTTGAAATCGAATGACGGGTCATCTTTGTATTCCCATTCAATTTTATTGGTTTTTGGATTGACCTCGATAACACGGGAGAAATCGATGGTGGTGTAAACACGATGAGCGCCGTTATCAAAGAGCAGGATATTACCGTTTTCCAATAAGGTCGGATTGTGCTGCCCGGCGATTTCCCCCGGGCCCCAACGCCAGATTATGTCGCCGCTGGTTTTATCGATGATGCAAATCGTATTTATGCAGCGAAAGCTGACCAGCAGATTACCGTCCGGCAGCATGGTAATAGCATTGAGATTGGTCCAGCGGTCGCGGGGATGCAGGGGGCCGAGTATATCGATATCGACGTCAAGATGATCAAAGGAATTCCACTCCCAAAGAACTTCCTTGGTTTCTTTGTCGATTTCCTGAATGGCCTCACCCCACATGACGCCGTTCAGTTCCGTATCAGGCTGGCCGCCTTGAACCTTTTTGGCGATGTCATCCGGTACTTCGCGCCAGACAGCGATCATCAGATTACCGTTATCCATTTCAGCAAAACAGTGGCTATGGAGGGGATCAATATATTCCCAAACCGTATTGCCGTCCCAATCAACTTCGATCAGCTGGCCGCCATTGCCGCCGAATTCCGGTAAGGGTGAGGGGATCAATTTGCCGAGATAAAGAAGATTGCCGTTGCTCAAGAGCTTGCCATAATTGCCCGGCACATTTTCCATTTTCCACTGATGAACCACCTGGCCCATCATATCGATCAGCCAGACATTACGGCCCAGCATGGGCGCAAATAAGGTGTAGCCTTCAAATGCGCGGCCTTTTTCATAATGGGTTACGCCGTGAATATTCCGCCGGGCTACACTCATTTTAAAACTCCATGGTTTTTCTGGGAAAGATTGGCTTGATACTCGGGTAGTGTATCAAGCAATCTCGCCAGCGAAACCACAAAATTTTATTTCAGCCGGAGCTGCATGCCGAAAATCATGTTTAGGTTTTTGAGTTTGCTAATGCAGCTGCTAAGAAATTCTGAAACAGCCTGGTCACGTTCTCTGAAACCAATATTGTAGGCATCCATCATGCTTAATTTCGATTCTTCGAAGAGTGTCCGATCATTAATACTTTGGTGATGGTTGTTGCTCTCAAACATTGTCGTCTCCATTGCTTATGGTTGTGCTATTGCGTTATGAAATTACCTTAGGCACACTGAGCAGGCTTTGCTTGAGGGATTTATCGGGAAGTATTGATGAAACCTCTTTTTTTCTCGTGAAGAGGAATAAAGACGTTGATTATTCAATTTGGTGAATTTTCCTTGGATTCTGATGGCTACGTTCTCACAAAAGGAACGGAGCCCATTTCCCTTGAGCCTCAGGCATTTAATCTGTTGAACTATTTGCTTGAAAACCGGAACCGCGTGGTCAGCAAGGACGATCTGATCGAGCATGTGTGGGAGGGGCGTATCGTCTCCGATGCAGCGATTACCTCGACCATCAATCTCGCCCGCCGCGCCGTCGAAGATGACGGCAAGAGCCAGGCCGTCATAAAGACTTTCCCTAAAAAAGGCTTCCGGTTCGTGGCGGAAACTACAGAAGACAGCGCTAGGGCAAAAGCACCGGCGCAGACTCCCAACATCGAAAAGCCCTCGATCGCTGTCTTACCTTTTGACAATATGAGCGGAGATCCGGAGCAGGAATACTTCTCCGACGGCATGGCCGAAGATTTAATCACTGATCTTTCGAATATCCCTGATCTTTATGTCGCCGCCCGTCATTCTTCATTTTCATTCAAAGGTCAGATGCCCTATGTGCAGGAAGTGGCTGAAAAGCTGGGTGTTACGTACGTGCTCGAGGGCAGCGTCCGCAAAATGGGCGAGCGGCTGCGGGTCAATACTCAATTGATCGATGCGACGGATGGGGATCACCTTTGGGCCAAACGTTATGACGGCGATATGGACGAGATTTTTGAATTCCAGGACCGGATACGAGCCGAGATCGTTACAGCACTAGAACTAAAGTTAACGCCAACCGATAAGGCGCTCAGTGAGCGTAAACCGACCGACAGTGTAGAGGCCTATGATCTCTTCCTCAAAGGACGGGCGAGTTATCATCGTTTTACCTCGGAACAGTATCTTGAGGCGAAAGAGTGTCTGGAGAAGGCGATTGAAATCGACCCAAATTTTGCCGACGCCTACGGCTATCTCTCTTACTGTCATTTTTTCAGCTGGTCTCATATGTGGCCTGGTTGCGACGAGAATTTGGACCGGGCCATTGAGCTGGCCGAGAAAGGTGTCGCGCTTGATGGTACGTCTGCCAACGCGCTGGCGCGACTGGGTTGGGTTCAGACGTTTTTACGCCGCTACGATCCTGCACTTGAAAATTTGGAAAAAGCTATAAATTTGGCGCCCGACAACGCCGATGTCATTGCGACATTTGGCCAGGCTTTAAATTATCTTGGCAACCCTGAACGTGGGCTTAAGATGATGAAAAAGGCGTATAGCATCGAATTGTTCGACCCGCCGAATTGGGGCTTCATGATTGGCCTTTCCCATTTGTTATTGGAGCAATATGACGAGGCTGTTGCCGGATTTAAACGAACAATTGAGCGCGCTCCGAAATTTTATGCTGCCCATTTGCTTATCGCCTGTTCGTACGTCGAATTAGACCGGCTCGAGGAAGCTAGTGTTGAGATAAAAACTCTATTGGAAAGTTTACCCCGATACACTCTCAAGGATGTCGCCAGAATCTACCCTTTCCGGCAGAATGAAGTCCGCGATCGTCTCTTCGAAAACTTGCGCCAAGCCGGACTACCAGAAGAGTAAGGTTACTGCATCTCTGTCCTTAGCCCATCTTCGATTTTAAAGGCCTAGGGCAGCACCGAGCGGCTTGATAACTCTCCCTTCCAAAAGTTGCCTGATAAACGATATCTAGTTAGGCTGAGGTTTTTGGAGCTTTTACCATGTGGCCGGACCGGCGTCTGATAGATCTTATTAATACTGAACATCCTATAATCCAGGCACCGATGGCGGGCGCTAATGGCTCTGCCATGGTCATCGCTGCCGCAGAAGCAGGCGCGCTAGGGTCGCTTCCCTGCGCTATGTTGGATGCCGAAACATTGCGTGCCGAAATTGGTATCATCCGTCAGCAGACATCAAAGCCAACTAATTTGAATTTCTTTTGCCATACGCCGGCTGAAGCCGATCCAGCCCGGGAAAGCGCCTGGAGAAAAACTCTATCACCTTATTACGATGAATTTGGTCTGGATCAAGATACCACGGCCCCTGCGGCCAGCCGTTCGCCCTTTGACGAGATTATGTGCGAGATTGTTGAAGAAACAAAGCCGGAGGTCGTAAGTTTTCATTTTGGCCTGCCCGCTGAAAAGCTCCTCAACAGGGTAAAAGACGCCGGCTGCAAGGTTATGAGCAGCGCCACCACCGTTGCAGAGGCGAAATGGCTCGAAGACAATGGCTGCGACGCCGTTATCGCCCAAGGCTACGAAGCTGGTGGTCATCGGGGAATGTTTTTAACCGAAAATGTTAGCAGTCAGGCCGGCACCTTTGCGCTCATCCCCCAAGTGGCGGATGCCGTCACAGTTCCGGTTATCGCCACCGGCGGTATAGCTGACGGTCGCGGCATCGCCGCCGCCTTTGCGCTCGGCGCCGCCGGCGTTCAGATCGGCACGGCTTATTTGTTTACGCCTGAATCTCTTATCAGCGACCTCCACCGTGAGGCTCTTAAGTCCGCTCGCGACGATGAGACGGCACTTACCAACCTTTTTTCCGGCCGGCCGGCGCGAGGCGTATTTAACCGGCTAATGCGGGAAATCGGCCCGATATCAGATGACGCTCCAGCCTTTCCAACTGCCGGCGGTGCCTTGGCTCCTCTCAAAGCAGCGGCAGAGAAAACCGGCAGCAGTGATTTTTCTTCTCTTTGGTCAGGTCAAGCGGCCCCCCTTGGAGAGGAAATGACGACAGCCGGACTAACCGCCAATTTGGTTCTGGAGGCAAATGAAGTTTTCAAAAAGTTCAATTAAAAAAAACGGCCGTAGAATTATTGCATCTCAGTGCGTGGCACCTCTTCAATATTCAGCGCCCAGGGCTGGGCCGAGCGGCACCAGATTTGACCCGTTGGCGTGAACCGGTCTTTCTGATTTACCGAGCCAATCCGCAAATTTAAAACGCGCGAGCCGATATTGTCGACCGAGGTCGCATAAATATGGGTGCCACACTCGGGACAAAATGCCTGAACACGCGGATTACCGCTTTCAGATGTCTTGATGTAATCCTTTGGTTGTTGCGCCGAGAATTTGACGTCTTCTTCTTTTGCCGGCACTACAACGCGATAAGCCGAACCCGACATTCTCTGGCAGTCGCTGCAATGACAGATAATGACTGTATCGGTGTTTACTTCAGCCTCATATTGAACATGCCCGCAATGGCAGCCGCCGTCGATTTTCATAACCTTCTCCCAACTCTATCTAAGCTAGGATAAACTTACCCGGCCCTGAACTTCCGGTCCATCAACATCGTAGCGATAAGCGCGGAACACACAATTGGTGCCGGCCATGGGACCGGGCAAATCTTGCGGCGTGAAAAATGGCGAGATGTATTCCCAAACTAATTCCTTATCCGGCGTTACTTCGAAAATACGTCCCCACATACCTTCGCAAATTAGCGTGTTGCCGCTGGAGAGCCGCTGGGCGCCGGAGATAAACGGGCTGTGGAAAGTATAGCGCGGCTTGCCCTGATACTCCCACACCGTCTCTTTGTTAGTGGGGTCAAATTCCAGCACCCGGGAACCGGCCCCGGGCCCGGGATGCTGATTGATAAAGACCATGTAATTGCCGTTTTCGAGGACTTGAAAATCGTGCTGGTGGCCGAGCTCGGGTCCACACCACTCAAACTTAAACTGGCCGCTTTTTTTATCGATGACAGCTATCAGATTGTTATGCCGCCAGCTGACCATAATGTCACCGTCCGGGGTCGCCATGATCGAGTTCGGGTGCGCCCATTCAACGCGTCCCGCCATTGGTGCATTAGGGTATTTCTCAATCTCAACGTTTTCGTGAAAATGCCACTCCCAGACGGTTTCACCAGCCGGGCTTACTTCCCGGACATAATCACCCCAAATGCCATCCTGCGCCGAGCGGCCATACTCCCCGCCTTGCACACGTTTGGCCGCATCTTCCGGTAGCAATTCCCAGCCGAGATAGATTGTATTGCCATTGTCACAGCGGCGGAAATCATGATGCTGATTGTCGTCATGATACTCCCAGACAATATTACCGTCCCAATCAAGCTCCTGAATTTTGCCGCCCTTGGCATTGAGGTCAGGACCGTCTGCAGTGCAAATAGCGGTTAAGAGATTGCCATTCGGTAGCAGGTAACTGTAATTGCCCGGCTTGGCCGCCAAATCCCACTGATGGAGAATTTCACCATTCATGCCGATCAAATACGTCACTTTGTGGAGCAAGGGAGAATACAAGGTTACGCCTGGCGTGGCCCGCGCACGGTCATATTCCGTCACACCAAACTTTGAAAAGCGCATTGAAATGCCCCCCGGATATTATTTTATTTTTGATATGATAGCTTAAGCAAGATCAAGAACAGCCGTCCTATACCGATGAGGTATCACCGATATCAGGCAGCACAAGGGAAATTATTCCGGCAGATCAATCTCAAGAATCGCCATATTGAAATCGTAAGAGACTTCGCCTTCATCGTCATCCCGGTAGATGGTGCCGATGAACTCTTCGGTTAAATACACTTCAACCGAGGTTTCCGATTTTATGCGATCAACAATGCGAAAATGCTCATTGCCGAATTTTTCGCGGAGGTATTTTTGAAGCTTTTGAACTTCTATTTCAGTCACGTTGTTCTCCTGATGTGTTTCAAGTTAGTTACTCTGCTGCAGCAGATTGTTCGTCCAGAATTTTTGCGGCCCAGGATTCGCGGCGATGAAGACTCTTCTTGAACACCTCATCAAAATCTTCCGAGACCGAATTAATCACGGCGTCATTAGCGAGTAAGGCTTCAGACCAGGCTTTGATTTTGGGAAAGCTGTCCAACACGTTGGTCGGGTTGATTGCTTCTACCATATCAAAACGCATCAAAAATGGTGCGTAAGCAGCATCAACCAAACAGAGCGTGTCGCCATTGAAATACGGCCCATCATTCTCCCGGCGGGACAGTGAATCTTCTATTTTTTGCAGCGTTTTGGGCTGTTCTTCCAGCGCTTTTTCCTGATCCTCTTTGGTTTTGGCATACATTATTTTACCCAAGGCTCCCGCCCAGCCGGTGGTAAAATCAGTCCAGGCCCGGTTTCGCGCGCGCATTACCGGATCGGTTGGATGCAATTGCGGCGCCACCATTTCGTCAAGAAATTCCGCGATGGCGTTTGATTCAAATAAGACATCGTCATCCACTTTAAGCACCGGCACTTTACCATGCGGTGAAATTTCCAAAAACCAGTCCGGCTTGTTGTCAGCCGTAATATACGTCACTTCAAAATCGACCTTTTTAGCACGCATAACAATCACGGCGCGCTGAACCCAGGGTCAGGTTTTAAAGCTGATTAAATGATAATTTGTCATTATTTACCCCTTTTATTCGTGGCGGATGGTGACATATGAGCCCCGGAGATTCAATTGCTATTCAGGACACATCATTGTGCAGGGCTTTCAATTAATCAGGAAAACTGTATAACACCTTGGAATCCCGATAAGAATCAGGGTAAAACTACTTAATGAAGCAAGTTATTCAAAGCGCGCGGTCGGGCGACCTTAAGGTCAAAGACGTTCCGGCGCCAGCTGCCGGCAAAGGCGAAATTCTGGTCCAGAGCGGAGCCTCGCTGATCTCAGCCGGCACCGAGCGCATGGTCGTAGAATTCGCCAAAAAAAGCCTCGCCGGTAAAGCCAAGGAACGGCCCGATCTGGTTAAAAAAGTTCTTAACAAAGCCAAAACTGATGGCGTTATGGCGACGATCAGGGCCGTGTTGTCCCGGCTTGATGAGCCCTTACCTTTGGGCTACTCCGCTGCTGGTACCGTAATCGCTGTCGGGGCCGGGCTAGAAGGTGATTTCCGGGTCGGTGAGCGGGTGGCGATTGCCGGGGCTGGCCTAGCCAATCACGCGGAAATTAATGCAGTGCCGGAAAATCTTGCCACCCCAATTCCTGAAGGGGTTAGCGATGAGGAAGCGGCATTCGGCACCATTGGCGCCATTGCCCTTCATGCCGTGCGCAATCTTGACGCCAAGCTGGGTGAAGTTGTGGCGGTCTTGGGCGCTGGCTTGGTGGGCCAAATGGCGGCGCAATTATTAACACTTTCCGGGGTCCGCGCTGTTGTCCTCGATTATGACCAGGCGCGGCTTGATCTTGCCGCCAAGCTTGGCGCTGAAAAATGCCTCAACCTGGCAGAAAGCGGCATTGAACAAAACGTGCAGGCTTTCACAAATGGCCTCGGCTGTGATGGCATTTTGATCGCCGCAGCCACTGATTCCAGTGAGCCCTTCGAGACCGCGGCGGCAATTGCCCGGGACCGGGCGCGAGTGTGTATGGTGGGGCTCAGCGGCACGGAATTTCCTTATGCGGATTTTATGAAAAAAGAGCTTTCGATCATTGTTTCCCGCTCCTATGGGCCGGGCCGCTACGATGAAGACTATGAAGCCCGCGGCGTTAAATATCCAGCAGGCTTTGTGCGTTGGACCGAAACTGAGAATTTAGCTGAAGTGATGCGGCTATTGGCGTCGCCATCCCCCACAAAACTGGACGTCACCTCGCTTATTTCTCATCGTTTCGATATTGGAACGGCAGAGACCGCCTTTAAGATGGTGCTGGAAAAATCCGAATCCCATATGGGCGTCATCTTGACCTATCCGGATACAGTGTCGAAGATGCCCACTAAAATCAGCCCTGTAGCGCCAACAGCCGGCGACTGTGTCTTAGGCGTAATTGGCGCCGGTAATTTCGCCAAAGCCGTGTTGCTGCCGGAATTGAAGAAAATTTCGGGTGTGAGATTGCATACGTTGGCGACCAAACGCGGCGCCTCGGCGGATCACACTCAGGAAAGGTTTGGTTTCGAACAGGCAACGACCGATGAAGCCACCGTTTTGGATAATCCTGACATAAACGCCGTGCTGATTGCGACCCGCCATGACAGCCATGCTGAGTTGACTGCAAAAGCCCTCAATGCTGGAAAATCTGTGCTGGTCGAAAAACCGCTCGGCCTGACCAGCGATGAAATTTCAAATGTCGAAGAATCCCGCCAAAATTCCACCGGTTTTTTCCAGATCGGCTTTAATCGCCGTTTTGCCCCGCTGGCGATGCAGGCCAAAGCTGAATTGGAAAAAATAGGTGGGCCGAGCTTTATGGTGTTCCGGATTAATGCCGGACCTATTCCGGGTGAGAGCTGGCTCCACAACCCGGATGAAGGCGGCGGCCGCATCATTGGTGAGATGTGCCACTTTATTGATCTTGCCCGCTATTTTGCCGGTTCACCCATCGTTTCGGTGCAGGCGGATGCGGCGCGCAATTCAGACGGCGCCGCAGACGATGTCACGGCGACGCTCCGCTTTCAAAACGGTAGTCTGGCTACCATTGCCTATACCAGCCTTGGTGATGCTGCCGTGCCGAAGGAGAGCTATGAAATTTTCACCGGTGGCTCGGTTTTGAATTTAGATAATTTCAGGAGCCTGAGTGTGACCCAGGGTGGCTCAAGCCAAAACCACACCAGTGGCAGCCAGAATAAGGGCTTCGCCGGTGCCCTCAAAGCGTTCTCACAAGCCGTCTCTGCCGGAGGCCCGGCGCCCATAGATGAAAACGAATTGATCGAAAGCAGTCTCGCCACATTGGCTGTTTTGGACTCACTGCAATCCGGCACCAGAATAGATTTATGAGGCAGGTATTAGAATGACGGATCAGGCTAATCTGGCGAGCTGCGTTGAGGCTCTGGCAAAGGCGAAGGTGCTCTGCATCGGTGATGTCATGCTGGACCGCTTTGTTTACGGTGATGTTGACCGCATCTCGCCGGAAGCGCCGATCCCGGTATTTAGTGTCAATTCAGATAACTTGATGCTGGGTGGCGCCGGTAACGTTGCCTGCAATCTCTCCGGTCTTGGAGCGACGACGCATTTTATTGCCGTGGTTGGCAATGATAGCGCCGGTAAAGACGTTACGAAACTCATCGGCAAAATTGATAATACCGAAGCCAACTTAATTACCGATCCCGGGCGCCGGACTTCGATCAAAACACGCTATATTGCGAGTGGCCAGCAGATGATGCGGGCAGATGATGAGAGCGTTGAGGCCATTAAGGGAGCGACCAAAGAACGGGTCATCACCCTCGCAAAATCAGCCTTAAAAGATTGCGCGGCCATGGTCTTGGCCGATTATGCCAAAGGCGTGCTGACAACGGAGATTATCGAAAAGCTAATCGGGCTCGCCAATGCAGCTAAAGTGCCGGTTATTATCGATCCTCAAGGAATTGATTACAGCCGCTATCAGGGCGCCGATCTGATCACTCCCAACCAGAAGGAACTTGCCGAAGCGACGGCCATGGCGGTGGGAGACGATGACGAAATAAGTGCAGCGGCGCGCAAACTCATTACCGAAAATAAGATAAAATCCGTGCTGGCAACTCGCAGCGGCGACGGCATGAGCTTGATCGGCGCCGATAGCTTTCAGCACTTTAGCGCCGAAGCGCGGGAAGTGTTTGATGTCTCGGGCGCTGGTGACACGGTTGCCGCCACCATCGCCGCCAGCCTCGCGGCCGGGGTCAGTTTGACTGATGCCGTGCAGCTCGCCAATACGGCTGCCGGCATCGTTGTCGCCAAGGTCGGCACGGCGGTCGCCTATGCCAGTGACATCATCGAAGCCCTGCACCGCCAGGAGTTTTCTTCCAGCGAAGCCAACATATTGTCTTTGAACTCGGCGATGGATCGGGTCGAGGTTTGGCGCTCGAAGGGCCAAAAGATTGGTTTTACCAATGGCTGTTTTGATCTGCTGCACCCAGGTCATATTTCGACCATCACCAAGGCTAAAGCGGCCTGCGACCGGCTGATCATTGGTCTCAATAGCGATGAGTCCGTCAAGCGGCTCAAAGGCGAGGACCGGCCGGTTCAGTCCGAAGCCGCCCGCGCCCAGGTTCTGGCCTCGCTTGAGAGTGTTGATGCGGTGGTGATTTTCTCGGAAGATATACCGGATAAAGTTATCGAAGCCATTAAGCCGGAAGTGTTTGTCAAAGGCGCCGATTACAACGTTGAAGACATCCCGGAAGCTAAAATCGTGCAAGCTTACGGCGGCAAGATCGTGCTGGCCGAACTTGAAGACGGCCACAGCACGACGGCGACGATCGCCAAGCTAAACAAATAAAACCATGCGCGCTAATCAACCATCGTCAGACCGCCCGAGACGCTGAGCACTTGACCGGTGCAATAGCTGGAGCGTTCGCTGGCGAAAAACAGGATGGCATCGGCAATTTCTTCCGGTTGGCCGAAACGCCGCATGGGGATGGCTTTTTTCAGTGCGGTCTGGATGTTCTCAGCCGTATCGGCCAGGAGCGGCGTTTCAGTGGGCCCGGGGCAAATACAATTGACAGCAACATTATAGCGGGCCCCTTCTCGGGCAAGCGCCTTGGTAAAGGCGATCTGACCCCCTTTGGCGCCGGCGTAAACGGTTTCGGCCAGGCTGCCAACCCGACCGGCATCAGAGGAGACATTGACGATACGACCGTATTGCTGCTCAAACATACCCGGCAAAAAAGCATGACACATTTTCATCGGCCCTTTGAGATTGATGTCGATTTCCTTATCCCAGCTGGCGGGTGAAGATTCGACAAAAAATTCCGTATGACCCCAACCGGCAACATTCGCCAGCACATCAAGTCGGCCCGCTTCACTAATGATCTGATCTTTGAAAGCGGTGATGGCGCTATCGTCCGCTATGTCCAGGGGAATAAAAGTGGCCTGACCTCCACCGGAGCGAATATCCGCAGCTGCCTGCACACCATCCGTTTCATTGAGGTCACCTAAATAAACCGTGCCGCCGACAGCGGCGAAAGCTTTCGCCGTCGCTAGGCCGATGCCTGACGCCGCACCGGTCACTACGGTAATTTTGTCTGTTAAATTCATGTACTAATTAGCCCCGGATAAAATAACCATAAAATAATCATAATTATTTTATGGTTATATCCTGGCTGAGAGGTTTCGGCAATTACCAGGCAGAGCAACGGCCAGATTTAATATTTAAAATTAAAAAGTTAGTCGAGAAAAATTTCCAGGCATAATTGATTATCGACATCCCTGGTTTCTTTGCGCGCCGCTCTGGGAAGCGCAATGCCGCTTTCGATGCAATATTCGATCAAGGCCTCGACCGAATCGCGTTGCTCAACCAGCAAAGACTTGCCTTTTTGCTTTGCCAGATCAAACAATGTCAGTTCATAAAAAAAGTCGTTCGATTTTCTTGTCGGCTTTATTGAGCTGATATCGCCATTTGGAACGGAATCGTTATTTCTCGCTAAATAGATTTCTAACGCACTGCGCAATTCAACATTAGTAAAGGTAATTCGACGAAACTCGCTGGACACAGCTATCCCCCTATCAACTCGCTTTATTAATAATTGTAGCTATTTAAAACTATAAGTGGAAGTCATATTGCGACAACGATATTAATCTTTCGTTATTTTTAATTCTAAAATCCTACTCTGGCGTCAAAATACTGCCGATGAGCTTTTGCCAAAATGACTTTTCTTTTGCTAGGGGCTTTGCCTGCTTTGGGCGTGAATTTTTTAATACCGGTTTATCACCGTGCGCGTCCATCATGATCTTTTGCCATATAATCGCCGGCAATCCGCTGCCGGTTATTTTTTTCATCGGCGCATCATTGTCATTGCCGAGCCAGATGCCGGTGACAAAATCGCGTGTGTAACCGATAAACCAGGCATCCCGAAAGCTTTGGCTGGTGCCGGTTTTGCCGGCTGCCCAACGCCGCAGCCGGGCTTTTTTACCAGTACCGGACCGGATCACCTCACCCAGCATATCATCCATCGCTTTGACATGACGGGGTTCGACAATGCGGCCGGTACCGCCACCCTGACGGCGGTATAATACCCGGCCTGAAAAGTTCTTTATTTCTTCGACACCAAAGGGCCAGATACCGTGTCCGCCATTCGCCAGCACTGCATAAGCACCCGTCATTTCGATCAGGCTGACACCCGACGTGCCCAGTGCCAAACTGGGCGAGGTGGTCAACGGAGCTGTAATACCCAGCCGTTTTGCGGTTTTCACCACATTGCCGCGGCCAACGCGCTCCGATATTTTGACGGCAATAGTATTGACCGAGCGGCTCAGCGCCTCTTTGAGCGACATTTCACCATGATATTTGCCGTCATAATTGCGGGGCTTCCAGCCCTTAATGGTAAGAGCTGAATCGGTAAAGCGGCTGTCCGGCGACAAGCCATTTTCAAGCGCGGTCAAATAGACAATAGGTTTAAATACCGATCCCGGCTGGCGGCGCGCCTGGGTCGCCCGGTTAAATTGGCTTTTTTGATAATTTCGGCCACCGACCATGGCGCGGACCGCACCGTCCGGCGACATAACAATCACTGCCCCTTGGGAAACACGATAACGGCTGCTGTTTTGAGCGAGATATTTCCCGATATGACGTTCGACCTGCGCCTGCAACCTGGCATCCAGGGTGGTTTGCACGGTAACGTCACCTGATTGCGGGCCAATAAATCCGCGTACTTGTTCAGATATCCAATCGACAAAATAGCGACCGATTTTCTGTGCACGCTGATTATGCGTTGAACGCAGATTTGAGCGGGCAGCCCGCTGAGCCCCAGCCTCGGTCAAATAACCGGCAGCCACCATATTGGAGAGCACCACTTTGCCGCGTGAAGTGGCGGCTTTGATATCAGTGCGGGGATTGAGGCGCGAGGGTGCTTTCAGCAGACCGGCAATAATTGCGGCTTGAAAAAC
>CAZMHI010000013.1:0-81091 GCA_964566055.1 uncultured Rhodospirillaceae bacterium
AGGACGGCAGTACGATATCGGCCAAGGCCATCGTGGTCGGATTGTGGAACAGATCAACGACGGCTACGAACTCAAGCTTTTTGAGCGCTTCATAGTGGAAGTTCGCCCGTGCTGCCTGACCACCCAAAACGTTGGCGGTTTGGATCCAGGCGCCTTTGATCGGGTAGGGCTCTCCAGTCATGATCTGATCGATCACCATATCGGGCTGCGCCCAGCCACGGAAGTTTTTGACCATTTTGTAGGTGTCTGCACCGATACGTTTTTCGGTCAGGGTTTTAACCAGCTCTTCACCATAGAGATCAACCAGAGCTTCGGTTGAGTAGGGGTAAGAGCTAACCTCATGGGAGGGTCGGGCAATCACCTGGCCGCCTGGGATATCGATATTACCGGTGATGGCCCAGAGACAGATTATGCCATGCGCTACCGAGGTGCCATCAGGGCACATATCAATCGGTACGCCCCAATGAATGGAGGCGCGCTTGGCATTGGCAAAGAAACGCGCTGCTTCGGCAATCTCATCTGCCGGCACGCCGGTAATGTCGGCGACACGCTCTACTGGATACTCTGCGGCGCGTTCCCGCAACTCATCCAGGCCGTGAACCCACTTGTCGCAAAACTCTTTATCTTCCAGGCCTTCACTCAAAATAACGTTGAGCATACCTAGCGCCATGGCGCCGTCAGTGCCGGGGCGGAGTTTTAAATGATGCTCGGCACGGCCAGTCATCCAGGTATTGCGCGGGTCCATTGAGATGATTTTGGTGCCGCGCTTCATGCAATCGACGATCCAGTGACCGAAGAAGGCATCCGGGCAGCCATTTGGCGGGTGCTGACCCCATACGATAATGACTTCCGGTACTTCCCATTCAGGATCATCGTACCGGGCTTCCAGGAATTGTGAGCAATCAGAAACACCGAAATCGCCTTGGACGGCTTTCATGGCGCCCAGGCGTGGCGTGTAGCAGGACTGGCCTGAGAGGCCGAGTTGAACCCAGTTGGGACTACCATAACTATAAGCCAGGAATGAGATCGGACCACCAATGTCGCGCCCGGTGCCCTGGGCAAAGACGACCGATTCCGGACCATACTGGTCTTTAATCTTGTTCATCTCGGATTCGCAATAGTCGAAGGCTTCATCCCAGGAAATCGGTTCGAACTTACCGGAGCCGCGTTCACCAACACGCTTCATCGGCTGAGTAATGCGATCCTCGTGATACATATATTGTGTGAGCGCTAAGACGCGGGGGCAGGAGCGGCCTTGGTTGAAGGGATGGTTCTCATCGCCTTCAATTTTGATCATTTTACCGTCTTCAACGAACAATTTCTGACCACAACCACCGTGACAACCGGCGCCAGCTGACCAGGCAACTGTCGGATAGACATCAATGTTTCCCAAAACTTCTTCCTTCCCTGCATTTAAAATTCGATAAAACTGCACCAATAGATAAATGGTTGCAATTGAAACTATTATACCAGAAAGCCAGAGTGCGCAACTTGATATCCATCAAAATCAAGAAAAGAACGATCATTTGAATAACCATAAAAAAATTGTTGACTTTAAGCCAATAATGTTAATGATAATCAATCGCAATTAAGCTTAAAGATGTTTAAATGGAGTAGTCAAAGTGCACATTTCAACTTTTATAATTTCAACTATGTTAACCGCCCTCATCGGATTTGTAGGAATCCCGGCTAATGCCGAAAATAGTAGTACCGATCAAAAAACCACCACGGTTCGTTTAAGTCTTGGTTCTGAGAGCAACAAACATAGGCTGTTTAATCCTGATATAATTGTTTTGGAGAAAGGCACGAGATACAAACTCGTCATTGATAATCCTAGTTTTGAAGTTCACGAATTTGATGCCCCTGAATTGCTAAAGGCAATTAAATCCTCACATGTTTCAGTCGCTGAGTATTTTGGCAAGGGTGCACCTGTTATCGCTAAAGTCGTTGGCACTCCAGCTGAAATCGAAATTTTTCCGGGTGGGGCTATTGCCTGGGAATTTCAGGCTGTCTCCAAAGGCAAGTTTGAGATGATCTGTGATGTTAAAGACAAAACAGGCAAAACTCATACTGCAATGGGTATGAAGGGCACAATTATAATCAGGTAGATTGTGCCGGCCTGCGGTTAATTAGATAAATTGCTGTTAACACCAGGAGTAGACCGATCACTGCTTGTATTGTGATCGGTTCTCCCAAAACTGGCCAGGCAATGATAAATGCAGAAATCGGGGTTAGGGTCATTGCAATGCTGGCATTTGAAGCTGGTATCCATCTAAGCGCCCAAATATAGATGGTAAATTGAATGGCCGCTCCAACGACTCCCAAGAACACCAATAACCACCAGCCAAGCTCAGAGAATTGGGGCCATGTTGACAGGTTCCCATTATTACCGGCCACGACGCCCAGGAAAACTACTCCAATCAACATCATAAAAGCTGTAAAAAAGATCGGCCCATAGCGTTCAATATAGGGCTTGGCAAAGACCGTGTAGATCGATACCGCCAAAGCCGCGAGCAACATCAAAACATCGCCTAGCAACTGATCGTTCCCATCTTCACCGGTCACTAGAGAATCGCTAACTGCAAGCGTAACGCCTAGGAACGCTAAAATTACGCTAAAGGATTTTAGTCCCGACATGGTTTCACGGCCAAACGCCCAGGCCAAGGTCAATGTGATGATGGGTGCTGCGGCCGTCGCTACTGCGCCATGAGCGGCCGTGGTATATTTAAGTGCTGCATTAAAAAAGTACGGAAAAACAGCGAATAAAACCACTCCCAGCAGCAGCACGGGCAACCAATCCGAGCGTGCAATCGGCTGCCGGCGAAAGCCTGCGATTAAAAAAGGAATAAGGCAGACTGCGCCAATGCCGTACCGTAAAAAAGCTAACGTTTCCGGTTCAGTTTCGGAAATGATTAGTCTCGTAGCGACAATGACGATGCCAGCAATTAAGGCGGAAAAAGCGGCAAGAAACTTTGCCGCCAGAACGATATTCATAGTTGTTGGGCCTCGGATAGATTTTTTGAGAGTTTTATTGTGGCCTGAATTGAGAGAAATATCAGAAAGCCTGAAAAAGCGACTTAACTTCGATCAAATCAGGTTTTATCGCTTTTCGCTGGTGTGCGGTTGATCATAAAAATTGCGGTAAGAACCAAGGCGAGGCCGATCACTGCTTGTACTGTGATCGGTTCACCCAAGACCGGCCAGGCAATTATAAAAGCGGAAATAGGCGACAAAGTTAATGCGATTCCGGTTTGGGAGGGAGAGATATGCCGCAGCGCCCAGATATAGGAGGTGAACTGGATAGCGCCGCCAATAATGCCCAAAAACAGTAGGGCCCCCCAGCCGAGCGGTGTGAAATTAAGGAGCCCTGTAAAGCCTCCTGCATACCAAACCATCGGAGCGAGTGAGGCCACACCGATTGCCATTGCTAAGGAGGTAAAGAAAATTGGTCCATAGCGCGCGATGTAAGGTTTGGCGAAAACGGTATAGATTGAGGCCGCCAGGGCCGCCAGTATCATCAATATATCACCCAGCAATTGGTCGCTGCCGGCGGTATCGGAGAATAGTGAATCACTGACCGCAACAGTGACGCCTAAGAAAGCTATGATGACACTGAGTATTTTCGTGCCGGTCATTTTTTCCCGGCCAAACAGCCAGGCCAATATCAAAGTTATGATCGGCAGAGATGCCAGTCCAACAGCGCCGTGAGCGGCGGTAGTGTATTTTAAGGAGGCGCTGAACAACCAAGTGAAAACGCCGAACAATATTATTCCCAACAGCAAAACCGGCAGCCAATCGGCCCGGGCAATGGGGTTGCGGCGAAATCCAGTAAACAAAAAGGGTGATAGACAAAGCGCGCCGATACCAAACCGTAGAAAGGCCAGAGTTACTGGCTCGGTTTCTTCGATAACAAAACGGGTAGCGACAATGGCGACACCAGCGCTCAAGGCGGAAAAGGCTGCGAAGAATTTCGCCAGCAGTTCTTTATTCATAGATACTAGACCTCGGAAAAGATTTTGGAGAGCTTCTCCATCGTGAGATTCTCCCGCTGATCTTCCGTCATATAGTCGATGCCAATGCCGTATTCCTGCCAGCGCCGCTTAATTTTGCGTTCTAATTTTGCGTCAATCTTGTTGAGTGGCGGGTAGCGGCGGTTTTCAAATTCAGGGTTAGGCTCGAAGGCCCAGCTTCGGGTGGCATCGATAAGGGAGCGGGTCCATTTACCGGTGCCGTATCTTTGCACATCACGATCGGCGGCGGGCGTTGACGGATCGAGCATAGATCCAAACGTAGGGCCGATGAGAGCGATATCACCAGCGCCTGGATCAACTCGAAAGGCCAAGGCCCAATCAAGAGCAATCGGATCGCGAATATCGATATCTTCTTCGACCACCATTACATTTTTAAAGAACCATTGGCCGCTGGAAGAGCCCCAGAGCACGTTACCAATCTGCATCGCCTGATTACGATACTGCTTGTGGATTTGGACGACGATATTGACGCCGGTTGAGACCGGCGGCATCCAGACATCGGTAACACCCGAGACACCGGCATCCTCCAATAAATTCCAGGCGATTGCCGACCAGCTGAAGGCGCAGAGCGGACCATCTTCACTTGGCAGACCGGGGCGGCTGCCTTCTAAGGCGCCGCGTAATATTGGTTTATCCCGGTGGGTGATACAGGTGACGTTAAGCACAGGTTTGGGTGTCGCGCGTTTGGCTTCATATCCCGGATAATCGGCAAAGGGGCCTTCCATTTCAAAGGTAGCAGGATCAGGGTCGATATAGCCTTCAACAACGATTTCCGCTGTCGCTGGCACCTTGATATCAACGGTTTCGCATTTGACCAGTTCAACAGGCTGCTTATGAATAGCGCCGATCATATCCCATTCGCAAATTTGTTTGGGAAACGGGCTGCCAGCGCAAAACGGCATGGAATCGTGCCAGCCGTGAACGACGGCTACCGGCATTTTATCTCCGGTTGCATGGCGTTTGGCTAGGTGCCCGCCATAGCCCTGGGTCGGCACGATAAGCTTGCCGATTTTATCCGGCCCTAAAACTTGTCCACGATAGAGCCCGACATTTGGCCGTCCGGTCGTTGGATCATTGGTGACAACCCCACAGTAGGTATCGATATAACGGCCGCCATCGGAAGCGTGATATTTGAGGGCTGGAAATTCGAATAGATCAATTTCATCACCCTTGAGGATGTTCTCTTTAACCGGACCGGTGCCAATCGTCTTTGGCTTAACGGGTTTCCGGTAGGTGTCTTTGAGATGCCGGACCATAACTTTATCTGAGGTATTTTTAGGCAGGCCGAGCATCAGGGCGACCTGTTGCGTATTAGATAAACCGCAGGTCATAAATTTTGTACTACGGGTGGTTTTGTAATCTTTAATATTTTCGAACAGAAGAGCCGGGCCCTCGAGCCCCATATTGATCCGGGTGATGGCGCCAATCTCTTCATCCCAATCAACTTCGGCCTTCACTCTTTTGAGTTTTTTCTGGCGGCTGAGAGTCTCGATCCAGGACCGCAGGCTGGGCTGATTTTTGCTAGGTCCTTTAGTTTTCTTTGTGCGATTTTTTGCTGCTGCTTTGGCCATGTTATCCCCGCCCTTACTAATACAAGAAACAAACGCTAACCCGTTAAATTGGGGCAAGCAAGCATGACGATTGTGCGCGATTTGCAGCACCCCTAAAATTGTTCTCTGAACGTAAAATTTAGTCTGTTCATTCCGGAATTCATGCGCTATCAATCGCCAACTTCGAACAGATGAGCAGCTATACAACTGCCTGGAAGTAGATCAACAATATGTCCACCTATTGCGATGTTGCCCCAGATCATCCGGTCCACGGACCCTATCATGATAAAGAATACGGTTTTCCTATCAAAGATGAATCAGAGTTGTTTGAGCGCTTAACGCTGGAGATTTTTCAAGCTGGCCTGTCCTGGTTAATTGTACTTAAAAAGCGGCCTGGATTTAAAATTGCCTTTGAAAATTTCGATGTCGATCAGGTGGCTGCTTTCGATGAACATGATATCGCGCGGCTCAGGGAAGATGCGTCCATCATTCGAAACCGTCTTAAAATTGAAGCGACCATTCACAATGCCAAAATGATCCAGGAAATCCGCCGCTCCCATGATAGTTTCGCGAGTTGGCTGGCTGATCATCATCCGCTGACCAAAGACGAGTGGTGTAAGCTGTTCAAAAAGACTTTCAAGTTTACCGGCGGTGAAATCGTCGGCGAGTTTTTGATGAGTATCGGCTACCTCCCTGGAGCGCATCAGGAAGACTGCCCAATTTACAATAAAACCACAGCGAAAAAACCAGCCTGGTTGAAGGCTCAAGCAAAACGTACCAAAGCCGCTTGATCAATTAGACAGAGACATACGATATTCGATAGAATTAACACGCTTTCTTAACGCCTCGTGTGGAGAATGCGGTATGTGCAAAATAACGGCGATTGTTTCTACGATTATTTTATTAGCTTTCAGTTGGCAAAGCTCTGTCGAAGCGGCTTCAGCTAAAATCAAATCACGTGACTGCAAGCGTCTCGTCGGTCATCAAAGCAGTGCGGAATATAAGCCCGGTGTTGACGTGCGTGGCCGGAAAGTAACCGGCGCTGATGCCGGGGGTGGCTCAACTTATAAACTACCGAAAGAGTTTTCATTCGATATCGGTGTTGATATTGCTAAAAAATATGGCCTTGATAAGAAAAATATCACAGCGTCAATGACGACTGGGAAAGTCACGGTAAGAGGCGGTCGGGTTTTTATGAACGGCAAGCCAATGACGTCAAATGAGCAGGCTACGTTAGAGGCAAAGTGTAAAGCACTGCTCTCCGGAAAATGATGGTGTAGTATTGGTAGACATTTTCCTGCTCTTTCCCTACAGTCCGGCAACAAATTTTACCAATAATATTAATGTTTAAGGTTAACCATGCGTCTGTCTGAGTTCTTTCTGCCGACTTTAAAAGAAAATCCAAAAGAGGCTCAAATTGCCTCTCATTTGTTTATGTTGCGTGCCGGCATGATCCGTCAATCCAGCGCCGGAATTTATTCCTGGCTGCCCTTGGGTTTCAAGGTCTTAAAAAAAATCGAGCAGATTGTGCGCGAGGAACAGGACCGCGCCGGTTGTCAGGAACTCTTGATGCCAACCATTCAGCCGGCGGAGATTTGGCAGGAAAGCGGCCGTTATGATGATTACGGCAAGGAAATGCTTAGGATCACCGACCGCCACGACCGCGGCATGTTATATGGGCCGACCAATGAAGAAATGATCACAGAAATCGTTCGTAGCTCGGTGCGCAGTTATAAAGATTTGCCAAAAATGCTCTATCATCAGCAGTGGAAATTTCGCGATGAAGTGCGTCCCCGGTTCGGGATTATGCGGGGCCGCGAGTTCTTGATGAAGGACAGTTACTCCTTTGATATTGATGAAGCAGGTGCACGCGTTTCCTACAACAAAATGTTTGTTGCGTACTTGCGCACCTTTGCCCGTATGGGCTTGAAGGCCATTCCGATGCAGGCTGATACCGGCCCTATTGGCGGTGATTTGAGCCATGAATTTATGGTGCTGGCGGATACCGGCGAGTCGGAAATTTTCTGTCATAAAGACATTCTTGAATATGAAATACCGGGAGATGACACTGATTATGCCAGCGACCTTCAGCCGCTCGTCGATAAATGGACCTCGCTCTATGCAGCGACGGATGAAAAAGCCGATGAGGCGCAACATGCCGAGCTGGGCGATGATCTGGTGACAGGCCGTGGGATCGAAGTTGGCCATATTTTCTATTTTGGAGACAAATATTCGAAAGCCATGGGAGCGACTGTGGCGGGCCCGGATGGCAAGGATATCAATATCGAAATGGGCTCATACGGCATTGGTGTTTCGCGTCTGGTTGGCGCCATAATCGAAGCTTCCCACGATGACGATGGCATTATTTGGCCGGAAGCCGTGGCGCCGTTCAATGTTGGTATTATTAATCTCCGCACTGGCGATGAAGCTTGTGATGCGGCCTGCGAAGATGCCTATGCTAAACTTCTCGAAGCGGGTGTAGAGGTGCTCTATGACGACCGGGACGAACGGGGTGGCGCAAAGTTCGCCAATATGGATTTAATCGGCCTGCCGTGGCAGCTGGTGATCGGCCCGCGTGGCCTCAAAGAAGGTAAGGTCGAAGTGAAGAACCGCGCTTCGGGCGAGAAAGAAGAGCTTGCTCTCGATGCTGCCCTAGCGAAATTGACAGGGTAGGGGATAAGATGTTTTCCGCCTTCGAATGGATGATGGCTCTCCGCTACCTGCGGGCCCGCCGCCAGGAAGGCTTCATCTCCGTCATCGCCTGGTTCTCGCTGTTGGGCATAATGCTTGGCGTGGCGACACTGATTATTGTGATGTCGGTGATGAACGGCTTTCGCCAGGAACTGCTGACCCGCATCCTCGGCGTTAATGGCCACCTTAGTGTCTATAGCGATTCCTCAACGCTCACTAATTATGATGCCTTGGCCTTGCGGGTCGAGAAAATCGATGGCGTTGTTAAAGTCACACCGATGATTGAAGGCCAGGTGATGGCGAGCGCCAACGGTCAGGCCAAGGGCGCGATTGTGCGGGGACTGCGCCAGGCCGATGTTATGCAGCGCTCAATTTTGGCTGAGAATATTCAGCAGGGTTCAATCGGAGATTTAACCGGCAAAAACGCTGTTATGCTGGGCACGAGAATGGCTCGAAATCTCGGTCTTCGCATCGGCGATAAAATCACCCTGATTTCGCCCAAAGGCAACGTCACTGCGTTCGGCACGGTGCCGCGCATGAAGGCTTATAAAGTAGCGGCGATCTTCAATGTCGGTATGCATGAGTATGACAGCAGTTTTATCTTCATGCCGCTGGCTGCCGCGCAGACTTATTTTAAGCTCAAAGGGGCGGTGAATTATCTCGATGTCATAATCAAAGACCCCGACCGGGCGCCCTCGATGGCGCGGGATGTCTGGATAGAGCTTGGCAATAAGGGCCGGGTCTACGACTGGCAACGCACCAATTCGAGCTTCTTTAATGCCATTCAGGTCGAACGCAACGTCATGTTCCTGATCCTGACCCTCATCATTGTCGTTGCCGCCTTTAATATTATCTCAAGCTTGATCATGCTGGTTAAAGACAAGGGCCGAGATATTGCGATCCTCCGTACTATGGGCGCAACCCGCGGCATGATCATGCGGGTGTTCCTGATATCTGGGGCGAGCGTCGGCATCATCGGCACGCTGGCCGGGTTTGGACTGGGGCTGGCCTTCGCCGAGAACATTGAGACCATTCGGCAATGGCTGCAGGGGCTGACCGGCACCGATCTCTTCGCTGCTGAGATTTATTTTCTCTCGCGTCTACCGGCTGTAGTGGATCCAACCGAAGTTACGGCGATTGTGCTGATGGGACTGGGCTTGTCTTTCCTGGCCACCATTTATCCATCCTGGCGGGCGGCCCGGCTCGATCCGGTGGAGGCACTTCGTTATGAGTAGTGCTCTCGAACTTAAAGGCATCGTGCAAACCTTTCATCAAGGCGAAACACCTTTAGAGGTGCTCCGGGGTGCTGATCTCAAAGTTGACGCTGGTGAAATTGTGGCGCTCGTCGGTCCATCCGGGGCCGGTAAATCAACCTTGCTGCAGATTGCCGGACTGCTTGAAAAACCAGCCAGCGGTGACGTGATTGTCAAAGGAGAAAGTGCTGATGGGCTAGGTGATGACCGCCGCACGGAAATCCGCCGGCAGGAACTGGGCTTTGTCTATCAGTATCATCATCTGCTGGCCGAGTTTTCAGCGCGGGAAAATATCGTCATCCCCCAGATGATCGCCAGCACGGATAAAAAGGCGGCTTGTGCACGCGCTGACGAACTGCTGGCGACCATGGGACTTACAGACCGTGCCAGCCATCGTCCAGCCAGACTTTCCGGCGGCGAGCAGCAACGCGTCGCCATCGCCCGCGCCTTGGCGAATAAACCGAATGTGCTGCTGGCCGATGAGCCGACCGGCAATCTCGATCAGGCTACCGCTGATGGCGTCTTTGGCCTGCTCACTGATATGGTCAAGCAATCCGGCGTCGGCGCTTTGATCGCCACACATAATCCTGACCTCGCCAACCGCATGGACCGCATTGTGCGGCTTGAGGATGGGGTGCTGATTTAATTTCTTTCTGGGGACACCTTGATTGAGAGCTCGGTGGCAGATAGATCGCGCCAACAAGATGCTCCTGATTATATTTCGGCATGACGGAAATATTTATTTTCCTGTGGATAAAATCGTATTAGATGGTGACACCACGCAGCGAATCATGAAACTCTTCGAGCATGTCACACGCTGATTTTGTTCATCTCCGGGTACACTCTGCCTATTCATTATTAGAAGGTGCGCTGAAGGTTAAAGACCTCGTCCAGCGTACCAAAGAACTCAATATGCCGGCCGTCGCCATTACGGATACAGGTAATTTGTTCGGCGCTTTGGAGTTTTCCGAGACCTGCCGGAAAGAGGGTATTCAGCCGATCATTGGCGGCCAGCTTGATGTCACACCCTACAGGCTTAGCGGTGATGACGAGAACAGAATGGCCAACAAAAACGCCAGTGTTTTACAGGACCCTGACCAAATTGTTCTGTTGGCGCAAAACGAGACCGGCTACCGCAATATCCTCAAACTTGTCAGTCAGTATCACCTGAACCCGGATGGAGAAGGGGAGCCGCGCATCTCGGTCGATGATTTGGCCGAGCATTGCGATGGCGTTATCGCCTTTACGGGCGGCTCAAAAGGTGGGGTCGGGCGGCTGCTCGCCGAGGGGCAGATGGAGGCAGCGGAAGAACTCCTGACGCGCCTCAAAGAAATATTTGAAGATCGGCTCTACGTTGAAATTCAGCGCCATAATTTGCCGGTCGAGATCAAAATAGAAAATGCGCTGATCGATCTCGCCTACAAATATGATTTGCCTTTGATCGCCACCAATGAATGCTTTTTCGATACGGAAGATAAATATGAGGCCCATGATGCGCTGATCTGTATCGCGGCCGGCGCCTATGTCGATCAATCGGGTCGGCGGCGTCTCACAGTTGATCACCGCTTTAAATCGCCGCAGGAAATGCGCGCCTTGTTTGCGGATTTGCCTGAGGCCGTCGATAACACCCTGGTTGTCGCCGAGCGCTGCGCCGTGATGTCTGAGCCGCATGATCCTTTGCTGCCGGCCGCTCCGAAAGAAGCAGAGAATGAAGGTAAATCTGATGCGGACGTCTTGGCGGCTCTGGCCAAAATCGGTTTGGATGAGCGTCTTGAAGTGCAGGTCTATCAGGACAATATGGACGTTGCCGCCAAAGAAGCCGCTGGCAAGCCTTATATTGAACGGCTGGAATATGAACTCAGTATTATCGATGAGATGGGCTTTCCGGGGTATTTCCTGATCGTTGCTGATTTTATCAAATGGTCGAAACAGCATGACATTCCGGTTGGGCCGGGGCGTGGTTCCGGTGCGGGTTCGGTTGTAGCTTGGGCGCTGACCATTACCGATTTGGACCCCTTGCGCTTTGGCCTGCTGTTTGAGCGCTTTTTGAATCCTGAACGGGTATCCATACCTGACTTTGATATCGATTTTTGTCAGGACCGGCGGGATGAAGTTATCCGCTACGTGCAGGATAAATACGGCGACGATAGGGTAGCGCAAATTATTACCTTTGGAACGTTGCAGCCGCGCGCCGCCCTGCGGGACGTTGGCCGGGTGCTGCAAATGCCCTATCCGCAGGTCGACCGCATTTGCAAACTGGTGCCGAACAATCCGGCTGCTCCGGTTACGCTGCAGCAAGCCATTGATGGCGAACCGGCCTTGCAGGAAGAAATTAAATCTGACAACCGGGTTGCCAAGCTGGTTGATATCGCCAAGCGCCTGGAAGGGCTCTACCGCCACGCTTCGACCCATGCGGCCGGGGTGGTGATCGGTGATCGGCCTTTGGACGAGCTGGTGCCGCTTTACCGTGATCCACGTTCGGACATGCCCGTGACGCAGTTTTCAATGAAATGGGTTGAGCCTGCCGGACTGGTGAAGTTCGATTTCCTAGGCCTTAAAACGCTGACGGTTTTGGCCAAAGCACTTGAATACCTTAAGGCGCGAAGTATTGAAATAGACATCAATAATTTGCCGTTTGATGATCCGGTTACATTTGAGATGCTCGGCAAGGGTGATACCACTGGCGTGTTTCAGCTGGAGAGTTCCGGCATGCGCGATATCTTGCGCAACATGAAACCCGATAGCTTCGAAGATATCATCGCCATCGTGGCGCTCTATCGTCCCGGCCCGATGGACAATATTCCAAGCTATATCCGACGCAAGCACGGCGAAGAGGAACCGGATTATCTCTATCCCAATCTTGAGCCAATCCTGAAGGAAACCTACGGCATTATGATCTACCAGGAGCAGGTCATGCAAATCGCCCAGGAATTAGCGGGCTATTCCCTGGGTGGTGCTGATTTGTTGCGCCGTGCCATGGGTAAGAAAATCAAAGCGGAAATGGATGCTCAGCGTAAAAATTTCGTCGAAGGCTCGGTCGCCAAAAGTGTGCCGGAACAAAAGGCCTCGGACATTTTTGACCAGGTCGCGAAGTTTGCGGGCTATGGTTTTAATAAATCACACGCGGCAGCTTACGCCTTGGTTGCCTATCAAACGGCGTATCTCAAAGCTAATTACCCGGTTGAGTTCATGGCAGCGTCGATGACGCTCGATATGCAAAATACCGACAAGCTCTATACTTTCAAACAAGAGCTTGAGCGTCTTGATATCGATTTGCTGCCACCGAGCATCAACAAATCAGATGTCATGTTCACTGTTGAAGAAACGCCAGAGGGCGGTGCCGTACGCTATGCCCTGGCAGCGATTAAAAATGTCGGCGAAGGAGCAATGCAGACCATCATCGAAGACCGCGCGGCAAATGGAGATTATCTTGATGTCAGTAACCTGGCCAATCGGCTCGATACAAAATCGATTAATAAACGCCAGGTCGAAAATCTGATCCGCTCTGGTGCGCTGGATGCCCTCAATCCTAATCGAAAGCAAATGCTGGAGGGGGTTGGCGCCATCGTCAGTCACGCTGGCGCTGCTCAACAGGAACGCGAAAGTGATCAAATTGGCTTGTTCGGAGCCGAGGAAAGTGCGGTTGCCAATATTGCTCTACCGGAAATTTCTGATTGGCTGGAGACCGACCGGCTGAAAGAGGAGTTCGATGCCATCGGCTTTTATCTCTCGGCGCATCCGTTGGACAGTTATGGCAAAGCCTTGGAGCGGCTTAAAATATCTTCGTATGCCCAGCTTGAGGCCGCCAATGTATCCGGGCCGGTAAAACTTGCAGGGATGGTCATCTCTAAGAAAGAGCGTGTCTCGGCCAAAGGCAATAAATATGCTTTTGTTCAATTGTCGGATTCTTCCGGCTCTTATGAAATTACTGTGTTTGCTGACGTTTTATCTGCTGCTCGTGAGCTATTGGAAGCTGGCAATAAAGTGATTATCAATGCCGCCGCTGACAACAAAGATCAGTTCAAATTGCTAGCCAACCGAATAGCCTCGCTGGATGAAGCGACAGCGAGGACCAGCGCCGGCCTTAAAATTTATGTTGATGATGCAGCGGCGCTTGGCTCAATCAAAGAAATTCTGGAACGGGAAGGGCGCGGCAAAGGCGATGTTATGCTGGTCTCCCGCATCGATATGCAGACCGAAGTGGAAACCAACCTGCCGGAAAAATATGCGGTCTCGCCCGCCATGGCGCAAGCCGTCAAAGCGATCCCCGGAATTGTTGAGGTACGGGAAGTATAGCTACCACCGGGAACATTGCTGAGTAAGCAGCTGGTAGCTTAAGGGCGTGTCAATTTGACGATTGCGCGAGTTCATGCGTCTTTCAATGGGCGCCTTCATCCGGTTTAAGTTTGCCCCAAGAATTTTAAAGGCTCTTTGACTGGCTTGATTTGGCGTTGAGCCATAGCCCGGTTTTAGGTTTCGAAGTATCCGCCACAATCGGTCATTGAAAGTTTGCTCTAATTCTTCAATACCCTGCTGAAAAGTCGCGACATGCTCATGTTCATGATCGACAACCGCCTTATATTGGCAGGTGCCTCGCCGGTATTTGCCAAGAATGTACACTTTTAGTTTTTTCACTAGAATCTCGACGTCGACCGATTGAACCCGAGCGCAATACCGATTGGGGCCAAGGCGGGCGACCTGAGAGTTCATATTAAAGCCAACACTATGGTGGCTTGAGGTCAATCCGAGTGCTCTTTCATTGGATTTTAAGCGCGAACTCTTAAATCTATTAGCCAAACGAGCCAGTTGTTGCTGGTTTAAGGAGACGTCGTAATCAATAGGCCGTGACCGTGTCTGAACCGAAAACTCAATCTTTTTTTGCAAGGCCGGGCAGCTGCGGCGATTTTGAGCATCAGCCGAAGAACCTGAAATCAGCAGAAAACCTATTAATGATATGGCCAAAAGCGAAATTTTAAACTGCTTAATCATCCCTTATTGAAGCATTCACTACGCACTTTCTCAAATCACATTTTGGCGTCTCAAAAAAGGCGGGATTTTTTCGCCTTTTGTTCTTGCAATCCGATGCTAAAGCGCCTAAAACGCGCGCTTAAATCCACACACGGGCTTAGCGGTCGCGGCGCAAATTCGCCGATGTATCGCTCCGGTGTTTCGAAAGGTTCGAAATAGCGTCCGTGGAGGTCTAACCGGAAAAGGAAAGAAAACATGGCTTTGCCAACTTTTACCATGCGCCAAATGCTTGAATCTGGCGTTCATTTTGGTCACGTAACCCGCCGCTGGAATCCGAAGATGGATGAATACATCTTTGGTATTCGCCAAGGCATTCACATTCTAGATCTACAACAGACCGTTCCGATGATGTATCGGGCGATGCAGGCTGTCGGCGAAATTGTCGCTGGTGGTGGCCGCGTTCTCTGGGTTGGCACCAAACGCCAGGCCAGTGAGCCAATTGCCGAAGCGGCCAAACGCTGTGGTCAGTATTATGTAAATCACCGTTGGCTCGGTGGCATGATGACCAATTGGAAAACGATCTCCAATTCCATCAAGCGGCTCAAAACGTTGGAAGAGCAGCTTTCTGAAGATAACGAGGAAGTTGCAGGTTTGACGAAAAAAGAATTGCTCAAACTAACCCGCGAACGCGACAAGTTGGACCGCTCTTTGGGTGGTATTAAGGATATGGGCGGATTGCCGGATATTGTTTTTGTTATCGATACCAATAAAGAAGGCATCGCCGTGGCTGAAGCCAATAAACTTGGTATTCCGGTCGTTGGTGTTATCGATAGTAACTCTAATCCTAAGGGAATTGATTATCCGATCCCGGGCAACGATGACTCGATCCGGGCGATTAATTTCTACTGTGAAATGATTGCTGGTTCGGTGTTATCAGGCATTCAAACGGAAATGTCTGCAAGTGGTGCTGATTTAGGTGAGCAAGAAGTCGCACCTGATGAAGCGCTGCCTACCGAGGCACCTGCTGAGGAAGCAGCACCCGAAGCAAAAGCAGAAGAAGCTCCGGCTGAAGAAACTGCACCCGCGGAAGCGTCGGTAGAAGGAGCACCAGCCGAGGAAGTTGCTCCTGCAGAGGAAGCCGCACCAGAAGAAGCTGCTGCGGAAAAACCGGCAGAAGAATCGGAGCAACCCGCAGCATCTTAAGGGCTGAAGGTCTCCAGACAGATATGATTTTTATATAGAGGTATATTATGGCAGAGATTACTGCTGCTCTGGTTAAAGAGCTGAGAGAAACTACTGGCGCCGGCATGATGGATTGCAAAAAGGCGTTGACGGAAAACGATGGTGATATGGAAGCCTCGGTCGATTGGCTGCGGTCGCAAGGTTTGGCAGCCGCAGCTAAAAAAGCAGGCCGAGCAGCATCTGAAGGATTGGTTGGTGTCGCAACTAATGGCTCCAAAGGTGCGGTCGTTGAGCTGAATGCTGAAACTGATTTCGTGGCGCGCAATGAATCCTTCCAGGATTTTGCTGAATCACTTGTCCAGATTGCTTTGGCTGGCGACGGTGACGTTGAAGCTTTAAAAGCGGCTGATCATCCATCTGGAGATAATGTCGCCGAACAACTCACCCAGCTTATTTCCACTATTGGTGAAAATATGGATTTGCGCCGCAGTGCGGTCTTGGAAGTCGAAAACGGTGTTGTGTCGAGCTATATGCACAATGCAATGAAGCCGGGTCTGGGTAAAATTGGTGTTTTGGTTTCACTGGAATCGACCGGTGATGCCGCCGCCTTGGATGCTTTAGGTAAACAGCTCGCTATGCATGTTGCCGCCGCCAGCCCGCTCGCTTTGTCGCGCGACGACGTTGATGCCGGCGATCTCGAGCGAGAAAGAAATATTCTGATGGAACAGGCCAGGGATTCCGGCAAGCCTGAGGAGATCATCGAAAAAATGGTCGAAGGCCGGTTGCGTAAATACTACGAAGAAATTTGCTTGCTTGAACAAACCTACGTTATCGATACAGATAATAATGTCGAAAAAGCGGTTGAAGCGGCAGCTAAGGAAATTGGTGCGCCGGTCAGCATTAAAGGTTTTGTTCGATTCGCCCTCGGCGAAGGTGTCGAGAAAGAAGAAGAAGACTTTGCTGCCGAAGTAGCAGCCGTCGCTGGTGGCTCTTAAGGGTAAAACTCAAGAGAAACCCGGGTTTATTTATAATTTCCCGAGTAACCGGATTTTTTCACACTTCTGCCATAGTTTGCCACCTTTTGCTGGTGTATGCTTTGTTGTAATTCAACTGTTACAGCGGGCTATTGTTGTGCCTAAAATTAGCCATTAAAGGAATTAGAACTTCCATGCCCAAATCCCCAAATTATAAGCGTGTTTTATTAAAATTGTCGGGCGAAGGCTTGATGGGCGAGCAGGACTTCGGATTTGAGCCGGCAGCGATGGAACGCATTGCTAATGAAGTCAAATCTGTTTGCGAAATGGGCGTTCAGGTCTGTCTGGTGATTGGCGGTGGAAATATATTTCGGGGCCTTAAGGGGGTCGCCTCGGGCTTAGAACGTTCGAGCGCTGATCACATGGGTATGCTGGCCACGGTGATGAATGCGCTTGGCGTGCAATCCGTTTTGGAGAAAATGGATGTTTCAACCCGTGTCCTGTCCGCTATCCCAATGACCACTGTTTGTGAGCCGTATATTCGCCGCCGTGCCATGCGCCATATGGAAAAAGGCCGGGTCGTTATTTTTGCCGCTGGCACGGGCAATCCTTATTTTACTACCGATACCGCAGCAGCCTTACGAGCAGCGGAAATGAATTGCGATGCCTTGCTGAAAGGCACCCAAGTAGACGGCGTATATAGTGACGATCCTAAATTGGTTGTAGATGCCGAGCGCTACGATAGGTTATCTTACCGGGATGTTTTAACCCGCGATTTGAAAGTCATGGATGCATCAGCAATCTCGTTATGCCGGGAAAATAATATTCCGATAATTGTTTTCTCTATACATTCGACAGGCGCCTTTGCCGATGTTATGACGGGCAAAGGAAAGTCAACGGTAATTGGTGAAGGGGAGGATTAAATGGATTTTGAAGTTCAAAAGAAAGATATCCAACGCCGTATGGAAGGCGCTCTTGACGTGTTGCATAGAGAATTCGGCGGCTTACGCACAGGGCGGGCATCGACCAGTTTATTGGACCCGATTACGGTTGATGCCTATGGCCAGCAAATGCCGATGAACCAGGTTGGTACGGTCGGTGTGCCGGAGCCCCGTATGCTGACCGTGCAGGTCTGGGACAAAGGGCTAGTCGCTAGCGTTGAAAAAGCAATTCGTGATTCAGATCTTGGTTTGAACCCAGCTTCAGATGGCCAACTGGTGCGCATTCCAATTCCTGCACTTAACGAGGAACGCCGGGCGGAAATTGCTAAAATAGCCGGCAAGTATGCAGAAGAAACTCGAATTGCCGTCCGCAATGTGCGACGCCATGCTATGGATGAACTTAAAAAGGCTGAAAAAGAAGGTGAAATTTCAAAAGACGCGCATCATGATTATGATGTCGAAACTCAGGAACTGACGGATGAATACGTCAAAAAAATTGACGAAGCTTATCACAATAAAGAACAGGAAATCATGCAGGTCTAAGCGGCCTAATTGTATATAAATCGTGATTATGAAGGCTGAACCTACTCCAGACTACGGCGACTTAGTCGTGCCAACGCATATTGCTATCATAATGGATGGCAATGGACGCTGGGCTAAAGCTCGTGGCTTACCACGGGTGGCCGGTCATCAACGGGGAGCTGAATCGGTACGCACTGCTATTGAATGTGCGATTAAGCATGGCGTGCGATATTTAACGCTTTATAGTTTTTCCTCGGAAAACTGGAAGCGCCCGGCCGATGAAGTTAGTGATTTAATGGGATTGCTCAGACGTTATCTCAGAAGTGAAATTGCCGAACTGCATCAAAATGGCGTTCGCTTGAGAGTCATCGGTGAACGTTCTGACTTGAGTGATGATATCGTTGAACTTATTGAAGAATGTGAGAAGCGAACTGCCGGTAATACGCGTCTTGATTTGATTATTGCCCTCAGCTATGGCGGGCGAGCGGAAATTACCAATGCCGCGAAGAAGCTTGCCGAAAAAGCCCTGGCGAGAGAGATTTCAGTAGATCAGATAGATGAAAAATTGCTTGCGAGTTATCTCGAAACATCTGAAATTCCTGATCCCGATTTACTCATTCGCACCAGTGGTGAAAAACGCATAAGTAATTTTTTACTCTGGCAACTAGCCTATGCCGAGTTTATTTTTCTCGATACTTTGTGGCCGGATTTTTCGGCGGAAGATTTTGCTTCCGCTGTTACAGAATTCGGTCGTCGGGAAAGACGGTTTGGTGCTACAGAATAAATGTTAGCAGCCTGGCTTTTTTGATCCTATGTTCACTCGCATCCTTTCAGCAATAGTAATGGCGCCACTTGCTCTTGCCGCGATGTGGCTTGGCTTCCCATATTTTGAAATTATGGTGGCTGTCGTAGGGGTTTTAGCGGCCTTAGAATGGCAGCGTCTAATCCGCAGTGACGGTCCGCAGCCTGGAAACTTCGCTTGGTTGATCATTGGTTTGTTTTATATTTTATCGCCGTGCCTTATTTTAGTCTGGCTGCGTGATATTGACGGCCAGGGCCGGCAGATCATCATCTGGTTATTTACCGTAATTTGGGCGACGGATATCGGCGCTTATTTTTCCGGTCGGACAATTGGCGGCCCAAAACTGGCGCCAAGAATCAGCCCGAATAAAACTTGGGCCGGATTTTTTGGCGGCTTGGTTTTTGCCTGTCTCACGGGTTTTATATTGAATAGATATGCTGAACCTTCATTTGAAATTGCTGAAATAATAGGTGCTTGTCTGGTTTTATCGATAGTTGGCCAGTGTGGTGATCTTTTGGAATCCTGGGTTAAGCGAAGATTTGGGGTGAAGGATTCTGGATCGCTAATACCTGGTCATGGTGGCGTTTTAGACCGAATAGATGCTATTCTCCTGGCAATTCCCGCCGCCGGGATAATTGTTTTGTTGTATGAAATTGGTGAAGTTCCATGGAAATGAAGGTTTCACCCGAGTTAACCAACGACAACCGCGTCAAGCGCCGTGTTACGATTTTAGGCGCAACCGGTTCAATTGGCTGTAATACTCTGGATCTCGTCAGAAATCAGCCTGATCAATTTGCTATAGAGGCTCTGACTGGGAACAAGAATGTCGACCTTCTCATCAGCCAGGCCAAGGAATTTAACCCGAAGCTGGCAGTTATTGGTGATGATACTTTGTACCGTAAGCTTAAAGATGGCTTAAGTGGCACAAATATCGAAGCGGCATCCGGGCAAACGGCGTTGTTGGAAGCCGCGGATGTGTCATCAGATATCGTCATAGCCGGCATCGTCGGTGTTGCTGGATTGGCGCCAACTTTAAAAGCTGCGCAAAGAGGTGCCATTGTTGCACTTGCCAACAAAGAATGTTTGGTTTGTGCTGGTGACTTTTTCTTAGATGAAATAGATCGTAGCGGCGCAACCTTATTGCCAATTGATTCAGAACATAATGCTATTTTTCAGGTGTTTGACTTTGACCAGGCGGACAATGTCGATCATTTGACCTTAACCGCTTCGGGCGGCCCGTTTCGAAATGCCTCACTCACTGAGATGTCCGCCGTGACTCCAGAGCAAGCCGTCGCCCACCCAAATTGGGATATGGGAGCAAAAATCTCGGTGGATTCCGCCACTATGATGAATAAAGGCCTAGAGCTTATCGAAGCATTTTATTTGTTTCCGGTAGAAGAAAATCAGATCGAAATTCTCATTCATCCGCAATCAGTAATTCACAGTATGGTGAGTTATAAAGATGGCTCCGTATTGGCGCAGTTAGGTACGCCGGATATGCGCACGCCTATTTCCTATGCACTTGCGTGGCCAGAACGGATGGAAACTCCAGGCCGGAAACTTGATCTTGCCCAAATCGGAAAACTTACCTTTGAAGCGCCCGATTTAGAGCGTTTTCCGGCTCTAACAATAGCGCGAGACACCTTGAAAGCGGGCGGCTCTCTGCCTACTATATTAAATGCAGCCAACGAAGTTGCTGTCAGATGTTTCCTCGAAGAGAGAATTGGCTTTCTGGATATCACGCGGGTTTCTGCAGATGTTTTAGATAGGACACCAAGAAGTGAGCCTAAAACGCTTGATGAAATTTCCCATTGTGACGAGGCTGCCAGAGTGCTTGCGGAAGATGTGGTTAGCGCTCTGACATAGAAATAATCGAGTAATTTATCGAGAATTATACGGATTAAAAAATGGATATATTAAGCCTGATTTTGGCTAAACTTAGTTTTATTTGGGAAATTGGAATTCCCTTTCTTGTTGCCTTGACCATCTTAGTGTTCGTGCACGAGCTTGGCCATTATGCGGTGGCCCGCTGGTGCAATGTTAAAGTTGAAGTATTTTCAATCGGCTTCGGGCCCGAATTGAAAGGCTGGGATGATAAACACGGCACACGCTGGAAATTAAGTGCGGTACCGCTTGGCGGTTATGTCAAAATGTTTGGTGAAAGTGAAACCATCCTGGAAGGTAAGGGAGAAGACGAAAAAGAACGTCCTATGACCCCGGAAGAAGAAGCAGTTTCCTTCCATCACAAATCATTACCGCAACGCGCAGCGGTTGTCTTTGCGGGTCCGTTCATTAATTTTGTTTTCGCCGTTTTGGCTTTTGCGGCCTTGTTTATGACATTGGGCGTGCCGGAACCTGTATCAGATAAACCTTTAGCAGTAGTTGGGGCAGTTTCCGCTAATAGCGCCGCATCCGCCGGCGGTTTAAAAATGGGTGATCAAATCATCCAAATAGGCGACAGTAAAGTTAGCTACTTTACTGATTTACAACGGATTATTGGCGCAAATCCTGAAAAAAATCTGGTTCTAAAAATTGTCCGAAACGGCAAAAATCTGACCATTGACGTGAAAACCGGCTTTCGTACAGGCAAAGATGCCGCGGGCAAGGCTGTCAAAATTGGATTGCTGGGCGTTTCGGCGCATCCGGGTGAGGTGAAATACACGCGTCAAAATCCGGCAAAAGCTTTGTGGATGGGAGTTGAACGGACCTACGTCTTTACGGTTCGAATTTTGGAATATATTCGAGATATTTTTGTCGGCAAGCAATCAACGGACGAGTTGGGTGGTATTCTCAGAATTGCACAGATATCTGGGCAGGTTGCCGAATTGGGCGTGGCCAGCTTTGTGTCCTTTTTGGCCATTCTTTCAGTAAATTTAGGATTAATTAACCTCTTCCCTATACCGCTGTTAGACGGTGGTCATTTAACGTTCTATGCAATAGAGGCAATACGCGGGCGTCCTTTGGGGCCGAAAGCTCAAGAATATGGGTTTCGGCTCGGGTTGACGTTCGTTATTGCCTTATTTTTATTTGTAACGTGGAATGATCTTGTGCATTTAAAGTTTTTCGAGTTTATTACGGAGCTTCTGACATAAGTCTTTGAATCTTTTGGGAATCTTTCAAGAATCTTATAGGAATCATTTGGAATTTCCGTAAGAATCGTATAGAACTCGATAATTCGATATTAGGGAGTTGTTACTTGTACTGGATTAGAATGTTTGCGTTAGGCGCAGCTATAATTATGGCTGCTGCATTGCCAAATACGGCCGAAGCGCAGAAATCCAACATCGTCGAAGAAATCGTCGTACAAGGTACTCACCGGATCGAGCAGAGTACTGTGCGATCTTACCTCTTACTACAAGAGGGCGACAGATTTGACGCGCGTCGGGTCAATCAATCATTAAAGAGCCTTTTTGCAACCGGTCTATTTGCCGATGTCGCTATTACCCGTGAGGGGAAAGCTATCGTGGTGAAAGTTGTTGAGAACCCGGTAATCAACCGCATTGCCTTCGAAGGCAACAAGCGCATCGAGGATGACATGTTGCAAAAGGAAGTTGTGCTGCGTCCACGTGTTGTTTTTACCCGAACCAAGGTCCAGGCCGATGTTAAACGGATTATGGATGTCTATCGGGTTAATGGGCGTTTCGCAGCTTCGGTTGTGCCAAAAATTATTCAACTTCCACAAAACCGGGCTGATCTGGTTTTTGAGATCGAAGAGGGGCCGTTAACGACGGTCGAACGTATTAGCTTCGTTGGGAATAAATTTGAAAGCGACTCTGATCTCAGGGAAGTCATTCGTACCAAGGAATCCATTTGGTATCGTTTTTTGTCATCTGACGACACCTACGACCCTGATCGCCTAACATTGGACCGCGAGTTGTTGCGCCGCCATTACTTGGCAGAGGGATTTGCTGATTTCAGAGTGGAGTCAGCAGTTGCGGAATTGACGCCTGACGGCAAAGCTTTTTTTATCACCTTTAGCGTAAATGAGGGCCAGCGTTACAAATTTGGCACAATTGATGTCGCCGCTGGTTTGCGTGGTCTTGATTCTAAGAAATTGCGGGCGCTCGTTGAATTTAATACTGGAGATCAATACGATAACACCAAAGTCGATGATGCGATCGATAAGATTACCGATGCGGTTGGAAATTTAGGGTATGCTTTCGTAGAGGTTAGGCCGCGCGTCAACCGCAATCGCCGGGAAAAAATTGTCAATTTAACTTTTGATGTCAGAGAAGGCCCTCGAGTATTTGTCGAGCGGATTGATATTTCCGGTAATCTTCGGACTGTCGATAAGGTCATCCGGCGGGAATTTCAAATTGTTGAGGGTGATGCCTTTAACGCAGCCAAGCTCCGCCGTTCTCGCCAACGTATTCGTGATTTAAACTTTTTTGATAAAGTTGAAATCGAGCGCTTGCCCGGGACTTCGCCGGATAAAACCATTGTTAAAGTTGACGTCGAAGAAAAATCCACTGGTTCTTTAAGTTTCGGCGTTGGGTATTCAACCGACAACGGCCCTCTTTTCGATCTTGGCGTAAATGAGTCAAATTTATTAGGTAAAGGTCAGAAGCTTGGTCTTAGTCTTTCTATCGCGGCTGAGAAAAGCACGGTCAACCTCTCCTTCACCGAACCTTATTTTCTGGACCGCGATATTGCTGCAGGTTTTGATCTTTATCATTCCAATCAAGATTTGCAGTCAACACGGTCCTATGATTTTAAGAAAACGGGTTTGGGTTTGCGCGCCGGTTTCCCCATTGCGCCTTTTGTTCGTCAAAATTGGCGATATACGATAGAGCAGTCAGCGATTGAAAATGTCGCTAGCTCGGCTTCCAGTCTCATTAAATCTCAGGAAGGAAAGAGATTCTTGTCCGAGGTTGGTCATACTTTGACTTATGACAAAAGGGATAGTCGGATCAGTCCAACTGAGGGATTTGTCGTCAGGCTAACGAATGATGTCGCTGGTTTTGGTGGCAATGTTCGCTATTTCCGTAATCGTTTAAATGCCGGGCAATATTATGAGATTATTGATGACTGGGTATTCGCTCTAACCGGAGGCGTTGGCCATATCCTCGGGCTTGGTAAAGATGTTGAAATCGCTGACCGGTTTTTCTTAGGCGGCGATTCCTTGCGCGGCTTTCAAACGGCTGGTGTCGGACCGCGAGATAAGATAACCAAGGATTCATTGGGCGGTGAATGGAAATATAATGGCTCTGCTCAGGTGACTTTTCCGCTTGGGCTGCCTACTGAATTTGGTATTTCCGGAAGATTATTTACTGATTTTGGTAGTGTTGGTGAGGTTAGCCCGTCGAATTCAAATATCCAAGATACCGGCAGCATTAGGGCATCCGCCGGGGCCGGCTTAGGCTGGGTGTCACCGTTTGGCCCGATTAATATGGATTTTGGCTTTCCGATTGCCAAAGAGAGTTTTGATCAAACAGAGCTATTTAGATTAAACTTCGGAACGAGGTTCTAACAGATGAACGTAAGTTATAAGATTTTAATTTCCTTTTTAGTTTTGTCATTTGCGTTGATTGGTGAAAGCAAAGCGCAAACCGAGCAAACTCGTGAAATTAAAATGGGCATTCTCGATATTCAAAGGGTTATGCAAAAATCGTTGATGGCTAAAGATATGGCCCGTCAAATTGATGCCAAACGCCGGAAGTTCCGTGATGAGATTAAAAAAGAAGAAGAGGCCTTGCGAAAAGCCAGTGATGAGCTGCAAAAACAACGAGTGATCTTGTCGCCGGAGGCCTATGCAGAAGAAGATCGAAAATTTCAACAAAATAGATTGGCGCTGCAAAAGAAATTTCAAACCAGAAATCAAGAATTAAACTCCTTTCGTGCCCAAGGTAGCCGGGCACTACAAGCTGCTATACAAAAAGCGTTAACCCAGGTTACAAAACGCCATAATTACAATTTAGTATTGCGTTATTCGCCGCAGACAATTCTCGTACGACCGGATTATTTGGATATTTCAAGCATTGTATTACAGCAGTTGAACAAGAATATTAAGAAATTTGTAATTCCACCTGCTGCGCCAAAAACTGGAAAATAGCCGATGGCTGATCCCCGCTTTTTTGAGGTTGCGGGACCATTCAGTTTAGAACAATTAGCTGAAATTAGTGGTTCTGAAATCGGTGGTAAAAGCCGGGATGCACAGATGTTCTCGGATATAATGCCACTTGAATCTGCCACCGAAAATGATGTGAGTTTCATCGATAATCGTCGCTATGTAGATGCTTTTCTCAGCACCAATGCCGGTGCCGTTGTCGTTCACCCTGATTTGGTTGATCAGGCGCCCGAAAACACTGCCCTCCTGATAACTGAGAGTCCTTATACCGGTTATGCGAAATTAACCCAGGCCTTCTATCCGCAAAATATACGAAACGAAGGAGTAATAGCTGCAGCGGCGACAGTCGATTCATCGGCGAAGCTTGGTAAAAACGTTTCGATAGACGTTGGTGCTGTAATTGAGGCGGAAGTGGAGATTGGTGATGATACGCGCGTCGGCGCCAATACAGTTGTTGGTGCTGGCGTGGTGATCGGAAATAATTGTCAAATCGCCGCCAATACGACTTTGACCCACTGTATTATTGGCAGCGAGGTTATCATTCATACTGGTGTCCGGATTGGTCAGGATGGTTTCGGATTTGCTCCAGGTATGCCGCGCCATACGAAGGTGCTGCAGTTGGGCCGAGTTATAATTGGTGATGATGTTGAGATTGGCGCTAACACGACGATTGACCGTGGCGCTGGTCCTGACACGATTATCGGCAGCGGGACAAAAATAGATAATCTGGTTCAAATCGGCCATAATGTGCAAATTGGCGAAGGCTGTTTTATCGTTGCTCAAAATGGCCTGTCAGGAAGCACCATTATCGGCAATTACGTCGCCTTGGGTGGCCAAGTAGGGGTTGCAGGTCATCTGACAATTGGGGATGGTGCTCAAGTGGCCGCTAAAAGCGGCGTGTCAACGAATATTGCTCCGGGTATAACGGTTGCGGGCAATCCGGCACAAAATGCGCGGGATCACTGGAAAGGGCTCGCCATGCTAAAAAGATTGGTAAAGGAAAAACGAGGTAAATAATGGATAGCGAGGCGAATACGACAGAGGATGCCATCATCGACATTGAAAAAATTGTCGAGATGATCCCGCATCGATACCCGTTTTTGATGATTGACCGGGTGAGCGATTTGGTGCCAGAAATAAGCGCTGTCGGACATAAAAATGTAACTGTTAACGAACCGCATTTTCAGGGCCACTTTCCAACCAAACCGATAATGCCAGGAGTGCTAATTATTGAAGCCATGGCGCAAACATCGGCGGTGCTGGTTGTTCACACCTTAGGGGATGATACTGAAGGCAAGCTGGTCTATTTTATGTCAGTTGAAAATGCTAAATTCAGGCGGCCGGTTCAGCCTGGCGATGTTTTAAAAATTTATGTTACGACAAAGCAGCACCGGAAAGCCGTATGGAAATTTGATGGCGTCGCGAAAGTGGATGAGCAAGTTGTTGCCGAGGCCACTTTTACAGCGATGATTATGGATCAATGAGTAAAATACATGAAACAGCCATTATCGAGGATGGCGCTCAGATCGGCCAGGATGTTGTCATTGGGCCATATTGTTGTATCGGCCCAGAAGTGAAGCTGGGGGATGGTGTAAAATTTGAGTCTCATGTCGTTGCCTCCGGCATAACGTCAATCGGTCAAGGAACTCATATTTTTCCGTTTGCCTCAATCGGCACACAGCCCCAAGATCTTAAGTATCATGGCGAGATATCTCGCTTGGAAATTGGTGCCAACAATGTCATTCGCGAACACGTAACCATGAACCCGGGCACAGAAGGCGGCGGTCTATTGACCAAGGTTGGTGACAATTGCCTGTTTATGATGGCGTCTCATGTCGCCCATGACTGCTTGATCGGCGACAGTGTCATTATGGTGAACAATGCGACTTTGGGCGGTCATGTGGAAATCGGCGAATTTGCTATTGTTGGCGGACTTTCAGCTGTTCATCAGTTTGTCCGGATAGGCCGCCATGCCATGATTGGTGGGATGTCTGGTGTCGAGAACGATGTTATTCCCTATGGTTCTGTGGTCGGCAACCGGGCGCATCTATCAGGTTTAAATCTCGTTGGGCTTAAACGGCGTAATTTCTCGCGTGACGTCATTCATGATCTGCGCCGGGCCTATCGCCTATTATTTTCACAGGAAGGCACGCAAACCGAAAGATTGGCCGACGTCGCTGAGCTTTTCTCCAGCATCGAACCCGTGATGGAAATTTTGGACTTTATGAACGAAGATTCCAGTCGCGCCATTTGCCAGCCTTTATTAGAGGATGCAGCCTAAGCTCGGCATCATTGCCGGCGGTGGAAGTCTGCCGCGGCGGATAATTGATATCTGCCGTGCGTCGGGGCGCGAATTCTATGTCATCGCCGTTGAGGGTCACGCCCGCCCGGAACAACTTGAAGATACTCCGCATAGTTGGATCAGAATAGGCACAGCAGGAAGCGGCTTGAATATTCTTAAACAAGAGAATGTCAAAGAGCTTGTGATGATTGGCGATGTCAAAATGCCATCACTCAAAGATTTACGCCCCGACATGAGAACGGCTAAGTTCTTCGCCAAATTTGGCACCAGGGCGTTAGGTGACAACAGTTTACTGTCAGCGGCGGCGGCCGAACTTGAGGCTGAAGGCTTTAGCGTTGTTGGCGTTGACGAAATACTGAATGATTTGTTGGCGCCGGAAGGTGTGCTTGGAGAAATCGCCGTTGGAGAAGAGATTGCCGAGGATATTGAGTTTGGACTTGCCGCTGCCCTTGATTTAGGACGGCGGGACATCGGCCAAGCGGTTATTGTAAAATCTGGTCAAGTTATCATTGATGAAGATAAAGCTGGAACGGCTGAAATGATTAGCCGTAGTCGTACGTGCATACCTGACGGTCAGGGCGGTATTCTTGTTAAAATTAAAAAGCCGGGGCAAGACCGGCGCATGGATTTGCCGACCATTGGCACTGATACGATTGCACAGGCACGCGATGCCGGCTTATCAGGTATCGTCATTCAGGCGGAGGAGACCATAATCGTCGATCTCGCTGACGTCGTAGAAGCCGCCAATAGCGCTGGTATATTCATACAAGCTGTTCGGCTGGATGAGGACAATGCTGCGAGCCTTCCCGAAATCTACCTAATCGCTGGAGAGCCTTCTGGCGATCACCTGGGCGCACGTTTAATGGCCGCTCTCAAATCCCAAACGAGTGATCAGGTAAGATTTAGCGGCATCGGTGGCCCTGAAATGGCCAAGCAAGGGCTCTCCAGTCTATTCCCAATGTCGGAGCTAACGGTCATGGGATTGGCGGAAGTGTTGCCTCGATTGCCGAACCTCCTGCGGCGAATTGGTGAGACGGCAAAGCATATATTGAACACCAAACCCGATGTTGTGGTTACCATTGATGCGCCGGATTTCTCACTGCGGGTGGCTAAAAAAATACACGGTAAGTCGATCCCGTTGGTGCATTACGTTGCGCCTTCAGTATGGGCCTGGAAGCCGGGCAGGGCGAAGAAAATTGCGCCAGTTCTTGATCATCTGATGACCTTGCTGCCCTTCGAGCCGCCTTATTTTGAAAAAGAAGGGCTCGCCAGTACTTTTGTCGGTCATTCTATACTTGAAAGTGATGCAGCCAATGGTGATGGCGCAGGATTTCGCGCCCGACACGATATCGAGCCGACTGCAAAAGTTTTATGCGTTCTGCCGGGTAGCCGTCAGAGCGAAGTTAAGTTTCTTTTACCGGTTCTTCTTGAGACAATTAAACATTTAGATCGCTCAAATCTGCGGATTATTCTGCCAGCGGTTGTGACGGTCGAAGCAACCATTAAGCAGGCGATTGCAAGCTGGCCGGCGGAAATCTCAAAACTGCTGACAATTGTTACAGGGGACGAAGAGAAAATTGATGCCTTTGCGGCTTCGGATGCCGCCATTGCCGCCTCTGGTACTGTCGCCCTTGAACTAGCTTTGGCGCGGGTGCCTTATGTGACGATATATAAATTTAATGCACTAACTGCGATTATTGCACGACGACTGGTTAAAACGCCTTTCGCTAATATCATTAATGTACTGCTTGATCAGGAAGCCGTGCCTGAGCTTATTCAGGAAAGGTGCCGGGGCGATATTATCGCTTCTCACGTTGCAAAATTTTTATCGGCGGACGATAGTGCAGAAATTCAAGTGGCGTCCTTCGATAAAGCCATCTCGAGGTTGCAGGATGGTGATCACAAGCCAAGTGAAAGAGCGGCCAAGGTTGTGCTTGACGTCATAGCCCAGCGGGCAAAACTTACCAACTAAATCAATAGAAAATAGAGGGAAAAATGAACGAATTATCCAGTACTTTCAGACTGTTACACACCATGATCCGAGTTCAGGATTTAGACAAATCAATCGATTTCTACACGCGTTTGCTGGGTATGAATGAACTGCGCCGAACTGATTTTGAAGGCGGGCGGTTCACTTTGGCGTTTGTTGGCTATGGCGATGAGGAAAGTAATGCAGTCGTTGAATTGACCCATAACTGGGATCAGGCAGAACCTTATGAACTTGGCGATGGCTTTGGCCATCTGGCGATTGCCGTACCGGACGCTTATGCGGTCTGTGAAGCAATGGAAAAAGAAGGGGTCGAAGTACCACGCCCGGCGGGTCCGATGAAGCATGGCACGCGCGTTATTGCCTTCATCAAAGACCCGGATGGTTACATGATTGAGTTAGTGCAACGCGACTGACTGTTTTAGCGCTTACCTACTTCTACATAATCGCGGCTATCTGAGCCGAGATAAAGCTGACGTGGCCGGCCGATTTTCTGCGTCGGATCTTCGATCATTTCATTCCACTGTGAAATCCAGCCAACCGTACGGGCAACCGCAAACAACACAGTAAACATTGAAACCGGAATGCCGATCGCTTTGAATATAATACCGGAATAGAAATCGACATTGGGGTAGAGTTTACGCTCAACGAAATACTCATCTTCGAGGGCGATACGCTCCAATTCCATGGCCAGATCAAGCAGTGGTTCATCAGTGATGCCCAGCTCACTCAGCACTTCATGGCAGGATTGCTGCATAACTTTAGCGCGAGGATCAAAGTTCTTATAGACCCGGTGGCCAAAGCCCATGAGGCGGAATGGATCATCCTTATCTTTGGCTTTTTTGACAAATTCGTTGATATTGCTGACATCACCGATTTGATTGAGCATGGTCAGCACAGCTTCATTGGCGCCGCCATGTGCCGGGCCCCAAAGTGAAGCAATGCCGGCAGCGATACAGGCAAATGGGTTAGCGCCACTCGAGCCCGCCAGGCGAACTGTCGAAGTTGAGGCATTTTGCTCATGGTCGGCATGGAGAATAAGGATGCGATCCATCGCTTTGGAGAGTGTCGGGCTGACTTGGTAATCTTCAGCCGGTGTTGCAAACATCATGTGGAGGAAGTTTTCGGCAAATCCAAGATCATTACGAGGTGAAATGAACGGCTGGCCAACTGAATATTTAAAGGCCTGAGCGGCGATTGTAGGTACTTTGGCGATCAAGCGGTAGGACGACACCATACGGTGATGCGGATCGTTAATATCCAAACTGTCATGGTAAAAGGCGGAAAGTGCGCCAACCACGCCGCACATCACGGCCATCGGGTGGGCATCACGCCGGAAGCCATGGAAAAAGGAGTTAAACTGCTCATGCAGCATCGTGTGATGGGTAATATCATGGACGAATTTTGATTTTTCTTCTTGGTTCGGCAATTCACCGTAGAGCAGCAGGTAACAGGTCTCAAGATAGTCTGATTTTTCCGCTAATTGGTCGATTGGGTAGCCGCGATAGAGTAAAATGCCTTCGTCGCCATCAATATAGGTAATTTTAGATTCACAGCTGCCCGTTGAGGTAAAACCAGGGTCATATGTAAAACAGTCGGTATCAGCATAAAGCCGTCGAACATCGATGACCCGAGGGCCAACAGAGCCGTCTAAAACCGGTAACTCCCAAGAATCACCTGAGCTATTGTCGGTTAGTGTAAAGGAGTTTGTATTCTTGTCGTTCATGGTTTTTAACCCCCAAGGATTAGTGATTGTTGTGTGCCGGTTGCGGGCGGAAATATGAATTTTTTTACCGGAATGTCAAGCTAGGCTGATTAGAGTTCCTATAAAATAACATCGTCCAGACGCGCTAAAGTTTCATCTTTGCCAAGAATTTCCATAACCTCAAAAATGCCGGGAGAGGCATGTGAACCGCTTAAGGCGGAGCGCAACGGTTGGGCAATTTTGCCTAATCCAACCTCCTCTTTTTCGGCCACATCACGGGCAATTTGGTTAAGTGATTCATGGTCCCAGGTTTCGGAATTCGTTAATTCTGTGCTTATTTTAGCCACCATATCAAGGCCATTTTGATCCAAATTCTTGGCCGCTTTGGGCGTAATTTCGATTGGTCTTGTAGCTGCGTAAAATACAGCGTTTTCAGCTAGTTCCAGAATATTTTTAGCGCGATCCTTTAGGCTGTCCATACCCTGGATTAAGCGTATTTCAGCCTCGGCGGCAATCTTACCATCCAGTAATTTGGTGACTTCCGGCAGGATCAGTTCAACCAACCGGCCGTTATCCGCCTCGGTGATGTAATGACTGTTTAAACTTGAGAGCTTATCCATGTCAAAACGGGAGGCACCCTTGCCGACAGCGTCCAGATCAAACCATTCAATTGCCTGTTCCTGGCTGATAATTTCATCATCGCCATGTGACCAGCCGAGGCGCAATAAATAATTATTTAAGGCCTCCGGTAAAAAACCCATGTCTCGGTAAGCTTCAACACCGAGAGCGCCATGACGTTTCGAAAGTTTGGCGCCATCGCTGCCATGAAGCAGTGGCATGTGAGCAAAAATAGGCAGCTGCCAATCAAGTGCATTATAGATCTGAATTTGCCGAAAGGTATTTGTCAGGTGATCATCGCCGCGGACCACGTGGGTTATGCCCATATCATGATCATCGACGACCACCGCCAGCATGTAGGTCGGTGTACCATCGGCACGCAACAAAATCATATCATCCAGCTGATTATGATTTACCGTTACGTCACCTTGGATGGCATCAGTAATACTGGTTTCACCTTCCTCCGGGGCTTTTAGCCTGACCACTGGATCGATACCGGCCGGTGCCTCAGAAGGGTCGCGATCCCGCCAAGTGCCGTCATAGAGCCGGGTGCTGCCGGCCGCCCGCGCGGTTTCCCTCATTTCTGCTAGTTCTTCCGGCGAACAGTAGCAGTGATAGGCCTTACCATCTGCCAGCAATTGGCGGGCAATCTCGGCATGGCGGTCGCGGCGTTCAAACTGAGAGTAGGCGTCGCCGTCCCAGTCCAAACCAAGCCATTTCATACCACCAAAAATTGCTTCAACTGCTTCATCAGTGGAGCGTTTTCGGTCCGTATCCTCGATGCGCAATAAGAATTCACCACCATGGTGTTTGGCGTAAAGCCAATTAAACAGAGCAGTGCGGGCGCCGCCAATATGGAGAAAACCTGTAGGCGAGGGGGCAAAACGGGTAACGACTTTGGACAAAACAGTTCAACCTGTTGAAAATATTGGATAAATTATCAAGAGGCGGGCAGTTTAGCGGCTCGATCCAACTCTGTCACTCTGAAAACCAGTTGGTGAAGATAAGTCGACGGATATGGGTATTAATGCTAGTAAATTAATATGGCACAACACTTAAAAATTATTTCAAATCAATTTCTCAGCGACCGTGACCGCTGGGTGCTCTGGTTGCCGGTCTGTGTTGGTCTTGGCGTGGGCGGCTATTTCAGTTTGAATGCCGAGCCGCCGGTCTGGCTGGGTATCCTCACAGTTATAGGTGCCGGATTTGTTACCTACTTGATGAAGCATAATTTTTTAATACTCTGTAGCGGCATGGCCATAATCGCTGTCGCTATCGGCTTCACCGCGGCACAATGGCGAACTCTAACAGTTGCGCATCCAGTTTTACAAAAACGCCTCGGACCCACCAGCATCAGTGGACGTATTCTGCATGTTGAAAACTTTGAAAATGGTCCGCGTGTTACGCTCGAAAAACTTCATCTGGCCTATTTACCGCCATACCAGACGCCACAAAAAGCCCGTCTTAAATTCCGCGGTAAGCAGCCTGACTTGTCGCCCGGGCAATGGATTAAAGTGCGGGGCGTGCTGACACTACCCCCGGCGCCGGTTATGCCGGGCAGCTTTGATTTTCAACGGCGCTTCTATTTCATGGAAATTGGTGCGACCGGTTTCGCTATGGGAAAGGCTGAGATACTGCAAAATTCCGCCGATGGAGCCGCTGCTCTACCAATTTCAACAATTGTCAATTTGTATATTGCAAAGCTTCGTCATGGTGTTGCCGAAAATATACGCCGTATTATTCCGGGGGCGATAGGGGGCGTCGCGGCGGCGCTGATGACGGGTGATAGAAGCGGCATTTCAAAATCAGTGCTGGAGGCTTTCAGGCAATCGGGTTTGGCTCATTTGCTGGCTATTTCAGGTCTCCATATTGGTTTGGTGGCAGGACTTTTATTTGGCGGTATCAGGGCTACTTTAGCGCTTATTCCCGCCATTGCTCTCCGCCAGCCGATCAAGAAATGGGCGGCCTTTTTGGCCATAATAGGTGCTTTCGGCTATGCCGTAATGGCTGGCGCAACCGTGCCGACACAGCGCGCTTTCTTGATGATCAGTCTGGTGTTGCTGGCGGTGATTTTTGACCGCCAAGGCATTTCATTGCGCCTGGTTGCATGGGCGGCGCTGGTTATTCTTATAGTGAGGCCGGAAAGTTTGTTGGGCGCCAGTTTTCAACTTTCTTTTGCCGCCGTAATTGCCCTAATCGCCGCGTATGAATTCTTGAAGGAACACACCATTGATCCGGCGCGCACCGACTGGTGGCGGCGGCCGGCCCGCTATATTGCCGGCATTGCCCTAACCACGATAATTGCCACCGCTGCAACATCACCATTTGCGATCTATCATTTTAATCAAATGGCGCAGTTTGGTTTATTTGCCAATGTACTGGCCGTGCCGGTGACAGCGCTTTGGGTGATGCCCTGGGCTATTCTTTCATTTATTTTGATGCCGTTTGGCTTGGTTGAATTAGGTTTAATCCCGATGAGCTGGGGCGTTGAACTGATTATCGACATTGCTCAAACTGTTGCCGGCTGGAAAGGCGCTGTGGTCATTGTCCCTGCCTTACCGGTCTCGGCTCTTGTGGCCTTTGGTCTCGGCGGGCTGTGGCTTTGTTTATGGCGACAAAAATGGCGAGTGGGAGGAGTAGGCCTCGTTGCGATTGGGCTCAGCTCCGTAATTTTTGTTTCTGCTCCCGACATCGTCGTTGAGGAACGCGGCAAGCTATTTGCGGTCAAAGGGGCAAGCGGAACGTTGCATTTGTCTTCCCAGCGGGTTTCAAAATTTGCCGGTGAAACCTGGTTGCGGCGGGTCGGGCAAAGTAATCAGATCAGCCAAAATTGGCCCAAACAGGGTTTTTCGCGAGATAAATCCCTGACCTGCGACCGCTTGGGCTGTATCTATGCGCAAAAAGGCCACAAAGTTGCACTTATTACCGATTCCCAAGCCGTTCCAGAAGATTGCCGTAGCGCTGACATTATCGTTAGTGCGGTGCCGGTGCCATGGCACTGCCCATCGGCCAAGCTGGTCATCGACTGGTTTGATTTGTGGCGCAATGGCGCCCATGCTATTTGGTTGAAGCCCGAAGGTGCAATTGTCGAGAACGTCAATGATAAAAGAGGACGCAGACCTTGGGTCTTACGTCCTCCAGAAAAGAAGAACTAAATCGGCTTAATGATAAGAGCGGATCAAGCCGACGAGTTTGCCTTGCACTTTAACTCTGTCCGGGCCGAATATCCGTGTCTCATAATCTTTGTTCGCCGGTTCCAGGGCAATCGTATCGCCTTTTTTACGTATGCGTTTGAGCGTTGCCTCACTGTCATCAACCAAAGCGACGACAATAGTACCGTTTTCAGCCGTATCACATTTCTCGATAACCACCCTATCGCCATCATGAATACCGGCTTCAATCATGGAATCTCCATCAATTTCAAGGGCATAGTGCTCACCGCGGCCCATCAGGTCAGGCGGTACGCCAATAAAGCTGGTCGGGTCGCTAATGGCTTCGATGGGCGTACCAGCAGCAATTCTGCCCAACAAAGGAAGCTCTGCTGTATCATTGGCGGCGGAAGGCTGTGCTTCGCCATTCCCAAAATCGCCTTTAATAACATTCGGTGCATAAGCCGGCGCGTTGGAACTTTGTGCATTTTCAGGCAGCTTGATGACTTCCAAGGCGCGGGCGCGATGGGGGAGGCGGCGGATAAATCCCCGTTCTTCCAAACCGGTGATGAGCCGGTGAATGCCGGATTTGGATTTCAAATCAAGAGCATCTTTCATTTCATCGAAAGAAGGTGACACACCAGTTTCTCGGAGACTGTGATCGATATACATAAGCAATTCATATTGTTTTTTAGTGAGCATTTTGAAACTCCTGATTTTTATTGCTCTGCATCAATTCAACTTTATCGTTAGCTGTGATTTCGAGGTCAAAATCACAATATAGCCGCCTTAGTTGTGCTACCTACTAAATATAGAACAAAACCAAAACGTCTATACTTGTTCTAGTTTGGTTCTTTTTTGAGGTCAAGAGGGAAAATTGTAAAAAAGGGCGTTTTTTTGGGAAAAGTGACAAAAAAACGACAATTGTCAGTCCAGCCGGATAATTTCGACTCGTTCGCCGGCTTTTATCGGCTCTGCGAAGGGGGGTCGGATGACCAAACAGTCAGCCTCGGCGAATCTGGCCAGCATGGAACTGTCCTGGCGATTGAAGGGCGTCGCAGTTAAAGCTCCATCATTGCCGACGGAGAGAGTGGCGCGAATATAATCCTGGCGTTTGTCATTGGCGGCTAAATCCTGACCCAGAACCACGGTCTCGGTCACATGGGTGGTATCTTCTGCCCCTAGCATTTTATTGATGGCAGGACGCAGGAAGAGGGCGGCGGTTACGCCGGCTGAAACCGGATTGCCGGGTAGGCCCAGCATAGGTATGCCGTTGATGGTGCCAAATATCAGCGGTTTTCCTGGGCGCATAGCGACACGGCTGAAGGTAATATCCAGACCTTCTTCACCCAGCACAGTTTTGACCAGATCGTAGTCGCCGACCGAGGCGCCGCCGATGGTCACCAGCATATCAGTGCCGGTGATGGTCGCTAATATTTCACGCAAGGCGTCTGGATTATCTTCGGCAATACCGAGATTAACCGGCACACCGCCATTGGCTTGGACAAAGGCTGAAATGCCAATACTGTTGGAACTGATGATCTGATCGGGACCGAGCGGCTCACCCGGCATCACCAATTCATCACCGGTCGATAATATCGCCACCCGGGGCTGACGGGTAACCTTGAGCCAGGGCACATTCATCGCGGCCGCCAGGGCAGTATTCCGGGAATTAAGCTTGATACCGGCTTTCAGCAAGACATCACCGGTTTTAAAATCTAAACCGGCCGGCCGGATAAACTTTCCGGCGGGAGAGGCTTCTTTCATGGTGATTTGATCGCCGTCGACGTCGGTATCTTCCTGAATAACAATGGCATCAGCGCCTTCAGGCACAGGGGCGCCGGTAAATATTCTGGAGGTTTGACCGGCCTCTATTTTGCCGTCAAAGCCGCTGCCAGCGGCGGATTCACCGATTTGCGTTAGCGTCGCCGGAACGTTCGCGACATCTTCAGCCCGCACCGCATAACCATCCATGGCCGAGACATCAACCGGAGGCTGGGTTAAATGCGAGGCGACATCGGCGGCCAGGATGCGGCCTTGGGCTTCGTTGACACTGATATCCTCGCTGCCGAGTTGACTGACGCCGGCGAGTACGTTTTTAAGCGCGTCATCAACCGCGATCATGCCTTCTGTTATCTCCGGCAAGGTATTCTCCTAAATTCTTTAACTAGCTTTAAATTCACCCGACTTGCCGCCGGCTTTGTGGATCAGGCGGATATCACCAATACGCATGGCCCGGTCAACCGCTTTGCACATGTCATAAACCGTCAAAGCCGCGACCGAGACAGCGGTCAGGGCTTCCATCTCGACGCCGGTTTGACCGGATAATTTACAGGTAGCGCTAATGTCGACAGCGTTTCTTGTAGCATCACAGCTCAGCTCGACCTTCACCGATGTTAAGTTCAGCGGGTGACAAAGAGGAATGAGATCAGGTGTGCGCTTGGCCCCCATGATTCCGGCCAGCTGAGCAATCGACAGCACATCACCTTTTTTAACGCCCTTATCGGTGATCAATTTAAGCGTTTCCGGTTCCATATAAATGGATCCAGCCGCCGTTGCCGTGCGTTCGGTGCTGTCCTTTTCACCTACGTCGACCATGATGGCGTTACCGTCTTTATCTAAATGAGTGAGGTCATTCATATATTAAGCACTCGCTGACTTTAAATCTGTTTCATTGCCAAGGAGGCGTCTGGTTGCCGCTTCGACATCGGCCTCCCGCATTAAAGACTCGCCGACCAAAAAGCAACCAACACCGACTTTGCTTATGCGCTGCAAGTCATCATGGTTATATAATCCGGACTCGCTGACCAGCAAGACATCTTCTCCTGCCAAAGGCGCTAATATTTCCGTGGTTGCCAAATCAACCTCAAGCGTTTTCAGATTGCGATTGTTGATACCCAGCAAAGCAGGCGAGAGTTTCAGTGCCAGTTCCATCTCGGCCTGGCTATGAACTTCAACCAGCGCATCCATGCCAAGCTCATCGGCGGCGGCTTTGAGTTCCTTAACAATACTGTCATCCAGGCAGGCCATAATCAGCAAAATGCAATCTGCACCGAGAGCGCGCGCCTCGATGATTTGGTAAGGGTCGAGCATAAAGTCTTTACGGATGGCTGGCAGATCAACGGCTGCCCGCGCCTGCCCGAGAAATTCATCAGCGCCTTGAAAATAAGGCTCATCGGTCAGTACAGACAGGCAACTCGCCCCGCCATTTTTGTAGGCTTGGGCGAGGCTCACCGGATCGAATTCTTCCCGGATCAGGCCTTTTGACGGCGAGGCTTTTTTAATCTCTGCAATCAGGCCAAATTTACCAGAATTCTGCGCTTTTTTAAGAGCGTCAATAAAGCCGCGAGGCGGCTCGGACTGTTTAATCTGATCAAGCAGCAAAGCTTCCGAAACAACGCTTTTCTGTTTCCGGATATGGTCACGTTTGACGTCACATATTTCGACCAGCACGTCACTCAAGCGTCATCTCCATTATTGCCGGAATTGGTGATTTCAACGAGTTTTTCTAAAGTTTTTTTGGCCTTGCCGCTATCGACAGCTTCGGCAGCCATTGCCACACCGTCTTTAAGATTATCGACTTTATCCGCCACCATAAGAGCCGCCGCCGCATTATACAGAACAACATCCCGGTAGGCTGATGCCTCACCATCCAGCATGACATGAATAGCCCCAGCGTTGTAGCCGGCATCACCACCTTTGAGGTCCTCGGCTTTGGCAATTGGCAGATCGGCATCTTCCGGGCTAACCTCAAAGCTGGTTACTTTGCCGTCTTTCAGTTCGGCAACGTAAGAGGGGCCAGTAGTGGTCAACTCATCCGTGCCATCAGAGCCATGCATAATCCAAGCACGCTCACTGCCAAGCTGACCAAGGGTTTGGGCGATGGGTTCCACCCATTCCTTGGCAAATACGCCGGTTAATTGCCGCTTTACGCCGGACGGATTGCAGATCGGACCCAGCAGATTAAAAACAGTTCGGGTGGCGAGCTCAACCCGGGGGCCGGCGACGTGACGCATGGCACTGTGGTGACGCGGCGCCATGAGAAAGCCGATACCGGCTTCCCAGATCGATTGTTTGACCAATTCAAAATCCGCATCATTGTTGACGCCGAGGGCCGACAAGGTGTCCGCCGCTCCTGATTTGGAGGATAAAGCCCGGTTGCCGTGTTTCGCTACCGGCACGCCGCAAGCGGCTACGACAATCGCTGCCCCGGTCGATATATTATAAGTGCCGGAGCCATCACCACCGGTACCGACGACATCGATGGCGTTATCAGGTGCTTCGACATAAACCGCTTTAGCCCGCATGGCGCGGGCCGCACCGGTAATCTCGTCAACCGTCTCACCTCGCACGCGCAGCGCCATCAAAAAGCCGCCAATTTGTGACGGTGTCGCATCACCTGACATAATGATGTTAAAGGCGATTTCGGCATCGGCTTCGTTCAGTGAATTTCCATCAGCCACTTGAGCGATGAAGGACTTCATATCTTTGGTTTCGTTACTCATTGTAAAATGCTTCCCCAAGCAAAATTTTATTAATTAACCTGTGCAACAAAGTTTTGCAGCAGCTTATGACCATGTTCTGACGCTATGCTCTCCGGATGAAACTGGACACCAGATATTGCATGTTCTTTATGGGCAATCGCCATTATAACGCCATCTTCACTTTTTGCAGTAATATCAAGGCCTTCCGGCCAGTTATTTTGTTCTAACATGAGCGAATGGTAACGCGTGGCTTCGAACTCATCCGGTAAATCGGTAAATATTCCGGTGCCTTGGTGACTAACGGTGCTCAGTTTGCCATGCATCGGCAGCGGTGATCGCACGACTTTAGCGCCAAATACCTGTCCTATGGTCTGAAATCCGAGACAAACGCCAAATATAGGCATGTCACCGGCGGCTTTTTCAACTAATTCGAGACAAATGCCAGCTTTATCGGGGTCACAGGGCCCAGGTGAAATGATGATGGCCTTGGGATTAAGTGCCAAAGCTTCATCTGCACTAAGAGCATCATTGCGGCGCACCTCTACTTCAACACCAATCTCGCTGAGGTAGTGCCAAAGATTGTAGGTAAAACTGTCGTAATTATCGATCAGTAAAAACATCAGATTTAACAGTAAATGCCTGATTCCCTGGGTAAATTTCATCTGTAAATTTCGGCGCACAATGCAATCAGAGGTCAATAACGTCAAGCGTCACGAACCACAATAATAATATTTGACCTTCCAGAGACTGGAAGGTTTACTATAAACATTACTGTTAGCTAGAAGGTTAGAGTGCGAACCAATGAACGAAATGCCCCATAACGCCGTCAAAGACCCGGATAAAGATCCGGTCTGCCACATGTCGGTTGATGCTGAAAAAACGGATCATCACCACGATTTCGAAGAAGAGAACTATCATTTTTGCTGTGATGGCTGCCGGACTAAATTTAGCAAAGACCCCGAAAATTATCTGATTCAAATTGATCCGGTCTGCGGCATGAAAGTAGACATTCGCAAAAAAGGCGATAGTGAGTATAGCCATGAAGGCAGCCGCTATTATTTCTGCTCGGATGGCTGCCGGACCAAATTCAGTGCTGATCCGACAAAATACCTCGATCCAAGTCAGCAAGAGGCGGGGGATCCTGACGCCATCTATACCTGTCCGATGGACCCGGAGATTGAACAAATCGGTCCCGGTTCCTGCCCGATCTGTGGTATGGCGCTTGAACCTAAAGACCCAATAGCAGCGATACTCGAAACGGAAAACCCCGAACTCGATGATATGAGGCGCCGGTTTTGGCTGACCGGTGCGTTGGCCCTGCCGACATTGATATTGGCCATGGGTGAGATGATACCGGGAGACCCCTTGGGCCAGTTGATACCCATGAATATCAATATCTGGGTTCAATTTATATTAGCGACACCCGCCGTATTATGGGGCGGTAAGCCGTTTTTCGAGCGCGCCTGGTCCTCCATCGTCTCGCTCAATTTCAATATGTTCACGCTAATCGGCATCGGCGTCGGTGTGGCCTATCTTTATAGCGTCGTTGCAACCTTGCTGCCGGGCATTTTTCCGGCAGCCTTTATGCATAATGGTGTGATTGCAGTTTACTTTGAAGCCGCCGCCGTCATCACGGTCTTGGTCCAGCTTGGCCAGGTGATGGAACTCAAAGCCCGGGCTGAAACCGGCAGTGCCATTCGAGGCTTGCTGGATTTATCACCCAAGACCGCGTTCCGGGTGGAAGACGGCAAAGACGATCAGGAAATTCCTTTGGAAGACGTCAAAGTCGGTGACCAACTGCGTGTTAAGCCCGGCAGTGCGATCCCGGTGGATGGTAAGGTCATTGACGGTTCAAGCTCGGTCGATGAATCGATGATTACCGGCGAGGCAATACCTCTCACCAAGCACATTGATGACCAAGTAACGGGCGCCACGCTTAATCAAACCGGAAGCCTAGTGATCGAAGCCGAACATGTAGGGGCAGAGACATTACTTTCGCAAATTGTGCGCATGGTCGGTGAATCACAGCGAAGCCGGGCCCCGGTGCAGCGCGTGGCCGACAGGGTTTCCGGTTACTTCGTGCCGGCTGTTGTTGGTTCGGCTGTCTTAACCTTTATTCTTTGGTCGATCTTTGGCCCGGCGCCGGCATTTGCTTTTGCCCTCGTTAATGCGGTCGCTGTCCTAATCATAGCCTGTCCTTGCGCGCTTGGCTTGGCGACACCGATGTCAATTATGGTCGGCATGGGCAAGGGAGCGCAACTTGGAGTCTTGATTAAAGATGCCCAGGCGCTTGAGCAGATGGAGCTGGTCGACACGCTAATAGTCGATAAAACCGGCACGCTGACCGAAGGCAGACCACAGCTAACCGCTATCCATCCTGCACCCGGGTTTGAAGAAAGCACGTTGTTGGAATTTGCTGGCAGTCTTGAGCAATCGAGTGAGCACCCCCTGGCAGCTGCGATTGTCGCCGGCGCAAAAGAAAGAGATGTAACTTTCAGCACTGTCAGCTTTTTTCAATCATCCACCGGGCAGGGCGTGCGCGGCGTTATCAACAATCAACGGGTCGAGATCGGCAATCATATTACTGATTTTGGCCCCCTGACTGATCAGGCTAAATCAGCGCAGCAAGCTGGCGGCACGGTGATTGCCATGACCATCGGTGATGATTTTGCTGGGCTGTTGATTGTCACTGATCCGATTAAACAGACGTCGCGAGAAGCAGTTAAAAGTCTGCAAGCTTACGGTATAAAAATCATCATGGCGACCGGTGATGCTGAAGGAACGGCAGCAGCTGTGGCAAAAGAATTAGGCATCAGTGAGTTCCGCGCCGGTGTTATGCCGCAGGAAAAAAACAATCTGGTTAAAGAATTTCAAGAAGAGGGCCGCATTGTGGCGATGGCTGGAGATGGCATTAATGACGCCCCGGCACTCGCTCAAGCCAATGTTGGCATCGCCATGGGCACTGGAACCGACATCGCCATGCAAAGTGCCGAAGTAACCCTGGTAAAAGGGGACTTGAGGGGTGTATTAAGAGCCCGGAATCTCAGTAAAATGACTATGAGAAACATCCGGCAAAACCTCTTTTTCGCGTTTATTTACAATAGCCTAGGTGTGCCTATTGCGGCGGGAGTTTTGTTCCCGTTTTTTGGCATACTCCTAAGTCCAATGATCGCCAGTGCGGCCATGAGTCTGAGCTCAGTTTCGGTCATCGGTAATGCCTTGAGGCTGCGAAATGCAAAGATTTAAACACCATAGTAGTTTTTTCATTGGAGAAACGTAATGAATATTGGGCAAGCATCTGAGTTAAGCGGCATCCCGTCAAAGACCATTCGTTACTATGAAAGCATCGGTTTGATCCCGGCGCCGGCTCGAACCGAAAGTGGTTACCGCGATTACAGCCAACCTGAGATTGAGACCATGCGGTTTATCCAGCGGGCGCGCAATCTAGGTTTCACCATCAAGGATGTCTGTGAACTCATCGATCTTTGGCAGGACCAGCACCGAGCCAGTGCGCAGGTGAAAGCTCTCACTCAGCGCCATATCAGCGATATCGAAAATAAAATCCAAGAACTGGAAAGTATGCGCCATACCCTGGTGATGCTATCTGATAAATGTCATGGCGATGACCGGCCCGACTGTCCGATCCTGGAAGATCTCGCTGCCCTCAATACCGGTAATTGACCGTAAAGGTTTTTGGCGTAAGTTCTCTCCAGTGTAATTTATGGGGACGAGACTATAGTGCCGGCTAATTCAAAAAATCTAATTTTGCGGCTGATCGAGTTTGCGCAAAAAAGCATCCCGGTCCATGTCTGGGTATTTTCGGGCATTATAGTTGTTGCCGTTATCGTTGGCGCAACCGGCGCCTTAACACTTAAAAAGTCGATTAACGGGCATAAGACTAAAACTCAGGTCGCGCGTTCTGTGCCGCTAGATGTACCAAAACCCGAAGCGGCGAAACCTATTCTGCCGGAACCGGATTCAGTGCCGCCTGAAAACCATGTGAAACCCTATGAGGAGGCTTTGCCCGAACAAGTGTTTGAGCCGCAAAAACCTGTTCCCGCACCACCCCCTGAAATCATCAAAGAAATCGAGCCGGTTACTGTTGCGCCGGAGCTGGCCGATAGCTGGCGCAAAAATGCTGTACAGCTCACCGAGCTGCCGCCCGGCCCGAGGATTGCCATTATCATTGATGACGCCGGGCTTGACCGCAAACGCACTGCCGCTGCTATTAATTTGCAGGGGCCGCTAACCATTGCCTTTCTGACTTATGCCAGGGAGCTGCCGAAACAGGTCAGTGCGGCACGAAAAGCCGGGCATGAAGTCATGGTTCATATGGCGATGGAGCCCCTCGACAAATCGGTTGATCCGGGACCAAACGTTTTGCAAAGCGAAATCGAAGCAGCAGAAATTCTTAAACGCCTGACGTGGGGGCTGGAGCGCTTTAGCGGTTATGTCGGTATCAACAATCACATGGGCAGCCGCTTTACGGCCGATCCGGTAGGCATGAATGTGGTGATGCGGGAGCTTAAACGCCGCGGGTTGCTGTTTGTCGATTCCCGGACTTCGGGCCAAACCGTCGGCGCTTCGGTGGCGCTCGCCAATGACGTGCCCTTTACTCAGCGCAATATCTTCTTAGATAATGTGCCGACTGTTGAAGCTGTCAATAAACAACTCCGCCGCATGGAAATATTCGCCAAGCGGAACACCTATGCGGTGGCGATCGGCCATCCCCGCGATGCGACGATTACAGCCCTTTCGCAGTGGCTGGCGGTGATGGCGGAGAAGGGCTTTGTGCTGGTGCCGGTCAGCGCGATTGTGGCCAAGGAACGCGGCCTCTCACCGCTTAATTTGGGTCAGCTCAAATAGTTAACATTGTAATAAATCAACCCGGGTTAAATTATTGAAAAAGTAACCCGGGTTAAATTTTTTTAATTCAATTAAATCAAGGGCTTAGTTTTCACCGACCGCGTAGATTACCGCTTCTTCGGCGGCGCGGATGAGAGCTTTGGCTTTGTTACGGCATTCCTGGTATTCGGACTCGGGGTCGCTGTCAGCGACAATGCCGGCGCCGGCTTGCGCGTGCAGCTGGCCGTCTTTTAGGACAGCCGTGCGAAGCGCGATGCAAGTATCCATATCGCCATTGGCGCCGAAATAACCGATACAGCCGGCGTAAATGCCACGTCTTAAGGTCTCAAGCTCATCAATGATTTCCATCGCCCGGACTTTTGGCGCGCCCGATACCGTGCCGGCGGGAAAGCCTGACAGCAAAGCGTCGATCTCATCGAACTTCTCGGCATCAATATCGCCCTCGACATTGGAGACGATATGCATGACATGGGAATACAGCTCGATACTATTACGGTCGGTAACCTCGACCGTGCCGACTTTGGCCACCCGGCCAACATCGTTGCGGCCCAAATCCAGCAGCATGAGGTGTTCGGCAAGCTCTTTGGGATCAGCCAGCAAATCTTTTTCTAACGCGTGATCTTCGGCGACGGTGTTGCCGCGGGGACGCGTGCCGGCTAGCGGACGGATAGTGACCCGGCCATCCCGCAAGCGCACCAGCAATTCCGGGCTTGAGCCAATGATGGAAAACTCACCAAAATCCAGGAAAAACAAGAAAGGTGAGGGGTTAACCCGCCTTAAAGCCCGGTAAAAAGCCAGTGGCGGCAGATCAAACGGTACGGAAAAACGCTGCGAGAGCACGACTTGGAAGACGTCACCGGCGAGAATGTATTCTTTTCCCTTGGCGATAACCTCGTGGTACTCGTCTTGCGTCATGTTGCTGGTCGGTTCGGGCAGGCGGGCCAAATTTATATCGCTCTGCTGACGTGGCAAGTTGGAAGCGAAATCATCCAGCACTGTGCCAAGGCGCGCCAAAGCCTGTTCATAGGCCTGCTCGGCAGAAAGCTCAGATGTGGGCCAAATCGGTGTCACCACCGTGACCCGGTCCTCAATGGTATCAAAAACAGCGATAATGGTCGGGCGAATATACTGGCCGTCAGGCACGTCAATCGTGCTGGGATTATCATCTGGTACGTTTTCGGCCAGGCGGACCATATCATAGCCCATATAGCCAAACAGGCCTGACGCCATTGGCGGTGTATTTTCAGGCAGTTCGAACTTGGATTCTTCAAGCAGCGCACGGAAAGAAGCCAGAGCGCCGTCTTTTTCAGCCACCGGGCAGGGCTCAAAGGTATCCGGATCGCTTAAAGCCTGGCGATTTATCTCGGCCGTATTACCAAAGCAACGCCAGATTAAATCAGGGTTCAAGCCGATAAAGGAATAGCGGCCCCGGATGGAGCCGCCTTCAACGGATTCCAACAAAAAACTATTAGGTTGCCCTTTGGCAAGCTTCATCATCGCCGACACCGGCGTTTCCAGATCGGCAATCAGAGTGGTTGAGACAATTTGCGTCTCGCCCGCTTCGTAAACTGCCTCGAAGCCGGAAAAATCAGGCGTGACCTGCATCAGCTTTAAAAGGCGGCATCAACCGCCGAACGGTTGATCGTGACGCCGAGTTTGGCGCGCAAGGCGTTGGCGAGCTGGGTCGTAATATCGTTGCTGATATTGCCGCTCAGCTGGTTTTTGAGCGCATCCAAGCCTTTTTTATCGGCCACTGGATTAGCCGCTTTGATGTCTTTCACCTGAGCAATGAAATGGCTGTCGTTTGATGCTCCCGAGACCGCTTCCTTGCCTTTAGCTTTAAACAAGCCGCTGACAACGCTACCCGGCAGTTGGGCTTTAAGACCGGCGCCGGTGCGAATGAACTCTTCGGTCGTTTTAATTGTGACTTTGAGCTCTTTGGCGATTTCTGCGAGCGTCGTCGCGCCTTTCATGCGATCAACCAGCGCTTTGACTTTTTTATCAGCAGCGGAGGCTTGTTGAGAGGCTTTCCAAGCGGACTCGATATCGTTGCGGATTTTGGCAAAAGGTTTCAGCGCCGGTGCGGTGACACCATCGACATGGAGAATGAAATAGCCGGAATTGCCGAAATCTGTCAGGGCGCTGTCCTGATCCTGTTCGGTGCCAAAAGCCACCTGAATAATATTGGGTGCGAGGTCAGCAACTTTCTTACCTGCTGCATCGAGGCCAGAGGCACTCACGGCAGCGATTTTCCGCACTTTAAAATTTAATCGCTTGGCTGCTTCAGTGATGCTGGCGCCGCCACCCAATTCATCTTCGAATTTGTTCGATAGATTATACAAACTATCAACGGCTTTTTCCGACGCTATGCCTTTTTTAAGTTCAGCCCGAACATCGGCCAGGGTCTTTTGTGTGGCGCCTTTGATTTCGGTGACTTTTAAAATGTGCCAGCCGAGCGGGCTCTTTACCGGCGCGCTGACGGTATCGGCGGCTTGGGAGAAAGCGGCATCGGCGAGTTCTTTGAGCGGCAGTTGAGCTTTGCTTAAGGTTCCAAGGTTGAGTGACGAGGCATCCAGATTGGCAATTTCTTTAGCGACTTTGGCATAATCTTCGCCGGCTGAAATTTTTGCATAAGCCTCTTTGGCCTTGGCTTCATCGGAGAGTAAAATCTGTTGAATTTTGCGGGTTTCCGGCGTTTTGAATTCATTAATGCGGTCGTCATAGGCTTCTTTAATTTGTTCTTCCGAGACGTCAATTTCATCAACGATATCTTTGATCCGCATCTGCACCAGCGTAATGGCGCGGTACTCCGGAGCCGTGAACCGGGCAGCATTGTCTTTATGGAATTTTTTCAAGGTCTCATCGTCGGCTGCCGGTACGGTATTAATCGAGCTGTGTTTGATCACGATGTAATTGGCGGAGCGTTTCTCATTGCGGTAGCGATACATCTGATCGGCAAGCGTGCTCGGAGCCGAGCGGCCATTTTGAATGCCACTTAAAAATTGGTTTTGCAGCAGAGATTTACGGAACAAATCGATATAGCCCTGCTCACTGAGACCGGCGCGCTGGATGGATTCATTAAAAGCCAGCCGGTCAAAGTCTCCGCCAGGTGATCTAAAACGGGTGTCATCGCGAATTTCCCGGGATACCAAATCATCGCTGACCAGCAAGCCCATCGACTTGGCGCCCTCAGAGAACAATCTTTGCTGGATAAGAGATTGTAAAACATTGTTGCCGATACCCATTGCTTTTGCCTGTTCATTGGTGAAGTTGCCACCGAATATACCTTGCAAGCGGGCAATTTGCTGGCGCAATTCGCCTTGGAATTCATGGCTGGAAATTTCAACTTCACCAATCGTCGCGACGGCGGATTGATTGTGCTGCGGCGCAACATAGTCGCCAATACCCCAGACGCCAAAGCTCAGAATGAGCAGGGCGAGAAGTAACTTGGCTCCCCAGGAAAGTATGGTTTCGCGAAAGGTTTTCTGTTTCTTAGTCTCAGACATAATTTACCCAGTTAAATTTCGTCAATTTGCGCCACTATAAAGCGTTGCTTTAAGGCGCGGCATCATAAGAGCGTGAGTGCCCCGCCGCAACACGCAATTATGATCAAAATACCGTTGCCAAAAATTAGCTAAATTTAAACCATCGATGGGAAAGGGTTGCTAAAAGCAGATCGATCTGACATCGCTATGAAAATCATAACTACCTGAGAGCGACATGAGTGTAGCAGTTATTACAGGCTCTTCCGGTCTGGTTGGCAGTGAAGCAGTCCGCTTATTCGCGGCCAAAGGCATGGATGTTATTGGTATTGATAACGATATGCGGGCGGAATTCTTCGGCCCAACCGCTAGCACAGCCAACAACAAAGATGATCTTTCTGCTGATATCTCGAATTATCAGCATCACAATCTTGATATCCGCGATGAAACAGCAATCAATTCATTGTTTGCTGAATTAGGTAAAGAAGTATCGGTCATTGTTCATGCCGCCGCTCAGCCTTCGCATGATTGGGCGGTGCAAGACCCAAAGACTGATTTCAGCGTTAATGCCACCGGCACACTTATGTTGTTGGAGGCGATGCGGCAATATTGTCCCGAGGCGGTGTTTCTCTTTTTAAGTACAAATAAGATCTATGGTGATACACCCAATAATTTGCCATTGGTCGAAACCGAGACCCGCTGGACCATCGATAAAACTCATCCGTTTGCTGAATTTGGCATTGATGAAAGCATGACGATTGACGCCAGCACGCATAGTTTTTTCGGTGTCTCAAAAGCTGCTGCTGACCTCATGGTGCAGGAATATGGCAGGAACCTGGGCCTTAAGACCGTTGGGTTCCGGTGCGGCTGCATCACTGGCCCCGCCCACGCCGGTGCCGTACAACACGGGTTTTTAAGTTATTTGGCGCAATGCGCTGTCAGCGGGCAGCCTTATACAATCTTCGGTTATAAAGGCAAACAAGTCCGCGACAATCTAACGGGTGCCGATTTGGCGGAGGCGCTCTGGCAAGCCTATCAAGCGCCCAAGCCGGGCGAGGTATATAATATGGGGGGAGGCGTTTACGCCAATTGCTCGGTACTTGAAGCAATTACGCTCTGTGAAGAAATTACCGGCAAAGAGATGAGCTGGTCACTCGATGAAAACAATCGCATGGGCGATCACATTTGGTATGTATCTGATCTCAGAAAATTCCAGACGGACTACCCCGAATGGCGGCCCCTCCAGAACATCCGATCCATGCTCGAAGAGATTATCAATGCCTAGCTTTCCTGAAGCTGCTTTACCAGCTCCAAATATTTGATGCTGCCGTCAGTCTCACTGATATAATCTTCACCTTTCGTCGCACCCGCATATTCCGCCAATCCGCCCTCCGTTGAAAGATTTGCCAAGGGCGTGCCTTCGATTTCGGCCGTGCCGGAAAGCTGATAACTTTCGAGTGCTAGGTCTTCAATGAAATCCCGGGTGGTCTGCATTTGCTCTTTGGTTTCGCCTGGCAGCCCGAGGGTAAAGGTGCCATGAATGGTCATGCCAAGGCGTTTGATTTCATTAACTGATTCGCGGGCGACTTCCAAATCGAGGTGTTTGTTGACGATATTATTGAGCACCCATTGATCACCACTTTCAAAACCGAGTTTAACCCCGAAACAGCCAGCTTCTCTCATAATCTGCCAGGTGTCTTTGCGGATGGTGTCGGCCCGGCACATTGCCGACCAGGGCAAACCAATGCGGGTCATAACTTCGCACATAGCTTCGACATGGCGATTGCCGAGATTGAAGGTGTCGTCATCGAAATAGACGGTTTTATAGCCGTAGCGCCCGATCAGCTCGGTTAACATGGCTTCCATATAGTCCGCTGAATAGTGACGCACTTTGCGGGCAGCATCTCCCAGTGGATCGTTGCCCGTCATCACCGCCGGCCAAACGCAGAAGATGCATTTGAACGGGCAGCCGCGGCTCGACCAGACTTGAAGCTGTGGCGCCTGCTGGCCGTGAGGCTCGCCGTCAAAATACTTATGGGCGATTTGGTCATCAAAATAGGGAAATGGAGCAGCGTTCATTTCTTCTAACGTCAGTAAATCAAAATCAATAATCCCTCGTTCACCGTTAACCACGCGGAGAGCGCCTTTTTCATACTCGCCCTTGATACACGCCGCGATTGGGTACTCCTTCATGATCTCTTCGGCTTTGGTGGCGATTGGCCCCGTGACGATTATCTCGCAACCTAAATGCGCTTTCTTGATTTGGAACAGGAGCCAGCTGTCGTGCTCCCAGCTTGGCGAGGCGGATTCGATAAAGATGAGATCAAACTTTTCCGCCATGAGATACTCAAAAAATTTGTCGTAACTTTCACGCAGTGCTATTGAGTCGCGAAAATGCACATCAAGTTCAGGCAGTTGCTGTAGGGTCGAGGCGGCGTAGCCCATGAAAAAGGGGTAGGGGGTATAATCGCCAAAGACATAGTTATCCGGCGATGAATTTACCAGATTGGTATGCGGCCAGCGTGAGCCGGCGCGAATGCCGGACGTCCATTTCGAAGCCGTGCGGCCATCAATCTGAACATTCCGTTCGCCGATCCACCAGGGCGGATTGCAGAATAATATTTTCACAATACCTGATAGCCTTTAGTATGACCGAGAAGTGTAGAATACTATCGCATCAAGCCAGTTTGCACAATTTTAGGACTCTCTATTGGCCCAATCAGAAACCAATCTAAAATTGGCACGACTGGCTTTTGAATCCGAGCAATGGTCCCTCGCTGCCAGCTATTATGGTGAGCTCACGGATCACCCTGACATTCAAAATGAGGCCCTGATCCATCAAACTCAGTGCGCGATTAATTTGGGTGGTACCGAAAAAGCCTTCGAACTGGCCGAACATAGTGTTTCCCAAATCCCAGGTAATTCCCTTTCCTGGCAACAACTCACCCGATGCGCGCGTGCGGTTGAAAATAGTGAACGGGAGATTGAGGCCTGGCAGGCTTTAATAAAACTGGAACCCGAAAACGAAATTTATCCGTTAAGTCTCGCACGACTGTTGCATGCCGAAGCCCGGCATCATGAAGCAGCTCAATATTTTGAGCGCGCCTTTGAACTTGCGCCGGATAGTTTTGAAGTCCGCTGGGCCCGCTGCTTCGGAGCACTTTGGAAAATCTACAATTCAGAGAACGAGATTGCCGAACAAAGGGAGTTTTATACCCATGAGCTCACAGAAATCGCCGAAATGGTGGCGAATGTAGACCTTGAACAGTTAATATTGTGGCAGCCCATCGTGACCTCGACGACACCCTATTTTTTGTCGTGCCAGATGGCCAATGATACAGACTTGCAACGTATTTATGGCAAGATCGCAACGACCATCAACGAAGCTGCCACGCCACCCGAGCTATTGGATCTGCCGTCGCACCAACAAAAAATGGCCAGGAAACGCATCGGCTTTATCTCGGGCGGATTTAAATCGCACACCGTCACCAAATTGTTCCGAGGCTGGTGGAAAAATCTTGATCGGGCAAAATTCGAAATTGTTATTATTGACGCTGATCCCGGCACAGATCCATTGGCCGAAGAAACGCGGAAATTTGCCGATGACTACTGGGTTTTACCGGTCGATTGGCTAACTCAAGTTGAGACTGTCCGCGATGCTGCCTGTGATGTCTTGATATATCTCGAGATAGGTCAAAATCAGACAATCAACGCGCTTGCCTCTTTGCGGTTGGCTCCGGTGCAGGCCGCAGCCTGGGGTCACGTTTTAACCACGGGATACGACTCGATAGATTATTTTATTTCGGGTGACTTTATCGAGTTAGAGCAAGCTCAGGATAACTACACCGAAAAACTGATCAAACTGCCGCATATCTCAATATTTTATGAACCGGCTATGGAACCGCCACAACCAGCCCAACGGCAGCAATTCGGGCTTGATGAAGAGAAAACGCTCTTTCTTTGCGCCCAAACTCACTACAAATATTTACCGCGCTATGACGATGTCCTGGTTCAAATTGCCGGCGAATTACCGAACTCTCAGTTTGTCTTTCTGGATCGGCACATGCCCGTCATTACCGAAAGTCTGAGAACACGTTTAGAAGAAAAATTCAGCGTCGCCGGATTGGACCCTGAGGCGCAGATGATATTCCTGCCCCAACTTAGCTTTGGTGAATACCTCGAACTAAATACGGTCTGTGATCTATTTTTAGACACCCTGCTCTGGACCGGGGCAATGACCACTTTGGAAGCGATTGATTGCGGATTGCCGGTTATCACCATGGCGGGCGATGACATTCGCGGCCTGCAATCGGCTGGAATGATGCGCTTGATGGGGCTGGATAAATATATTGCCGAAGATGTCGGCCAGTATGTCCAACTAGCTATCGATCTGGGACGTGATCCATCAAAACGTCAGGAGTACCAGAAAGAAATGATTGATAGCCGAGATCTGCTATACCGTGATCAGGCGTGCATCGATGGTCTGGAGGAATTCTTGCTGAGTGTTTGATAGTGGCTGCCGGAGCGGTAGCCAGGCCTTACTTGTCATGTTAAAGAGGCTGTAATTTGTCAGTTAAATACAGGAATTTGAAATGAGTGCTCAACGACGCCCTTTGATTGCGGGCAATTGGAAAATGAATGGTCTCCGCGAAACCGCCATGCCGCTGGCTGGGGAATTGGCGACCAAGATGAACGCTGCGGCTCCGGCCAGTTTCGATATGCTGGTGTGCCCACCGGCGACCATGATCGATGCTGTTGCCGATGTCGCCTATGAGACTGATCTTGCGGTCGGTGGGCAGGATTGCCACATGGCCGAAAGTGGCGCTCATACGGGTGATATCAGTGCTCAAATGCTGAAAGATCTGGGTTGCAGCTACGCCATTGTCGGCCACTCAGAGCGCCGCGCTGATCATGGTGAGATGGATGATGTTGTGCGCGCCAAAGCCGAAGCTGCCCAGGCCGCCGGTCTGATTGCCATTGTTTGTGTCGGTGAAACCGAAGCAGAACGAGACAAGGGCATCACCATAGATGTCGTGGCGGCGCAAATTGCCGGCTCCGTGCCACCGGCTTCAACTTCAGAAAATACGGTCGTCGCCTATGAGCCGGTCTGGGCGATAGGCACCGGCCGCACGCCGACCAGTGATGAAGTCCAGGAAGTTCACGCCATGATGCGGGATAAAATCGCCGAGCTGCTGGGCGCCGATGAGGCTGATAAAATCAGATTGCTCTATGGCGGCTCGGTTAAACCAAGCAATGCCGTCGAACTCATGGGTCTCGCCGATGTCGATGGTGCTTTGGTCGGTGGCGCCAGTCTCTCTCACGATGATTTTTGGGCGATTGCCGAAAGTTGCCCGAAATAAGAAAAATCCCATTTGCCAAAACCCGCCGGAACGTATACAAGGCGCCTAAATTTGAGCAATAAACATTGCCTCCCAGGCGTTTGAGCCTATATGAAGGCAAATGATTAGTGGAAACGGAATAAAGTAATGGAAACGGTAATTATCGTTATTCACTTGTTGTTGGCGGTCGCCATGATTTTTCTGGTGCTGATCCAGCAAAGCGAAGGCGGGCTAGGCGGCATGGGTGGCGGCTCATCCTCCGGTGGTGGCATGGGCGGCTTTATGACCGGCCGGGCGACGGCGAATTTGCTGACGCGCTCAACCGGCATTCTGGCAACTGCCTTTTTTGTCACTTCAATGACGCTGGCAATCTTGGCCGATCAGGGCCGCGAGAAAGGCTCAATCCTGGATCAGCCAGCCAAACCAGCGAATCAAACCCAAACTCCGGCGACACCGTCAGTACCGACGGTTCCGACTGTACCGGGCAAGTGATAATAAATACTTTAAATACAAAGAGTTACGAAGAGGCGGCAGAAGTGCCGCCTCTTTTGTTTTCACCCCTTGAGTTGATCATATAGAGTATCGGTCCATGACGCGTTTCATCTTTATCACTGGCGGCGTGGTTTCCTCATTGGGAAAAGGCTTGGCTTCGGCGGCCCTCGCTTCACTCCTTCAAGCCCGAGGCTTCAAGGTTCGTATCCGTAAATTAGACCCTTATATCAATGTCGATCCCGGCACGATGAGCCCGTATCAGCATGGCGAGGTCTTTGTCACCGATGACGGGGCGGAGACAGATCTTGATCTTGGTCACTATGAACGCTTTACCTGCGTTGATGCTAAGCAGAGCGATAATGTGACCACGGGGCGGATTTATTCTGACGTCATCGCCAAGGAACGGCGCGGTGAATATCTCGGCGCCACCATTCAAGTCATTCCGCATATTACGGACGCAATTAAGAATTTCACCATATCCGATCTCGACGATGAAGATTTCGTGTTGGTTGAAATTGGCGGCACGGTCGGTGATATCGAAGGCCTGCCGTTCCTGGAAGCGATCCGGCAGCTCGGTAATGAGCTTGGCCGGGAAAACACCATGTATATTCATTTAACGCTGCTGCCCTATATTGCCGCGGCGGGTGAGCTAAAAACCAAGCCAACGCAGCACTCGGTTAAAGAATTGCTTAATGTTGGTATTCAGGCGGATTTACTGCTCTGCCGGGCGGATCGTGAAATTCCCGAAGGCGAGCGCCGCAAAGTGGCGTCCTTTTGTAACGTGCGGGAAGAAGCCGTGGTGCCGGCCTTGGATGTTAAATCGATCTATCAGGTGCCGATCAGTTATCATGAGCAGGGGCTGGATACCGAGGTTTGCCGCCACTTTGGGCTTGAGGCCGAAGGACCCAAACTCGATGCTTGGGAAGAGGTTGTGCAACGGGCCACGGTGCCTGAAGGTGACGTCACCATTGCGGTGGTTGGTAAATATACCGGACTTCTGGATGCCTATAAATCTCTGGCCGAAGCGCTGGCTCATGGCGGTATCGCCAACAATGTCAAAGTGAACCTTAAATGGCTGGAATCAGAGATTTTTGAAACTGACGACAATGAGACTTTGAACCAGCTAGAAGACTGCCACGGTATTCTCGTACCGGGTGGTTTTGGCGAGCGGGGAGCCGAGGGTAAAATTCAAGCGGCTAAATTCGCCCGTGAGCGTGATGTACCTTATTTCGGTATTTGCTTCGGCATGCAGATGGCCGTGGTTGAGGCGGCCCGCAATCTGGCTGGACTCGATAAAGCGGGCACAACCGAGTTCGGCCCCTGTGACGAAGCAGTGGTTGGTCTCATGACCGAATGGGAAAAAGACGGTATCGTTGAGCAACGTGACGAAGAAAGCGATAAAGGCGGCACCATGCGTCTTGGTGCTTACCCGTGCACTTTAGGCGATAACAGCCGGGTCAAACAAATCTATGCTCAAACAGATATCAGCGAGCGCCACCGCCACCGTTATGAGGTCAACATGGCCTATGAGGGCCAGCTTGCGGATCAAGGCATGATCTTCTCCGGCAAGTCGCCCGACGGTATTTTGCCGGAAATAGTCGAAATTCCTGATCATTCATGGTTTATTGGCGTGCAATTTCATCCTGAGTTGAAATCCCGGCCGTTTGAACCGCATCCGTTGTTTACGGATTTCATCCGCGCCGCCGTTGAGCAATCGAGATTGGTGTAAGTGACCATGAGCCTGAACCACGTAAAAATCGGCCCGTACACACTCGGCAACGACCGGAAAATAACAATAATTGCCGGGCCCTGCGCCATGGAAAGCCGGGAGCATGCCCTGGAAATGGCCTCTGCCTTGAAGGAAATTTCCGATAAGTACGATATCGGCATGATCTATAAGTCTTCCTACGACAAAGCCAACCGCACGAGTGTCTCGAGTGATCGTGGCATTGGCCGGGATGAGGCTTTGCCGATCTTTGCCGAAATTCGGGAAACTACAGGTTTGCCGGTTTTGACCGATGTGCATAGCGCTGAAGATTGCGCCCCGGTTGGTGAGGTGATGGATGTCTTGCAGATACCGGCCTTCCTTTGCCGTCAAACTGATCTCTTGATCGCCGCCGGCAAAACCGGCAAAGCGCTTAATATCAAGAAGGGGCAATTCCTCGCTCCCTGGGATATGGCCAACGTCGTTGCGAAAGTTGAGAGCACCGGCAACAAGAACATTATGCTCTGTGAGCGCGGGGCGAGTTTCGGCTACAATACGCTGGTCTCCGATATGAGATCACTGCCGATCATGGCCCGGACAGGCTACCCAATCATCTATGACGCCACCCACTCGGTGCAGCAGCCGGGCGGGCAGGGCTCTACTTCTGGTGGAGACCGGGAGATGGCGCCGGTGCTGGCCCGCGCTGCTGTTGCGGTCGGCGTTGCTGGCGTTTTCATGGAAACCCACCAGGACCCGGATTCTGCGCCCAGTGACGGTCCAAATATGATATATTTGAACAAGTTAGCGGACGTGATTGAGACGCTGTTAAATATTGATGCAGTTTCTAAGAAAAACCCTGTAAGCATAAGTTAAATATTGATAAAATACTCCTAAAGGAATTATTAGAATGACCGCTATAATTGATATTCATGGCCGCGAAATTATGGACTCTCGTGGTAACCCTACGGTTGAAGTCGATGTTGTTTTGGAAAGCGGCGCCATGGGCCGGGCTGGGGTGCCATCCGGTGCTTCAACCGGTGTTCATGAAGCTGTTGAATTGCGGGACGATGACAAAGCGCGCTTTGGCGGCAAGGGCGTTTTGCAGGCTTGCGAAAACGTCAACACTGAGATCTTCGAAGCCCTGGTCGGTATGGAAGCCGATGACCAGGTCCATATCGATCAGACTTTGATCGAGCTCGACGGTACGGAAAACAAATCCCGGCTCGGCGCCAATGCAATACTTGGTGTCAGTATGTCAATTGCCAAAGCGGCGGCTGATGAAGCAGCTTTGCCGCTTTACAGGTATATTGGTGGTACCCAAGCGAAACTGTTGCCGGTGCCGATGATGAACATCATCAATGGCGGAGCGCATGCCGATAATCCCATCGACATCCAGGAATTCATGATCATGCCGGTGGGCGCCGACACGTGTACTGATGCCATCCGCATTGGCGCCGAAGTCTTCCAAGCGCTTAAATCAGGTCTCCAAGATGCTGGTCACAATACCAATGTCGGCGACGAAGGTGGCTTTGCGCCGGGGCTCTCCAGTACTGACGAAGCCCTTGGTTTTATTATGAAATCCGTTGAAGCAGCGGGCTATAAGCCGGGCGACGATGTCATGCTGGCTTTGGATGCGGCTTCCAGTGAGTTTTACAAAGACGGCAAATATGAACTGGCGGGAGAGGGCAAAAGCCTAGATGCAGGCGAAATGGCTAAATATTACGCTGATTTTGTTGATAGATATCCGATCATTTCCATCGAAGACGGTTTGGATGAGGACGATTGGGACGGCTGGAAAGCCTTAACGGACGAAATTGGCGACAAGTGCCAGCTGGTCGGCGATGATTTGTTCGTCACCAATCCTAAACGCCTTGCCGATGGGATAGCTCAGGGTGTTGCGAATTCTATCCTGATCAAAGTGAATCAAATCGGCACCCTGACCGAGACGCTCGAAGCCGTCGAAATGGCTCACAAAGCGGGTTATACTTCCGTTATTTCACATCGGTCCGGTGAAACCGAGGATGCGACGATTGCCGATATCGCGGTTGCTACCAATGCCGGGCAGATCAAAACTGGTTCCTTATCGCGCTCGGATAGACTAGCTAAATACAATCAGCTCATCCGCATCGAAGAAGAATTAGGTGCAGCTGCTGAATTCGCCGGCAGGTCAATTTTGCGGTAATTTCGAGGCACTGTGACAACCGTCATATCGCCCGCGCTCCATTTTCGTTATGTTAGCGTAATGAAATCATCATAAATTCACCAAATTTTGATGTTTTTGTGTCATTGATAAACGCAGATGGGCAACCTATGTCCTAACAACAAGCATAATGGGAACAGAATGAACTTTACGATTAAATTAGCAATGATATTGGCTTTGGCAGGTCTTGGTTTTGTGCCGGCCAGCTCAGCCCAAGCTGCCGACGACATCTTGCTGAAAAGCCAATCAAACGGCCTGTGCCTGGATGGCTATAAGCGGGGCCGGGATATTAAGGCCGCGCGATGCCGCACGCCTTTTAAGGCGCAGCGCTGGAGCATTGATCCCGAATCCGGCCAAATAAAACATGCCAGGCGCGAACTATGTTTGGCGGTTTCAAATTCCAATCGTGCCAATGGCGCCCGGGTCGTTTTGTGGCCCTGCTCACATAACACAAATCAGCGCTGGACCATAAACAGCAACGGCTACATCCAAAGTGCGTTAAACGGTAAGTGCCTCGATGTTTCAAAACATAACACTTCGGCTAAACGTGCAAACGTCCATATGTGGGAATGCCACGGCAAGATTAATCAGAAATGGGAGCGCGTGGTCATAAAACGCACTTTCAAAAGCAAACGCTCAAAGAATTTTCTCATCAAAAGAAACAATTAACGCTTTCTTAGAACTTCAGATTCATAGTCGGTTCCCATCAACGGGTCGGCAAAAAATGACCGGCCCTTGATTAAACGGGACGGCAATTATTTCTCCAGACAAGTTCACCAGGGAGAAAATTCCTTCCCTCATTGTAGTAATGCATTGATTTTCCAATAGAAATTGGATTCTCTGCCGAGCAGTCAATTGTGGCAGGGGCTTTGCATAGAAATTGGCAGAATGCCAATTGGGGGACCATGAAAGTCCTTAGTGAAATACGACTACGCTCAGGCCATATCATAGGGCCGGTATTGGGCGCATGCTTGATAGTCTACATTGCCTACCACGCGGTTCAGGGCGATCGGGGTCTTATTGCCTATTGGCAACTGACCAAACAAGTGGCACAAGCCGAAACCGTTCACCTGCGATTGAGCCGGCGGCGAGAACTTATTCAAAACCGGGTCAATTTGTTAAACCCCCGCAGTTTGGATCGCGATATGCTCGAAGAGCGGGCTCGCTTTATGCTCGGCTACAGTTTGCCGGACGAGGTTGTTATTTTCAGGCGTTAAGGATAGGGCCAATGCTCGCTAACACACCGGAACCGCCTTATTACAGTGTTATTTTTTCTTCCGAAAAAGTCGAAATATCGGTGGAGCGCGACGCCTATGACATTATGGCGGTGCAAATGCTTGATCTCGCCGCCCAACAGCCGGGTTATCTCGGCGTTGAAACCATCGGCAATGACACGGGCGAGGGCATAACGGTATCCTATTGGGAGAGCCTCGAAGCGATCAAAGCCTGGCGGGATCATGCCGACCACCAAGTCGCCCAAAAACTGGGCAAAGAAGTCTGGTACCAACGTTATGCGTTAAGGATCGCCAAGGTCGAGAAAGCGTATGATTTTGAGCGGACAATATAAGGCAAATAATCAATCCAAAATTTTCAACTAAATTTTGAATAAATATTGTTTATATTGCTGCCATTGGTAGCAAATGTTATGAGTAATAAATATTTTCCCACATCATTTTGGAGAATCAATTTGTTTAAGATTTTCATTTTTCTCAGCCTGTTGATAGTAACAGCATGCGCTGGAACCCAAGGTCAACCGGAATCAGTACGTCAATTATTGACGGCTAAATATGTTGGTAAAAGCTTAGAAGCTGTAGTCGTAGATCTTGGCTCGCCACATTCAACATTTGATTTTAAAAGCGGCGTTAAATCATACACTTGGCGGCGGGATTCAGCAAAATACGCCACTAACGCCTTTATAAAGTCGGATGAACGCTGCGTAATTACCATGCTGACAGACAAAACAGGGACCCGCATATCATCGGTAGGCAAAGTTGACGATAGTCTTGGGGCCTTCAATCTCAGCTACTGTAAAGAGCAGTATAATCTCTAGCTATCGCAGGCGCTAATTTTAAGGTCGGTCCGTATGACCAAGGTCGCGGTCCGGCGAGACTATATCGCGGACGATTTGTTTCAACTGTTTGATATCCGGGAAGCCATCACGTTCTTTGCGTGACCAGACCAATTCGCCGTCTATTTTGATCTCAAAGATACCACCAGTTCCGGGGATGAGCGTAACGCCGCCGATTTCCTCTTCAAAGGTGGTTAAAAGCTCTTGCGCCATCCACGCCGAGCGCAACATCCATTTGCACTGGCGGCAATATTCGATTTCGATTTTCGGCAGATCAGTCATAGGACTCACTCTAGCACTTTTAGTTAAAGTTGCTAGCAGCGCCAAGGTCGCCTAAATAAATCTCTACCCCTCCAACACCTCTCTTCGCGTCGCTGGATCTGCCGGTACACGGCCTGTGACGGTGGTTTCAAAAATGTGCTTAAAGACCACCCCCGGGTCGCCTTTCATTTTATCCTCGCGCAGAAAATAGCTGTGCCCTTTGGGAGTATCGTAGGCGTTGTTAACGTCATCGCAATCAATGGCGAAGACATTGTCCGGTACAAATTCCATGCGCTCCGGTCCGGTATGGCCGAGACGGCGTGATGCAACCTTGTTTTTAACGTTAGCTACTTTACTGGCCGTCATGGCGAGGTCGTCATTAGCGTAATAGACCGCGACATTGCGGGCTGATTGCGTGATGGCGTGACCAGGCTCACCGGCCTCAAGTGTTTCATTGGCGACATCGGCGGCCACCATAAAAATATTGCGAAACAATGCCGGCAGATTGCCCCGGTATTTCAGCCATCTTTCCAAAGTGAGCCGTAAAACCCGGTTGCCCATTGAATGGGCGAGGATATTGATTGGGCGATAACAGGTGCCAGCGCTTTTTTCGCGCCACGTCATAAATTTGCCCAGCATGCGGCCAAAACCATGCGCGCTCATATCACTGGAATCCTGATCGTCCCAATAATCCTTAACTATGCCGCCTTTTTTACTGCAGGGCCATAATATCACAACAACTTCGACTTCTTGATCATCTCCGCGCGTTCTTAAGCCATCATTATATAATTTTTGAAGTGCTTTAGCGCGAGGGAATACATCGTCCTCGGGTTGATTGTTAAAGCCGTGGATATAAATCAATATCTGTCGATCGATACCACCCTTCATACTGTTGAAGAATGCTTTGTTGCCTATTTCTCTATAGTCGCCTTTAGCCTGCCGTTGACAAAAATAGATTGAACGTCCTGGCTCAGGATCATCTGAATTTAGAGTAATTTTACGGGTTTTATTGCCGGTGCTTGGCGACCAGTCTTTGGATTCATTGATATTGTAATTTGTGATGAACAACATTTTCCTGCCCCTAATAAGTTAAATAATGTCGTGCAGTACTATCTAATCATAAAGCTTTATGAATAGATAGGCTAATTTACAGCTGCGGGACAGGCAGGTTAATTACTCCAACGGGATCATGACGTATTCCTGAAACGCAGGGCGCTGGCAGAGACGCTCGAACCAGGCTTTGAGATGCGGCAAGTCCGGCCATTGCATATGTTCAGCTGGCAATCCTAAGTAGCGTTGGGTGGCGCAACCGGCTGGAATGTCGCCCATCGAAAATTTCTCGCCGGCGATATAAGCGCGATCTGCCAGAAAGTCATTTAGAAAAGCAAATTCCTTGTGGCAGCTCTCAATGTTTTTATTAATCTCCGCCATATTCCGGTCTTCGGGTTTGGTGCGGATGAGCCCCCAGAACACCGGACGCATACAACTCCAGCAATCTGTCGCCTGCCACTCCATCCAGCGCTCTGCTTCAGCGTAGCTTTGGGGATCATCCGGGATGAGCTTGCCGTCTGAATAGGTGTGCGAAAGATAGCGCACTATCGCGTTGGATTGGCGGAGAAGTATACCATCATCATTGATGGTCGGGATTTGCGCCGCCGGGTTGAGTTCCCGGTACTCCGCCGTGTTGATCGAGCCCACCGTGCCGTCTTTGTCAATCCAATCAAATTCCAGACCCAACTCACCCAATGCCCAAACTGCTTTTTGAACATTGATAGAAGTAATTCGACCGTACAAAGTGCGCATAGGATGCTCCCGCTAATTTTACAGAATATTGTTATCGCCAAATCAAAGATTTGCAAACATCGATGCAGCAACGGGGTATAAGCTTCTTTTTATCCACAAGAGTGCGCAAATTTATTGCCGTAACATACGTGGGTAGTTGTCATTAATTACAGGTTTTGTAGAAAATTAATCTCTTTAAAGTTAATTGCAATTTTATTGTTGCATAACAACAGGTTCGGGTGCAGCCTACGGCTATTAATTCGATAAAATATCTCGAAAATTGGGCTATAATTACTATATAAAACAGTAGTAGCGTGGCCCAATCAGCCGATCACGCCGGACCACTTTAAGGGGGTAGCTTTATGGCTAAAGAAACCACTAAACGCAAAGCCACTAAAAAATCATCCAAAGCAAAATCCAGTCCTGAAGAACTCCTGCAATATTATACCGATATGCTTCTGATCCGCCGCTTCGAGGAAAAGGCGGGCCAGCTTTATGGCATGGGTTTGATTGCCGGTTTCTGCCATCTCTATATCGGCCAGGAAGCCGTTGTCGTCGGTATGCAAGCAGCGGCAGATAACGAAAAAGATAGCATCATTACAAGCTACCGAGATCATGGTCATATGCTGGCGAGCGATATGGACCCGAAAGGTGTGATGGCTGAACTGACCGGGCGCAGCGGAGGCTATTCCAAAGGTAAGGGCGGCTCGATGCACATGTTCAGCCGCGAAAAGAACTTTTATGGCGGCCACGGGATTGTCGGCGCGCAGGTGCCAATTGGCACGGGGTTAGGGTTTGCCCATAAATATAAAGAAGACGGCGGCGTGGCGATGGCTTATTTCGGTGATGGCGCCTCCAATCAGGGCCAGGTCTTTGAAGCCTTTAATATGGCTGCGTTGTGGAAATTGCCGGTTGTCTATGTCATCGAGAATAACCGCTATGGCATGGGTACGGCGGTAAGCCGCGCCTCAGCCGTTAAAGAATTGTATTCTCGGGGCGCCGCCTTTGGCATCCCGGGTGTTAGTGTCGATGGTATGGATGTCTTGGCGGTGAAAGAAGCAGGTGAAAAAGCGCTCGATCATGCCCGGTCGGGTAAGGGGCCGTACATTCTTGGTATGCAGACTTATCGCTACCGCGGGCATTCAATGTCTGATCCGGCCAAATACCGCAGCCGCGAGGAGGTCAGCAAAGTCCGCTCAGAACGGGACCCGATTGATCGCGCCCGGCAATATGTGCTCGATTCCAAAGCCGCTGATGAGGACGGCCTCAAACAAGTCGATGCGGATGTCAAAGCCATTGTTTCCGATGCGGCCGATTTTGCTCAGCAAAGTCCAGAGCCGGAAATGTCCGAGCTCTACACCGACATTTTAGTCGAAGCGTAGGGAGGGGATAAATTATGGCTAATCAAGTACTTATGCCCGCTTTGTCGCCAACCATGACCGAAGGCACGCTGGCCAAATGGCTCAAACAGGAAGGTGATGCCGTGCAATCCGGTGACGTCTTGGCTGAGATCGAAACCGATAAAGCGACCATGGAATTGGAAGCAGTCGATGAAGGTATATTGGGTAAAATAATCGTTGCCGAAGGCAGTGAAGGGGTTGCGGTCAACACGCCTATCGCCGTGATTGTTGAAGAGGGCGAAGATGCCTCGGAGGTTGAAATAAGCGCACCGCCGCCAGCCGCGGAACCAAGCCCAGAGCCGGAATCAGAAGCAGCGCCAACAGCACCAGCTCAACCATCCGCGCCAAAACCTGCCCCTGTTTCAGAAGACGCCTACGGTGGTCCAACCGTCTCCCTGACCGTCCGGGAAGCGCTCCGGGATGCCATGGCCGAAGAGATGCGCAGCGATGACAGAATATTCCTGATGGGTGAAGAGGTCGCTGAATATCAAGGCGCCTATAAAATCTCACAAGGTTTGTTGGAAGAATTCGGCGGCAAGCGAGTGATTGATACGCCGATTACCGAGCATGGTTTTACCGGCCTTGGCGTCGGTGCGGCCTTCGGAGGTCTCAAGCCTATTGTCGAGTTCATGACTTTTAACTTTGCCATGCAAGCGATGGATCATCTGATTAACTCAGCTGCTAAAACGCTCTATATGTCTGGCGGCCAAATGGGGTGTCCTGCCGTATTCCGGGGAGCCAATGGCGCCGCCGCCGGTGTTGCGGCCCAGCATTCGCAATGTTATGCCAGCTGGTTTGCCCATGTGCCGGGTTTGAAAGTCATCTCGCCTTATTCCGGTGAAGACGCTAAGGGATTGTTAAAATCAGCCATCCGCGACCCCAATCCGATTATCTTCCTGGAAAACGAAATCCTCTATGGCCAGAGCTTTGAGGTGCCGGACGATGATGATTTCACTGTCCCAATCGGCAAAGCCAAGATTGAGCGCAGTGGGTCTGACGTCACCATTATTGCTTATTCGATCATGGTCGGTGTTGCCCTGAAAGCCGCAGAAACCTTGGCTTCCGAAGGTATAGACGCTGAGGTGATCAATCTTCGTTCACTCAGACCACTGGACATCGACACCATTGTGACCTCGATCAAGAAAACCAATCGGGTGGTCAGTGTTGAAGAAGGCTGGCCGGTTGCGGGCATGGGTTCCGAAATTGCCGCCATCACCATGGAACATGCGTTTGATTATCTCGATGCGCCGGTGAACCGGGTTTGCGGCGAAGATGTGCCGATGCCCTATGCCCATAATCTGGAAGCGGCGACGTTGCCAAACGCGGACAAAGTCACGGCAGCGGCAAAAGCCGTCTGTTACCGATAGGGAGGGCAAGAGATGACCGTAGAAATCCTGATGCCGGCTCTATCACCCACCATGACCGACGGGAAATTGGCCAAATGGTTCAAAGCCGAAGGTGATCAAGTCGCAGCCGGTGATGTCTTGGCTGAAATTGAAACCGATAAAGCCACCATGGAAATGGAGGCTGTCGATGAAGGGGTGCTTGGTAAAATCGTAGTCGCCGAAGGCACTGAAGGAGTGGCGGTCAACTCGTTGATCGCCGTTATGCTGGAAGAGGGCGAAGATGCTTCGGCAGCAGATGCTGCCGCGAGTGCTGCACCTGCGCCTGCTCCAGAACCTCAAGCGGCTCCGGCAGAAGAACCCGCGGCTGAACCTGCTCCGCAACCTACACCCCAAGCAGCACCTGTTGAAAAAGGTGAACGTATCTTTGCCAGCCCTTTGGCGAAACGGATGGCAGCCGATGCCGGCATTGAACTTGCACAAATTTCCGGATCGGGACCTCATGGCCGCATCGTCAAAAGTGATGTTGAGGCAGCGATTGCTGGTGGAGTACAGGCAGCCCCGGCTCCCGCAGCTACACCATCTCCATCAGCTGCACCGGCACTACCGGCGACCATCCCGGCCATGGGCAGCTATACTGAAATTCCAAACTCCAGTGTCCGCAAGATCATTGCTGAGCGATTAACCGCAAGTTCCCGCGACATTCCAAGCTATATGGTCACGGTTGACTGTGAAATCGATAAGCTGCTCGAGATGCGAAAAGACCTCAACGGCCGCTCTCCTGAAGGCGAGGGCGCCTATAAAATATCGGTCAATGACTTCATTATCCGGGCAATTGCCTTGGCGATGCGGAAAGTGCCGGGCGTTAATACCTCCTGGACTGACGCCGCCATCCTGCAATACGACAATGTTGATGTTTCCGTTGCGGTCGCGACACCGGATGGTCTGATCACACCGATTATCCGAGGCGCCGATCAAAAAGGTCTGGCCGAAATTTCTATTGAGATGAAAGATTTGGCTCTGCGTGCCCGCGATAACAAACTGATGCCGGAAGAATTTCAAGGCGGTGGCTTTACGGTCTCCAATTTGGGCATGTATGGCGTCAAAGAATTCACCTCGATCATTAATCCGCCGCAGTCCTGCATCATGTCGGTCGGCGCCGGCGAGCAGCGGGCCGTGGTCAAAGATGGTGCGCTCGGGATCGCTACCGTCATGACCTGCACATTGGCTTCCGATCATCGCACGGTTGATGGTGCGCTTTCAGCTCAATTCCTGCAGGCCTTCAAAGCGATGGTCGAAGACCCGCTGACGATGCTGTTATAGGAGGCGTCCATGGCTGATAATTCTTATGATGTTGTCGTCGTTGGCGGTGGTCCGGGAGGTTATGTAACGGCTATCCGCGCCGCTCAATTGGGCATGAAAACGGCCGTCGTTGAGCAGGAGCATTTAGGGGGCATTTGCCTCAACTGGGGCTGCATTCCAACCAAAGCTTTACTGCGCTCTGCCGAGGTTTACCGCAATGCCCATCACGCCGATGATTATGGCTTAAAAATCAGTGGCATAGGGTTTGATCTTAAGAAAATAGTGGAGCGTTCTAGGGGCATTTCAAAGCAGCTTTCAACCGGTGTCGGCTACCTCCTTAAGAAGAACAAAGTCAATGTTGTTGACGGCCATGGCAAGCTCGCCGGCAGCGGTAAATTAACCGTCGAAAAAGACGGCAAAAGTGTCGCTGATCTTACCGCCAAACACATCATCTTAGCCACCGGAGCCAGAGCGCGCTCGTTGCCCGGATTGGAGCCGGATGGCAAGCTCGTTTGGACCTATAAAGAAGCCATGGTGCCAGATACCTTGCCGAAGTCTTTATTGGTTGTTGGCTCGGGCGCCATCGGCATTGAATTCGCGAGCTTCTATCACACCCTTGGGGTTGATGTTACGGTTGTCGAAGTTTTGCCGCGAGTATTGCCGGTCGAGGACGAAGAAATTTCTGAACTCGCTCATAAAGCCTTTGAGAAAGAAGGTATGAAGATTCTGACCTCGGCAACCGTGACCGCTTTGGATAAAAGTTCAGACAGTGTCACCGCAACGATTGAGCAGGATGGCAAATCAACCGAGCTCACAGTAGAACGCGTCATTATGGCCGTTGGCATAGTCGGCAATGTCGAAGATATCGGCCTTGAAGACACAAAGGTCGAGGTAGATCGCTCTCATGTGGTGATCAATGAATGGTGTGAGACGGGTGAAGAAGGCGTTTATGCCATTGGTGATTTGGCGGGACCACCCTGGCTGGCCCATAAAGCCAGTCACGAAGGCATAATTTGCGTCGAAAAGATCGCCGGCGAGGAGGGTGTACATCCGTTGAATACCCTTAAAATCCCCGGTTGTACCTATTGTCATCCGCAGGTTGCCAGTGTCGGCCTCACCGAAGCTGCCGCTAAAGAAAAGGGTTATGAAGTTAAAGTCGGCCGGTTCCCCTTCATCGGCAATGGTAAGGCAATTGCTCTCGGTGAGCCGGAAGGTCTGGTAAAAACCGTGTTTGATGCCAAAACCGGCGAAATGTTGGGCGCGCATATGATTGGCGCCGAGGTGACAGAGCTTATTCAAGGCTATGCCGTTGGTATGACGCTGGAAACCACTGAAGCCGAGTTGATGGAAACCGTCTTCCCGCACCCAACCCTTTCTGAGATGATGCATGAAGCGGTCCTTGATGCCTATGGCCGGACCATCCATTTCTGATGTCTGATCTTGTCATCCGCCCGCTGCAACTCGGCGACCGGGATCGTTGGTGGGAATTGTGGCAGGGTTATATCGAGTTTTATAAAGCCAACGTTGCCGATGAAATTTCCGAAGTGACTTGGGCAAGGTTGCTGGATGATAACGAACCGGCCTTTGGCCGGGTTGCCGAACATCCGGAGCATGGCGTAATCGCTATCATGAACTATGTTCTGCATCTTAATTTGTGGACAACTAAACCGGTCTGCTATCTGGAAGATTTGTTCACCGATCCAAGCGTCAGAGGGCAGGGGGCTGGACGGGCCCTGATCGAATCGCTCAAAGAAACAGGTGAAAAAGAGAATTGGCACCGGATTTACTGGATGACGGCGAAGGATAATGCCACTGCCCGTGCACTCTACGATAAAGTCGCCACAGAGACCCATTGGGTTCGCTATGATATCGCGTTTTGAAGGTTCAGAGACATGACTGAAATAACTGTTCGCGAAATCACTCAGCAGGACCGCGAGGCATGGTGGGAACTTTGGCAGGGCTGCATCGAATTTTATCAGACCACGCAGGATGAGTCGGTTTCCGAAAATACTTGGCAGCGGTTTTTTGATCCAAATGCCCCCGTGTATTGCCGGGTAGCCGAGCATTCGGACCAGGGGATTGTTGCTTTCATGATCTATATGCTTCACCCGGATTCTTGGAGCACCAAGACAGCCTGTTATCTTGAGGACCTATTCACGAATTCCAAGTATCGAAAGCTCGGAGCAGGCCGGGCTTTGATCGAATCACTGATAGAGACTGGTAAAAAGGAAAACTGGTACCAATTGTATTGGATGGCAAACAAAGATAATAAAACAGCCCGTTCTCTCTATGATCAGGTTGCAAAAGAGACCAATTGGATCAGATACGAAATTGATTTTTAAGGCAAAATTTGGCTAAATCGCATAAAAGTACTAAGTAATAGCTATGAGCAACGTTGAAAAACTAAGGCATCCCCAGTTTAAGAACACCGCCGAACGGCCAAGCGGCCGTAAGCCCGACTGGATAAGGGTGAAGGCGCCAAATTCACCAGTTTATGGCGAAACCAAGCGCTTGATGAAAGACCTTAAGCTCAACACGGTGTGTGAAGAGGCGGCATGCCCTAATATCGGCGAATGCTGGACCCAAAAACATGCGACGGTGATGATTTTGGGCGATACCTGCACCCGGGCTTGCGCTTTTTGCAATGTGATTACCGGCAAGCCGGGCCCGGTTGATCTGCTGGAGCCGGAAAATGTCGGCATTATGGCGCTTAAAACGGGTTTGCGGCATATGGTGATCACCTCGGTGGATCGGGATGATCTGGACGACGGTGGCGCGGAACAATTTGCTCAATGCATCACCAAAGTCCATGAAATGGCGCCGGATACAACCGTAGAAGTGCTCACACCTGATTTTCGAGACAAAGAAGGGGCGCAGGAGATCGTCATTGCCGCGCGGCCCGACGTTTTCAATCACAACCTTGAAACCGTACCCCGGCTTTATCAAAGTATTCGGCCCGGATCCCGCTATTTCCATTCCCTGCGGTTACTGCAAAAAGCCAAGGAACTAGACCCTGAGGTCTTTACCAAATCCGGTATTATGGTGGGGCTAGGTGAAACGCGCGAAGAAATCCTGCAAGTGATGGATGATTTGCGCTCGGCTGATGTGGATTTTTTAACTATTGGCCAGTATTTGCAGCCAACCCTCCGCCACGCCACAATAGAGCGCTACGTCACGCCGGAGGAATTTAAGGAATATGAAACCATCGCTTATTCTAAAGGGTTTCTAAAAGTCTCATCATCTCCATTCACCCGCTCGTCCTATCACGCGGATGAAGATTTTGCGGCGCTACGGGAGGCCCGCTCTAAGCAACAAGCGAAACTAGACTAATCATGCCCACCCACGCCGAAAAACGGCATTTGCCTCACTCACCTCAGCAGATGTTTGATTTGGTTTCCGATGTTGCCCAATATCCTGAGTTTCTGCCCTGGTGTGTCGGCACCCGCATTAAAAGTCATGAAAATGACGAGATCGTCGCCGACATGGTTATTGGCTACAAAATGTTTCGTGAGAAATTTACCTCGCGGGTCAAATTGTCGGCGCCGGATCGTATTGATGTCGTCTATGAAAATGGCCCGTTCAAATATCTTAACAATCATTGGATATTTATTGCCGAAGACGATGGTTCCTGCACCGTCGACTTTTACGTAGATTTTGAGTTTCGCTCAAAGCTGTTGCAGAAAATGATCGGCGTTGTGTTCAACGAAGCGGTTAAAATAATGGTTCATGCCTTCGAAAAAAGGGCGTCAGCTGTGTACGATCAGGAGTAGTTCAATAAAAGCTATCGAACAATGTCAAAGGCAGCGGCCAATCGGGAAGCGGCGCCGGTTTCATCGAATAGTGGTACGTAGCAGGCTTCAAATTTAGTGAAATTATCCTCGCTGACAAATTTTGGTTTGCCGGCAATTTTAACGGCATGAATTTTTGAGATAATGAAATTAGAGGCCGCTAATACTTGCTCTAAATAACCTCCGTCATAGTAATCGCCCAAAGATTTTCCGGTGGATTCTTGCGAAAATATTTTACTGATCTCAGTTCCCCAGTAGCGATTTCGGAATTCTTTGCCGCCATCAATGACATCTTTATAAACTACAAATGGTGCGCAATCGATGATATCGGTAAGTTCGAAATTTGTATGTTGAGGCCCAATATCGGGGGTAAGATCACATCGTTCCACCCAATAGCTGTACATCATGCGACAGTTTGGCAGGGTGAAATCTGTCGTTGATTCGATAGTACATCCATCTAGAGTAGGTACGTCGCCTGAGACCAATTCTTTTACTCTTATAATTCTAGTAACTAAAAATTATTGTTTATTTTTGTCGAGATAAAAATAACTACAATTCAACTACTGATCAAGAAAAAGCTAAGGAAATTAGTTCTAAATATTTGATCTATTTATGGGATTCATTGAATACTATGATATGTAGAAGTATCCTGTCTTCAAATTAAAGTAGAAAATAGGCAGCTTCAAATAGCGGTTAAATTGGTTAACATCATTTCAAGTGCTTTTTTTACTGTCGCCAGACGCACGGCGTCGCGGTCGCCTTCGATTAAAAATCTCTCATTTAGGGTCGTGCTGCCAATACGAGCAGAGGCGATCTGGACCGTCCCTACCGGTTTCTCTGGCGAGCCGCCACCAGGTCCAGCTATACCGGTAACAGCGACCGTTAGCTGAACGGGTGCATTTTTTAACGCACCTTCCGCCATCGCGCCGGCAACTTGCTCACTCACAGCCCCATGTTCATTGATCAGTTCCAGCGGCACGCCAAGCATTTCGTTTTTGGCTTCATTTGAATAGGTATTAAAGCCACGCTCAAAGACATCAGATGAACCTGAAACAGTTGTTAAACAACCGGCAATCAGTCCTCCTGTACAGGATTCTGCAGTAGCAATTCTGATTTCGCCATCACGGCATTTGCCAATGAGTTCTGAAGTTAATTCAACTAGTTCATTTGGAAACATTATCCGTTAACCCATCAGATAGTTTAAATAAACAAATTGCCCGATCCAGAGCAGGACTCCAGCATAAACGCCGGCGATCATATCGTCTAACATGATGCCAATACCGCCTTTGACTTTTTGATCGGCCCAAGAGATCGGCCAAGGTTTCCAAATATCAAACAGCCGAAACAGTAAAAACCCGATAGCATATAAGATCAAATCAGGCGGCACGACGAGCAGTGTCAACCACTGTCCGGCAACTTCATCAACGACAATCGCCGAGGGGTCACCACCACCCATTTGGGGCGAAGCAATTTCAGATGCCCAGACGCCGACAATAAATATTACAACGGTTGCGATGGCGAGAAGTTCCAAATTACCCCAAAAAACAATACCATAGGCCAAAGGCAGAGCGGCAAGTGAGCCCCAGGTTCCTGGTGCTTTGGGCAGCAATCCTGCGCCGAACCAGATAGCGATAAGGTAGGCGATTCGGTTCATTCTCAATTTTACCTGTGCAATATTTTTGGTCGTCAATTTTATGATTTCTAATTGTTCCTACAGGCGATGGTTCGGAAAATCTAGTCTAAGTTTTCAATAACCCTTTCAAAATATTGGCTATTTTTTCTCTATTGCTGCTCTGGGCAAAATTTAGTGAGAAAAATCGTTAAAAATTACGGCTTTCAACGTTATAGAGCTTGCATCAAAAACCTCGAGCGGATACGGTCTAAGTGCTCTTGAATTGACTATTTTGTGGCGCTCGGGGGCGGTGAAATCAAAGCAGAAAAAGCTTGGGATAACTGGATAAGGCGTCGAAGAGGGAATCTATGAACGAAAAGCAGCACGGAAATCTCACCCATAGGTGGGCAAGAGCTGTAATGCGATTTTTTCCTGATCGCGAAATTATGCTCCGGACGGATGGCAAAGTCCGTTTCGTTAAAGTTTCCAAAACCTTGCAAATGTTTAGCTTCGGCGTGATTGTCGCTCTTTCCGGCTGGGCAATTTTTGCGTCTTTCAGCTATTTCATCCATGAACAAATTGTTGCGTCGAAAAACAAAGAAATTCTCGATGCCCGCATGGTGTACCGCAGCTTACTTACCGAAGTGTCTGAGTATCAGGACAAATTCTCATCATTGACCCAGGAGCTTGGTAAAAACCACGGCCTTATGCTCGATCTGGTGGAGAAAAATGCAGCTTTGCAGCAAAACTTGCGATCTGTGGAAGACAAACTGGAAACATCCAATACCCGCCATAATCAAATTGTTACCGCACGCGCCGCGTTAAAAGACAAATTGACCGGTATTGAAAATGAGATGAGGGAACTAAACAGTCATAACTTTAATCTCAAAGGTAATCTCAACTCCGTAACGACTGATCTCGAAAGTGCCTTGTCACAAAGGAATTTTGCCCGCTCACAAAGTAAAAAGCTCTCGCGGACGGTGGCAAAATTGGAAAACGATTTAGAAACGCTCCACAAATCTGAAAATGATATTCTGGTAAATCTAACTGAACGCACCAAAGAAAATATCGAAGATATTCATTTTGTGTTGAAGCGTACGGGATTAAAAGTTTCCCGGTTGTTGAAGGCTAATCAAGGTAAGTCAAAATATAAATTAGGGCAGGGCGGTCCGTTTATTGCCTTGGCGCCGGATACTGAACCGGCCCAACGGCTAAAAGCAAGTCTAGGCAATCTCAATTCGCAGCTCCGTCAATTCTCAGAACTCCAAGCTCTAATGAAGCGCATTCCCTTGGCGGCGCCGCTCGATTATTTCAGTATTTCAAGCCATTACGGCAAACGCCGTGATCCCATAAACAAAAGATGGGCGGTGCACTATGGCATGGATTTTGGCGGCTCGAAACGTACTTCGGTCTATGTGACGGCGCCGGGAACGGTGAGATATGCCGGGCGTAAAGGTAAATATGGTAAATTAGTCGAAGTTGATCACGGACTCGGTTTTAAAACGAGATACGGTCATTTGCATAAGATTCTTGTTAAACGCGGTCAAAAAGTGGATTATCGAACCAAGATAGGATTGATGGGGAGTACCGGTCGTAGTACTGGGCCTCACCTGCACTATGAAGTCATAGCGCAAGGTAAGCACAAAAATCCTTGGCGATTCATCAAGGCCGGTAGATATGTTTACAAAAGGCAGTAAAGAAGACGAGAAGAATCTCGTACCTAAAGTACCTTCACCTCCGTCTCTTTTGAGTCCGGATCTTACCATCACAGGTAATCTCCACAGCGACGGCGAAATCCAAGTCGATGGCAATATCGAAGGCGATATTCAAGTAGACGTCTTGATTGTCGGTGAAACCGCCCAGGTAAATGGTGAGATCACCGCCGAAAGCGTGCGCGTTCATGGCCATGTTACAGGGCAGATCAAGGCAACTTCCGTTTCCTTAGCCAAAACCGCCCATGTGCTTGGTGATATCCTGCATGGCAATCTGGCGATTGAGCAGGGCGCTTTCCTTGAAGGCCATTGCCGTCGGATTGAGAGTGATAAAAAATCAGGCGAAGGCACCATAAATCTTTTGGTTAAAGGCGGTTCCAAAAATAAACCAGAGCACCCCCCAAAGAAACCGGTAGCCGCGGAACCGGTAAAAGCCTAATCAAACTTCCCGTTTAGCACGTCTTTGAAGGTGGCAGCATCGACGTTGCCGCCTGTGCAAATTACGCCGATTGCATGGCCTTCAGTTTTGATTTTGCCGGACATAGCCGCAGCCAGCGCAACGGCTCCCCCGGGTTCGACAACAATTTTATATTCCTGAAAAGCAGTTTTCATCGCCGCTGCCGTTTCGGCCTGATTGACGATCAGGCCACCCGCAAGTAACTCTTTATTGACCGCAAAAGTTAACTCCCCAGGCGTTTCCAATAACAAAGCGTCACAAAATGATGGCGTACCCGGCTCGATTTGCACGCGCTCACCTTTGGCCAAAGATAAAGCCGTGTCATCATACCCAACTGGTTCAACAGCATAGACTTTGGTATCAGGAGAACGGTCGTTAAATACGATTGCCGCGCCGCCGATCATACCACCACCACTGCACGGGCCGAGCAAATAATCCAAGGCAACTCCCATCTCTTTTGCGCGTTTAAAAAATTCAAGACCCAGCGTGCCTTGACCGGCCATGATTTCAGGCGCGTTATATGGCGGCACCAGCGTCGCTCCGGTATCAGCGATGATTTTCTCGGCAATCGCGACCCGGTTACCATCAGCCCGGTTATAGAGCACAACCTCAGCGCCGTCGCCCCGAGTGTTGTCTATCTTTATTTGCGGCGCATCCGCCGGCATTACAATGGTTGCTTTGATATTGAGGATTTTGGCCGCTGCCGCCACACCCTGCGCATGATTGCCGGATGAAAATGCCACCACGCCGTTCGACTTTTCCTTATCCGAGAGCCTGGATATCATATTAAAGGCGCCCCGGAATTTGAAAGAACCGGTGCGCTGCAGGCACTCGGCTTTGATCAGCAAGCGGCAACCAAGTCGATCATTGATCCGTTCGGACTCAAGCACCGGCGTTTGGACGGCATAACCGGATAAGCGCTCAGCCGCCGTTTCAACATCACTGATGGTGGGTGTGGGTGGCAAAGATTAGGACTCCTAGCGCCCCAAATCGCCTTCGGGATTGAAAGCTATTTCAGTTTGGTTGAGGCGCTTGCGATAGACGTGAAGATTTTCAATGACGCGTTGAACATAGTTACGGGTCTCACGGAAGGGGATCATTTCGACCCAATCGATGGCATCCACTTTTTTGTCACGAGGATCACCATTGCGTTTGATCCATTGATTGGCCCGTTTAGGTCCGGCGTTATAGGCCGCTAAAGATAATACGTAAGAGCCTTTATATTGTTCCATCAGGCTCGAAAGATACGCCTGACCAAGCTGCAGATTGTATTCGGTATCGGTTGTGAGGTTTTTTCGCCGGTAGGGCAGTTTATGCTTCTTAGCAACCCGTTTGGCCGTCGCCGGCATGATCTGCATGAGGCCACGCGCCCCGGCATGGCTGATGGCTTTAATATTGAAGGCGCTTTCCTGGCGGATGAGCGCATGCAGGAGCGCAGCATCTATGTCGGATTTCTTAGATATTGGCAGTATTGGGTAGCCTTCCTCGGCAAGCGTAATACCGTCCCGGTAAGCCTGTTTAGCTGTGTAAATCGCTAGATCGGGGCGGCCGCTTTGACGCGCCAGCTTCGCGACATTGGCCCGCCTGGCCGGTGAGGCATCCGCTTTATTCAGTGTGCGGATGAACGGCCTTAGTAAATCAAACAGTTCCGCTTTAGCGAGTACGCGAACCACGCCAACCAATTCATCGGCTTCAAATTCCTGGCTTTCTTGCTTGCCGTTGACCGGCGAGGGCGGGAACTGAATCTGCTCATCGGTTGAATTCTTGGCAGTTGCCAGTTGGCCGTAATAGGTCATCGGGTAAGCGGCGGCTTTATCGAACCAGACTTTAGATAGTTCAGGCTTATCCAATGCGGCAGCCGCGCGGCCCGCCCAATAGGCGCCTCGGGCGCGGCTGATGGGGTATTTTGCTGCTTCAAACAACGCTACAAAATGTTTAAAAGCCGACTTACTTTCTTTTAAAAATCTAAGTGATATCCAGCCGGCCAGCCATTCACCCTCGACGAAGCCTTGGCCTTTTTTCAAGCGGTGATCTTTGGCCAATTTATAGGCTTCAGTAATATGACCGGCGTGTAAGGCCCGCCTGGCCAGCAAAGCTTTTTCGCGCCACCAGCGTTCGGGATGGCTCAACTCGTCGGGTAGGTTTTCCAAGAGCTTGCGGGCATCAAGATCACGCCCTTTGCGTCGCCGCCAGCGCATTCTTTCGAATACTAGACCCTGGTGATTGATCAGCTTTTCCGGCACTTTTGAGATGGCCCGGTCAACGGCCCCGCGATAGCGCCTTAAGGTTATCCGGGCGAAGGCCAGGGCACGGTAGTCCTTGTTGACCTTCATTAGCATCCGGCGTACCGGATAATAGCGGCCCTTCCATAATAACCGCTCCAATCGTTCAATATGGTTTTCCCGGGTTAAATAGCGGCGATAGCGCTTGTAAAATTGACGTTCCTGACGGGCACCGAAATTGCCATGCACCCAAGTTTGCTGCAGTACTTTTTCCGCTTCTGCTTTATTGCCAATTTTTAAAAGTGCAGCGCCCAAACGAATGCCGCCGTCAGGGGTCATCGGCGCCTGATCTTCAAACCATTTGATAACCAGCTCCGGGTCTATATTTTCTGTCATGGCTTCTTCGGCGCGTTGACGCAGCCGGCGTTGCGAAGGCCAGTTGGGCCGCTTAGTCATAAACTGGACAATCTCATAGTAGGAGGCGCCTGAATTTCTGGCGGCATAGCGCTGCCAGGTGAGGGCGCGCTGCAATACTTTATTCTTGATCCGCTTGGTTTGTTTTTTAACGTCCTGCCATTTGCTGCGTTTCACCAGTTTTTGAATACTGCCAGCTGTCCGAATGTCCTGCTTGGATAGTGTGACCGGTTTTGCAGTATCATTTGCCCAGGCAAAATTACCGGCGAGAAAAAAAACACTTATTCCGATGAGTATGAAATAACGCAACGGTATGCTCATACGTCAATTTTCCAGATATTCATTAATTTATCGTTAGACTGAGTCTAATTGGCAGAACACTCATAAGCAATCAACTCATTAGCGATAAGAAAAATTCATCGTTTTTTGGATAAGACTTCTTGCCGCCAACTGCTGCTAGGGCTATGTTCTGCCACGAATTTTAGGAGAGAGAGTATGTTTAAAGGATCGTTCGTCGCCCTTATTACGCCGTTCAAAGACGGCCAGGTCGACGAGGAGGCTTTCCGTAATTTTGTCGAGTGGCAGATTACCGAGGGAACAAACGGCTTGGTACCGGTGGGCACAACCGGCGAATCGCCGACCCTCAGTCATGACGAACATATGCGGGTGGTTGAACTATGCATCGAAGTTGCGGCGGGCCGGGTACCAGTCATCGCCGGAGCGGGCTCAAACTCGACCGAAGAAGCGATTATGCTCTCAAAACATGCGAAATCTGCTGGGGCAGATGCGGCTTTGGTGGTGACACCTTATTACAACAAGCCGACCCAGGAAGGGCTCTATCGTCATTATGACGCCATCCAGTCTCAGGCCGATATTCCAGTTATTATTTATAATATTCCAGCGCGCAGCATCGTCGATATGAGTGTCGAGACCATGGCGCGGCTGTCAGAACTGCCGAATATTGTCGGCGTCAAAGATGCGACCTCTGATCTCAACCGGCCGATGCGGACCGCGGCGGCGTGTGGCAAAGACTTTGTCCAGCTTTCCGGTGAAGACGGCACGGCAATCCCGTTTAATGCGGGCGGCGGGCATGGCTGCATTTCGGTCACCGGCAATATCGCGCCGAAACTCTGCGCCGAAATGCAGGGGGCTTGGTTTGACGGCAATGTTGCCCGGGCCATGGAATTGCAAGACTTACTCATGCCGGTGCATTCAGCAATGTTTTGTGAGACCAGTCCGGGACCAGTGAAATATGCGGCTGAACTGCTGGGGTTGGCCTCGGCTGATGCCCGCCTGCCGATCTGTGAGATTGCCGACAGCAGCAAAGCAGCGGTCGCAAACGCCCTTAAAGGCGCCGGCATTCTGTCTTAAAATCTAGTGCGATGGCCAAAAAGAAAAAATCCAGCGAGAATATAGCGGCGCGGAACCGTAAGGCGCGCCACGACTATTTCATCGAGGATAATATTGAGGCCGGCATCGCGCTCCAAGGCACCGAGATTAAATCTATCCGTTCGGGCCGGGCCAGCATCGAAGAAGCTTATGCTTCGGAAGAGGGGGGCGAGCTCTATCTGATCAATGCCTATATTCCTGAATATCAAGCAGGTGGGCGTGATCAGCACGAAACCCGGCGGCCGCGCAAACTCCTGCTGCACAAAAAAGAACTCGCCAAGATGTTCAACGCCGTTAACCGGGAAGGCATGACCATCGTGCCGCTATCGCTTTATTTCAATAAGCGCGGCATGTTGAAAGTTGATCTCGGTATGGCCAAGGGTAAACGTCAGTATGACAAGCGCCAGACCGACAAAGCCCGCGACTGGAAACGCGACCAAGCCCGCATCATGCGGGGGCGGAATGGTTGAGAGAATCCGTCATTTTGGGAAAGATATGGGGACATGACCTGTTTCTCGCAGGGAATAAAGGATCGTGTCCCCAGACTGGATCAAGACCACGCTCGGCCAAAGAAAGAGAAGTATTTTAGCATACTACGAAATTGTCAGATAACATTTTTCAAATTTTTTTGAATTTCCACTTGCGCTAAACGACGAATCGGCCATATATATTCTACAAACACGAACAAATAGGATATGTCATGGGTAAAGGTGATTATTTAGGCGAATTTGAACACATCGTGTTGTTGGCGCTGCTCAGGCTCCGTGACAACGCGTATGGCGTTACGATTCGCCAAGAAATTCGGAAACGGACGAAACGTGAAGCCTCTATCGGTTCCGTTTATTCAACTTTGTCGAGAATGGAACAAAAAGGTTTCGTTAAATCTCGCGTAGGGGAAGCGACGGAGGAACGCGGTGGCCGGGCTAAGAAATATTTTGTTATAACAGCAAAAGGTCAAGAGGCATTGACCCAAACGCAAACCGCGTTGTCGAGTATGTCTTTCGGACTTGATCCAGTTCTGGAGGGTTCTAATGTCTTAAAAATATAAGCTTATGTCGATACTCGAAGGGTCCACACTCAGGCAGTTAAATAAATCATTCAATGAAATCGAATTTATGAAGATTAAACAAAAATATAGAAATGCTATCGTTCACAGTGATGGGTCAATTCGATATTATATTGATGACGTTTTGGATGAGAATTCTATAGAAATCTTTGATTCCATAACGAACCAAATCAAAAAAAATGAGATAAAACATGAAGTAATTCGAGAGTATTTGAATGCTGTTGAGCAGTTGGAGAATAGCAAGATCAAAGACAAGCCTCCTGAAGGGGCGGACAAATTGATGCTAACAATCCTTCCGAAGGATATGCGTGAATTTCAACTTGGCGATCTTGAAGAAGAGTTCCGAACCAGAATTCTTCCTAATCACGGATTAAAATATGCCGTGCGGTGGTATTGGATTCAGGCTGGATGGGCTGTTTTGTTTGGCCTAAGGTCCCAATTGGCTAATCTGATCGGTCTTGGATTATTAACTAAAATTGCCTCCTGGTTTGTCAAAAAGGGCGGCTAGATTAGTTTCGACTTTGCCTCTAATCCCTGGACACGTAACAAATACATGTCCCCAAAATTCTCCATAATTCTCACTCCGCCAAATCAATAATCTCCGTCACCGGCTGGACGTTCATGAATAACTTCAATCCAGCGCTTAACATTAGGATAGTCATTGATGTCGACATCCCGGCGTTCAAAGCCTTGGGCCCAAGGATGCGTGGCGATATCGGCAATTGTATATTCATCACCGGCAAGATATTCAACGTCGCCCAAGCGTTTATCCATGACGCCATAGAGCCGTTTACATTCATTGTGGTAGCGATCCATGGCGTAAGGGATTTTATCGACAGCATAATGAGAGAAATGGTTGGATTGGCCGAACATCGGGCCAACGCCGCCCATTTGGAACATCAGCCATTCCAGCGTGGCGTATTTGGCGCGTGGCTCGGTGGGTAAGAACTGACCGGTTTTTTCGGCGAGATAAATCAGGATGGCGCCGGATTCAAAGAGCGATATTGGTTGTCCATCCGGCCCATCGCTGTCCAAGATGGCAGGAATTCGGTTGTTCGGCGAAAGCTTTAAAAAATCAGGTTCAAACTGCTCGCCTTTGCCAATATTGACAGCATGGGCCTGATAGTCGAGGCCGGTTTCTTCCAGCATAATATGGATTTTCCGGCCGTTCGGAGTTGGCCAGGAGTAAACATCTATCATTAGTTTTCCTTTAATTACAATCAATTACAGCTGTCAGCAGCAAATTGTCTTGTTCGCGGGTTAATAAGCCCCATCTATTGAGGTAACTGCTGCGACGTCACATCCAGGTTTGAGTGTATCGAGAGATATCCGAGGTCGACAGCCATATTTTTAATTTTTTGAAGGTAAAAATGGCGAAAAATTCCGGAACCTCTTATGCCTCTCATTTTTGGTGGTGCTGTGTCAGATTCCGCTGGCAGAGATTTTGCCGGTTATAGAGGCAATTATAGCTTAAAACCGCGGACTGGCTTTTTCCAATTCAGCGCGAAGTTCTTCGTAAGCATTAACGGCTGGAAATTGTGGAAACTCTTCAATCACATGAGCCGGAGCCTTAAAGAGGATGCCCTGATCCGCTTCATTGAGCATCGAGGTATCATTATAAGAATCACCAGCAGCAAAAACCGTGAAATTCAAATCATGCAGTGATTTAACTGCTTCGCATTTGTGATCTTTCATTCGTAAATGATAGTCCACGATCTTGCCGTCTGAGTTGGTCTCCAGGCGATGGCAAAACAGTGTCGGCCAGTCGAGCTTGCGCATAAACGGTTCACCGAATTCATAAAAAGTGTCGGATAATATAACAACCTGGAAATGTTCGCGCAGCCAAGTCATGAAATCGAGCGCGCCTTCAAGTGGATCAAGCCCATCAATTACTTCCTGGATGATCGGCAGGCCAAGCCCGTTTTCATCCATGATGCGCAACCGTTGCTGCATCAGCTCATCATAATCAGGAATATCCCGGGTCGTATCACGTAAGGCATCAATACCCGTTTTTTCCGCCACGCCAATCCAGATTTCCGGGATCAGGACACCCTCGAGATCAAGGCACACAATTTCCACAAAGAGACTCCCCTAAAATTCGACACTCAAGTGTTGCGGGATATAACACATAGATTGGCCTGGAAAAACATATTCTCCAGCGTTGTTATAGGCGTGCCAGGATCGTGTCAAAGACATCGTGGAACATTTGCTCAGTGAGGCGTCCGGTATTCGTATTATAGCGAGAGCAATGATAGCTATCGGCCAGCACGACTTCATCCAGTTCATGAAATACGTTGTGGCCAAATTTGTAGAGCGCTTTACGTTTTTCCAACACCGTTAAAATCGCGCCATGGGCCAAGCCACCGAGCGCTAGTACAATTTTTAAATTTGGCATGGTCTGAATTTCACTGATCAGGAAGGGGGCGCAATTTTTTACTTCTGCACCGATCGGCTTATTTTCCGGCGGCAGACAGCGCACGGCATTGGTAATCCGGCAATTTTTAAGCTTGAGCCCGTCTTCCGGGTCGGCTTTGTATTCACCCTCCGCCAAATCATACTTTAACAATGTGTCGTAGAGCAGGTCACCCGCATAATCGCCCGTAAAAGGCCGCCCCGTGCGGTTAGCTCCTTTGAGACCGGGAGCCAATCCGACAATAAGTATTTCTCCATTGATATCGCCAAAGGAATCAACAGGTGCATTGTGCCAAGTTGGATATTTGTCTCGATTGTCGAGCAGGAAAGTGCGGAGGCGGGGGCAGGCGTCGCAATCACGATCCGGTCGAGCCGGCAGGTTTGAAGTCATACCTGATTATATACTTAATATTATCGAGGGTCAGGACTCATTAATGTCATCCATTCTGCGGGAGACATTTTTTCGCCGGATTAGGCGTGGAAGGCACAGTGATGCCTATCATCACAAGCCGTTCACAACGACAGCCCGGCGTAAAAAGAGCCCCGCCCTTTG
>CAZMHI010000014.1:0-40067 GCA_964566055.1 uncultured Rhodospirillaceae bacterium
ATTGAAAACAGATTCGCCGGTTAGTGGATCGATATTTGGTGTAAAGACAACAGCGCCGAGAGCGGAGACTGTGACCGTACCGTTTTGAGGTTGACTATGGCTGCTGATCTCATGCGTATCTGTCGCGTCCGGATCGGTGACCGTAACGTCATCAAAGATATTAAAGGCAACGCCAACATCTTCTAAAGTAGCAGCCGTTGCACTTCCGGCGACCTCAAAGCCGTCATTGGTGCCATTGATGGTCATGACCACAGTATTGGATGATTCGAGGCCGTCCGGATCGGTAACCGTATAGGTGAAAGTTTCGGTCGCCGTTTCACCGGCTGCTAAATAATCATAAGCGTCCTCGGGAGGAGTGAACGAGATATCCAAACCACTCACATTCGCGGTCCAGCCGGTCGTGCCGGTATCTGCCGTAATCGTAAGCTCTGCATCCGTATTATCAATATCGCTGACTTCATCAGCGACATTCACAACGACGGACAAATCATCTTCACCGGTGCTGCCGATAACAGCTTCGGCTTCCGGCCCATCGTTGACAGGTGTGACTGTAATGTTGGTTGAAACCGGGACACTGACCGTACCATCGGAGACATCATAAGTTAGACCGACGTCGCCATTCCAATCCTGATCCGGCGTGAAGGTATAACTGCCGTTCGCATCCGGACCCGCGAGCGCGCCGTTGCCGGAAACGGCAACATTTTCAATGCTCAAATCATCGCCATCAACATCGGAAGCACCAGTTAACAACTGCGCCTCGGTAATGGTAATAACGCCGTCTTCATCCATGGTGTAGTCGAGCTCACCGGCGACTACCGGGTCATCATTGACCGCATCGACATCAAAGGAAACCGTTGCGGAATCAGTCGCCGTATCAACATCGGAAATCGTCGCCGGAGCCTCACCAAAACCGGTGGAGTCCTCGGTTGGCACGACACTGGCATTCAAAACATAGTCGCCACTGGCCAGACCGGCCAATTCTTCCGAGGCGCCTTCAACCTGATCCCAGGGGAAGGCCTGAACGGCGATCGTATAAGTGCCGCCTGCGGTTGGCGAGAACGTGCCATTGGGATCAAGCGAGCCGCCAGAATCATCCAGTGAGCCGACAATATTGCCGTTTTCGTCATAGATGACGATCATGGCATCAACCGAGTCGCTTTGATTTTCTGAATCTATATCGAGATGCAGTTGCTCACCGTCCTGCAGCGTGAAGGAGAAATAATCCACATCGCCAGACTCGTCTACCGAGCCTTCAATCCGAACCCGCGGCAAGCTGTCATCATTGACCAGCGCATTTTCACCAACGCCAAAGTTATCACGGCCAATATCCTGAGCTGTCGCCAAACTGTCATTACTGACAAAGGAATGACCACTGGTGCCGTCTGTAGCGGTATAGGTGAAGCTAACCGGACCATTGTAGTTTTCTTCGGGCGTGTAGACGTAAACGCCATTGCCGGCATCAACAATCGAACCATGATCAGGCTGGCCAACTTCCATAATACTAACGGTATCGCCGTCAACATCTGTGTCATTGCCAAGCAAGTCTGAGGCATTAAAGATAAAGGAATTGTCTTCGGCAACGCTGTCCAAGGTATCATCAACCGCATCGGGAGCATCGTTTACCGCTTGAATATCAACAATCGCGCCGGCGGAAACGGTCGCAGTGCCGTCACTGACATCATAGGAGAAAGCGATTGGGCCATTGGCGTCAGCCTCCGGCGTATAGGTCCAGGTACCATTGCCATTATCGACTATGGTGCCATCGCCATCATTGATCTGCAGATTTGAGACGCTTAAATCATCACCATCAACATCGCTGGCATTAGCGAGCAATTGCGCTTCGGAGATGGTCAAAGAGCCATCTTCATTCATGGTGTAAGCCAGCACACCAGAAACTTCAGGCGCATCATTGGTGCCGTTGATTGTCACGGTTGCAACACCGGTATCGGTGCCGCCTTGGCCATCGGAAATTGTATATGTAATCGCGGCCTGAGCGCTTTCACCATCGTCCAGCTCATTATAGCTTGGACCCGGTGTAAACATCACTTGGGTGATGCCGTCCACCTCAACGATTTCGACCGTACCATCAACGCCTTCAGCCAAGACAGCGCCGGTAACAACGAGCGCATTGCCTTCCGCATCGGTGTCATTGTCCAAGACATCAATCATAACGGCATTATCTTCATCCGTCGAAGCAGCATCGGCATTTGCCACCGGTGCATCATTGGTGCCAGTAATCGTCAACGTCACAGTATTGGAAGCTGTGGCACCTTCCGGATCGGTAACCGTATAGGTGAAAGTTTCTGTCGCCGTTTCACCTTCATTTAAATGCTGGTAGGCGCCTTCCGGTGGTGTGAAGGTAATTTCAGTTCCTTCAATACTAACATCCCAATCGTCATCAACATCACTGTCACTATCGCTGTCATCGTCGTCATCTGCAACGATCGCAACAGTCAATTCCGCATCGGTATGATCAAGATCGCTGATCTGATCGGCAACATCGACGACAACGGTTAAATCATCTTCTCCCGCACTGCCAATTGCAGCTTCGGCGACCGGACCATCGTTGGTGCCCGTAATAGTAACGGCAGCATTGCCGGTATCAGTTAACCCTTCGCTATCGGAAACCGTATAAGTGATATCAACCAGATCCGTATCGCCCGTGCCCAAGGCATCAAAGCTGTCACCAGGGGTAAATTTCACTTTGGTGACACCGTCGATCTCTACGATTTCCACCGTACCATCGACGCCGTCCGGCAGGCTCACATCGGTTACCGTCAGTAGATCATTGTCATCAGGATCGGTGTCATTTGCCAGGACATCAATGATGACAAAGGAGTCTTCATCGGTCGATGCGGAATCATCAATTGCGACCGGCGCGTCATTATCGTGTTCAACCGTAACGCTCAGATCAGCTGTATCGGTAAATTCACCATCAGTTACCGTATAGGTGAAGACGTCTTCAGAAGGGATCGGTGTTCCTTCATATTCAACGGAGAACATCAGATCATTATAATCTTCATCACCGCCGCCATAGAGATCTTCAAAACCAATCATCAACTCACCGGTTTCAGGATCAATGCCGGAATGAGTGTGTGCGATATTGTCTTCGTTCAATTCACCATCGGTCAGATTGTTATCGACGCTATGAAACACGTCCGCACTGTCGATCTCATGATTGCCAACCGGATTACCGGCCGGATTAAATTGCTGAATATTGCCATCTTCATCAAAAGCTAAAGTATGGTCATCTGGAAAATCGTTGATCCAATTGTATTCATTGGCGCCATTTTTGACGATAAAGAAGCCATAACTTTCACCGGGTCCCAAATTATCAATGGTAAACTGAGATTCGCCCGGGATCAGATCGCCGCCGCTTCCTTGCTGCGATGCATCTTCCCACGCTATTTGCGGCTCATATGGGTTACCATCCGCATCAATTTTGTAGAAGCCAACTGTATTGTGGTAGCCGGCGCCTTCACCCTGGAATGTCACCGTAACGGATTCGCCACCTTCCGGCATCGTCAGGTTTTCCTGATTAACCTGATTAGGCTCTTCCAATTCTTCCATTTCTTCTACAGGCACCCAATCGGGCGTGCCTTCGGCCCAATCAAATTCGCCGGTGCCTTCATTGATGCCTTCATTATTAACAAAGTCATAGGTACCATCGGTGTTCATGGTCAGCGTACCAATATCACCTTCAATGGTGAGCGAGGTTTCGCCTTCGGGGAAGGTATAGACCGTGCCTTCAAATTCAACTTGAGTAACGCTTAAGACATCGCCATCTAGATCAAAGTCATTTGTCAGCACATCACCGGAAGTGATGTCGCCAACATCATCACCAACCGTATCGACATCGTCGGTAGCGACCGGTGCGATATTGCCATCGGTAACGGTAAAATCGAAAGTCTCCGGGCCGACTACAGTCGTGCCATCGGTCACCGTAAAGGTGAAAAAAGTTGCTTCATTTTCCGTGCCGTCATGCTGATAGGTCACTTGGCCGGCATTTAATTGAGCTTGCGTGAAGGTCGTTGCGGCAACACCATTAACCAGCACGGTACCGGTGCCGCTATCGCTTATGGTATAGGTCAGATTATCATCGCTGGTGTCGACATCCGTGGTATCCAGCATCTGCGCAGTTACGGTTGCAGTTTGACCTTCTTCAACCGTCGTGCCGGTATTAATTACTATTTCGGGCGCATCGTCGACCGCATTAACGGTGATGGTAAAGCCATCGGACAGGCTTTCACCTTCATTTGAATAGGCAATCGCTGAACCAACCAAAACACCATACCAGTTTTCAGGTGTTTCAATGGTCGTCGAGCCAACATTGGCAGCTGGAATAGTCAGCACGTTGCCAACCAAGGTGCCACCGGTAACCACTAATCCTGCCGGCACTTCATCAAAAGTAATAACAACTTCGGCCAGTGTCTCGGAACCATCCATATCCGAGATCGTCGCTGTCAGATCCAGCACCATTGGCCCCGAATCTTCGTCAATTATATTGTCTCTGACATCAACGGAAACATCGCCTGTGGCGTTTACCGTGACGTCGAGATTAATCGGATCGCTGGTATTAGTAACCACGATCCCCGTATCGGGATCGGTGTCGGTGGCCGTGGCACTTACTTTCAAAGTAAATTCATCGGCATCATCCAGCGGCGGTGTAACCTGAACATTGGCCAGTTGATCTGGTGTCAAAGTCACCGTGCCGTTGGTTATCGTCACTTCTGCACCATCGACGGTTACCACGGAGCCAACCGGAATGTCACTGATAGCAACCGACATCAAGTCGCCATCGGTGGCTTCAACGGAGGCGGTGAAGTCAATATCAATGGCGGTGTCTTCATCGCCGACAGCGGCGGTCACGCTTACATCCGGTGCATCAACGGTAGCGGCAACACTAACAGCCAAAGCAACCGCTGCACTGGTATTAGTTACTACAGTGCCGGTATCGGGATCGGTATCTGTCGCCGTCGCGGTTATTTGCAGGTTGAAATCATTGGCATCATCCGCTGGCGGCGTTAGCTGAACATTGGCAATCTGATCAGGAGTCAGGGTCACACTGCCGTCCGTGATCGTCACGGCTACGCCATCAACCGTTAGGACTGAGCCAACGGGAATGTCGCTAATCTCGTAGGACTGCAAGGTGCCGTCGGGAATACCAACGGTATCAACAGTTGCGCCAAAATCGATATCAATGGCGGCATCTTCATCGCCCGAAGCAGCCGTCGTCGATACTTCCGGTGCATCAACTGTAGCACTTACGGTGACGTCAAGATCAACCGGATCACTGGTATTAGTGATGTAGCCATTAGCAACCGCGTCGGCAGCATCAGCAGCAGCGGTGGTAGCGTCAGTAAGGGCTGCTTCAGCATCAGCCAAAGCCTGATTAGCTGCAATTTCTGCTTCTGCGGCATCGGAGCTCGCCTGCACCGCTGTTTCAGCAACGCCATGCAATTCAAGGGCCGTTGCCTCTGTGGCATCGGCAACTTCTTGTAACGCGTCAATTTCTTCTTGTGGCGCGCCACTATCAATAGCCTCCTGCAACGCCGTCGCGGCTGCATCAGCTTCATCGGCAGCTTCATTAGCAGCATCAGTTGCGGCAGCAGCGGCCGTAGCAGCAGCGCTCGCCGCATCAGCAGCAGCACTAGCTGCTGTAGTGGCGTCTGCCTCGGCGATAACAGCGGCAGCTAAAGCCGCATCAGCATCTTCTGAGGCGATGACCAAATCGGGATCTATATCCGTCGCCGTAGCGCTCACCTGCAGGGTAAAATCATTGGCGTCATCTTCGGGCGGGGTAATTTGAACATTGGCTAATTGATCCGGACTCAAGGTCACGGCACCATCGGTAACTGTAACTTCAACGCCATCAACGGTTAATACAGACCCCGCTGGAATGCCGCTAATCTCAATCGATGTTAACTCTCCATCGGCAATACCTTCGGTATCAACGGTCGCTGTGAAATCAATATCAATTGCCGCATCTTCATCGCCCGACGCTGCGGTTGGAGTAACCACCGGCGCATCAACCGTGGCAATTACCGTGACGTCTACATCAAATGGCGTGCTGGTATTGGTGACCAAACCGTCAACTTCTGCTTCATCGGCTTCGATAACGGCAATGACGGCATCAGCAGCAAGTTCATCGGCAGTGGTTTGCGAGCTTTCTGCCAGGGATTGCGCACTCGCGGCGGTGGCAAGGGCCTCAATAACTGTCTGACCCGCCTCTTCTGCAGCATCTGCGGTGGCAAACGCCGCTTCCGCGGCCTCATCGGCAGCCAACTGCAATTCTGCTATTTCTTCTTCGTCAGCTTCATTTTCAATCGCTTCAGCCAAAGCCGCATCTGCAGCCATCGAAGCGTCGGCAGCTGCTTGAGCCGCATTCGAAGCATCATAGGCATCCTGAATGGCGATATTAAGATCGTTTTGGGCGATTAACAGTGCCTGGGCAAGCTCATCCGCTGTGTCTTGAGCAGTTTCGGCAGCTGCCACAACGGCAGCGGCGGCAGCGGCAGGTGCCAGGGCTGCTGCATCTGATTCAGCATTGGTAGCCGTATCTTCCAGGGCTGTCGCCACACCATCGGCAGTATCGGCAGCATCTTGTAAATCGGCCGCAGTTTCAGCAGCGGCGTCAGCAGTAGCTTGCAGATCATCAATTTCGTCTTGCGGTGCGTCATTATCAATCGCTTCTTGAAGCGCTGTGGCGGCATCTGCTGAAACGATTGCAGCTTCATCTGCGTCAGCCTGTGCTTCATCCGCAGCCGTTCTTGCCGCATCAGCAGCATCGCGTGCATCAGTCGCGGTGGCTTCCAGTGCAGCATGTTCGCTGATTATGTCTGGATCAATATCCGTTGCCGTCGCGGTAACGCTTAGGGCAAAATCATGGGCGTCATCTTCCGGAGGCGTAAGTGTCAGACCGTCAACCTGATCGGGCCGGATTTCAGCACTGTAAAAGCCGTTGTCGTCAGGGCCGGTTAGTTCGATTATATCATCACCGCTTTGCAGTACCGATCCAGCAGGTATATCGGCGATGGTGACGCTGGTAACGGTGCCATCCGCTTCAACATTGGCGACCGAAATATTTAATTCAATCGCAGTATCTTCATCACCGAGGGCAACTTCTGTTGTCGAAACAACCGGCGGCTCAACCGTGGCATCAACGGTAACACCCAATCCAACCGCCCCACTCGTCGAGGTTACGCCGGAATCCGGATCAACTGTCGTCGCACTTACTGCCAAAGTAAAATCGGCACTCTCATCTAACGGTGGTTTGATGCGCAAACCACCAAGCTGACCGGGACTTAACGTCACCGTACCATCGGTTACCACATCATCCTGGAACTCGCCGCCAACTTGATAGGTCAGCGTCGAACCCTCAGGGATATTAGCAATAGTGATGCTTTGGACAACGTCCGCCGTGGTGCCAGAAATAAAAGCTGTGATGTCTAGCTCGATGCTGCCATCCTCTTCACCGGCAGCAGCTTCCACTGAAACCGTAGCCGTATCGGCAACCGCATTCTCGGCATCAATGATCGCCTGTAACCGGGCCGCTTCGGCAGCGGCAGCAGCAGCGGCGGCGGCGGCAGCAGCGGCAGCGGCAGCGGCAGCGGCGGCGGCGGCTTCGTCAGCGGCTTCGGCAGCGGCTTCGGCAGCGGCTTCGGCGGCTTCAGCGGCGGCGGCTTCAGCAGCGGCAAGCGCAGCAGCTTCGGCGGCAGCGGCGGCGGCAGCAGCGACGGCGGCAGCTTCAACAGCAGCAGCCTCGGCAGCGGCGGCTTCGGCGGCAGCCTGTGCGGCAGCGGCAGCGGCAGCGGCTTCTTCGTCGGTTAATTCTTCTTCATCTCCTTCGCCTGCGGCGGTTTCAAAGTCGTCTAAATCTTCTTCACCTTCGCCTTCGCCTTCTTCACCTTCGGCTAATTCATCTTCCGAATCTTCTTCACCTTCGGCCTGTTCATCACCATCTTCTTCTTCCTGCTCATCTTCCTGTTCTTCCTGTTCACTATCGTCGGTACTATAATTGTTACCGGTGCCAACTGCGGTCGGCAGCGAATCCAGCGCACCCCGGAAAGAATCAGAAATTTCAGCTCGATTATAAACTCGCGGTTCGGTCGGTGCCGCATTTGAACTTGCTACACTGGCACCCTGATCCGGCAAATTAAGAATCTGGATGCCGGCATTATTGGCAATCACAACTTCGCCGACAAAGCCATCTGATTCTTCCATCAGAACGACTTTCATGCCAGCGGGATCTTCACCACTGAGGTCGATACCGACCTGGGTACCACGAATACCAATCGTCGCCACCGGTGTTTTAAGAACCATGGCATCGGGATCAACTTTGGCGACCTGACCGGACACAAAGGTAAACACACCTTTGAGAACCGACATCGAAATATTGCCTTCCTGGGTGCCTGGGTCATAGACCATTTCGTCCAGCCAGCACAACACCAACAGCGCCATTGGCTCCAGATTCCATAACATCACCTTGGAACACCGGATCACCAACTTGCAACTCAACACGCGTACCATCGGCGCGAATGGCGGTTACCGTGCCAGAGACACTTTCAACCTGACCAATGGGCTGGGCATCAGCTGAGGGGGCAGCCTGAGCAAATTGACCTTGGGTCGGGGCATTGGTTTGAGCCAGACGAACGGCCGTGGAGCCGGGCAATTCGCCGCCTTCGGGAGTATGTAGATCGGGGGCAGGATCTTGTTCGTAATAATCCTGGATGACGACTTGTTTGCCATCAGGTGAAGTGAGAACGAGGTCTGGACCAGATGGTTCAAATTTAGCATCACCAAAATTAAAGCCTTCGGGCAACTTAACCGCGTCGCCGGAACCTGCTTCAATTAGGAAGGATTCAGGAGCATTGTCATCACCGCCAGCACCAAAATCCAAGCTGTCGCGGCCACCGGCACCTGTAAGTGTTTCATCAGCCATAATCGGCCCCCTCTAAAAAACCTGATCCAATATCAAAGTTTCTCCCGATTAATTCGGGATTAAGCTCCACCAAAAAACTTCTAATTCACGAACAATTTTTCGTGTTCAATTGGACAATAGGCATTAACAACCGGTTGTCATACTAGGCAGGCGCCGTAAAGAGTTCTGTGATGGCCATCACAGCTAACCATCTATTTTATTTCGGTTTTCCGCTACATCAGGTAGCTGGATTTAAATAAAAATCGAGGTGTCTTTTGCTCGTCAGGATAGTAAAAATTGACATTCCGATAGAGGTAACTACGTATAGTATAATTGCCTTGAAGGACTGTATGGAAACAATGGCCCGAAAACGTAATGCACCATGCGAAACTGTTTTAATATAAAGATATTGGCTCTTACGAAAGAGACCTTGATCCCTAAAGTCCTGAAAGTAATCGGATTTATAGCCCTTCTTGTGCCATTTGTGCTGGTCGCTCACTCTGCTTCAGCTGACTACAAAGCCGGCCTTGAGGCGGTTGCAAAGCTTGATTACAAAAAAGCCTTTAGTGAATTTTCAAAAGAAGCGAGAAAAGGCCATCCAGCATCACAATATAGTTTGGCCCTGATCTTTCATCATGGTAGAGGGCGACCCGTAAATCTTCGCGTCGCCCGCAGCTGGTACGAAAAAGCCGCCAAACAGGAACATACAGGTGCCCAAAACAACCTCGCGACATTGTACCGGGACGGAATAGGTGTCAAACGAGATTACGTCCGAGCAGCCTTTTGGTTTCGCAAAGCTTCAGAAAGACATGCACTGGCGATGAATAGCCTTGCTTTACTGCACCGCTATGGCCTCGGCGTTAAGAAAAGTAATAAAGAGGCCGTACGGCTGCTGCGTAAAGCAGGCGAAGAATCTGGTCATGCCAAATCCCTTTACGATCTTGGCCGGCTCTATGCCAAAGGCCGTGGCGTCAAAAAAGACCAAAAAGAAGCCTTTAAATTGTATCGCCGGGCGGCCCTAAAAAGATATGGCCGGGCTCAATACACCCTTGGTCTGCTCTATCATCAAGGCAAAGGGGTTAAAAAAGATTATGAAAAAGCGATGCGTTGGTATGGCTTTGCCATGGATCAAAAATACCCTTCAGCTTTTTATGGCGCCGGTATTTTGTTTCAACTAGGCCTGGGCACCAAAAAAGATTTAAAAGAAGCTATCCGGCTTTACACCGAGAGTTCAGATAAAGGCCATCGTATCGCCCCCTACATGCTGGGACAGTTATTCGAATCGGGTACAGGGGTGAAAAAAAATCGAGCCAAAGCAATAGAATGGTATCAACTTTCAGCGGACCGAAAATATGGCAAAGCCATTGCCCGCTTAAGCAAATTACAACCAAAGCAACCAATTCCTAAAAGCTGAAGGCTCGACGGAAAAAGAGGCTCTCTATCAATTCGATTGACCATCCTGCTTTAGCCTCCTATGCAACTCCCATGATTGATAAACGCGTGGAAAATATTGCCGCAGCCGTTGCAGATGTCCGGAACGATGCCATAATTCTAAGCGGTGGTTTTGGTGATGCCGGTGCGCCGGTTGATCTTCTCGAGGCAATGATTGAGACCGAGGCTGAAAATCTCACTGTTGTCTCGAATAATGCCGGCGAAGGAAATTACGGCCTGGCTGCTTTGATCGCCTCCGGAAAGGTGTCGCGCGTGATTTGCTCCTATCCCATCAGCGCAGGCTCTGTGGTGTTTCAAGACCGTTATCAGGCGGGTGAAATTGCGCTGGAGATTGTTCCGCAAGGCACCTTGAGTGAAAGAATGCGCGCAGCCGGTGCCGGTATTGGCGGGTTTTACACCCCAACATCGGCCGGTACGGAACTCGGAGAAAGCAAAGAAAGCCGGGAAATTAACGGCGTGCAGCATGTGCTTGAGCATCCGCTGAAGGGTGATGTGGCGCTTATTCGCGCAAGGCAAGCAGATCGGTGGGGTAATATAATTTATGATAAATCGGCCCGCAATTTTGGTCCGGTAATGGCGATGGCGGCAGCATTGACAATTGTTCAAGTGGACGAGATCGTTGAACTTGGTGAACTTGATCCGGAACTAATTATTACACCGGGTATTTTTATTGACCGGGTATTTGTGCATAATAGCTAGAGAAAAAGATTAAGTGGAAATTGGAAATGACTGCAGTACTTGAAAAGATAGGTTTAACCCGCCCCCAAGTCGCCTGGCGTATTGCCCAGGAAATTGAAGACGGCAATTATGTTAATCTCGGTATCGGCAGCCCTGAGATGGTGGCCAATTATGTTCCCGCCGATCGTGAGATTGTGTTTCACAGTGAGAACGGCATTCTTGGCATGGGTGAAGCTCCGGTAACCGGACAGGAAGACGGCAATTTGATAAATGCGGGGAAAAAACCCGTAACACTGCTGCCCGGCGGCAGTTATTTCAGCCATACCGATTCATTCGTTATGATTCGTGGCGGCCATATTGATATCTGCGTTCTTGGCGCCTATCAGGTTGCCGAAAATGGCGATCTCGCCAATTGGCGAACCCTCGACACCTCAAAACCACCCGGAGTCGGCGGCGCCATGGATTTGGCAGTCGGCGCCAAGCAAATTTTTGTCATGATGGATCACTGTACTAAAACCGGTGAGCCGAAGCTGATGAAAAGCTGCACCTATCCGCTTACCGGCTTCGGCGTTGTTCGTACGGTGTTTACCGATCTGGCGGTTATTGATGTGACTGAAGGTGGTTTCGTTGCGCGAGAAATTACTGCCGGCATTTCCTTTGAAGAATTGCAGGATAAAACTGACGCCCCGCTGACACTCGCAGAGAATTGGCAAACTCTAGCGCCACCCGAGCTTTAGTGCAGCCATTTAGGGCGTCATTATGCGGATCGGTGAGCCGTTAATCCAAGCCTCAATATTTTCAATCATCTGAGCGAAACTGACGCGATAGTTATCTTCAACAACATAACCTAAATGGGGCGTTAGCACTGTGTTCGTCAACCGGCGGAAAGCGTGATCCTGCGGCAGCGGCTCGACATCAAAAACATCCAAGCCAGCTCCGGCAATCATCTTGGCCTCAAGTGCGGCAATAAGGGCAGCCTCATCGATCAATGGTCCGCGCGACGTATTAATGAGATAGGCGGTTGATTTCATGCGCTGGATATCGCTTGCACTGACAATTCCCCGCGAGCGGTCACTCAACGGCATATGCAGGGTGATAAAATCGGCTTCGGCAAATAGCTTCTCCTTCGAAACGCATTTGATACCGGCTTCAGCAGCACGTTCCTCGGTTAAATTAGGACTCCAGGCCACTACATTCATGCCAAAAGCCAAACCGATCTTAGCCACTGGCGTGCCCAGTCTGCCGAGCCCGATCACGCCCAAGGTTCGATTCCTTAAACCCACCCCGACCGTTGTTTGCCAGGTGCCTCCCTCACGAAGTAACCGGTCTTCCAGCGGGATATGACGGGCAAGGCTGATAATGAGTCCCCAGGCCAATTCGGGCGTCGGATGGCCGAGCATTTCGGTGCCGCAGACGGTGACATCATTTGCCATCGCAGCCTCTACGTCGATCGAAAAATTCCGCATACCGCTGGTCAGCAGTAATTTGAGGTTTGGCAAATTATCGAGCTGTGATTTTAAAAAGGGCGTGCGCTCACGGTTCATCAGGATGATATCAAAATCCTTGAGGCGTGCCGTGACTTCACTCTCGTCGTCCAGGTGATCGCTAAAGAATACAAACTCGACTTGATCTTTAAGTTGGCCCCAATCCGCCAAATCAGGCGCGGCGCTCTGATAATCGTCTAAGATAGCAGCCCGATACATATCATCCCTCATTTAATTAAAGGCAGATATAATAATCAGACTATGTGTTCCGGGCCATCCAAAGTTTCAGCTAAAAATTTGGACCATTTGGTTTTGGTTTTTGGCTGTTCTTTACCATCAATCAATATGGCATCGACATTTTCATTAAAAAAGCACAGTAAATTTTTGAGCTTTGGCGCTTCGTCAAGCGGCTCCGGATAGCTCCAGACGATATCGTCAAAAACTTGTCCGCCAGCTTCAACCGACCAATAGCAAGCTATACCTTTATAGGGGCATCGCGTCTTTGTATCCGAGCGTTTCAGCGCCGCCATTCGAATATCGTCCATCGGCAAATAGTAACGGGTCGGCATACCCGTTTCGAAAACAAAAGTCGCCTCTGAGCTTTCGGCAATAGTCTGACCACCGAGCACAACCTCTACTTTACGGCTGCTTTTAATGGTATCAACACGTTTGTAGGGATCGCGGGGATGGACAAATATTTCTTCATCCTCCTCAAACCAGCGATCCATTTTATTCCAATAGAAGGCGAGAAAATCCTTAATACCTGTGGCTTCATCAAAAGGCGTTTCGTAACTCCATGCTGCATCCTCAACCGATTTACCTCCACTTGAGATCGACCAGTAAGAAGCCTCACCTTTGAATGGACAGTAGGTGCTTTGCTCAGTCCGCGATAAACGATCCATACGCACGTCACTGCGCGGGAAGTAATAAACCGGCACATGATCGCTTTCACGCAAAAGCACGGGTTTAGCGCTGTCAGCGATTGTCTCGCCGCCAAACTCAACCCGGACCCGGCGGGGTGAGCTTTCAATATGAACCATATAGCCAGGATGCTTTTCAAAGCCTGGGGATTTTTGAGGAGCCATCGTTGAGTTTCTTTCTTGTTAGCCACGGTTGGCTTTATTAAAGACGGCTTGGTTGACGCCGCCAAGCCTCCGGAAACACAACTTAGTTCAAAATTTCGTGTTTGAAACTAGCTTAGGTAATACCAAATTTTTCCAAGGCATCAGCGATATCTTCACCAAAGCTATCCCCTTTTTTAAGGACACAGGCATTGGCCGGTAGTTTTTTCAAAGATGCGTGGTTTTTATTAAAGCTGGTCAACAACGCAAAAGGAATAGCTGAAGTCAAATCCATGGCGGCTAGGGCACAGCCAAGTTCAACACCACTGAGATCGTCCAGCATCGCCGAGGCAATCACCAGATCCGGCTTCATGCGAACCGTCAATTCAAACGCCTCCATGGAGCGTTGGCAGGTCGTCACCCGATAACCGCAACTCGCCAACTCGCGGGTAAAAATCCGAGCCGAAGACCGCTGTGGATCAACCAGTAGTATTTCGATATCTAAATGTTGCAGATCATCCAGATCAACCGGCCGCCGCACCGGCAAAGAACGGACGAATTCAGCCTGATCGGTCGTTTTTTCAACTTCGCCGTCGAGTAAGCCGCGCAAAATATCGACAATTGCTTCTATGTCATCAATTTGCCGTTCATTAAACTCGCCACCATCCTCAATGTAATCAATCAACCGCCGAACCCCTAGATCGATCAAAGGCTGATTGGCCCAATGGCTTAGCTTTTGAAGTTTCACACTTTCAACAAGAAGCGCAGAAGCCGCCTCTTCAGTTGATGAAGCGCTTGAGCGCATGCTGCTCAAGGCAATTTCGAGAGAGGAAACTGTGTCAGTTGCTTCTTCGAGATACTCGGAGTCTATTTGATCGTTATAATTTTCGCTGCCAACCATCGTCTAACAACTCCTCAACAAAATTTATTCTTATTATAAGGTGGGAATTGCCCGGGAAAATGACGAGTCTTTTTTGATCGACTAACTATTACGGTAATATAGCTTTGCTAATTTTTCAGGGGGAACACCGAAATGGTAGAGCGCATGAATCTTTAGCCAACCCCAGATTATCGCCGATGCCCTCTGACCCTGGAACTTTCGCGACGATGTAATAAGCGCTGGTTCTTCGATACAGCAGGTCGCTCCAGCTTTCTCCATACGGCGGGTGAAATCATAATCTTCCATCAAGGCAACCGGTTTAAATCCGCCAATCTGGATATAAACGCCGCGCCGAATAAAAATGCCGGAATCACCGTAATAAATTCCGCGCTTTCTAATCCAGGCATAAAATTTTATCAGCCAGCGGCTGAACCCGGTATCACCATCAAACAACAGTCTGAAATTACCTCCAACACAATCAGGTTGATCGGCCATTTGATTTTCGATTGCCATCAGGCCACCGGAAGGAAAACGGCTGTCAGCGTGAAGAAACAGCAATATCTTGCCACAGGCGTGTTCCGCACCGGCTTTGAGCTGTTGGCCCCGGCCTTGGTCAGAACGGATGATTTTGGCGCCAAAGTTCTCAGCAACCGTCAGGGTATTATCATCACTGCCACCATCGGCGATAATGATTTCATGATCGTCTTTTTGTGGGGATAAATCCTCTAATAAGAGCTTCAAATTATCGGCTTCATTGAAAGTCGGAATAATAACGGTAATCATTTAAGGCTTGCCTCTACCATATTGGCTTCCTCTGCCGCCACCAGACCAATTTTAATCAACTGCAGTTTCTGCCGCTGCCAGTTCCCGGCGAGAAAATTCGATTTCAATCGTGTCACCAAAGCAACCGGAATTGAATTGCGGTTTTCCGTAATTTTCACACATTCCAGCCACAAGCCTGCAATATGAGCGAATATCTCCATTCGTTCTTCCCGCGTTATATCCGGCAGATGATCACGAACATATTTTATGCCGAATGCATTGTGCCGTGCTTCATCGGCTATCACTTTGGCGTTGATGGCGCGAAACAATGGGCAGGGCAAACTTCGAACCAGACGATCAAGCACTACCAAAGCACCACCTTCAAAAACGATGTGAAAGGATATCATTACCCCCAATGGAGACCCTAACTTAGAGCCCTGCCAGGCGAGGCTGCCTTCTAACGGTTTTTCAATGGCATGTTCAATCGGGGCAATTTCTCCCATGCGTTCGATATAGCGTGCAAATACCGCTTCGTGTTTTTGCTCATCAGCCAATTGATGGCTAATGAATCGCTGGGCCAGAGGATCACTAATTTCATCGAGCAAACGACGACAGGCGCGTTGGGTTAAGCGTTCGCCGTGATAGATTTGACTGATTATTCTGATGTACGTAGAGCGGCGGATCCACAGCGGGTAGCGAATTGGCAAATTCCAATCGATATCATGCTCAATCGACCATTGATCGGCGGCCTCTTTGGCCAGCAAGGAATCCAATTCCCACCCCTCTTAAAATTCAACTCTAGGGCAGCCCTACGCTATTTTGAGATTCTGTACAATTGTGTGTAGGCACAAATTACATCAATAAAGCGTGACCAATAAAATTCTAATCAGATTAATATAATTATTCATTTGATCTCTAGTCATGCGATAATAGCTGTTAGCGATTGCCAATAAAGAAATGGATCGAACCGATGAATGAATTCTCAGATCAAGAATTGCGACGAATGTCAAAAGTCTTTATGGACTCTGCCGATCCCATCATCATCGAAGATCTCGATGGCGTCGTCGTGCAAATGAATACTGAGGCGGAAATTTCCTATGGCTGGACGAGGGAAGAACTCATCGGTAAGTCGATTCTAGAAATTATTCCACCTGATCGCCATGGTCAGGCACAGGACATCCTCTTGCAATGCAAATCAGGTGAAAGCGTTCGCAATATTGAAGGACTGAGATGTGATAAAAAAGGCAATATTACTCCCGTCCTTGTAACGCTTTCATTGTTGCGCAATGAAAGCGGAGAACCAGAGGGTGTCGCGACGCTCGCCAAAGACATAAGTGATCAAAAATCCACCGAGCAAACTCTACGGCAAATGTCTAAAGTATTTATGGATGGCGCGGACCCTATTCTTATCGAAGACCTCAAAGGAGATGTAATTGACCTAAATGGTGAAGCAGAGCATGCCTATGGTTGGTCACGCCACGAACTCATTGGTAAACCAATTAAAACCATCGTTCCCGACGACAAACATGATCAAGCAGACGAATTGCTAAAACTCTGTACATCAGGTGAAGAAGTACGAAACATCGAAGGTGAGAGAATTCACAAAGATGGCACAGTTATTCCAGTTCTGCTTACCTTGTCGTTGCTGCGGGATGACGAAGGTCAAGCCACAGGCATAGCAACATTTGCCAAAGATATCAGCGCCCAAAAGCAGGCACAAAAAGAGTTGATTGAGTATCAAAATGAACTTGAAAGCCAAGTCGATGAACGCACCCGAGAACTTGAGAAGAAGGTAAAACAGGCAGAATTTTTCAATAAAATGTCAATCGACAGGGAACTTAAAATGATTGAGCTTAAAAAAGAAATAAATGACTTGCTGGTAAAAACAGGTGCGGATACGAAATACACCGTGGTTTGATAAAAAGTACCTGAAAACTAATTCTTCAATTCCTCATCGGGAAAATCATCTTCGTCAAAATCGTCTGTTTCGACGACCGGTACCCGGTAGTCCTCATTGAGCCAATTTGACAGATCAAGCTGTGAGCAGCGGGCCGAACAGAATGGCCGGAATTTTGGTAAAGTCGGCTGACCGCAATTGGGACATTTGCGTTTGCCGTTATTCTTAGGAGGCTTACGGGTCGCCATGTCGCATCTCTTATTCAGTTTATCCGTAGGTCAAATTGCGTTGCCGAAAAGCCGGCTGATTTCTCTAATACGACAACCGGGCCGGTACGTTCAAGCAGGCTCTTCCAAGTTACTGACATGGTGCCGGTCAGCAAAGCGTGTAACTCGCCACTACATACCACCGTCAGAGACTTGCCGGGATTACGGTCAAGCTCTCTCAATATCGATCGGATTAAACCTAAGACCGTGCTTTCAGTTGAGGCCTCTGGGTCAGACTTGGTGAGAAATCGTTGGGCCAGGCTTTCACCCAGTCGCCTGCGGGTTAGTTCCAAATTGCCCAAGCGGCTAAAGCCAAATACATTGCATTTTGCGGCGTCTCCCGCCAAGGCTTCAGACATCACATTTTGAATCTGCTCTCTGCTTTCCCGGCGTTTTAGAGGCAGCATATCAACTACGATCTGACCGGAAAGATTTCTTAAAATAATTTGCCGGGAAATTTCCCGGACGGCCTCAGTATTGACGGCGAGCGCAAATGCTTCAGGATCACGGTCCCGGTTATGGGCACCACTATCAACGTCAATCGCCACCAGCGCCCCGGTCTCCTCTATGATTAGGTGGCCACCGGATGGCAGGCTGACACGAGATTGCAACAGATCATCAAATTGCTGATCTAATTCGTGGGTTTCGAAAAGTGCAGCCGTGTCTTCTGCCGTTTCAATCAGTTCTGACAATTCCGGCAAAACCTCAGCGCAATAATCTGCCAGCCGGCTCATTGTGGCTCTATCATCGACGACAATCCGTTGCCAAGCTGTGTCGCCGCGATCCATCAGATATTTTGTAATTGCGTCAGGTGCCTGGTAAACACAAGCTGGCGGTTTCATGGTCTGCTGCGTCGCTTCAATATCCAGCCAAACATCGGACAAAGCTTCCGCCTCACCTTTTAAAATGTCATCCGAAACGCCTTCGGCACGTGTTCGTATGATTGCACCCACATCCGATTGCGCATAATCACCAAGTGCGTGCTCCAATCTCTGGCGCTCCCCCTTATTGGTAATGTTTTTTGAAATTGATATCCCAGGTCGTCCGGGCGTCAGCACGATAGTGCGGCCCGAGAGGTTAAGCCGGGTCGATAGTTTAGCACCCTTCCCTTCGGATGCCTCCCTGGTGACTTGAACCAGGACTTTGTCACCTTCGGTAAACAGCTTTGAGATCGGTTTTGGTTTTTCAGTGTTGCGGTCAAAAAGGTGAGCGTCAGCGGCAGCCAGAAATCCGGATGCCGCTTGGCCAATATCGACAAAGGCAGCGTTCAGACCGGCGTGGATTTTTTCGATCCGGCCCAGATAGATGTTGCCGAGAATAGTGGCCTCATGATCGCAGGCGATGACCAGATCAATAAGCTTGCCGTTATCAGTTACAGCCAACCTTGTCTCGCCGGGTATGTGATTGATGAAAACTTCCAAGTTCATCGGCAAGGCTACTCAAAGTTAAATTCGAGACCGCTAAGCATTTGACTGGTCTCAAACAAGGGCAGGCCGACGACATTACTATAAGAGCCATTGAGCGAACGCACGAAACGCGCCGCCAGACCTTGAATGGCATAGGCGCCGGCTTTGTCCTGCCATTCCTCCGAGGCCAAATAGAAATCGAGTTCTACAGCGGATAATCTTTTAAAAGTCACCGCAGTTTCGACCACCCTGGTACTTGAAATCCCTCCTGGCGCCGTAATAAAGACGCCGCCGATAACCCGATGGCGGCGGCCGGATAGTAATTTCAAGAATGCCCGCGCCTCATCTGGGGTTTCAGCTTTCGGCAGAATGCGGCGGCCACAGGCAACTAAGGTATCTGCTGCCAAAACAAAGGCGTCCAGGTGATCCTTGGCGATTGCCGCGGCTTTTGCCGCCGCCAGCCGGGCTACCAGCACGCGGGGCTGCTCATTTTTATGCGGGGTTTCATCTATGTCAGCCGGTAGAATTTGATTTGGCGTAATACCGATTTGGCGCAACAATTCGACCCGCCGGGGCGAGGCGGAAGCTAAAATAAATTCCGGAGAAGATTTATCCGGCATCGGTGAGGCCCTTTGCCAGTTTACGAATAAAAACGGCGCTCAAAAGTTCAAGCGCCTTCATCTTATTTAAAGCGAAAGGTAATTCGCCCCTTGGTTAAATCATAAGGGGTCATTTCGACGTTAACCCGATCACCGGCCAGGACCCGAATGCGGTGTTTCCGCATTTTGCCCGCCGTGTGGGCGAGAATTTCGTGATCATTATCCAGCACCACCCGGAACATCGCATTGGGCAGCAATTCGGTAACCGTACCCTCAAATTCCAATAGTTCTTCTTTAGCCATTTTTCACCTTTGTTTATGACTTGGCGCAATGAAATAGGGGTTAGAGCCCCTCAAGGTCAAGACTTTTTCGAATAAATCGCATTTTTCCGCCACTTCCCGGTTTGACTGACTTAGGCTAAAGGCGGGAACCTCTGCTCAATTTTCCCATAAATCTGGTCACGAATCTGCCGGTAGCCGTCCAAGCGGGATTCGCGACGGCCCCGAATGGCATCAGGATCGTGGGTCGGCCAATATTCAACATCACAGGACATCCAGCGTGTCAATTCGACTGCAGAATGCTGCGCTTCCGGCGACAAGGAGACAATCAGATCAAACGAGGTATCATCAAGCGTATCTAGAGTTTTAGACACATGATTTGAAAGATCGATGCCGATTTCCGCCATCACTTCAATCATGAAACCGTTTGGCTCACCGGCTCTGACGCCAGCTGAATCGACGTAAATTCGATCACCGTGGAGGCTTTTTAACATTCCTTCCGCCATCGCCGAGCGCACCGAATTCATTGTACAGGCGAATAGGACAGCGTCGGGAAGATCATTCATCGACTGCTCACCTGATATGCAGCACACAAATGAGCGTAAAGAGTTGCCGGGCGGTGTCAAAATCCACCTCAACATGCTCCACCAGTCGTTCCTTCAGAATTTCGGAGCCTTCGTTATGGAGACCACGCCTGGCCATATCAATTGCTTCGATCTTTGATGGGCTGGCTGCCTTGATAGCGTCGTAATAGCTTTCACAGATCAAAAAGTAATCTTTGATGACCGAGCGGAAACTCGACAGCGGCAGATGAAAATTAAATATTTCCAAATCCGCTTCATCGCGCACATCAACCTGCAAACGATTTTCGGCCAGGCTCAAAAAGAGCGAAAACGGACCGAGCTCGCCATTTGTCGGAGAAAAGTAGTTTTCTTCAAGGAGATCAAAAATCGCCACAGCCCGGTCATGCTCAATCTCCGGGCTCCGGCGGCCAACGGTTCCTTCATCCAGCGAGACATTGACGATGCGGCGGCGTTCATCCATGGCACTTACTCACCATCCGCCAGCCGAAGCGCCACCGACAAAGCGTGCGCATCCAGCCCTTCGGCTTCGGCCAAAGTAACCGCTGCCGGGCCAATGGCGCCGATGGAACTCTCGGAAACTCCAAGCAAGGTGGTGCGTTTCATAAAATCCAAAACGCCCAAGCCAGAAGAAAAACGTGCTGAACGACCGGTCGGCAAAACATGGTTTGGTCCGCCGACATAATCTCCAAGCGCTTCCGGTGTGTGACGGCCCAAGAATATCGCCCCAGCATGGGAGATTTTTTCCGCCATCTCTTCCGGCGCATCAACTGCAAGCTCGAGATGCTCCGGCGCAATGGCATCGATCAACTCAATTGCTTCAGTCAAATCATCGACTGTAATAATCGCACCAAATTCCTGCCAGCTTTGACCGGCAATCTCTGAGCGCGGCAAACTTTCGAGATGGATTTCGGCCGCCTGAACAACAGCCTCAGCAAAATCGGCGTCATCGGTGATCAGGATAGCTTGGGCCGAAGTGTCATGTTCGGCTTGAGACAATAGATCTGCAGCGATCCAGCTCGGATCATTTTGACCATCAGCCACTACCAGAATTTCCGACGGGCCGGCGATCATATCAATGCCGACTGTGCCGAACACCTGACGCTTGGCGGTCGCCACATAGGCATTGCCCGGACCGACAATTTTATCAACCGGCTTGATACTTTCCGTGCCAAAAGCCAGCGCGGCGACAGCCTGGGCGCCGCCAATTCGGTAAATTTCATCAACCTCAGCAATGCTGGCCGCCGCTAAGACCAGCGGATTGATCTCACCCTCCGGTGTCGGCACCACCATCACCAGGCGCTCAACGCCTGCGACCTTAGCGGGGATAGCATTCATCAAGACAGACGACGGGTAGGAGGCAAGCCCTCCCGGCACGTACATACCGACAGCGTCAACCGCGCCCCATTTGAGGCCAAGTTTAACGCCGTCTTGATCTTGATAACTGAAATTTTCGGGTAACTGCCGTTCGTGGAAGCTGCGAATACGTGCAGCCGCCAATTCCAGGGCACTCAGCTGATCCGGGGCGCAAGTTTTATAAGCCGCTGCAATTTCATCGGCTGAAATCCGCATGGTCTCAGCCGTCAGATCAAAGCGGTCGAACTTGCTGGTATATTCAATGAGCGCCTGATCACCACGCGCACTGATTTCCGCGACGATCTCGGCGACGACGGCCTCGACGTCGGTCTGAGCTTCGCGTTTGATATTTAGAAAATTCTGAAAATCTGTGGCGAAGCCGGCGTCTGTTGATTTAAGCCGCCACGGCATCGACGGCCTCACGGAAACGCTCGATCCAATGGCTCATTTCATCGGAGCGGGTTTTAAGCGCCGTGCGGTTGACCGCCAGGCGCGACGTAATCTTGGCAATCTCTTCGACCTCAACCAGCCCATTGGCTTTCAAGGTCGAGCCGGTCGAGACCAGATCAACAATACGCGAACACAAACCCATCGACGGCGCAATTTCCATGGCGCCATTGAGCTTGATGCATTCGGCCTGGACCCCCCGGGCAGCAAAGTGACGCCGGGTGATCTCAGGATATTTAGTGGCGACTCGAATGTGGCTCCAGCGCTGCGGGTTGTCTTCCGGCGCCATATCGGCGGGCTCGGCCACCATAATACGGCAGTGGCCAATATCGAGATCAATCGGCGCATAAATTTCCGAGCTATCAAATTCCATTAATACGTCCTGGCCGGAAACGCCAAAATGGGCCGCGCCAAAGGCAATAAAAGTGGCGACATCAAAGCTCCGCACGCGGACGATATCGAGGTCCGGGTGATTGGTCGCAAAGCGCAATTTGCGCGATGAGTCGTCCGCAAATGCCGCTTCCGGCTCAATACCGGCGCGGTTCACCAAAGGCATAACCTCTTCAAGTATGCGGCCCTTCGGTAAGGCGAGAACGAGTTTGTCGTTTGATAACACGGGTCTAACTCCAATTACGGCGCGCATTATTAGAGGGTTTTCAGGGCGTTGGCTACAATTTTGTTGGCTTCAATATCTCGATAATAATTGGTGGGGACATCTTGTTGCCCCAATTTTTCCGTTGCCCGGCTCTCGACCAAGGTGTCCCCAAGCGCTCGATGGTTTGGCACGCTGTATCAACAAACCAAACAATGACTTTCTAACTACCAATTCAATCATTTGCAGAGCCATCTCAATTTCCACTCGTTAAATTAGTAATATTTATCAATTAACTATCATTAATAGCTTTTTTTCTATTAATCTATTTTTTCCTAGGTTCATGACTTGTTCTTATGATATGGAATAAAAATCCAAGTTAATGGATGAATAATGTATATTTAAATCAATCAAGGAGAATTTACACATGCCTATCTTAGATCGCACGGCAGCAGAACTGCCGGTCACTATTAAAGCCTCAAGCTATACACTTTTGCCATCTGATGTCGGAACAGAGCTTCAGTTCCTCAATGCATCAGCCGTGACGGTTAGCCTGCCACCCGTGGGCGAAGTTGATAACGGCTACAATGTTGTTATTCGCAATATCGGTGCCGGCACCCTCACGATTGATCCCTCCGGCTCGGAGCAAATTGATGGTGTGACTACACTCGCCCTTGCAACAGATGACTGGCAATGGATCAGAAGCGATGCCACTGAGTGGAAAACCATCGCTAGCGGTTCCGGTTCTTCAAGCGGCAGCGGCAAAATTGTTCAAATAGTCAATGATCAAGACGGCGCCGTAGCTACCGGAACCACCACAATTCCCTCAGATGACACAATACCTCAAAATACTGAAGGCGATGAATACATGTCGCTCTCGATAACGCCTACGAGTGCGACCAACAAATTGAAGATTGATGTAGTGGTCAATGTAGCTGTCAATGTAATCAATACCACAGCCCGGACCGCGCTATTTCAAGACAGCACAGCGAATGCCTTGGCGGCTATTCAAAATGAGCTATCGAGCCAAGATAACCGCGTCGTATGCGACAGCTTCACTCATTATATGGAAGCGGGAACGACAGATTCGACCACATTCAAAGTACGGTGCGGAGGCAGCTCAGGAACCCTTACGTTTAATGGTCAAAACGGAAGCAGATTGTTTGGCGGCGTTATTGCCTCCTCCATCACCATCACGGAAATCGAGGTTTAATCCTCCAAGCGCTCGATCTCAGCGCCGCAGGCGGCGAGTTTGTCTTCGACCCTCTCATAGCCACGATCCAAGTGGTAGACCCGGTTGACGATGGTCTCGCCGTCGGCGGCCAGCGCCGCCAGCACCAGCGACACAGAAGCCCTGAGATCGGTCGCCATCAGCTCGGCGCCGGACAGTTTCTCAACGCCCCTGACAATTGCGGAAGCACCATGGACATTGATGTCAGCGCCCATGCGGCAAAGCTCCGGCACATGCATGAAACGGTTTTCAAATATGGTCTCGGTGATCATCGAGGCCCCTTCCGAGACCGCCAGCAAGGCCATCAATTGCGCCTGCATGTCGGTCGGAAAGCCGGGATAGGGCTCGGTCATGACATCAACACCTTTGATGCGGCCATTTGTGCGGGTGATGCGTACACCTTTGTCGCCCTCACTGACCTCCGCGCCAGCGCGCACCAGCACATCTGCCACCGCATCGATGAGTTCCAGCTTAGTCCCAGTGAGCGTAATATCACCGCCGGTGATGGCGGCCGCCACCGCATAGCTGCCGGTCTCGATGCGGTCGGGTATTACTTGGTGATCACCGCCGCTCAAACTCGGTTTACCAATCACGGTCAGCGTATCGGTGCCAATGCCATCGATCTCGGCGCCCATGGTTTGCAGACAATGGGCAAGGTCAGCGATTTCTGGCTCCCGGGCTGCATTGGCGATGGTGGTCGTACCCTCCGCCAACGTCGCCGCCATCAATACGTTTTCGGTGGCCCCCACAGAAACAGAGGGAAACAACACATGGGCACCTTTAAGGCCGTTTGGGGCAGTGGCGCGGATATAGCCTTCCTCGAGCTCAATTTCAGCCCCCAGTGCCTTAAAGCCCTCTAGATGAAGATCAACCGGACGGGTGCCGATGGCGCAGCCCCCCGGCAACGAAACTTTAGCTTCACCCCAGCGCGCCAGCAGCGGCCCCAAGACCAGCACAGAAGCCCGCATACGACGCACCAGATCATAAGGTGCGGTTTTGTCTTCCGGCTCCTGGGCGCTCAGGCCGAACACCCGGCCAATATGCCCGCCATTAGGCGCATCGCCGTTCATGCTTATTTCAACGCCAAGCTCAGATAACAAATGCACCATGGTGGTGATGTCGGCGAGGTGCGGCAGATTGGAAAGACACAGTTCCTCGGACGTCAGCAACGAGGCCGCCATTAACGGTAAAGCTGCGTTCTTGGCGCCGCCAATTTGAATACTTCCTGAGAGAGGCTTGCCGCCTTGTATACGAATTCTATCCATAGCAGGTGTTCTTAAATCAACTTGGGAGAGCGATCAAACTTTACTCATCTGATTGCGGCGATTTTAGGGGTTTTTTGCGGCGCTTGAGATTTTCCCGGAGCGCTTCCGCCAGACGCTTTTCCCGCTCCTGGGCTTCAGCTGCCTTAGCCTCGGAAATGTTCGGTTGCTTTTTTTGCTTTACCATAGGGAGCTTGTCGCCGATTAGCCCCTATGCCGTCAAGCGTGCCTTCAACTCAACTTAAAAACAGGCTTGCCCGATTTGCAATTGGGGTATAGATACTCCCCCACTATTCCCAACAAATCCACGAGCCGCTGTAGCTCAGTGGTAGAGCGTCCCATTGGTAATGGGGAGGCCGGTAGTTCGATCCTACCCAGCGGCACCATCTCTTTTAAATAATTAAATCAAACTTATAATTTCAGCCAGCATCCGGTTGTTTTCTGCTGGCTTACCAATAGTGATCCGCAGCACACCTTCTTTACCCCGCCCTTTCTGAGCTTTGATAAAAATACCCGCCTTTTGCATGCCGGCTTCGATGGCCTGAGCTTGTTCTAAAGTCGGCACCGAGACACAATTGAAATTACCGGCGGAATTAAACAAGCGGACACCCTGTGATTTCAGTTCTTGCTCAACCCGGGCTTTCTCACTAGAGACCGCAGCCAAATATTTTTCCAGATGAGCTTTGTCTTCCAATGCAGCCTCGGCCGCTTTTAAAGTCAGGACGCCAACATTAAACACTGTATTGGCGCGCTTGAGCATATTGGTAAATTCTTCACAGTAGCCGATGCCGTAGCCGATCCGCATACCCGCCAGCGCGTAAGCTTTGGACATGGTGCGAAGCGATATATAAGGCTGCCCCGCACTTTCTAAAATTCCAATCGCATCCGGATAGTCGGGCTTGTCTTGGGCAAATTCAAAATAAGCTTCATCCAATAAGAACATTGTCTCCGAGGCAGCGGCAGCGACAATTTTTTCTAAATCAGGACCAGTGAAGTAACTGCCGGTGGGATTATTGGGCATACACAGATAGACCAAACGTACGTCCCCCTTTAGTGCATCGCAAAACTTATCGGCGGAAAAAGAGAGATCGTCCTCATGCGGCACACCAATCACCTCGGCGCCGACGGCAGCCGAAAAAATATTTATCACCGGGAAGCTCGGCGCCAAACTGACAACTTTATCGCCCGGCCTGAGGCACAAATTTAGCATCAGCACCAGGATCGATTCAGCACCGCAATCGAAGATCAGCCGCGCTGGGTCAACGCCCAACTGCTCAGCCATTTTATCGGCAATGTCGGCACAGGTATTATCGGGATAGAGATTAACGTCGCTCAGATGGTTTTGAATGGCTTCGAGCACGTGTGGGCTTGGCCCATAAGGGTTCTCATTGCTGCCGAGACGTATTAGTTCGAGGTCCGGATTTTCTTTTGCAAACTCATCATATTTAACGCCGAGTTTGATGTTCGGCAGATTTGAAATCTCATCACGCAACAGCAATTTGGGATCGACAAATTCATTTGCCATTTTATTTCTCCGCTTGGGCTTTGAGGGAGCGCTCGATCAGTTCACTGAGCGTGAAGGCTGGTGAAATCGCTTCTTCGGAGACGACCAACTCGATCAGGCTCGGGCCCGGTTTAGCCACCGCTTCCTCAAACACATCTGCAAACTCAGCCGTTTTTGTAACTCGAAATCCATTGACGCCAAAGGCTTCGGCATAGGCGACAAAATCCGGGTTTTCGAGATCTGTGGCAATGTTGCGGGTTGGGAAGGCACGCTCCTGATGCATCCGGATCGAACCATAGATACCGTTATTAATGACAATAAAGATCGGATTAGCGCCATATTTCTTGGCTGTCGCCATATCTTGTGCGTTCATCAAAAAGCAGCCGTCGCCGGCAAAAGCCACCGCCAAACGATCAGGATATTGCAACGAAGCGGCAATTGCCGCCGGCACGCCATACCCCATCACCGCGCCCAAAGGCGCCAACTGAGTGCCGAATTGACGGTGTTTCAGAAATCGCAAAACCCAATGAGTGTAGTTCCCGGCGCCACAGGACAAAAACGAATCTTTCGGCAGGCGCTGATCCAGCCAGGCTAATATCTCACCAATATGGACATCACCGGGGCAGGTCGAGGGGGTCGTAAAATCTTCAAACTTTTGACGCAGATCAGCTACGTCCAGGTTTCGCTTGGCCTTAATCTCAAAAGTTCTATCGGCGACGACAGAGGCAAATTCCGCCATGCCTGAGTTAATGGCAAGATCGGGCTGATAAATCCGGCCAAGCTCCTCTTCATCAGGATGCACATGGATTAATTTCTGCTGCATCTTAGGATGGGTGAACTTGGTAAAGCCTTCGGTGACAATCTCACTCAGCTCAACGCTCAACATAATCAGTAAATCAGCTTCATCAATCAGCTTGGATATAAATGGCGGTGTGCCAACGCCCAAGACTCCAACATAATTTGGATGGTCATTATCAATTTTATCCTGGCAACGGAAACTGGCGACCACGGGAATATCATGCCGTTTGGCAAAATCAGCGATTTGGTCACAAGCTTCCGCCGTCCAGGTCGAGGATCCCAAAACAATGACCGGTTGCTTGGCGTCGAATATTAATGCCCCCAACTGTTCAATCTGATTTGGCGACGGGCTCGGCCTGACCGGATCATTGATGATCGCCTCACCCGCCTCGATCAAATCGCGCTGAATGTCTTCGGGCAAACTAATGACTACCGGGCCGGGACGTCCCGAAGTTGCGACTTTGAAAGCTCGCGCCAGCAATTCAGGTAATCTGGCTGCTTCATCAATTTGCACGGCCCATTTTGCCAAGGGCTTGAACATCGCCGGAATGTCAATTTCCTGAAAGGCATCCCGCCCCGTCGAGGAAACAGAAACCTGCCCGACGAACAATATCAGCGGTACGGAATCCTGTTTGGCGACATGGACACCGATACTGGCATTGGTGGCGCCTGGTCCGCGGGTGACAAAGCAAATACCGGGCTTGCCGGTCATGCGGCCATAGGCAGCGGCCATAAAAGCCGCCCCACCTTCCTGGCGGCAATTGACGAACTGGATTTCGTTGCTGCGTTCGTAAAAAGCGTCCATTGAGCCTAAAAAGCTTTCACCCGGGACTGAAAAAATCCGATCAATGCCATTGGCGATTAAATGATCGACCAAATATTGCCCACCCGATTTTTGCGTTGCATCAGGCATGAATATCCTCCGGTAGTTCGACTTGTGACGGGCGCCGGGTGCGATAAGTATTGTGTTTAATTTTATTAAGCAATTCCATCAAAGTGTCGATTTCAGATTTCGACAGACCTTCGAGCACAAAGTCGATATCCCGTATAGCCGCCGGTCGGGCTTCGGCAAACTTCCTTAGTCCGGCTGCCGTAATAAAAACCAGAACGTTGCGTTGATCCCGTTCTTCACGGCGGCGTTCGACCAAGCCATCCTGTTCCAGCGCGGCGACGGCGCGGCTGAGATTGGTGCGATCCGTATAACTCCGCTCAGCCAGCGCGTTGACATTTTGACCGTCGAATTCCTGCAAATTTGTCAGCACCCGCCATTGTACCGGCGTAATGTCGTAGGGTCTCAAAATCTCTTTCAAAGCTGTAAAATTGCGCACATAAATTGCCCGGATCAAAGTGGTTGGATAAGAATCCGGGATGTAATTTGGCTGATCTTGAGCAGGTTGGTTCGCCATTATTTTCTCTCGCTATCGACTCAATAATTCATTATGATGCAAAGATACGTATTTACTTTATAATATTACTTGTGGCAAATTGGAATGTCATTAAGATAATAAAAAAATGTTGAGTAAATTAAATAAAACTTCGAAATTTTGTGTTGAAATTTTCTGGGAGGAATAAAATGAAAAATCTTGTATTAGCTGCGACACTTGCCGTCGCATCCGTTAGTTTTATTGCCAATGATGCCAAAGCAGACCGGCTGGCCGATGTTAAGAAAGCCGGCATCCTGCATTGCGGCGTTGTCCCTGGTGTACCGGGATACGCATTTCCGAATAAAGAAGGCAAAATGGTTGGCTTTGATGTAGATCTTTGCCGCGCAATCGCCGCCGCTGTTTTGGGTGATGCCAATAAAATTAAAACCACTAAGATGAAATTGCCTGTAGCGTTTAACGCGATGAAAGCGGGCACTGTAGATGTAGTTACCCACCGCTTTACCTGGACTTTTGGCCGTGACGTTGGCCAGGGCCTCGACTTTACCAGGGTTATGGTTTTTGACGGCCAAGGCTTTATGGTGCGCAAAAAACTTGGTGTTAAATCAGGCAAGCAGCTTGATGGCGCAACGTTCTGCCTGACAACCGGTGCAACAACCGAATCAAACGTTTCTGACTTTTTCCGTACCCACGGTATGAAGTTTAAACAGGTAACCTTCGGCAGCATGGGCGAAGCTCAAAAGGCGTACGACCAAGGCCGTTGCGATGTGTTTGTCACTGATAAATTTGGCCTCGGCGCACGTCGTTTGGCGATGACCAATCCAAAAGAACATGTGATCTTGCCTGAAACAATCTCCAACGAACCAATTTCTCCAATGGTGCCGCATGGCGACCAGGTATGGAAAGACATTGTCGTGTGGACTCTCAACGCACTGATCGCCGCAGAGGAATACGGCGTTACCAATAAAAACATCGACAAAATGGCCAACGATGCGAAAAATCCATTTGTCCAGCGTCTGCTTGGAAAAACCGGTAAATTCGGCGGAAAAATCGGTCTCGGACCAAAATGGGCTTACCGGGCAATTAAAGCTGTCGGCAATTATGGTCAAATTTGGGAAAACCATCTCGGCAAACACGGCCTCGGCATGGCACGTGGTAAAAATGAACTTTACACGAATGGTGGCCTCATAATCGCCCCGCCATTCCGTTAAGCCGACTAGGCCGCAATAATTTAATTATGCCGGGTGTCCTTGGAAATATCTAAGGACACCTGGCTCTTATTCTAACAGTAAACACTTATGGAAAACCTGCTTAGTTTTTGGCGCAAAGGAAGCGTCCGCTCCTTGACCTATCAATGGGGGCTGGTTGTCGCGATTCTCCTTGTCCTTTTCTGGCTTTTTGATACGGCTAACACCAACCTGGATCGCCTCGGCATACAGACTGGATTTGACTTTCTAGACGATGAAGCCGGATTTCAAATTAGCCAGGCGCTTTTTCCCTACTCGGCTCGATCAACCTATATCGATGCGCTGCTTGTCACTTTTACAAATACAATCGTCTTGTCATTGATAGCGGCCTTTCTGGCAACTTTTCTTGGGTTTTTCATCGCGCTTTCCAGACTTTCCGACAACCTACTGCTGCGAAAATTCGGCGATTTTTACGTCGAAATGTTCCGGAATATTCCACTCCTGCTCCAGTTATTTTTCTGGTATTTCGCCGCCTTAAAATTACTGCCGGCCAAACGAGAGTCCATTAATCTGTTCGATGTCGCCTTTCTCAACATTGAAGGCTTTGTCGTTCCTGCACCGGTGTTTGAAACTGGCGCGAATTCAATTATCTGGGCTGTTGTTATTTCATTTGCGCTGGCTATTGGCATATGGCGATGGGCAAAAAATCGGCAGATACGAACCGGTGAACCCTTCCCATCTTTTTTTGTTGGATTGGGCCTCGTTATCATTATCCCTTTTATTGTCGCCTGGTTTCAGGATTTTCCAATCTCCTGGGAAATTCCAAAATTTGGCCGCTTCAATTTTGAAGGAGGCGTCGCCCTCCAACCCGAATTTACCGCCATGCTGTTTGGACTGACGCTCTATAACGGCGCCTTCATCGGTGAAATTATCCGCGCCGGCATTTTGTCTGTTCATAAAGGCCAGCGGGAGGCCGCCAATTCCATCGGCTTCACGCAAATGCAGATTTATTCGCAAATAATCGTGCCGCAGGCGATGAGACTGATCATTCCGCCTTTGACCAATCAATATTTAAATTTGACAAAATCTACTGCACTAGCCGCAGCGCTGGGTTATCCCGATTTCTTCTGGGCCCTCAGTGGCGCGATTGCCGCCCAAACCGGACAAGTGCTCGAACTTCAAGCCATTACATTATTTGGCTATCTCGGTGTCAGTCTGTTTATAGCTGCGATCATGGCAATCTATAACCGTGTCACCCGCATTCCGGAAAGGTAGAGAGACGATGGATCCCATACTCAAACCTTTCAAAGAGCAGCAAGCACCTCCGGTGCAATCCTCCGGATTTGTCGGCTGGCTCCGAATGAATTTTTTCTCAAGCTGGTTCAATATAACTGTTACCCTCGCGCTTTTGTGGGTGATATACCAAATTGGCGGCTTCGTCATCAGTTGGGGGATTATCAACGCCAATTGGGTTGGTGATTCAGCCAAATCCTGCCCCAACGTCGATGGCGCTTGTTGGGCCTTCGTGACCGAGCGCTGGCGTTTATTTGTCTATGGGCTTTATCCGAAAGAGCTCTACTGGCGGGTCAATGTCTTTTACGGCCTAGGATTCTTAACGATTATAGCCTTCATATTTTCGTTTGGCTCGATCACCAGAAAACTTCGCATTACGATGTTCATCGGCTTTCCGATCGCTGCTTATATTTTCCTCGTGGGCGGCGTATTTGACTTAAAATATATCACGCCCGAGGATTTCGGCGGCTTGCTGCTGACCGTCGTTATTGCCTCCGTTGGCATTTTTGGCTCCATTCCCTTAGGCCTCGTTTTAGCGCTTGGCAGAATGTCGGAATTGAAAGTCATCAGTAAAGTCTGCACCTATTTCATCGAGTTTTGGCGCGGCGTCCCGCATATTGCGGTGATTGTGATGTTTGTCGCCCTCTTGCCGATCTTTATCCCTGACGGCAATAAAATAGATATTGTCGTGCGCGCCTTCATTGCCTTTGCCGCCTTTAATTCAGCCTATATGGCAGAAGTGTTTAGAGGCGGCCTGCAGTCAATTCCAGCCGGACAGTTCGAGGCATCGAAAGCCATTGGTCTCTCCTATTGGAAAATGATGGGCTATATCATTCTGCCGCAGGCCATTCGCAACTCGGTGCCGGCGCTGGTCAACACCTGCATCAGTATCTTTAAAGAAACAACAATTGTGCTGCTGATTGGTTTCAGTGATTTCCTTGGCATTATCCAATTGTCGCTTGAAGATCCAAAATGGTTGGGCCCGCCGCATATTTTTAGTTCGGCCTATGTCTTCGCCGCCCTCATTTATTTTTCATTTACGTTCGGCATGTCGAAATATTCACTGCGGCTGGAAAACCGCAGCAATGTCGATCAATAATAGCCGTTAGGAACAACGATGTCAGAAGAGCTGGTAATATTTTTCGATAAAGTCAACAAATGGTTCGGTGACTTTCATGTGCTGCGTGACATTGATCTTAGCGTCACCAAGGGCGAACGAATTGTCATTTGCGGTCCATCCGGCTCGGGCAAATCAACAATGATCCGCTGTATCAACCGTCTTGAAGAGCACCAACAGGGCACGATTGTTGTCGATGGCGTCGAGCTTACCGACGATCTCAAACATATTGATCACATCCGCTCGGAAGTCGGTATGGTCTTCCAGTCCTTTAATCTGTTTCCACACATGACAGTGCTGGATAATTTGGTGATCGGTCAGCATCTGGTCAGACGCCTGCCGAAAGCCGAGGCCGAAGAAGTCGCCATGACCTATCTGGAACGAGTCATGATTGCTGATCAGGCCGAAAAGTATCCCGGGCAGCTGTCGGGCGGTCAGCAGCAACGGGTGGCGATAGCCCGCTCGCTCTGCATGAAGCCAAAAATCATGCTGTTTGATGAGGTAACATCGGCGCTTGATCCGGAAATGGTCAAAGAAGTCTTGGACGTCATGATCGATCTCGCCCAGGAAGGCATGACCATGCTGGTCGTTACCCATGAGATGGGTTTTGCCCGTACGGTCGCTGACCGGGTTATTTTTATGGACGAAGGGCAAATAATAGAGGAAAACACCCCCGACGCGTTTTTTGATAACCCGGCATCGGAGCGTGCTCAGAACTTTATCGGCCAGGTTTTGCATCACCTATAAGAAGACTTACGGATTAGATAATGGATAAAGAAGTAAATACGCCCAATCATATCAGGCCAATATTCCAAAATATCCCATTTTGGAATCCGACTAAAATACTCGATCACGAAGTGGGTAAAAAAATTCATCGCATGGATTTGAACGAATGTCCCTATCCTCCCTCGCAGAAGGTGATCGAAGCGATGAGTAGTGTGGCAGATACGTTAAATCGTTATCCGGACGGCACCTGTCCCGAACTCACACCGATAATGGCCGAGCGCATCGGCGTGCCGGAAAATACCATTACCTGGGGTGGCGGCAGCACGCAATTGCTTACCGCGCTTGCTGAAATATCAGTGGCGCCCGGCCAAAATCTAGTGACGCCGGAACTCGTTTGGAAGCGTTTCCATGGAGTTTACAAAATCGTCGATGCCGACGTTAGTTGGGTGCCGAACAAGGCCGATGGGGGCATAGATGTCGAGGCGCTCACCAGTGCCATCGGCAACGATACGCGCTTGCTGGTTTGCATTACGCCTAACAATCCAACCGGCATGATGCTCAGTGAAGAAGAAATTCGCCACGTTAGTGAAAACACTCCAGAAAATGTCTTGTTGTTCATGGATGAGGCCTATCACGAATTCGCCGTTCATGCCGGCGGGCCGAATGCGCTTGAGATTATGCGCGATCGCAAAGGTCCCTGGGCCATTACCCGGACGTTTTCCAAGGCCTATGCCATGGCGGGTGTGCGTCTGGGCTATGCGATCTGCTCATCGCCGGAAACCGTCGATGCCATCCGTATGGTATCGAGTACGTTTAATCTTAACGGCTTTGCCGAGGCCGCTGCCGTTGCCGCGTTGAAGGATGCGGAATACACCCAGTTTATTCTCGATAAAAATGCGGAGGAACGCGGCCGGATAATTGAGGGCTTCCGCGATATGGGGTATGAACCCATGCAATCGGTAACCAACTTTGTGGCCTGCGATATCGGTCGTCCAGGTACTGAGGTCGTCAAAGCAATGCGCGAACGCGGTATTCGAATATCAACTGTCGGCGGAGATAATTTTATCAATTTCATCCGCGTTTCAATGGGTGTTCCCGAAGATACCGATGCTTTTCTCAGAGAGCTTAAGGAAATACTCGGTTAACAACCAAAACTGCAAATAAATTTACGCCAGCCCTTATAAATTAGAGAGGCATCCCTATATATAATTAGGCGGCCACCTAATTTTTGAGGGACCAAAAAAATGGCAAACGTTCTCATTGTCGATGATGACCAGGCAATTCTGGACATGGTTGGATTGTGGCTTGAAAATGAGGGACACATTGTCACCCAAGCTACAAATGGCGAAATTGCGCTTAACTCCATTAGCGAAAATAATTTCGACGTTATGATTACCGACATAATCATGCCGAGAACAGAAGGCATTGAACTGATCCGGGAAACCCGCCAATCCCACAAAAATATGGGTATTGTGGCCATTTCCGCAGGTGGGAAAAACGGCGCTAACTATTTAGCCGCGGCAAAATCCTTCGGCGCCAATACGGTTATTTCAAAACCGTTAGATCAGGAAAAAATTATCGATGCGGTAGCGGATTTGCTCCATTGATTTCTAATTTCTCGGTACGATAAATTTCCAAGGCGACACTTCACTTGCCTGATCTGTTTTAACCTCGATCAGCGCCGGGACATCTTTACCAATAGCCGTTTTAAGAGATTTTTGTAAATCTTCGGGCGTGTCTACCCGATAAGAATCGATACCGAAACTATCCGCCAAGGCTATGAAATCCGGATTATGCAGTTCAGAGCCAATAATGTGACTGTCATAGCGCATTTGCTGGTCTCGTTTGACGTTACCAAAAGCGCTATTGTTAAAAACAATTGTCACTAAGCCGATGTTGTATTGGGCGGCGGTAGCCAGCTCCTGAACACCAAACAAAAAACCGCCATCACCGGTAATGGAAACCACGGCTTTATCTGGATTAGCAACTTTTACGCCGAGCGCGGTCGGAAAGCCAAACCCGAGCGTTCCTTGATAACCGCAGGTGACATAGGTGCGGGGTTCATGCACCGCAAAGCCATAGTTCGAGGTAAAACCAGCTTGGGTAAGTTCTTCAACAAAGAAGCCATCACGCGGCAATTCTTCGCGAATAACATCAAGAAAAGACATTTGCGGCTGAATTTCCTGCATGGCATCCCAGGCAGCCTGTTTTGTCTCCTCCAATTGGGCACTGCGGTCCTCAAAATTAGTGCCTAGCTCAGCTAGCGCTTCGATCAAGGCGCGTGTTGCCGGTTTGGCGTCACCGACGATCCCGGCGTGAGGTGCGAAGCGTTCCATTTCAAGCGGGTCGATATCAATTCGAATGAGTGTCGGGCCTTCGCTATCATTTGAATTTCCTGGCCCCTCGACCCATTGCATTCCGGCCCATCGCATGTAGGGACCCTCAAGCCGGGAGCCGATACCGATCAGCAGATCGGTCTCCGGCCAAACTTGATAAGAGCAGGGCAGCGAAAACGTCAATGGATGATCTTCAGCCATCACGCCGCGGCCACCTCTAAAAGACGATACCGGTGCGCCCAAACGTTCAGCCAGTTCTTTAATTTCTGCGCTGGCCTCAAGTGCTCCGCTGCCGACATAGATCATCGGCCGTTTGGCTTTGGCGATCAGCTCGGCTGCAGCGGCGATTTCTGCCTCGCTGACCGAAGGCTGTTCCACCTCATAAGGTGCATCCGGTAAGGTAATCTCACCTTGCTGCCCTAACACATCCCAACAGGTTTCCAGCGAGACCGGACCGGGCCGCCCGCTTTGCGCCTGCTTGAAAGCCTCAAAGACTTTACCGGGTGCGTCTTCCGGCCCGTCGATCCGCTCCGCCCATTTGAGCATCGAACGTAAGGTCGCCAATTGATCCGGCAGCTCATGCAGGTGGCCGCGGCCCTTGCCGAGAAAAGCCGACGGCACCTGGCCGGTCAAACACACCACTGGCACATTGCAGCCAAGCGCGGTACAGAGGGCTGCCATGGTATTGAGCACACCCGGCCCCGGCACCACGGTAAACACTCCGACTTTGCCGGTGGAGCGCGCATAACCAAAAGCCATATAGGCTGCCGCCTGTTCATGACGGACCGTAATCATCCGAATTTTATCGGAGGCCTGGTAGAGCGCTTCAAATAGATCGTAAGTTTGCGCGCCGGGAACGCCAAAAATCGTATCGACCCCGTGTGCTATTAGCGAGGCGACAATCGCCTCGCCGGTGGTTTGTTTCTTTTTGGATATCATAACTACTGCTTTGCCAGTTTTTCGACCAGAGTATCTAATTTCCGGTAGAGGTCTTCAAGTTCATCAAAGCCGAAATCTGCTGCAATTTCGGCATAGACCTGCTCTGAAATGGGACCGACTTTAGCAATCAACTCGCGCCCTTCAACGGTGATCGAGACAATGGTGCGCCGTTGATCTTTCGCATCCGCCCGCTTGATGAGCAACTGCCGCGATTCCATTGCTCGGATGATGCGGGTGATGCTGGGCCTCAAGAGACAGCACATCTCAGCTAAATCACTGAGATCCTGCGGGCCATGATCATGAAGTGCACGCAAGACCCGCCATTGCTGGTCAGTTAAGTCATGGGCGCGCAAACTCGGGCGAAACCGCTCCATCGCAGCTTCGCGGGCGCGCAACAGCGCCATCGGCAATGAGCGGGAAAACTCACGTATATTTTCCGGCTTGTCGGCGGTCATCAGATTTGTTCGTCAGCAAAGGTATTGCGCAAGATGCCAACCGTGGGCACCTCGATCTCCAGCACATCACCGGGCTTGAGCCAAATGGGCGGATCAAAGCGTGCGCCGGCACCAACTGGTGTGCCGGTGGCAATGAGATCCCCCGGCTTCAATTCCATAAAGGTCGACAGATAGTTCAGCAGAAAGGGAAACTTAAAGATCATATTATCGATCACGTCATCCTGGCGCACCTCGCCATTGACCCGGGTCTGCACGGCGAGATTATCGTAATTATCAAATTCATCCGCCGTCACCATCCAGGGACCGATGGAGCCGCTGGAGCCGAAGTTTTTGCCTTGGGTGACATTAAATTTAGCGTGGCGCACCCAATCCCGGATGGTGCCTTCGTTCATAATACTGAGGCCCGCAATATGATCGGCGAAGTTTGCTTCCGGGATGCGGCGGCCAGCCTTGCCGATCACCAGCACAATTTCGCCTTCGTAATCAAGCTGATCCGATTCCGGCGGGCGCAGGATATCCTGATTGTGACCGACGAATGACCCCGGCGTGCGCAAAAACACACTCGGGTTTTTCGGCGCATCCGAGCCGTCTTTATATTCTTCATTGCGATTGCCGTAATTGACGCCAATGCAGATAATTTTCTCCGGGAACGGCACCGGGCTTTGCAAGCTTACGTCAGCCAAGTTGAAATCCGCTGTCTGACCTTCTGCTGCCGCACTTACTTTGGCCATGGCGTCAGCCTGCAACACATCGATCAGCGCTGGAAATTCGCCGCCGAGGCGCGTGCCCATATCAATGATGCCGTCATCGGTGACAACGCCGTAGCTGCTTTTGCCGTCTTTCTCAAAACTTGCGATTTTCATTTTTTCATCTTTCCTTTAAAGCAGCCCAGCGCGTTCAAGCACGCCATCCAGTCTTTTCTCTAATTCGGGCTCTGCCGGCATCATCGGCAGGCGGTGATGATTTTCAGGAATGATACCGAGCCGTTTCATCATATATTTGATCGGGATCGGGTTAGTATCGTAGAACACGCTCTGATTAATCTCGAGCAAGCGCTGATGCAGTTCCTTGCCTTTAGTGAGATCATTATCCCAGACCGCCTGGCAAATTTCGGCCAGCAAATCCGGCCGGAGATTGCCGACAGCGTTCATCAAGCCAACAGCGCCAATCGCCATTTCAGGAAAGCTCAGTTCTTCCAGGCCGACAAAAACCAGATAGTCCGGAAAGGCATCGATGCATTCGGAGACAAAAGCCAGATCATTTACCGCGTGCTTCATACCGACAAAGCTGGGGGAGCGGTCTTTCAGTTCCTTCACCGTATCGAGGGTCACTGAAACCGCCGCCCGGCCGGGAATATGATAAATCATCCACGGCACATCTATGCCGTCAGTAACATCGAGATAATACTCAATCAGCCCCCGCTGGGGCGGGCGAATGTAGTAAGGTGTTACGATCAATAGAGCATCTGCACCGGTTTCAGCGGCGTGACGGGTTAGAGCTTTCGTTTCCGCCAAAGATTGAGAGCCGGTGGCAGCAACAATCGGCAAGCGCCCTTTATTGGTTTTCATGGCGACATCGACAGTGTTATTGCGTTCTTCTGTCGTCAGGGTTGACGGCTCCGACGTCGTGCCATTGACCAGGATACCGTGGGAGCCTTTGTCAATTTGAAACTCAACCAAACCGGCATAAGCCTCGTAATCAACCGCACCATCCTTGAATGGTGTGATTAAAGGTGGAATTGAGCCCTTTAATTTCGAAAGATCATATGACACGACTATCCTCCTGAGAGTAGGCTTACTGTTGACTCAGTTTATTATTTAGTTAACATGTTAAACAATAAATACCGGCTGTCAATTTAAAATGCCGGAAGATCAGGAGAGGACTTCAGGATCATGCCGCATATTATTATCGAATATTCCGACAATATTGAAAATAAAATGGATTTGGACACCCTCATTGAGAAAGTCCACAGCACTGCCATTGAGACCGGAGTTTTCAAAGAAGGCGGTCTTCGGGTGCGGGCGGCCAAGCGCGAGAGTTATAAAATCGGTGACGGCCACCCCGATAATGGCTTTGTTCATGTAGAGCTTAAGATCGGCCCGGGCCGGGATCATGAAACCAAAATGAGCGCACTCAACCAAATCTTTGCCACCGTCGACACTCACTTAAGGCCTCTCCATGAGAACGGACCGCTTGCCATGTCGGCGGAGTTGAACGAATTTGATGGTGAGCTTAGAATTAACAAAAACAATGTGTCTAAATATATTGAACAGCGCGGCGAATAGGTAAGGATAGTATTGATGAGCAATGAGCTTAGCGGAAAAATTGCCTTTGTGACCGGTGGCAGCAATGGTATCGGCGCTGCTGCGGTGCGGAAACTGGCTGAGGCCGGGGCAACGGTGATCATTGGCTACAACTCCGGTGAGGACCGCGCTAAAGCCTTGCTGGCTGACTTGCCCGGAGACGGCCACTCGATCCAGCAGCTTACTTTGGAGGATGGCGCCTCGGTCAAACAAGCCGCCGAAACCATCAAAGACAGCTTCGACAAGCTCGATATTCTGGTGAACTCCGCCGGCTTCACCAAGCCCATTCCCCATGATGATCTCGAGGCGCTGGATGACGAATTTATGGATCAGATGCTGATCGCCAATGTGCGCGGCCCGTTTTCGGTTATCCGGGAATTGCGCCCGCTCCTCAAAGCCGGCGGAGACAGTGTGATCATAAATCTGTCTTCGGTTTCGGGCTTTAAAGGCTCCGGCAGCTCCATCGCCTATTGCGCCTGTAAAGCGGCTATCGACACCATGAGCCTTTCGCTGGCCCGCGTATTGGGCCCGGAAATCCGCATCAATTGTGTCTCCCCGGGCGCAGTGGCGACAGATTTTTTACCCGGGCGAGGACGTGATAAGCTCGAAAAACTGGCCGAAACCTCGCCGCTGCAAACCATTGTTGAGCCCGAAGATGTCGCCGATGCCATCATGGCCTGCGTAACGCATTTGAAAACCTCGACCGGTGCCCGTATCGTTGTCGATGCCGGCCGGTTTTTGAAATAAAAAATTAGGAGAACCCTCATGGGCGAAATCGTTTTTGCCGCCAAAGTCACCCACGTCCCCTCGATCTGGATGTCGGAAATGTACGAGCAGCATAAAGGCATTCGCGACAATGCCATCAATGCGCTGGT
>CAZMHI010000014.1:40077-76603 GCA_964566055.1 uncultured Rhodospirillaceae bacterium
CGGCAAGCGCGCCAACTCCGCCGGGGTCGATACTTTTGCCGTCATCGATACCCATTGGATCGTCAACCAGGGCTTCCATCTCAATGCGGCTGGCCATCACGCAGACACTTTTACCAGCCATGAGCTGCCCCATTTTCTGGAAGATATGGAATATGCCTATGACGGCGACCCGGAGCTTGGCACCTTAATGGCTGATACGGTACGGGAGGCGGACTTTCGCGCCATGGCGCATGACACGCCAAATCTGAAGGTTGAATACGGCACGCTGATCCCGATGCGCCACATGATGAATACCGGCGCCTATGCCCGGGTGCTGCCGATTGCCGCCAATCAATTTGCCAGTATCGATGAGGGCCGCCGCATGGGTGAAGCGATGCGGGACGCCATAGAGAAAAGTGACCGCAAGGTCGGCCTGATCGCCAGCGGCTCCCTGTCGCACCAGTTTTTCCCCAACGATCAATCCGAAGCCGGCGCTTTCGAGACCAACACCGAGTTTAACCGGCAGGTTGATCTCCGTGTGCTGGAGCTGTGGGAGACCGGCCAGATCAAAGAGTTTATTAAAATGCTGCCCGACTACGCCGCCCGCTGCGCCGGTGAATGCCAAATGATCGACACGGCGATGTTGTTGGGAGCCCTCGGCTGGAATGACTACAGCGGCAAAGCTGAATTGCTGGGCGAGTATTTCGGCAGCTCCGGCACCGGCCAGGCTAATTTGGAGTTTGCGTTGTAAGGGGGGATTTTGGACTAAGTCCCTGCACCTGATAAATTTAATTAGTTCATTTTATGTTCTTTTTTGTTGAACGTGACATTTAATTGTGCGCAATTAAAATTCAACATGTAAAACGAGCAAATTTAAGTTTCCTATATAGTGAATTTTCACATATTTCTATATCGTTTTATAAGTTAGAATTGGAATTAAAATCTATATTTATGGAGGAATAATGTTAAGAAATCCGTTATATCTAAAAGAAGAAATAGGTTCTGACAGGCCTGTTGATGAGGAAGATACAATTGCTCTTAAAAAGGCATTAAAACAAATTGGCCGCTATAGAGAACCATCATATGGTATCACGCCATATCCAGATGAACCGATGTTCAAGGCCATTAACGATATTCAGAAAGAAAAAGGACTTATCCGCGATGGTATGATGAAACCCGGTGGAGAAACTCAAGACGCAATTAATGTGGAGTTAGCTCGCACTGGCGGAAGTGGGGGCAGATATCCCGGAGCAGGTCTCCCTGCACGATGCAGATCTATCCAGAGTGATTTGGATCAAGTTAACAGGGATATTCGAGATTTTAATAGAAATGGTGCACGAGATAAGGCTTATGGTCGATCTTTAAGTCGGCGAAAGCGACAACTCGAAAAAGATTTAGCCGCATGTAAGTGGAGTGAGGATTGATAGCTAGAATTATATCTTTAGCAATGCGCTAAAAGGTACAAGTTTGTCCAAAACGATTATTCTTATTTTCACACAGAAAAACAAGTTGCCGTATCAATAACTGCGGATTGGCGAAGTACTTCTGGGATTCTTGCTTTGCTTTTTTGAGACGTTGAGAATCTAATTGAAAATAATGAGAATCGATTTTTTCAATCCCAACTTCATAACCGAATTGTTTGGCAGCAAACAATAGCGCAAAGCCTTCAATATTGGGCGGGTCAATGGATTTTTTGTGTTTCAGCAATTTCATTCCCGTCCAATTCATCAGTAGGCCAATATACCATTTTGAATTTTTATCGCCCGACTGAATACCTCTTGTGAACCACTTAAATGCTGCAGTCTTATTGTTTGTTTCGTTCAAATAAATGCTTCCGATCAGCGAATAATTTTTTGAGTTTTTACTAACAGCTCCTTCAAATAATTTTTTGGCTTTGGTTCTATCCTGATCGACATTATCGCCAAGTAGAAAGTCTCTGCCAAAGAATACCAGCTGAAAATCTTCGTATCTATCCATCCGCTCTGTGGTCCATACGCCTACTTGCCAATCCAGTTGCTTCTCGGCAGCGTGGGCCGAACCTATGAGGACCAAACTAAATATGAATGTCAGAAACAATCGCAATTTATTTACCGCCAAATAAAAAATAAAATCATCTTCTATATCTTAAAAAATATTACAACGAACGCAGTGATGCCGATCACCATTTCTATGGCGGGGCCAGAGAGCATTTTTGTTCATAGAACAAAAAGAGAACATTTAGAATGGTTTGTCAAGTAATAAGTGTAGGTCTCCCCCTACAAACTCCTCTCGGCGTAGAGTTTGTAATCCATATCGGCTTCGAGGATGTGTTTTTCCCACCAATCATTGAGAAACGGCATAAGTTCGTCAAAATTAGCTTTGCCGTCTTTTAAGAATTCGCCGCGCTGACGCAGCAGTTCGGCCTTCATATCGACATGGCGGTCATGGTGCTCGGCCAGGCCGGGAAAGCCGATCTTGGCCATATATTCTTCTTCCTTGGCAAAATGGCCATCAACATATTCGAGCAATTGATTGAGCAAAATGCCGATAAAATCATCTTCCAGATTGTTTTTTTGGGCTTTTTTAACGCGGTCAACGGCATTGAGGATGGTCATGTGGTCACGATCCAAATCTTCATCGCCGACGCTATATTCTATTTTCCATTCCATTACATGTTCCCACTTACTTTTTACATAAGCTCATTTTATAACGGCAATGTAACCAGACCAGAAGTTATCCTCCTTGATCAAGCTCAAATTGGGAATTGGGCTTCAAACCTCCACATTGTGAATTTTTAGCCCTCATTTCCGGGGTTTTGCTTTGGTAATGGCATAAACACCCACCATGATAATGGCGAAGGCAACGAGATGAAATATCTCCAGGCTTTCGTCCAAGATGATCATGGCCATAACCGTGATAGCAACCAGGCGCAAATGAACGGTGCCACTGGCGACATTCGCGCCCAATCTCCGGTTGGTGTAATTCCAAAGACCAAGTGCGGCCACGGCGACAATAATGCCCGCCCACAATACAGCGATGATGGTGACCTGATTGAGCTCCATGGGCCGGATATAAACCGTCTCAAAGGCATAAAACGGCAGCAACAGAATAATGCCCAGGAGTTGAATGACGTTGAGGGTCAGCACCGCCGGCACTGCGCCAGGCAGTTTTTGCAGCAAAACGGCATAAAGCGAAAAGCCCAAAACTGAAACAAGCATCCAGAGATCGCCCGGATTGGGACGCAGATTTGTTAAGATCGCAAGATCACCCTGGCTGATAATTACCAGCACGCCAATGATGGTGACGATAGCGCCGGCTATTTGGCCTTTGGTCACAAATTCCCGCAGCACGAGCCAGGACATCGCAAAGGTCACCGCCGGCTGTATTGAAGAAACGATAGCGCCATTGATGGCGGTGGTGTAATTGAGCGCGATATAAATCGTCGTATTGCCCAAAACGATCAGGCAAAAGGCACAGCCGACATAAATTCGCCATTCCTTGAGAACCAGTGCGGCGAAGGGGCGAATGTATTTCAGGGTGAAGGGCAGAACGACGAGGGTGGCGACAATCCAGCGCCAGAAAGAGAGCCCAATCGGCGGCACGGCGCCATCGATGAGCCGCGCCAATATCTGGTTACTGCCAAATAAAATCTGGGAAAGAATCAGCAGCGCATAGGTCCAAAGAAACACCCCGCCCCGGGTTTCGATGCGCTCGTTTGGACTGGAATCGTTTGAGCTATTCATTTTTGGCAGGCACTAAGAATACACTGTTTGATATTTGCTGGGACATCCCGTAATTTATCGCACGATTTTTTAGGGATTTATTTATGTCACAAATTTTGCCGCAACAAAAATTACTTTTAGAACTTTTGATTATGTCCGGCGATATTGGGGTTTCCGATAATGGTAACCATGAGATACTGGACCGGACACTCAAGGAATGTGTGGACGCCGGTTGGGTGACGCTTTCGACATTCGGCGCTGGTTTTAATAAAGCCAGCATTACCGAGGAAGGCCGTGCAGCTGCAGAGAGTTAATCCGCGCAGCTATCTAATTTGCCGCCATATAGTGGATTGAAAAATAATTGTCTGCATCGGTCCAAGCCTTCACCGGGCCGAAGCCGGAACTGCCGGCCAGTTCAATAAATTCATCAATTGAGTATTTATACGAATTTTCCGTATGAATGCTCTCGCCCTTTTTAAAATCGAATTGCTGGCCGCCGATGCCGATGGATTGGTCGTGCCGGCTGACCAGATGCATTTCGATGCGCCCCAATTCCTCATTGTAAAAAGCATCATGCTCGAAATTTGAGATATCCAACTTGCCACCCAGCTCATTTTTGATGCGGTGCAACAAGTTCAAATTGAAATCAGCCGTATAGCCGACGGCATCGTTATAGGCCCGGTTCAGCACATTGGTATCTTTTTTCAAATCAACACCGATCAAAAGATTGCCGTTATCGCCGACCAAATGGCGGACACGCTGCATAAATTGCTGTGCTTCTTCGGGCGTTTGATTGCCGATGGTGGAGCCCGGGAAAAAAGCCAGGCGCTGATCACGTTCTGCATCGGCTTCTGCAGGCCAGCTCAGGGCATCCGAAAAGTCGGCACAGATGGCGCCCACACGCAAATTCGGATAATCGGCGGCAATTTCCTTCACCGTTGCGATGAGGTGGGACTTTGAGATATCGATTGCCAGATATTCCGCTGGATCAGGCAGGGCCGAAAGCAAGGCCCTGATTTTTAAACTCGAGCCGCAGCCATACTCAACCACGATTGAGCCTGACTCAACCAGCGCATTGATCTCCTGGGCGATCTCGTTCATCAGCGCTATTTCAGTGCGGGTAACGTAATATTCCGGCGCCTCGCAAATCTGATCAAAGATTTCGGAACCTTTGGCGTCATAGAAGAATTTCGGCGGAATTGATTTTTGCTGCTGCGACAGGCCGTCTAAAACGGTTGCCAGAAAATCTTCGGTCTCTGGCTGCAGATCGACAAAATAATCAATGCCTTCATTTTGATCGTCGCGCATCTTTTAGAGGGTCCCCGGTTTTATATTTTTAAGCTGCCTGCAGATTTCCCTGCTCACTCATCTGTGTCAAGCCTGAGATCCCATCACAATTTCGTCTATTTTGTCCCCTTGCGGGCAAAATAAATACCGACAATTACCACCAAGCCACCGGATAGCTGTAATAGACTGAGGCTCTCACCAAATAAAAACCAGGCAATGATGGCGGCCAAAGCTGGTTGCAGGAGCAGGCCGACCGAGCCGAAAGCCGCCGGCAGATGCGCCAAGGCATAGGCAATCATGCTTTGACCCCCGGCATGGGAAATAATCGCTAAACCCACCAGCATGGCCCAGCCAAACAGTGTCGGCGCGATAAAGCTATCGCCGGAGATTATGGTAACCGGCACCAAAACCACACATGTTACCAGGCCTGACCAGGTCATCACGGTAGCGGTTGAAAATTCAGCGCGCAATCGCGCCACCGACATCAGATAGGCCGCGTAAAACATGGCGGCGACCAAACCATAGGCGTCACCCAATAAATGATCGGGCTTAAAGGCAAAACTGTCCCCGAGCAGGAACGCAACGCCTGCCATCGCCAAAACCATGCCGATGAGGAAAGTCTTGGTGAATCTTTCACCGAATAGAAAAAATCCTCCCAAGGTGACAAAGATCGGCGCGAAGTTTGCCAACAGGGTGGAATTAGCAATCGATGTCAGCTTGATTGACCAGTGCCAGGATGAGAGATCACCGGCAAAAAACAGACCAGCCAGAGCCAGCCGGGCAAAATCGCTTAATGAATTCGGCTGGCGGTGAACGGTGTCATTTTTTTTATCCTGCTGCATCCAGACCCAAAGAACAGGTATGGCAAAAAACATGCGGTAAAAAGCCGTCGCACTTGGACCCAGCTCACTTAAGCGGACAAAGATCGGCGCGAGCGAGATTGCGGCTGCACCCAGCAGTAAAACCACAACCGCACGCTGGCCAATATTTTCACTTTGGTGCAATTCAGACATAGGGCCGGGTTATACAGGCAGCAGGGTTGCACCGCCACAGTGAAATTGTCTGGGGACAATATGGCGAACTGAAAATGCGATCTTGCAGGGCACCATCTGGCCCGCTACATAATCCTCAGAAGTTATTCATCACAGCTCTAAATTTCAGGGGATTTTAAATGGTAGATGTAGGCGGCATAGCCAGTGAACGGCTCAGAACAATAATCGAGCGCATTGAGCGCCTAGAAGAAGAAAAAGCTGCCCTCGCCGAAGATATCCGCGAAGTCTATTCCGAAGCCAAAAGTGCCGGATTTGATGCAAAAATACTGCGCCAACTAATACGTTTGCGCAAACTGGATGGTGCTGATCGCCGCGAGCAGGAAGAACTGCTCGATCTCTATAAACGTGCCTTGGATATGGATTAACTAAAAACTTTCAACGCTTAAAAATTTTCAACCCAGGGCCTGACTTCAATTTCCCACGACCAGGCAGAGCGATGCTGAGTGTGGAGATGGTAATAGGTGTCGGCGATCGCCTCCGGCAGCAGCCAGCCATCATCGCCCCGGCCATCCACCCGGTCTCTTTCAACCGATCTGATGCCGCCGTCAACGACGACATGAACGACATGGATATTTTGCGGATGAAGCTCCCGCGCCATGCTTTGAGCGAGACCACGCAGGCCAAACTTACCCATGGCAAAAGTCGCCGATTTCGGAAAGCCTTTTACGCCGGCCGATGCGCCGGTAAACATGATGGTCCCGCGTCCCGCCGTCAGCATTAATTTAGCGGCTTCCTGACCAACTAAGAATCCGCCATAACAGGTCGTCAGCACGGCTTGGCGTACTTCTTCCGGATCAATTTCGGTAATTTCACCACGCACGCGCTGGCTGGCATTAAAGACCACGACGTCGGGAACCCCTAAATCATCAGCAACGGATTTGAAAAGCGCCTGAACGCTGGCCGGATCGGCGGTTTCACACGTATAGGCAACACCCTCAACTTCTTTGACCAATTCCGCCAGTTTTTCAGTATTTCGCGCCGCCAGAGCTACTTTCATCCCGGCCCCGGAAAATTTCCTCGCCAGTGAAGCGCTTAATCCTGCCCCGGCGCCAACAATAACAGCCACCTGCTGATTCGCCATTCTTACTCTCCTTACACGTCCAAACAGTAAAATTTAGAAACTAAATCAATAACATACGTCCTTAATCCAAGATTCAAGCATTTGTGACACCAATCACTGCCAATTTTTCGTGATATCTGCTACTATGATACCCATATTAAAGATGTTACGCCTTTACGGGGTGGTAATATCTGATCTGGTAGAATATCAGATTGCCACAAATATCTTGCGCGGGAGCTATCTTCCCGCCGATTTTGGAGACCAGAATGGCCGTCGCACTCGGCAGTATTGCTGAAATCATCAACACTCAACTGGCTAAAAACCAAGTTTCCGGTATGACCTCTTTGGTGACCATTACCGAGCGTTTGGTTGAACGCCTCAATGAGCAAAAAGCCGATCAGGCCGTCGATTTCGACAGCAATGCCGACTATCGCCGGGCCCGCCGGAAATCACTTCAATTACAAGCTTTCAAAGACAAAATTTCTGATAACGTTTCCGCCGCCACCAAGGCTAAAAATGCGGCGAGCTTTATCGAAGTTGATCTCGATACCATGAAATCTAATCTGGAAGCTTTGCTGGGCTCAACTTCAGATGACGACCGAGCCACGGCGGCCACAGATTTCGATGCGCTTTATAACAACATCAATTCCCGGGCCAATGGCGCAAATCAGATTGTAAATTATCAAAATGTCAATTTGATTGGTAATACTAATGGCCCCGACTGGGATACTGCGACGATCTATACCCCGACAAACAAGAATGGCGGTTTTACAACGCTCGAAGGCGCCTATCTCGGCACAGAGCATGAAATCGTCGATGGGGATGGCTATGCGTGGCGCTATGAAAAAGGCAACAATATTTATAAGCAATACTCGAATGATGGCACCAATGTGGCCACCGGCTTGGAATATACAGCCACCGATATGACGGTTCAAAGTATGGATCATTCGGACGACAGCGTTACTTTAAGCAATGGTACTGACACAATTACCGGCACTCTCAACCGCGGCGGTTTGGGTGTCTTAAACTCGGAATACTATTCGAGCTTCGCCGACGATACGGCCGTTCAGGAAGCAATTGACGATATCGATGCCGCTATCATTTATTTCGACACCAACTCCACCCGCCTGACAGCGAACACCTCGCTGTTGCAAGGCAATGATTATATGATTCGAGAGGAAATTTCCCGCCTTGAGGAAGAAGTCGCCGATATCGTCACTGAAGAAATTCAGGAAAATGCAGCCAAAAACCGCGCCGCTAATCTTAAATTTACCTTGGCGATTAATAACATCAATCTGGTATCGCAAAATAATCAGGGCTTGATTCAAAATATGCTGGAAATAGCCTCGCCTCAAGAAAGTGCTCAAGGTCTCTTCGGCATCATGGGTTACTAGGCTCTTAAGTTTTTTCGCCCTTTAAAAATTCTTTCAGCATTTTGATATGCTGTTGCACTCCGCTCATTTGCGGATGAATTTTACTGGCCTGTTTGAAGGCCTTAAGTGCCGCCTGATGCCGCCCCAGTGCGGCATTGATAAGGCCAAGCCCGGACAACGCTCCAAAGTGCCGGGGCTCAAGACGCAGAGTTTGGGCAATATCTTTGACCGAGGCTGGGAAGTCCTGGAGCAAATAGTAGATCGTGGCCCGCTTATTCCAGCCTTCGGCAAATTCCGGGTCCATTTTGACAACTTCATCAAATGCCCGGAGCGCTGCTTTCAGCGCCCCTTTATTCATCGATTTAATACCAAATTCCATGATCCGTGAAACCGGCTGATTTTTGTTTTCGATCCAGATTTTCCAAATTGAATTTTCGATGGATTTAGCTTCAGTGGCACTGTTGGATTTTGCCAGACCCGCAAACAACAGATCGAGCCGCTTGTCATTCTGCCCGGCCTGTAACGGCAAGGCAACGAAGACGGCAATAGAAAAAATGACGGATAGAAAAACGATCTTCATGCCGACATTATGGCCGATCCAGCGCTATTTCCGCCATCAAATTGACGTTACAAATTATCAGGGATGGGCCCACCCGTTGCCCAATCTAGCAATTCCACCGTATGCACGACCGGCAATGCCGTGCCGCTGGCCAATTGAACCAGACAGCCAATATTTCCAGTCGCCAGAATTTCAGCCTTGCTTTCCGACAATACACTGTCAATGCCGCCGATCCGCCGGTCTTTTAACTGGCCCGCCATTTCCGGCTGCAACAAATTGTAGCTGCCGGCCGAGCCGCAGCAATAATGACGCCCGGGAATCTCAACAACATTAAACCCGGCGCTACGCAATTGTTGGCGCGGCGGCTCGGTAATGCCCTGACCATGCATCAGTGAACAGGCATCATGGTAGACCACATCAGGTAAATTGGCCGTCGTTGCGGCAGGCAGTTCGAGTTCAGCGATAAATTCCGATATATCTTTGGTGAGATCAGATATTTTTTGCGCTGTTTCGCGATGGGCTGCGTCCTCTTTGAAGAGATAGGCGTAATCTTTAACTTCGGTGCCGCAGCCAGCAGCATTGATCACAATCGCGTCGAGCCCGTCGCCCTCTATCTCACTTTTCCAGGCAGCAATATTGGCCCGGGCAAATTCACGTGCCGCCTCATCCTTGCCAAGATGGTGGGTGAGCGCTCCGCAGCAGCCAATCTCTTTAGAGACCACTACCTCACAGCCGAGCCGGGTCAACAACCGGATGGTCGCTTCATTGATTGAAGGCCGTAAAACTTTTTGCGCACAACCCAGCATCAGCGCAACGCGCTTTTTGCGTGGCCCCTCTGCAGGAAAGATTTGGGAGCCGTCCGGCAGGGCAGGTTTTTGAATTTTAGCCGGCGCCATATTGATCATCGCCGCCAATTTGGTACCAAATAAAAATGCCACAGGTTTGGCGAATTTAGCGAAACTAAGCGCCAAGCGAAAACGTCCGGCATAGGGCAAGATAAACGCCAAGGCGGCACGCAATACGCCTTCAAACCACGGGCGCTGATGATGATCTTCGACATAGGCGCGGGCATGATCAATATAGTGCTGATAATGCACGCCCGATGGGCAGGCCGACATGCAGGCGAGGCATGACAAACAGCGATCGACATGGGAGACAATTTCCGGATTGGGCGCCCCGCCCCGCTCCAGCATATCTTTAATAAGATAAATGCGGCCTCTGGGGCTGTCCCGCTCGTCCCCCAGCACGGAATAGGTCGGACATGCGGATAAGCAAAATCCGCAGTGAACGCATTTCCGCAAATTGGCCTCAATTTCCTGAATGATCGGATTAGCGCGCTGAGCAGAGGTAAATTCCGTTTTCATCAGCCGTCATCCATCCGCTTTATACATCTTGCCGGGATTGAGCACGCCAGACGGATCAAAGCTATTTTTAATATTACTGCTTAGCTGAGCAAGTTCTTTGGGTTGCGGATGAAAGACATCTATACCGCTACGCAACATTTCACTGCCTCGCACCAAAGTTGCGTGACCACCAGAGTTGTCGACCGCCTGACGAATGATTACCACCGAATTTTCGGCCTTGCCATCTAGCGCCAGCCAAATGAGCCCGCCGCCCCAATCATAATAGTATTCACATTTAAGCTGGCTGGTAATTGCCGCGGCGACATCGGCACCTGAGGCAGGCGGCACAGAAAGCCGCCAAATTTGGTCCTCGGGATTGCTTAACAATTTTGCAATATCCCGCATTTCCTGCCACAGAATTCCAGAATTATGGCCATGCAACTCTTCAACGTCCCCGTAGGCCTGCCATAAAGCACGCACGGCCTGGCACCGCACTTCGACCGAAGGTTCCGGGCCTTGAACGCGAACGGCCGCAACCGAACCGCCCGAAGACACAATATATGAAACGGCTGATTTGGCTGCGATATTTGCCGGCAGATGACCAGCGCTGTTTATCTCGAACGGTCCTTGCAGAGCTTCACTGAGAGCTTTGATTGCTGCTTGGTCGTCCTGGCCATAAAGTAAAACTGTCCGGGTTTTGTCTGGTTTCGGCAGAACTTTTACCGTCACCGATGTCATTGCCGCTAAAGTGCCGAAAGATCCCGCCAATAGTTTTGATAGATCAAAGCCGGTGACATTTTTAACCACCCGGCCACCGGATTTGAACTCCTCACCGCGCCCGCTTATCGCTTCAAAGCCTAGGAAATGATCCCGGGCAGCCCCCGCCTGCAAGCGCTTTGAGCCGGATAAATTAGCAGCAATAGTACCGCCCAGCGTACCGCTACTATTACCGCCATAGAGCAATGATAAATCCGGCGGCTCAAAGGCTAGCTGCTGGTTTTTCTCCGCCAGGGCCTGCTGAATTTCCATCATCGGTGTCCCGGCGGCGGCTGACAGAACCAGTTCCGTCGGCTCGTACAATACAATGCCGGTGAGATTTGTCAGATCAAGCAGCGCCGAAGAATCTACCGGACGCCCCCAATCAACTTTGGAACCCGCACCAATGATCTCCAGCGTTTGAGCATCATTATTGGCGGCTCGGACAATATCCAGCACGTCTTTATTGGATTGTGGCAGCAGACGATCGCTCACGTTAGAACCTCGGGATATCGGGGAAACGGGTCTGGCCATCATGGACATGAACGCGGCCCAGTTCGGCACAATTGTGCAGCGTTGGAAAAACTTTTCCGGGATTTAGCAGGCTTTCCGGATCAAAGGCGCATTTGACGCGTTGTTGCTGGTTGAGGTCTTCCTCAGTAAACATCGTGCCCATGAGATCGCGTTTTTCAACACCGACGCCATGTTCTCCTGACAATACTCCACCAACTTCAACGCAGAGTTTCAAAATATCCGAGCCAAAGTCTTCCGCCCGTTTAAGCTCACCTGGAACATTAGCGTCATACATAATGAGTGGATGCAGATTACCGTCACCAGCATGGAACACATTGGCGACACGAAGTTCATATTTCTCCGACATTTCTTCCATGCGTTTGAGGACTTCCGGCAACCTCGCGCGGGGAATGGTGCCATCCATGCAATAATAATCGGGCGTGATGCGCCCCACCGCCGGGAAGGCATTTTTGCGCCCAGCCCAAAATTTTTCCCGTTCAGCTTCATTTTCACTAACCCGGAAATAGCCGGCGCCCAAATCCGTAGCAATTTCCTGCACCCGGTCTATGAGATGATCTACTTCGGCCTCCGGCCCGTCCAACTCCACGATCAACAATGCCTCGGCATCGAGCGGGTAGCCGGCCTGGACAAATTCCTCAGTCGCGTGGATGGCGGGTTTATCCATCATTTCCATACCGCCCGGGATGATGCCTGCGCCTATAATCGCCGCCACACAATCTCCGGCCAGCACCGCACTGTCAAAACCAATCAGCATCGCCCGCGCCGTATCGGGTTGGCGTAATATGCGGACCGTCACTTCGGTGATGATACCCAGCAATCCTTCAGAGCCCGTCACCAGACCAAGCAGATCATAGCCTTCCGATTCCAAATGTTTGCCGCCAAGCCGGACAACATCGCCATTGATCAACACCATTCCGACCCCGAGCACATTATTCGTCGTCAGGCCATATTTTAAGCAATGCACACCGCCGGAATTCTCGGCAATGTTACCGCCGATTGAGCAGGCAATCTGGCTCGAAGGATCGGGGGCATAATAGAAACCGTGATCGGCGACGGCCTCGCTAATGGCTAAATTCGTTACACCCGGCTGGGTAACCACTGCCCGATTGGCGTAATCAATATCGAGGACTTTATTAAACTTGCCGAGCCCAAGCATAACACCGTCGGCCAGTGGCAACGCACCGCCCGATAACGACGTGCCGGCACCACGCGCCACAACTTTCACACCTTCCGAAAGGCAATATTTTAGAATCTCGGACACCTGCGCCGTCGTTTCCGGCAGCACAACGACCATTGGCAACTGGCGGTAGGCGGATAGGCCATCACATTCGTAGGCCCTGAGCCCATCCGGATCAGTGATGACATTCGTACCAAAGGGGCCCGCCGGAACAATGCGGTTGAGTTGCTCAATTATTTTAGGACGCTTAGCGATGATTGCTTCATCAGGCTCAGGCATCTGCATAGCGACTGCTCTCCCTCAACAGGTTAAGGAAAGACAGAATAGAGAATTGTCGGGATCAGAAAAAGCAAAACCGCGCTTATCAGCACATTTATGCCGACGCGGTTTAATAAAAGTCGCTCGAAAGGGACTAATTTACCCTTGGCGTGCCTTAAAGCGGGGATTCTGTTTGTTAATCACATACAGACGACCACGCCGCCGCACGACGCGACAGTTCTTATCTCTTGCTTTCGCAGATTTAAGCGAACTACGAACTTTCATTTTGCCGTCCTCATAACAGTACAATGCCGCCTCAATTGGCGGCGGAAGTTGCGGGAAAATAAGGGGCAATCCGTCATCTGTCAACGCCTACGGGCAGCTTTTTTCATATTTTTCAGCTTTTTTACGCGTTTTCCTTTATTGCGTGGTAGCGGTAAACTTTAAGCCCGCCACTATCCAACGCAGCTATCCGGTAAATCCAAAACTCACATTCCCAGATCAGAGCCGCGGCGAAATCCGGCGTCAGTTCTTTTTTTGATAGGCCTGAAAGCAATTTTAGCCAGCCGGTTAACACCAAAGTTCGGTATTTGGCGGTAAAATCCTCAGCAATACGGACTTCAAGACCGGCATCTTTAATCGTGTCATAGGTCCGGCGCGCCGTCCACAGTTTGGGTTTTTCAGGCTCTCGATTATACCAGCTCATCACTATTTCGTTGGGCGGATCACCACTCGGCAGAACATAATCTGTCATAAGAAAATGACCGTTTTCACGCAATGATTTCGCAGCACTTTCGATAATAATTTCTTTTTCTTCGATCGGGGTCAGGCATTCGAATAAAATAGCGGCATTAAAACCGTTTTCTTTAAATTTAGGCGCCTCTGGCCGGAGCCTGGTAATGCCCGCCTTTTTTGTCAAGCCAGCCATTTGATTTCTCATTTTGGCAATTTCCATGAGATCTTCATTGGCTTCAAACCCGGTTACCCAGATGCCAATTTGTTCTGCCAAAGACCGCGACGTGCCGCCAAGCCCTGCACCGAGTTGCAATAAGCTGTTGGATTCATTCATATCCAACAGCCGCAAGGTATTTACCAAATAGTCCGAATTGAACGGATTGAGACAACCATCCCCCCAAAGGCGTTCGCAAATCTCCAGCCGCATTTCTGTCCAGGACTCGGCAATAGCTTCGCTTTCAACCGGCGACGATTGGCTATCAGAGCGCATATCTGCGCCCAAATGCACATCCTCATCTTCAATATTCCGGACAAACAATAAACGCCAGATAGCAATGATCGGATATAACAGAAAGCCTAAAAACCGGCGCAGCAGGCCCTGTTTTTCATCAAAATTTTCGATCGTTGTTGTTACAGCCATTTTCTTTGCGAACGCACCGATTAGCGCACCGCTCCCTCAAGCTGATGTCTTAACAAACTATCTTTACATACGTGTTTATGTGGAGATTAAATTTGTCATTTCAACATACAAATTCAATATCCATGAGGAACTCGGTGCAAAATTGGAACGAATTGTCAGAAAATGTTAAGCAGATCCATTGGAATTCCAATAATAAAAAGGGCGGCCATTGGTAGCCGCCCTTGCTTAATCTAAGTTGGGTGATTTATCCCCAAATATCGCGGCTAATACTCTCATACCAGCCTCTGGCAAAGTTTGCTTCTTTTGAGCGGAATTCGGCAGTTGCTCCGGATGGGCTCAAACCTCCAGAACCTTTAATTTTTATAATTTTACTGTTGGCAAAACCGTAAACCATCGCCACCGAAATACCGTAATCCTCGGCAACCAGACTGTAACAAGTGTTAACAAACTTGGGCGTTCCAGGGCCTTGGCCGTTCAGCAAATTGCTGACGGCAGCAGCACACACTTTTGCCTGCGAGGAAGCTGAAAAACCGGATTTTGGCATAGGTGAAGCAACACTTGCATCACCGATAACATGAACACCCGGCATGAGCGTGGACTCAAAAGTCAATTGATTAACCGGACACCAGCCGGATTTGTTGGTTAAGCCTGAAGTCTCGGCGATTTTTCCCGCTTTTTGAGCTGGAATAAAATTGATCACATCGCCTTTGAATTTACCGAAATCAGTGAATAACGTCTTGGCCTTAACATCGGCCCGGCGCACGATGCCGTCATCGTCAATGTTATGATATTCAATCATGCCAGGATAAAGTTTTGCCCAGCCTTCTTTGAACAATCCCTGCTTTGAAAATTTCGCCTTAGGATCAAGCACGACAATTTTTGATTTGGGTTTGTGCTTCTTGAAATAATTCGCGACCAAACTAATCCGTTCACCCGGCCCCGGAGGACAGCGGAAAGGATTTGGCGGTGGCGAAATAAGGAAGGTACCGCCATCCCGCATAGCAGCGATCTGATTGCGAAGCAGAGTTGTCTGCGGTCCTGCTTTCCAGGCGTGTGGAATGGTATTTGCTGTACTTGCATCAAGACCGTCAATTTTATCCCAGCGGAAATCGATACCCGGAGAAACGATGCAGCGCTCAAACGAAATGTCGCCACCTTTAGCAAGTTTTACCGATTTCTTCGCGCCATCGATATGGGTGACCAGATCATGCACAACCGTGACACCCATTTTTTTCAGGGCATCATAATTATGAGTGATGTAATCTATTTTATTGAGGCCACCAATTACGGTATTTGAGAATGGGCAGGTGGAATACTGGCTAGATGGTTCGACTAGAACGACTGATAATTTAGAATTAAACCGTTTGAGGTATTTGGCTGCCGTAGCACCTCCAAATCCTCCTCCGATAACCACTACTTGAGCTTTACCCGTGGCAGCAAAAGGAGCTTTGCCACCCAGTGTGAGCGAACCAAGTGCAGCGGAAACACCAAGTCCAACCGAAAAATGTCTTCTTGATATATTTGTCATTGTTTTATCCTCCCCCTACTTTCTGGCCATAATGCCGGCAATGGCATCAAGTTCGCTGTCACTAAAGCCCTTGGTAATACGCATCATCACGGTTGATGAAATTTTACCAGATTTAAAAGCTTTGAGTTTGTTAGCAATAAAACTCTTGGTTTTACCGGCGACGGTTGGCATGTCGCCAACACTTTTTCCGTCGGTGCCGTGACATGAATAGCAGGTATTCACCAATACTTCAGCTGACGCCATTTGAGCATTAGCGGGTTGGTAAGCGTAGGCCATACCTACAATTGCCATTCCGGCTAACAGTACTTTGTTTTGATTAATCACTTAGGGCCTCCCATTAATAATGGTCTTTGAGTTGAAATAAATAAATTGATTAGAAAAACACCCTCCCCATCAATTCATGAATGTTATTATTACAGTATATTAATGTTAAATCAATTCAACAGTTTTTTTGTGTGAATTAGAACTATGCTAAACTGCTCTCGGCCCACATTGGACAGAAATTAAATGTCGCCATTGTCTTTATCAGAAAGGATGGTGGGCGTGGTAGGGTTTGAACCTACGACCCCCTCGATGTCACCGAGGTGCTCTCCCGCTGAGCTACACGCCCATTTTAGAAAAGCCGTTCGTAAATGGCCTCCCGAAATTGGAGTGGGTTTTATATTGATTTTTGAAGATTGTGCAAGCCTCAGATAGGTATCACAGAGGGCCTTTGATCACTATTTCATGTACTGACAAGAGACGCCTGATCAACTAATGTCATTAAATCAAAGATTTATGCTTGGCGAAGGAAAATTGGACAAATCTACGCATATTATTGAACCCGAAGAGTTGCTAGATGATCGCTCCAGCGATTTTTCAGGTGATGACGTCAATGCTGCATTTGAGATCGTTCGCCCCCGGGAACAAGTCATACCCTTTGTTTTTGCCTCCCCTCACAGCGGCACAAATTACTCGAATACCTTCATCAAGGCATCAAAGCTGGACCCGGTAGCACTCAGAGGCTCGGAAGACAGTTTTGTCGATGATCTTTACAGCGAAGTACCCAATTGCGGCGCGCCCCTGCTTAAAGCTTTGTTCCCCCGCGCCTTTGTTGATCCCAACCGAGAGGCTTACGAGCTTGACCCGAGGATGTTTAATGATCATTTGCCGATATATGTTAACACCTCCAGTCCCCGGGTATTTGCCGGGCTAGGTACCATTCCACGCGTGGTGACGAATGGGGATGAAATCTATCGACATAAAATTTCCTTCGCCGAAGGTAAAAAACGCATAGAAGATTTCTATTTCCCCTATCATGCGGCCTTACAGTGCTTAATCGACGAGACCAAATTGTTGTTCGGCAAATGTATTTTGATCGACTGTCATTCGATGCCGTCTATCGGCGGACCGATGGACAATGATAAAGGCAACCAGCGTGTCGATGTTGTGCTGGGTAATAAATTTGGCGAGGCCTGTTCGCCGAAATTAATCAACTTCGTAGAAAATTATTTCAAAGGGCTGGGCATGAATGTCCGGCGCAACCAGCCCTATGCCGGCGGCTATACCACCCGTCATTACGGCGCGCCGGGAAATGGCGTTCATGCCCTCCAAATTGAAATTAACCGCGCCCTTTACATGAACGAAAAATCAATCACTCGAAATGCCGGTTATGACAGCCTAAAAACCAAGATCTCAAACCTGTTAATGGCCCTCGCTGAAGCCGATATCGCCAAGTAGAAAGCCATTTTTCCTCAAAATTGGCACATTTGTTGCTCCTATATCCGTAAGGCCAATAAATGGTCAAAATATAGGTGTGAAAAATGGTGTGTGTGAAGTCATTGAAAATCGTCATTAGTATTGCTGCGCTGGTCCTGGTATTTGCCAGCGCACAGGTGCGAGCGGTTGAAAACTCAAAAGAAAAAGCAAGCGAAAACAATGAGTTAAACCCATCTGATGCCTATCTTTGTCAATCTCAGACAAAGGGCTTTGAAACCGCGCTGGGCATTCCGCCGCATCTCCTGACAGCCATTTCCTTAGCTGAATCCGGTAAATGGGACGAGACCAACAAGGCATTATTTGCCTGGCCCTGGACGGTAATGGCCAAAGGAAAAGGGCACTATTTACCGTCAAAAGCGGCGGCAGTTGCCAAAGTCCGTATATTGCAGGCTCAAGGGATCAAAAATATCGATGTCGGCTGCATGCAGATCAATCTCTATTATCACCCCAAAGCCTTTGAATCTTTGGACGCCGCCTTCGATCCGGAGCGCAATGTCGGCTATGCAGCTAACTTCTTGGCGGCCATTAATCAAAGCACGATGTCCTGGCCGCAAGCGGCCGCAAATTACCATTCAACTACACCGTCAAAGAATGAGGTTTATCTCAACAAGGTGCTGGGTCTTTGGCAAAAAACCAGCAACAAATCGATCCGGAGCTCAGGTTTCCGGCGCTCACCCGATCCCGCTTATAATGATCCGATTGGCCGGGCCGCCCAGGCAGCCTTGTTGAAATCCAGGTTTCGCGCCCGCCTGGCAGCTGAGCGCAACGCCAAGAAACCGGAGAAAAAAACTCAAGATTTATCAGCTTGGCGGCGCGGCCGGTTTGAAAATAATAATCTCCAGGTTCAAGCCGCCTTGCAAAAAGCCGAGCGCGCCCGTAAACGCAAAAACTATCTGGATAAGGGCAAGCGAAGCTTTTCCTCCAAACGCCGGCACCAATTGTCACAATGGCGCAAAAACCGAAGCCCGGTCGCTTTTAGATAATCGCCATCATAATTGCCAAGAAAATTAAATGTAGCAGCCGGTTCTGAATGCCGATAGGTTTCTAAGTGAAATTTATGAGCATTGGGAATTGGACGGTGACTTTGAGATCGCGCTATCTGCTGAATATGCTGGGTGTTTCGATCCTGCATTTTTTTGCCTTTATTTCCTTTATGCTAATCACCGGAAAAACGGACCGCATACTCGTCGCCATCCCCATGAATTTATTTTTGCTGGTAGGGGTAAATTTGGTTGGCGCATTGATAATTTTTTTGCCAATCCAAAAATACTTAAACGGTGAGATCGAGTTCGCCCGCGCCGCTAAGCGAATACACCAACTGCCATGGATGTCTTCGGCCTGGGCTGGTTTGCTGGTCTTTATCTTAAGCTTTATCGCTTTTTTTATTTTCAATGTAATCTGCCCGACCTGCAGTCTTGCTGATATGGCGCCGTTTTATGTTTCCATGATTGTTTTGTTCTGCACCTTCGTCAGTATTTTTATTTTCTTCCTGATCGACGATTTCGCAGCAGTTCTTAAGGCAGAAATATTTGCTCAGAATGGCGATCTCATTGAACCCACGGGGGCTCAGCTTCGCCGTAAATTTATCGCTGCCTTTGTCGCCATAGGTATTGCTCCAGGCGTGCTTCTTTTTTTGGAAATTTTTGCCTTTAGCGACATCCGAAAATTGCAGGGGATCACATCTGAGCAGGCTTTTTCATTTGACCTGCTGTTAATAACCGTGATCGCTGGATCGTCTTACTATTTTATTCAAAAAAACCTGTCCCGGCCGATCGAATCTCTTTTGTCATCCATGCGCGAAGTTGGCCAAGGTAATCTTGAAACAAGAGCGCCGATCTTAACTGATGATGAAATTGGCAGCCTCGCCCGTAATTTTAACGACATGGTTGATCAGGTCAGGGATCGTGATTTTATCAAGGAGACTTTTGGCCGCTATGTCCCGGAAGCAGTAGCTTCTTCTATCTTAGAAAATAAAGGCGAGTTTAAAGCGCAACATCGCCTAGCAACCATTCTATATACCGATATCGAGGCCTTTACGACGATCTGTGAAAGTCTCTCCCCGGACGGCGTGGTGGACCTGCTCAACGAATATTTCTCTCTGCTGGTTGAGATCATCAACCGGCATGGCGGCGTGGTTAATCAATTTCAAGGTGATGCCATGCTGGTGACATTTAATATTCCAGTAGCAGACGACAATCACGCGGCAGATGCGGTTGAAACTGCGCTAGAAATTCAACAGGCCTTGAGCGATCACATATTTTGTCACGGTGAAAAAATGGTCACCCGGATTGGCGTCAATACCGGTAATGTTGTCGCCGGATCGGTAGGCGCCAATGATCGCCTGAATTACACCGTCCATGGCGACGCTGTGAACATTGCCGCCCGCCTGGAAGGACTTAACAAGGAGTTTGGTTCACGGGTTCTGGTCTCCGCGGAAACGAAAAATCTTGTGGAATCAAAATTAGCTGCGCATGTTGAATTTATTGCCAAGGGTGAACTCCCCATTCGAGGTAAGACCGAAGCGGTTCAAGTCTACGAAGTGTTAGCTAAAAATTAGAGGACCAATAATTTATGACCGAACAGAACTCCCCGGAATGGCGCGGCAGCGCCAAACGCTCTCATGCCGACATTATCGAAGAATTTTTGGAGCCAAAGGGCACTAAAATTGCCGATGTCGGATGCGGTGCCGGCAAAATCACCCGGCTGATGACCGAAATGGGCGCTGAAGTTACCGGCATTGACCCCGGCGAGCGTCAATTAGAACGCGCCCGCGCGGCCACACCGGCCGGCAACGAAACCTTTATTGAAGGTGTCGCTGAAAATTTGCCGATTGAAGATCAATCTTTAGATATCGTGCTGTTTTTTAATAGTTTTCACCATATCCCAAAAACTGAGCTCACAGCGGCGATAGAAGAAGCGCACCGAGCACTGCGGTCTGGCGGCAAGCTTTATTTTGCTGAACCAATAGCTGACGGACCACAGTTTGAAATGAGCCGTTTGATCAATGATGAGACTGAGATTCGCGCTTTTGCCTATGAGGTTATTAAAACCGTTCCTGATTATGGCTTTAAAGCCATTTCGGAAATCACGTATATAACGGAAAACCGGCACCAGACTTTCGAATCATTTAAGATAAATTCAACCTCGATAAATCCGGCACGCGACGCCCTATTTGAAAAATACGATCAGGAAATTCGTGAGCGTTTTGAAAGATTTAGCCGCCATGAGAACGGCCAGTATATTTTTGAAGTGCCAATCCGGGGAAATCTCTTTGAGCGTATTTAACTAAAATTGGTTCTATTGAATATAGCAGTACTCCAAATGATTGTGGTTTTCCACAATTAAACTTTAGGTATTTTTCTCCTACTTAAAGCTCACAATAACGGCAGAAATCTGCCTAAAATAGTATGTGAGTTAAAAGTTGAAAAAAGTAGAATCTTTAACCCTAATTAGTCTTATCGCCTGTTTTCTTTTCAACCTATCACCCAACTCTGCAGAAGCGGCAAAATGCGATAAATTACCCGAGGTTGCGTGGTGGAGTCAGTCCCACGCGAAAGTTATCGCGACGGTCGACAGAGGCTATAAAGGAAATTGGCAAAAATATATTGGCCGTTGGCAATCCTATCGTGACCGGATGCAAGCCCTGCTGGACAGCAATTCCGTTGCCGTTGTTAAATCGCGCGGTATTAGAATGCGGGGCAAGCAACTGGCCGATCATATTAAGGATATCGATTCGCGGCTAAACGTTCTGCGTTGCCTTGAAAAAGAAAATGAAAATTCCGCTGGAATCGATCTTGAGAATTTTAATACTGCGGCTGGTGGAAATTCTCCTGCCCGCTCAAATAAAACACAAGTTGCCGCCATTAGCGGAAAGCAGCTTGATATTGAAGTTACCGCTAAATGCATCAAAGACAGCGCAGTTTTCCAAATTACCAATCTCGGCGCCAAATGGCCACGTCTCGGCGAAATTAATATTTATAAAATTAACGGTAAGGCATTGCTGTCCAAACGCCGGGTGCGGATGAGAAATTCCCAGCAAGCCACCTTCAAAATTCGCAAACGCGGTGGTGGTTCTTATGGCCCGGTGGGGCTTTGGGTATCACCAAGCTGGGACAAGCGCGCCTTTAAATACGACGCGATAGTCACTTGTGGCTAGCCGGAATTAGCACCCGCCGTTAAGCGGGTGTAAAATCCCCAAATCCCTTACCTACTTCGGCTAAAGATTTCAGCAAAGCTGATGGTTTGACCCAGTCGCCATAGCGTTCGTTCAGCTCACAGACTTTTTCATATACTTTCGGCAAACCGATCAGATCGGCATAGAACATCGGTCCACCCCAATAGCGCGGGTAACCATAGCCGTAATGCCAGATGACATCGATATCGGCGGCCCGGATTGCCAGGCCTTCTTCCAACACCATGGCGCCGGTATTGATCATCGAATAGAGATAGGTTTCGAGAATTTCTTCATCCGAAAATTCGCGGCGTTCAAATCCCAGCTCAGCAGAAGTTTTAATGATCAATTCTTCGGTAAATGGATCAGGCTCGCCCTTGCGGCTGCCATCTTCATATTTGTACCAGCCGGCATTGGTTTTCTGACCATAGCGGCCAGTTTCATACATGCGGTCGAGAATAATCGACTGGCGACGGTCGCCGTAAAGTTTTTTCTGTTCCTGGCGCACCAAATATCGCACATCGACGCCGGCCAGATCGTTCATAGCGAACGGGCCCATCGGGAAGCCATAATCATAAATGACTTTGTCAATCTGCCACGGCAGTGCACCTTCTTCGACCATAAACTCGGCGATACGGGCTGCGGGATGAAGCATCCGATTGCCAACAAAGCCATCGCCGACGCCAACCAAGACGCCAATTTTGCGAATTTTCTTGGCGAGATCCATAATCGTCGCAATGGTCTCGTTGGAGCTGTCTTTGGTTCTGACATTCTCCATCAGCTTCATTATATTAGCCGGGCTGAAGAAATGAGTACCGCAAACCTTTTCGGGACGGTTCGTGGCCGTCGCGATTTCATTGATATCCAAGGTCGAGGTATTACTCGCCAAAATCGCTTCCGGCTTACAGACTTTATCAAGCTCAGCGAAAATCTTCTTCTTAAGCTCCATCTCTTCAAAGACGGCTTCGATGACAATATCGACGTCCGCCAGATCAGCATAATCGGTCGTGCCTGAAACCAGGCTCATACATTGATCCATTTTCTCCTGGGTAATGCGCCCGCGCGATACAGAACCGGCATAATTGTCTTTAACCTTTTGCAGCCCGGCATCAAGTGCATCCTGGGCGATATCGACAACAACAACAGGAATACCGGCATTGGCAAAATTCATGGCGATACCGCCGCCCATTGTGCCGCTACCGATAATCGCCGCTTTTTTAATCTCCTGAGGCTGAGTATCTTTAGGAACATCCGGAATTTTAGCGACGCCGCGTTCAGCAAAGAACATATGCCGCATTGACTTGGCTTCCGCTGTCATCATCAACCGCACAAAGGTTTCACGCTCAAAGGCCAGGCCTTCGACGATGTCCATTTTAGTCGAAGCTTCGACCGTATTGATGCATTCAAAGGGCGATTCCATGTTGCGTGATTTTGGCGCAACTTTTTTTCGCCAATCTTCAAAAATCTGCGGATCGACGTTGCTGATTTTGTCGGTTTGCGCACCGGTTTGACGTGGCGCCTCACCACTATCAGCTTTTTGCTCGGCAAGCGCGACCGCGCGGGCGACCAGATCGCCTTCAACAATTTCATCAATGGCGCCATATTCAACTGCAGTTGCCGCATCAATCGGATTACCGCCGACAATCATCTCAAGCGCCTTTTCGATACCAACCAGCCGCGGCAATCTTTGCGTGCCGCCACCGCCCGGGATAAAGCCAAGGTGAACTTCCGGCTGACCGACGCTGACGGTCGGTGCCGCCAAACGATAGTGGCAGCCCATAGCGAGTTCCATTCCTCCGCCAAGCGCCAAGCCGTTTATTGCCGCGACGACCGGTTTCGGCGCCAATTCGATTTCGCGGATAACATTTTCAAGTTCCGGCACACCTTCAGGTGTCGCCATACCGAACTCTCCGATATCAGCACCTGCAACAAACATGCGGCCACCACCGGTAATGACCATACCCTTACAATCATCATCCTCTAAACAGGCCAAGAAATTATCATACAGGCCTTTTTTGACCGCAAAGCTCAGCGCATTGGCGGGCGGGTTATTGATGGTTATGACGCCGATTGCGCCCTGTTTTTCGAAATTAACAACATCAGTCATTTATTGAGATCTCTCTTTTTAGGGTTTTTTAATTGCTTAGGCTTTTACAAACTTATCCCGGTCATGGGTATGATTAAAATCAAGCGCCGGGCCCTTAGGGACAATACCGAGCGGGTTTACCTGGGGCATAAGGTGGTAGTAGCCACGTTTGATATGATCGAAATTTGTCACCTCGGCGATACCCGGATGCTGATAAAGCTCGAGGGTAAAGTTCCACAGATTTGGATATTCGTAGATATGCTTTTTGTTGCATTTGAAGTGGCCGTAATAAACGATATCGAAACGCAACAATGTTGAAAACAGCCGCCAATCAGCCTCGGTCAAGCGGTCACCGACCAGATAGCGCTGCTTTGACAAGCGTTCTTCCAACTCATCAAGCGTATTAAACAAATTATCAAAAGCTTCTTCGTAGGCTTCCTGGGAAGCCGCAAAGCCGGTACGGTACACACCATTGTTCACATTGTCATAAACCACTTCGTTGATCTCATCGATTTCTGCTCTGAGTTCTCCGGGATAATAATCTTGGTTATTCCCTGTCAGCCCATCAAAAGAAGAATTGAACATTCTGATGATTTCAGAAGATTCGTTGCTGACAATAGTCTGTTCTTTTTTATCCCACAGTGTCGGCACAGTAACCCGGCCGGTATAGCTGGGCTCGGCTTTGGTATATAGCTCATGGAGATGGTGGATATTATTGATGCTGTCAGGTTTTACACCGGGCTCGTCATTAAACGTCCAGCCTTCATCTTTGTAAGTCGAGCCGCCAATCGCCACGCTAATGAGGTCTTCCAGCCCTTTGAGCTTGCGAAACACCATTGAGCGATAGGCCCAGGGGCAGTTATGGGTGACATAGAGATGATAGCGGTCTGCCTCAGCCTTGAAGCCTTTCTGGCCGTCTGGCCCGGCTGAACCGTCGGGAGTGATCCAATGCCGGAAGATACTCTCCGGGCGGACAAACTTGCCGTCCTTATTACGAAACTTATCGTCGTCTGCCCAACTTCCATCAATGAGCATACCCATCAAAGCGTCTCCAAATTACAATTCAGGAATTAATTCTTGTACTGAAAATCAGGGGGCCGTTGATAGCCCATGCCCTCGGGAAAGTCACGTACATTTGCCGTTCAGCTATTGCCGTTCGCGCCGCGCAATATAGACGACCGATGCCATTACCACCGCACCGCCAACTATAGTAAAAATATTTGGCACATCGCTAAATATAAAATAGCCGACTATTGCCGCCCAAATGAGACTGGTGAACGAGATCGGCTCTATGATACCGATATCCGCCAGTTTGACGGCCCAGGTCATGCAATAATGATTCATAATAGTGACGATCGAAAGAGCAATGAGCCAAGCCGTCTGCTCCAAATTGGGGATGGACCAAAAAAATAATGCAAGCGGGAAAGCTACGACCGCCGTCCAAACAGCCTGCCAAAACACCACTGATTCCGGCGTGTCGCTCCGGGTTATAACTTTGATCAGCAATTTCGTGATGGCGAAGCACATGGATGAAAAAATCATGGCCAGAACGCCGGGTGAAACTTCGGTAAATCCCGGCCGCACAATGATCAGCGCTCCAATAATACCGACGATGAGTGCTCCCCAACGCCATGGTTCGGACTTTTCGCCGAGAAATATAATAGCGCCGAGAACAGCAAAAGTCGGAGCCGTAAAGCCAACAGCAGTGATGAGATCGAGCGGAAGCAGCGGCAAAGCCCAGAACCAGGCTGATAATGCGATGGCGAAAAAAAATCCATTGATAAACTGCAGTCCAGGCCGCGTTGTTCTGATGCCGCCAATACCCCGCCGCAATATCCACGGCAACAGCATAAGCACCATAATAGAGGCGCGAACGAAATGCCAATAATACTATCCGATTGACCGCCAAAAAATTTGTTGCTGTTCATGCGCCGAGATTATTCAGCGGCAACCGTGTTTGATAATTTTCCAATCGCCGGAATTTCAACTTCAACGACATCGCCAGGTTTGAGCCAGTCTTTTTCTTCCGTGCCAATGATCGAGCCCGCCGGACTGCCGGTCGCGATCATGTCGCCAGGCTCCAGCCGCGTAAATTTCGAAGTATGGGCGATCAAATATTTAGTATCGAAGATCATCAGATCAGTACCGGCATCCTGCATCACCGTGCCATTGCGCCGCGTGTAGATATGCTGCTCGGCCGGGTCACCAACTTCATCTTTGGTGACAATCCAGGGGCCAATACCGCCTGAGCGGTAAAAGTTTTTAGCCGGCGTATTTTGCGTGCCCATCGCCATCCAATCCCGCACACTGCCTTCGTTCATAATGGTATAGCCGACGACATGACCCAGCGCGTCGTCTTCTGAAATATGCCGGCCGCCTTTGCCGATCACGGCAACCAGTTCCCCTTCATAGTCAAACTGCTCCCCGGCTTTAGGATCAAGAATATCCTGGTTGTGAGGGGAGAAGCCGCTGACAAAGCGGCCAAAAATGCTTGGGTATTGTAGGGGGCCACCTTCTTCGACGACCTCGTGGTAAGCGCGGTAATTGCGCCCGGCACACATGATCTTCTGCACATTCGGTATGGGAAGTTCGTAATCTATATCGTCCAGCGCATGATCAGGAGATTCATTTTCAAGTGCCACCAATTGATCCAGCGCGACTGCCGCAATAACATCACGCAACGTTGGATAGGTATCTCCAAGCCGGGCCGAGGCATCAACAATGCCGTCACCGTTGACGACCCCATAACAATCTTTGCCGTTGGCTTTATAGCTTATGAGTTTCATTTTATTCCCCTAATAGGTCGAGCGCCCGCCTGAGAGATCAAACACCCCGCCAGTTGAGAACGAGCAATCTTCCGAGCACAGCCAGGCAACCATGGCAGCAATTTCCTCGGCTTTACCAAATCTTCCCATCGGAATTTTAGATAACATAAAATCGATATGATCCTGGGTCATCTGGTCAAAGATCGCGGTGCGGACTGCGGCAGGCGTGACGCAATTAACCATCACATTAGAAGTTGCGAGTTCTTTACCCAGCGCCTTCGTCAGGCCGATGATACCGGCTTTACTCGCCGTGTAAGCTGGGGCTTTGGGGTTACCGTCCTTGCCCGCGACCGAAGCGATATTAACGATGCGGCCATAATCATTTTCCAGCATCACTGGGATAACCGCCGAGCAGACATAAAAAGTGCCGCTGAGATTAACATCAATGACTTTTTGCCATTCTTCCGGCGGATATTCCCAGCTGGTAGTGTTAGGACCCGAGATACCGGCATTATTAACCGTGATATCGATACCCCCGAGTTGGTCCTGCGTCGCTTTAACAGCGTCTGCCACTGACGCCACATCGGCAACATTTCCGACAACACCGTAAGCTGTGCCATCACCTTGACTATTCAGCTTAGCCACTGCCTCATCAATGGCGTCCTGATTGATATCCCAGACACAGACATTTGCATTAGATTGAGCCAGGCGTTCGGCGATGGCAAAACCGAGCCCGGCGCCTCCGCCGGTAACGATTGCATTGCGGCCCGCGAGATCGATTGAGTTGGTTCCCATTATTTAGCCACTCCAAAGCTGCAGGAGCCCAAGCCCTCAACGGTATTTTTAACGCTGACACCTTCATACAAGGCTTCAGCGGCAGTAGCGCCGCCGGCCAAGACAATCCAGCCAGCTTCAAGTGTTTCGCCGTCTTCCGCCGTCATGCGCGAAGCCGCGGCTAGAGAGCGGGCAGGATGACCAAGAATGGCTGCACTTGAGCCGATTTGCACGGCCCGGCCATCAAACTCCATAACCATACCGAGATTTGAGATATCGCTATCAGGTTTACACCAGGGGCCAATAACAAAGCCGGATGACGATGAATTATCTGCCACCACATCCTCGACCGTGAATTTAAAATTCTCATAACGGGAATCGATAATTTCCATGGCTGGTGCGACCGCCTCGACCGCATTCCAGGCCTCCGCCGTTGAAAGCGGTCCGGATAACGGCGCTTTCAGCAAATAGGCAATTTCCGGCTCTACCCGGGGATGGACGTAGTTCGAGATATCGATCTCACCGCCATCTTCAACCAGCATAGAGTTGGTGAGACGGCCCCAAATCATATCATCAACACCCATCTGCACCATTTTAGCCCGGCTGGTAAAGCCCATCTTCATGCCAACCCGGTGTTCACCGGCAGCCAGACGCATATCGATGCTGGTTGACTGGACATGATAGGCTTCTTCCAAAGTAAATTTTTCGGTTTCGGACAATTGGGAGATTGCCGTCGCATTAATCTGCGCATCGTGCACAATCTTGGCCATTCTACTAATATTGCTATCTACATCTTCACTCATCTGAATTCTCCTAAACTATTTTGGGATCAGGCTGCAAAAGCAGCACGAACCGAACACAGACCATTAATACGGACCTCGTAGACCTGCCCGGCTTCGACGCCAACCATCGGTCCCAGCGCACCAGACATTACGACATCACCCGCCGAGAGCGGGCGGCCCCGATTGACCATTTCTTCAGCCAGCCAACGCACGGCGTTAATGGGATGCCCCAAACAGGCAGCACCCGCACCGACCGAAACAGGCTCTCCTTTGCATTCCATCACCATGCCGCACATACGGCCGTCAAAATCTTCAATTTTGACTTTCTGATTACCGAGAACATACAAAACAGCCGACGCATTGTCCGCGACGGTATCCTGGATTTTAATATTCCAGTCCTTGATGCGGCTATCAACGATTTCAATGCTGGGTGTGGCATAGGCAATGGCGTCAATTACTTCTGAATTGGTCGGCTTTTCAAAATTGATGTCATTTTCCAGCACATAAGAAATTTCGGCTTCAACGCGAGGCGCCAAAAGCGAGCTGGTATCAACTTCCTCACCGTCCGGCACGGACATATCAGCGAATAGAATACCGAAATCGGGGCGGTCAACGCCCAGTTGCTTTTGCACGAGTTTCGACGTCAGGCCAATCTTGCGGCCAACCATGCGGGCGCCACTGGCGAGACGGCGTTCGGTATTAATTTCCTGCACCGCATAAGCCGCATCAACATCTCCTTCCGGTAAGAGATCGCGTACCGGTTCACAGCCTACGCCGGTTTGATAGGCTTCATGCAGCCAGTCGGCCGCTTTTTGAATAGCGTCGTCGCTCATTCATTCCTCCTGATGTGTATTTTGTAGTGCCGCTAGAGTTTAACGCAGATATTACTGGTCTCCAGATAGAACTCCAGCGAATACTCGCCCCCCTCGCGTCCGATACCGGACTGTTTAGCCCCACCGAACGGTGTCCGCAAGTCCCTTAAAAACCAGCAATTAACCCAGGTGATGCCGACGTCAATTTGCGGTGCGACACGATGCGCCCGGGTGAGGTTTTCGGTCCAAATCGACGTTGCCAAACCGTATTTGGTATTGTTGGCAAGCTCAATGGCTTCCTCTTCCGTATCAAAGGGCCGGATATGACAGCAGGGTCCAAAAATCTCGTCAGTAACCGGTGACGCATCATCCGCCAAATCTGTCCATATTGTAGGTTCAATCCAAGCCCCAGAATTAAGCTCTTCGCCCATGTCTGGCACACCGCCTCCGGTGACAACCGTCGCCCCTTCCTTGACAGCCGCTTCATAATACGAAAGTACTTTATCGCGGTGGCCATGGCTGACCAGGGGACCCATATCGGTATCTTTATCGCCGGGTAAACCAACTTTCATGTTTTCAACGCCTTCTTTGAGGCGGGCGACAAACTCATCAAAGACCGGGCGTTCGACCAGTAATTTTTCAGTGTTGAGACAGACCTGACCGCAATTGGCAAAGGCCGAGCGCAATGTGCCTTCAATCGCTTTGTCCATATCGCAATCAGCGAAGATAAGGCCAGAGTTTTTGCCCCCGAGTTCGAAAGAGACATCACGCATGCCGACCGCGGCTTCTTTCATGATCGCCTCGCCGGTGACGGTTTCACCAGTGAAAGTGATGGCGTCAACATCCGGGTGCTGGGTGAGAAACTCACCCGCCGAATCCGGACCAAAGCCATTGATAATATTGTAAACTCCCGCTGGAATACCGACATCGTTCATCACTTCACCCAACAGCGTGGCGGTTTGCGGTGTTTCCTCAGACGGCTTGACGACTACCGCATTGCCGCACGCCAGTGCTGGCCCCACTTTCCACGTCATCAGCAAGAGCGGGAGGTTCCAAGGACAAATAACACCGATCACACCTTTCGGACGCTCGGAGGTATAATTGATCGCTCCGGTACCATCAGGTGTATCCATTTTGAAGAACTCGCCATGATGAGATTTCATCGTATCGGCAAAGACCTGAAAGTTTGCCGCACCCCGCGGAATATCGATGTGTGAAGCAAGTGAATTGGGTTTGCCTGTGTCCGCGACTTCAGCTGCTAAAAATTCATCGAAACGTGCATTGATGCCATCTGCTAATTTGCCGATCAGATCGAGGCGCTTAGCCATCGGCATTTGTCCCCATTCACCCGCCATCGCGGCTTTGGCTGCTTTCACAGCATCATCTACATCAGATTTATCGGCTTCATGAACAATGGAAGCAACGCTGCCATCAACCGGATTAATGTTTTCAAAGGTCTTGTTTGAGGAGCTTGAACGGTACTCTCCACCAATAAAATTGAGCGTTTGTTTAACTTTGCTGTCTACTAACTGGTCCATAATCTGATCCTTTCCCTAACTGATCAGCGATATTCAAAAATATCGAGATTTTGTTTTCCCGATTATCTAATGTTATTGTAGGGTTTGCAACCAGCCCGCAGGGCGATTAAAATCGCGGAAATGCAGTTATACCTTGGGTTTCAAGGCCGGCTTACAAGCCATAAAATTAACAATAAAAATACCTTCAGGAGAACAGTATGAACGACCAATCATCAGGAGTAATTGCGTCTGTAATCGCGTCACACACTCCGCGGATGGCTTATGAAGACAAAGCCTGGGATTTTACGCTTGGCCTCATTGAGGGTCTGAAAGAATTGGGAACGAATTTACGCGAGCTGAACCCAGATCTATTTGTTGTCAACACGACCCATTGGATCACCACTTTTGACTGGGTAATTACTTCGCATGATCACCACAAAGGTGTTTGCATCGCTGAAGAAGCGCCGCATCTGATCCCGGAACTGCCCTATGACCGGCCCGGTGACCGGGGCTATGCCGAAGCGCTCAATGATGATCTCAATGGCGCGGAAATCCCGAGTTATGCCACCGATGCCAAGTATTTCCACTGGGATTACGGCACCACTGTACCGCTGCAATATCTTGATCCGGAAAGTAAAATCCCAGCGGTAATAACGCCGACATGCTATGCCTCAAGCCTGGATGAAAATTTCCAAGTCGGCGCCCAGATTGATGAGACCGCAAAACGTTTGGGCAAGCGTGTAATTGTGGTTGTCAGCAATGCTCTCACTCATTTAGTTGTGCGTGGTCCGGCCACCTGGCCATTACCCGAACATATGGAGATGGATCACAAGTTTATCGATATGGTCAAAGCCGCCGATGTTGATGGCGCAACAGAGTACCTGCCGGGTTACGCCCGGGATGCAAAATGTGAAATGGGTGGACGAGGCCTTGGCATATTTTTAGGTGCGGCTAAAGCTTTGGAAGACAACGCCGGCAATTTATCCGGTGCACAATATGGCCCCTATGCGCAAAGCTCGGCCAGCGGCAATGCCAATTTATCTCTAGTCGCCGCTTAAGTCTAAATAAGACCGGTTATGCCGTCGTAGCAAAGCTTCACGCCGGTCAAGAAAAGCAGCGTGATAATAATGCGGTAAAACAGCACGTCGTCGACTTTGCGGTGGATCAATAGCCCCAGCCAAATACCTATCGGCACGACCGGCAGCAACATCAGTGAGGTTGAGAGATTGGTCAGGTGAAACTGGCCGAGCCACCAATAGGGGCCGATCTTGGCATAATTTACATAGGCATAAAAAATCGCCAAGGTGCCCATATAAACGGTTTTATCAAGGCGCTGCGGAATCATATAGACATTCAGCGGCGGAGCACCGGAATGGGCGACAAAGCTGGTGAAACCGCACATCGCACACCAAAAGCCACCCTTCACAACCGCCGGCTGGGTCGGCGGGCCGGGATCTTTTTTGCGCACATAATCTAAAAAACGGGCGAGTGCAAAAACCACAGCGATCACCCCAATGATGAGTTTAATAGCCGCTGGATCAAGATATTTAAAACCAAGGGTGCCGACAATAATACCGATTGTCGCTGCCGGAATCATGATCATCAGATTTTTCTTATGCCAGGTTTTGCGGTAGGCCCAGACAGCAAAAATATCAGCGATGCAGAGGATCGGCAGCAAAATGGCGGCAGCCTGGGGGACACTTACCATCAAGGCCATAAGCGGCGTCGCCAAACCGCCCGTGCCGCCAATACCGGCTTTGGCGATACCGATTGAGATCACCGCCGGAATGGCAACCAAATAAAACAGCGGGTCCGTAATGAGGGGTAATTGGTCCATGACTACTCTTATTCTTTAACCTAATAAATTATCGAGCCTTGGTCTTTTCACCCCCACCCTACCCTCCCCCATCAAGGGGGAGGAAGAAATGATGCAATGTCCCAAATTATTTTTTCCGCCCCCCAACGGGGGGGAGGATTAAGGTGGGGGGGGCCGATATATAAATAATATCAAACTAATATTTCTACGGGCGGAGTTTAGGGGGCCACTCCAGTGAAAGCCAGACTAATTGTCCCCTCACAAATTATTGTCAGAACATTTGTCTAAATATACTTGAATTATCGTTCCAATATGCGCATCTTAGGGGCCTAAAATGTAGGAATTGGAAAAACATGGCGCGACCAAAAGAATTCGACCGCGAATTGGTTCTCGATAAAGCCATGCATGTGTTCTGGGCCAAAGGCTATGAATGCGCTTCGATGCAGGAGCTCGTCGATGCCATGGGTATCAATCGCGGCAGTCTGTATGCCACCTTTGGCGATAAGAAACAGCTCCATCTCGAAGCGCTCGATCATTTTTACAAAACTGAAATTTTGCATATGATGGCGCCGCTTGAACGTCCGGGATCTAAAATTGCCGCCATTCGCGAAATCTTCGAGACCACTGCTGACTGCGCTTGTCAAAACGGCGATCGCAAGGGCTGCATGATGTATAATTCGGCGGTTGAGCTCTGCCCTAATGATACGGAAGTTAACGCCAAAGTCTCGCAAGGCCTCAAGCGGGTTGAAGACTGTTTCTATGAAGCCTTGGTAGAAGCCCGCGACAAGGGCGAAATCACCGACAGTAAGGATATTCGAGCGCTTTCCCGCTTCCTCACCAACAGCATCAATGGCCTTCGGGTCATGTGTATGGTCTTTGAAGACCGCTCTACTTTGGACGATATCGTAAATATTTCCCTCGCCGCCTTAGACTAAATTATCCCATATTTTCAATGTATTAAGCGCGATCAATTTAAGTTGATGGCCAAATACTTGCCATATACTTGAATGGGCGTTCTAAAATACTATTTCATATACATGAGGTTGATTGAAAAGGAGACAAAACCAACACCGATTTAGAATAGGAGAAAGACAATGACCAAGATGATAACGAGACTTTACAAACCGCTGACGGCCCTAACGAACACATCGCCTGTTCGCCGCTGCCTCGCGATTGTGGCGTTCGTTATGTTGATGCTTGGCTCATTTGCTTTCAACACCCCAGCCATGGCGCAAAGCGTTAATGAATTAGTTGGCGTCCAAGGCGTCGATCGCACCGAGATCGCCAAAGAACTCAGTCAAAAACATGCGGAAAAACCCGTTGGTATGGGTCTCGCCAAAAACGGCGGCATTATTGAATTGTTCAGCTCACCCGATGGCGATACCTGGACTCTAATCATGACCATGCCGAACGGTAAAAGCTTTCTGCTCGGTGCCGGCGAAAGCTGGGCCGGCGCTCCGGTTCTTCTGAAGGGCCGGAAAATATAGAGAACAGATTTAAGAAATTACTTCCCAACGAACCTCCCTGTTAAACTCAAAAGCCCGGCTGATAATTCAACCGGGCTTCTTTTTTGGTTATATGCACGCTCCGCTACGACGGGAATAGCTTCTGCGGCAGCCAGGTCGCAATCTCCGGGAAGTTGACGATCAGCACCATACCGATCAACATGATGATCCAATAAGCGGTTGAGCTCTTAAAGATTGTCATCACGTTAATATCCGGCTCAAACTGGTGGATCGCCGATTTTACCGTATAGACCAATAGCCCAAAGGGCGGTGTATAGAGCCCTGCCTCAATGGCGATGATGCCGATAATGGCAAAAGCAACCGGATCGAAACCTAATTTCACGGCGATCGGCGCAAAGATGGCCGCTGTCAACAGCATGATCGAGATCGAATCGATAATCATCCCCAGCGCAAACCAGATCAGCACCATCACGGTAATGATCATCCAAGTTTCCATGCCGGAGCCCAGGAAGACACCCTCAATGGCGTTGGCCATTCCAGTCATGGCGAGGGTGCGGGAATAGAGCGCTGCCGTCACCAACAACAACAGGATTGGTGCCGAGGTTTTACCCACCGACAAGATCGATTCAACAATATCCTTGAAACGCATGCCTTTAATAATGCCCAGCATCAGGCCGATAAAGGCGCCGGCGCCGGCACCTTCTGTGGGCGTAAAAAAGCCGAACCAAATGCCGCCCAAAACCGCAACAATCACCAGTATAATGCCGAACAGACTGACCATAAACTGGCCGGTTGAAACTTCCTCGACTTCTTCGACGTCATCCACGTTGATACTACCGCCGACCAGCTCTGGATTCATCAGGGCGCGGATGAAGACATATAATATAAACATAGAAGCCAGCATGAGGCCCGGGATTACGCCGGCGGCGAAAAGTTGGCCAATAGATTGTTCGGTCAGAATACCCCAGACAATCATCAGCACACTCGGCGGGATCAGCATACCGAGGCAACTCGACCCGGCAATAGCGCCCAAGGCAAAGCCCTTGTGGTAACCAAAGCGCTTCATTTCCGGATAGGCAATGCGGGAAAAGGCCGCCGCCGAGGCAATGCTGACGCCGGTGACAAAGGAGAACAGGGCATTACCCATCACGGTGGCAATCGCCAAGCGTCCGGGAATACGTTTCAAGAGCCGGTTAATCCCCCGATACACATCGGTCACCGTGCCGGATTTACCAATAAACTCCCCCATCAGCATAAATAGTGGGATGACTGCGAAAACATAGGCGCGGATAGCTTCATAAGCGGTCGCGGCCAGCATCCTTTGCACGGTTTGAAAGGCGTTCATATCGGCGCCGGTGACCAGCCATATACCAAGTGCCGAGGTCATGCCCAATGCAATGGCGATATGGACACCAATGGCGACCAGCCCGATCAGAGAAACAACCAGCAAAATGGCAGTATTAACTTCAAACACGATTTTTATCCTTATATTTTGCTGCCTGTGACATTTCTGTGATTAGTGTTGGGCCGCATCCGGATCTGCCTCTGAATCCAACAGCTCGGGTTTGAAGATGTCGATATAGGCCATGACCACATAGTTAATCACGGCGAGTGCGCTGCCAAGCAGCACAGTCCAGCGCGCGGGCCAGGACGGCACCCGCAGAGCACCCTCCCCTTCAAATTCGTTTTCAACGTAAGATAAGATGCTTTCTTCCCAGCCACCCGTGATGATCATCACGAAAAAGGCCGCACCCAGTAAATAACCAAAAGCCAGCAAAGCTCGCTGTAGGCCTTCCGGCAGATGCGTAACCAAAAAGTCGGCTTTAAGCATGGAGCGGCTGCGGATGGCATAGCCCACTTGCAAAAATACTATAATAACAATAGAAGCCGCGACCATTTCAGCGGTACCGTAAATCGGTGTATCAAAGACGCCCCGGCCGATAATGTTGCCCAAGACCAAAAAAGACAGGCCAAAAGCCCATGCCGCGGCGGCAACCATTAAAAACTTTGATAATTTGTCACTGAAGGTGATAAGCGACATCTAATTTCCCTCAAGGCGGCGAGTATATTTGTTATTTAGCAGTCTATATAAAATTACCGGCTGAAAGCAATTTCTGTTTCCAGCCGGTAATTAATATTACATGACGAAATTAAATAACTTGGACGTTATTTAACCACGTAGCGTACAGGCCATTTATAGCCAACTTTCTCAGCCGCATCCAAAGTTGCGTTCAAGATAGCCTTGGCCGGGAAGCCTGCTTTTTCCAAAGAATTAGCGTGCTGTTGTGGCCACGCAGCCAATTTTTTAGCCCAGGTCAAACGAGGTTTTGGACCAAGGTCATTAACCGTGATGTTTTTCCGCAACCAAGCCATGTCTTTTTCATAGCCTTTTTTGTTGAAAGAACCGGTTAGAACCCGATAGCGGTCGGCAACTTCAAGGAAGATAGGACGAACTTCAGCCGGTAGGCTTTTCCAGTAACGGTTATTAACCGTCAGACCATGCCAGGTGATCGAACCGAAGCCGATGGTGTTGTAGTATTTACAAACTTCGTGAAGTTTAAAGAATGGAACCCAGGCACTTGGGAACAGGATGCCGC
>CAZMHI010000015.1:0-76467 GCA_964566055.1 uncultured Rhodospirillaceae bacterium
ATTTGATTGGCCAACTCCTGATCATTCATGGTGTTAACAAATCTAAAGTGATCAGCATTGTCGGAAAACGTCTTAGTTATCAGATCATCATTTTTTGAATGATAGTATAGGAAAATCTCAAATTCATCATGCCGATGCCCCATGATGAGTGGCAGCATATTCAAGGCAACCACATGAGTTCGAAAATCCGAAGAAAGGTAGCCTATTTTTAGTCGCTTTTTCGGGTCCCGAGACCTGGAATCAAATGATTTATTTGTAAATTCGGGTTTGTCGTGTACGCCTCGCAATCCGATATGCAAATCATATAGTTGTTCTATGGAGTAATTTGGATTGTTTAGCGATACAAATAAAAAGCTTTTCTCAGCAAACACTGCTCCTGGTGCTATGGCCAAAACGCGTGCGTGGTGCTTTGCCGCTTGGACGATATCACCAATTCCTTGGTAAGTTGAGGCAAGATTGCTGAGAGCTTCGGTATTGTTATCGTCTATTGCCATCGATTGCTGAAGATATTTTAAAGATTTTTTGAACTCGCCGCCTTTATTCAAAATTCGACCAAGGCCATTGAGGGCACTTGTGTTTTTGGGGTCAAATTCTAAAACTTTTTTAAATTCCGCAATTGCTTCATCATATTTACCGAGCGAATCGAGAATATGTGCAAGTTTGCAGCGAGCTAGAGTATTTCTGTCATCTAAATGCAGCACCATTTTATAGGCAATTTGGGCCTTATATTTCTCACCCTGCTCGTGAAAGAGTTCACCAAGCTCCAAATGGGTATCTAAATGGCGTGGATTGAATTTTACACTCGCTTCCAGAGATTCAATTGCTTCTTCGAATTCGCGCAGTTCGATTAGCATTAGAGCTTGGTTGAAATAGGCCTCCCCATATTCGGGATTCAGTTCTATGGCGCGATTATAAGAATTCTCCGCTTTCTTATAATCGCCGGAATTCCGGTAGGCATTCCCGAGATTATTGTGGGCTGTATGATAATCAGGGGCGATTTTAACGGCTTTTTCAATGAGCCGGATCGCACTTTCAAGATGGCCCGATTGTTGGGCAATGACCCCCAGGAAATGCAGGGCCGCAGGGTGGTCCGGGTGAACCTCTAGAATCCGGCGAAAAACAGTTTCAGCTTTGTCAATTTGATCTTCTTTATGAAATTTATTGCCGAGGTCCAAAAGTTCTTGAACGCTTATCTTTTGGCGTTGAGGAGTAATTAGACCGTTTGGCCGTGATTGGCGATTACCGCCCACCGGCTTACCGATTGAAATATGATTCATTCTGCCCAACTTTCATTATTCCGCATTTTTCATTTGGAGTCTGTATCTCGCGGAATTTGACCTGTTTTTTAGCATTAACATGGTTAATGGCAGGTAAAGTGCCGTGCAATAAATAGATAAAAAAATCCCGATGTGTTTTGGTAGAACCGCAACACATCGGGAAAGTTGGTGGTGGGCGTGAAACTTTAAATCGCCTTTTTACTCCAACCCCTTTGCCAATTTTTTGGAAAAGTCCCGGTAGATTCCCGAAGGAACCTACCGGGTAAGTTGGTGGTGGGCGTGAAACTGTATTTACGCCGGTGTTAACCCGCCAATCCATCCAGCAGAAATTTGCTGGAAAAGTCCCGGTATGAACTCAGAAAACTGAGCCATACCGGGTAAGTTGGTGGTGGGCGTGAAACTCATTAACGTTTAGTCATCTTACACGCCCAATTTTTCTGCGCAGTGATGCGTTTTTCTAAACTGTCGATGGCAGTATTCGACGGCATAACCATAGATTCCAATTGTTAATATCTTGTTTAATTCGTTACAAAAATTTAGTCAAAGTCAGATTACTTAGGCGCACCACAGTGTTGTAAGATGCTTCCAACATTGTCTGATCTTGGGTCAATTCGGCAACTGCTTCAAAGGTATTGGCGCTTTCGATGTCGGAAATAATACCGTCTGCAAGGTCCTTTGAATTCTCCAAATTTTTGTTGGTAGACGCCAGTTGCTGCACTTTTGTGCCGATACTCAATTCCAGTGCTTGGAGATCTTCCTCAGCATCAATTACTAGGTCTAAGGCACCCTGCATTTTTGCCAGATAGTTGGCGTCAGAGCCGTCAATGAGAGTTGAGCGCAGTACACGAACAGCACGAATTATCTTTTCGAAAGCCGGTTCTGCTGCGGTCACACCGTATTTCAAGACTACGCCTTCATCAATTCTGGCCTTTAAAACGGTGTCGTCACCTTGATAATAAAAAGATGGTTCGGAGGCGGTATTATAACTACCATCAAACGCAGGTGGATTGGCGTTCGTCATATCACCAGGTACAACAGGTTTGGTATCGGTTTTTGAGCCGGAAAATAAATAGCGCCCATTAACTTTCACATTGAGGAAATCTGTAAGCTCAGAAATTTTAATATCGGTGACATCATCTTTATCGATGCCGCTCGGCAAGCCGCCATCGCCATCGAGGATATCACGAAGCAACCCTTTGACGTCACCCATGGTGGTTTTGATGGAATCGATACTCGTCAACATCGTATTCATGCGCAAATTTACAAACGTGTTGTCATTTAGAAATTGAGCCATCCGATGCTCGGAGGCTTCCAGCGTAACCAGACGATTAGAGTCTCCGGAAATACCGGCATAATTCTGTGATTTTTGCAGTGTACTGATTTGCAGTTGTTTGTCGGAGAGACGCTGCTGCGTATCCAGAATAACGGATCTAACAAGTTTGTTTTGGGCGAGGTCTGCTATACGTGCCATTTTGCTATACCATTAGACCATGTTGGTGAGCACTTTAAAGAGCTCTTGAGTTGTTGAAATCATGCGCGCCGCCGCGAGGTAGGCCTGCTCAAAAATAATCATATTTGCCAATTCCTCATCCATGTTTACGCCGCTGATGGAAGTGTGCTTATTGAGAAGTTCTTGGGCGAGGTTTTCTTGAAAAGCCAGATCCCGCTGGACCGAAGAAACCTGCGCTGAGTTGAAAGATAAAATATTTGTCGCATAAGTGGCGAAAGTCGTGTTGGCTTGCGCCAAGCCATTGCCGCGAGCCGGTGAGGCCAGAAAGGTAATGGTTTCATTAAATTCTGCCGCCATGTCGGCAGCAACTGAACCATCACCGATAGAAACACCTTGACTGGTTGTCATGGCCAACCCGCCGGAGTCTACAACCCAAAAATTATCGCTATCGCCATCAGATAATTTGAGTTGATAATTCGACCCCGAAACAATCACTTCAGCAGTGATATTCGCTGCCGATAGCGTCGCGTCGGCGTTGATGGCCGTGGCGACCGTGGTCAGGGTATCAGAGGTAAGGTAAGCTATTGACGCAGACGTGGAAGAATCGATAGTGATCGTCATCGTGCCGGCAGCTAAATTGGGTGTTGTTGCTGTAAAATCTAGTGTCGCACTGTCAACGGTCGCTGACTCAAATGTATTAGACTGCAACGTGCCGCGCGAGAGATAAAATGTATTTGAAACGATATCCGAGCGGACATCCATGCGGCTGCCGATCCCTCGAGAATCCGTCCTCAACCCTAGATCCGATATAACTGATCCACTTACAGATTCAACAATAGCCATGTCGTCGCCGTTACTTTGAGTAACTTCTAATCTGAAACCATCGCCATCGGCCACCACGTCTGCGCTGACATTTGTCAGAGCATCGACCGATGCGGCTATGGAAGTCAAAGTTGCATTAGCGGCAATAGCTACAGTTTCGGTAGAACCGCCATAGGTAAATTGTAACGTTGCGCCTGTTGTGACGATTGCAGTGGTAGAACTGGAAAAGTAGTCACTGCGATAGCTGGCGAAGTTTTCGGATGAGGTGTAGAGATTATTCATCTCAAAAAAATCTGAGAATCCAGTTGATGACTTGCCGGCACCTGACATTGAACTTGTCATCTCATTGATGGCAACCCGGTAGTCGCTACCAGCAGACAGCAATAGATTGCCATCGGAATTTATGGATGCCGTCAGGTTCGTAAACTTATCATTGATGCCATTTGTACCATCGGTAAGAAGATCACCAATATCCGTTAAAGTTGTCAGATCGATATATTCTGTTTCAATCTGATTACCGTTTTCGTCAACCACTCCGATGATTACAATGCCGGTTGAATTGTCGATATTTGTATTCGTGGTGACAAAATTCTTGCCCGTTAAACTAGGTGGCGGCGGAAATCCCGTGCCTTGGTTGTGAACTTGATTGAGCTCTGTTTTGAGCCTGTAAGCCAGTTCGTCCAATTGAGTTTGTAGCGCCGGAAGATCACTATCGCGCAAATTTATCAACCCATTAAGCTGACCTGATGAAACTGATGAAGTGATATCACTTGAGGTCACGACTTCGCCGACAAAAATGCCAGGAATGCCACCAATCGGATAATCTGAATTGCTCGGGCCGGAATAGTTGACTGCGGTGGTGGGGGTATATTCCAGGACAGCATTCATGGTCGAAGGCTGGGCATAACTGAGGGCCTGTTTTTGACCGTCTACCAGGGTATTACCACCGCCGGAGAAAACCGTAAAACTGCCATCCGTTTTCTCGAAATAGGTTATGTCCATGATATCGGCCATGGCATTTAGAGCCTGATCTCTTTGGTCTTCGAGATCGGCGGTGGCGATATTGGAGGCTACAAATTCAATGATGTCGAAATTGATATCAACCACGGTGTCCATGGCAGAATTGAACTCAGTTATCACATCATCAATACGCGTATTGGTGATTGATCTGAGGCGTTGAACCTCGTCACTCATTCGTTCAATTTCGTTGATAACGTCTTGGGCAGCTTTGACCGTCAAGAATTGTGTTGCCGCCGTTTCAGGGGTTATACCTAAGGCATCAAATTGAGCCCCGAGTTCAGCAATCATATGGGTGACGGAATTATCATCTCCAGGCCGACCGAAAAAGGCGTTAATCTGAGATAAAAAATCTTCCTTGATGATCAGGTTTTCTAGCGTGCCAGATTCTTTGCGTAATTGCTTTAGAACGCCTTCATCGACATTTCGGGTTATCTGAGATATTTCAACGCCATAGCCCTGACCATCAATCACCCGCGAGGTTTGCTCGATAATTTTCCGGGAGTATCCTTCGGTATTAACATTGGCGATGTTATTGGATATGATCTGCAACGACGTTTTGGTCGTCTGCAAGCCGCTTATCGCATTTTGAAGGGTAATCTCGAGTGACACTAGTTAGCTCCAGTCGGTGTCGTCTTTATTTTAAAGTTCCTGGTTTAAGCCCATTGAAACAGCCGGACGATAGGCTTGGCGTGAATTACCAATGGCTGAACCACTATTGCCGTAGCCTGCAGTTTTTCCTTGGTGAGCTTTGGCCGATTCGGAAATAATCCTGAATAAGTGTTCCACCGCGTCCATTTTACCTTTGATGCGCATGGCATTCTCTTCCAGCAACAGCCCAAATGATGTCACGGCATCCTGTAGTCGTCGTTGCAAGCTGGGTTCGACATTATTTAGATCATCGTCGTCCCGGATAATTTTGAGTTGTTGTTCATAGGCATTGCTCAAGGCAATTTTTTCCTCGAGCAGGGGTTTAATTCCTCGGGCACTCGCGTTCGTGGCTAACAATTCATTTTCTTGCTTCAGTATTTTACTTAGCCGCGCCGTAACGCTGAGAAGTTTTGAAATTTTGTCTTCCATTTTCATAATTTACACCTCGTTTGTAGCGCCGGGCTACTTAACCTCTTGCAATTGAAGCAATTGGGTTTGGATCATTTCAGCGAGACCAATCCCGCCATTTTTAGCCATTGATTTACCGACTTCGTCGACCATCAGCGATTTCCAAATTTTTTCGGCATGACCACCGCCAAATGGTTCGGCAGGTTCAATGCTGGCAAACATGGGCTGTAACATTTGGCCAAGGAAAAACGCTTCAAATTTTTCGGCAACTTCGCGGGCTTTTTCAGAGCTATTGATATTGCCCATCGTCGGCGGAATTTTTGACGCTTGAAGAGCGGCAAATCCGTCACTGTGAATGTTTAAATTATCCATGACTACATCACCGCGATTTCAGCTTGCAGGGCGCCGGCTGCTTTAACGGCCTGTAATATGGTGATCAAGTCCCGGGGGCCAATGCCTAAGGAATTCAAGCGTTGACCAGATCCTGCAGCGTAATGCCACTGCTCACGACGGTTAATTTTGCGCCCTCATCTTCATCTACTTCAACATTTGTCCGGGCGACCGTGGTGGTCGTGCCGACTTCGGCAAATGGGCCGGGCTGAGACACTTGAGGAGTTTCGGTGATGCGGATGGTCAAGCTGCCTTGAGCAATCGCCACCGTACTAATTTGAACATTTTCACCCATCACTATCGTGCCGCTTTGCTCATCGATGATGACGCGGGCCAATTGATCTGGCTCGATCCGTAATTGTTCGATGTCGGTAAGCAAGCCCACAACGTTATCTTCGTAATCGCCCGGAATCTCGACTTCGAGAGTTCCGGGATCGCTGGGACGCGCTGCATCGGTTCCGAGAAAAGCGTTAATCGCCTGGGCCATGCGGCGGGCAGTCGTGAAATCTGGATTGCGCAGGCTAATATGAACTTTTTTAAGCCCGGCCAGATCAAATTTGATTTCGCGTTCAACGATACCGCCGTTGGCTATGCGGGCACTTGTTGGAACACCTTTGGTAACTGTTTCAGCGTCGCCACCGGCAGTAAAGCCACCAACCGCAACTTGACCTTGAGCAACGGTATAAACCTCGCCATCAGCGCCGAGGAGCGGGGTCACCAGTAACGTGCCACCGAGAAGACTGCTCGAATCGCCTAAGGCACTGACGGTTACATCAATCCGGCTGCCTTGACGGGCGAAAGCGGGAAGCGAAGCGGTAACCATCACCGCGGCAACATTGCTCGAATCGAGGCCGGCTTCGGTCGGTTTAACGCCTAAGCGTTCCAGCATCGCCAGCAGGCTCTGTTTGGTAAAGTGACCATCGGCCAGGCCATCACCGGTACCGTTCAAGCCGACCACCAGGCCATAGCCAACCAGCAAGTTGTCCCGCACGCCTTCAAAGGAGGCGATATCTTTGATGCGCGATGAGGCGAGGGTTACTGAACTGCTAATGGCAACAAACAAACCCGCTAGGATTATCGAGCGCAGTTTCAATTTGAGCTGTTGAGATTTAATCTTTTTGGTTATTCCCACCATTTTCACTGTCCTTTTTGCGCGGTTCTTCCGCTATTTACGCCATTATTAATGCGATTATCATGCCAGTTGTGGGATGTCTCTAACGCATTGTTTTTATTTGATTATTTTCTTCTTTCCATGAATAAATTGAGCCTTTAGGAGGCGGCGAAAGTTGAAAGTGGGAAGAATTTGCCGGGCGGCTTCGGCAGCGAGATAAAAGTTGTTGCGAAAACTTGCGAATGCGGTTCCCGGTACCGGAATCGCAGGTATTCGCAACTAGCGTCCCGTTAAGTCTTTAAATTAGCCGCCTGTTGGGTCATTTCATCAACCGATTTAAACACCGTAGCCGCTGAATTATAGGCCTGCTGCGACATGATCATATGGGTAAATTCATTTTGCAAATTGGTGTTTGAAAGTTCATGAGAAAACGGTACGAAATGGGCGAATTCATGAAATATATCAGTTGGTGCGTTCTCGGCTCTCACCTCAATTAATGTGGCAACGCCTGAAGACACAGATTCCTGGAACAGGTTGCCTTGGAGATTATCAAGTCCATCGGCATTGGTAAAAATTGCCAACGGCAACTTGTAGAGCGTTTGCTCAAGGCCATTTGAAAAACGGCCAATCACTTTGCCGGCCGCATCAAATTTAAAACTGTCCAGTTCGCCGGAGGTCCGGCCATCTTTTTGAAAATCAAAATAGAGAAATTCACTGCCGATAGAAGATACATCCGAGACATCCAAATTAAAAGTGACTGCTGTACCGCCCGTAGGCGTTATTGTAATGGAAGTGGTGGTGCCATCTGCTAGGCCCCCAGACGAATCGAAAGTAAAGGTGTCTGTGCTTGTTGATGCCCCATCTGCTGGATTTACCGTCATAGTCCATTCTTGGGAGTCCGCATTGCGCGTCCACTCGAGTTCAAAAGAGACGGTATCACCATCCGCATCAAAGATACTACCGTTCGTCGTATGTGAATCGCCGATTGCTGTTGTCGCCGGTAAATTAACCGCTATTGAGGCGCTGGCTGTCGCATCTGCATCGGCCGCCCCGCCGGTATTAAATGCTTCTGAATCCACTCGAAGCGACTGCAAAGCCGACGAGGCGGTTATCGTTCCCGAACCGTCTGCGGCCCATCCTTGTAAATAATAGCCATTTTTATCAACAATATAGCCTTCATTGATGGTATTGCCGTTCGAATCAGTGATCTCGTCATCGGCCTTTATTTCAAATCCGCCATCACGGGTATAAAGCTGATCACCGGAGCCATCGACTTCGGTATTGAGGACGTACATACCTTTACCTGAAATTGCCAGATCCATACCACTTGTCGATGAGATAATGCGGCCTTGCTGCTCGACAAAATTTCTCGTATCCGCCGTCAAACCACCGATATCCCGGTTATTGCTGTAGGTCGATGCCAAAACAGTTGAAAACCGGGTGTCAAACGCCTTATAGCCGCCTGTATTCATATTCGTGATATTTTGAGAAATACCACTGAAAGCCGAAGTCTGGGCGAGCATGCCAAGGATCGGCGCCGTAAACATTCCATATAAAGACATAACGATTCGTCTCCCACCAAATGGGTGTTTTAATTCTTAACTTAGGTGTATTTAAAGCAATAAAGGTGCCAACTTTGAGTGATGATAAGGCTTTGAAAAATATAGATTAATCCAACAATACTCTGAATTGCGCTTAAGACTTGGGCCGTTTTTTCTTTGTCCGTGCAATTATTGCCGAGTTGCCGTATTCTGAAGCGGCTATGAAAGTATCAAAAACCGGCACGACGTCGGCAACTCCGGCCAAAAAAACCCGCAAAGCCGAGAGAGTATCGGGAACGCCTTTTGCCAATCATTTGGAGGGCGTGAAGGAAAGTTCCGGTGATGAGACGCCCATCGGTGAAGTAAGCGGTGTGGCTGCTGTTGGTTCCATCCTGGCGGCGCAAGAAGTTGATGATGAAAACGGAGAAAATGTGCGCCAGCAATTGCAGAAATATGGCGCTGATATCCTCGATAAACTTGATGAAATTCAACGGGATTTGTTGATTGGCGCCATTCCCAAGGACCGATTGGCCAACCTTGCTCAAATCCTTCGAGCCAAGAAAAATAGTGTAGATGATCCCGCTTTATTGAAAATAGTCAGTGATATAGAGCTTCGTGCAGAAGTTGAATTGGCTAAATATACCCGTAAAATTTAGGTAGTTTTCCGCAGACTTTAGGCTTTTTTCCCCTTTCTTCAAAAAATTGTGAAAATTCTGGCAAATCAACGCTTGTCCGAGCCCGATTGGCTAATTATAAAATGCCGCCAAATTCAAAATTATTTAAACAGATTACGGAGTCCGGAATTATTATGAATATGACGACGACATTACCACCGGATTATAAGCCGACCAAAAAAGAAAAATTCATGAATGCCAAACAGCAGGAGTATTTTCGGCAAAAGCTTCTGACTTGGCGCAATGAATTGTTGGGTGAAGCCAACGAAACTCGACAGAATTTGCAGGAAACGAGTGTGCTTGAGCCGGATATCGCAGATCGAGCTTCGGTCGAAACCGATCGCTCGCTGGAATTACGTACGCGTGATCGCGCCCGCAAGCTAATCAGTAAAATTGATGAGGCGTTGCTTAGAATTGAAGATGGTTCCTACGGTTATTGCGAGGAAACCGATGAGCCGATTGGTATTAAGCGGCTGGAAGCAAGACCGATTGCCACCATGAGTTTGGAAGCCCAGGAACGTCACGAAAAGATGGAAAAAATCCACCGCGACGATTAGGGGCAGAAGTAGAATTAAGCTGATACAAAGCAAAAAAGAGGGCCGATGGAATACCATCGGCCCTAAGTTGTTCCAATCCGTGTTGGAATTAGAACGGGAACAGTATATCGATAACTTGGGTGCCAACGCGCGGTTGTTGAAGATCGGAGAGCGTTCCCCGGCCACCGTAGGCGACGCGCATTTCAGCAATTTTGTCGTGTGAAATTGTATTGGAATAGTCGATGTCTTCCGGCCGGACGACGCCCGTGACCATGACTTCCCGCATTTCAAAATTCACTTTGAGTTCCTGGCGGCCAAAGATCACCAAATTTCCGTTCGGCAGGATTTGCGTGATGATGCCGGCAATCGTTACAGCAATTGTCTCCTCCCGTTCAATTGCGCCATCGCCTTCGGTACTGTGAACAGTGCCGAGGCTGACCGTGGTTGCCGGCGCGATAGCTTGTGGCAGCATTTTAGTAAATTCACCTTCTAAGCCGAGCAGGTTGGTGACGTCGCCATCTTCTTTGTCATTCCGGCTGCGGGTGGTTTTATTGTCCAGATCAGCGCTGTCACTGATTGCCAATTTGACCGTTAGAATATCGCCCACTTCGCTGGCGCGCTGATCCCGGAAAAAAGCACGTGCGCCGGGCCGCCACAGCGAATTTGCATTGTGGTTGACCTTTTTAATACCAGGCATCGGCATGCTGACGGGCCGGTAATTTGGCCGCTTAATCGGATTAATAATCTCCGTGGTTTTTGGACCATTTCCGATCTCGGATAATCTGGTAAATGTGTTGCAGGCGCTTAACGTGAAGGCCAGCAAGCCGATCAAACCGAATTTCAAAAACGGCTGGTAGGCTGGTTTTGTAAATTTGTTTTTCATTTTTATTCTCCTAAATCTTAGCCTAGTTGAGCGCTGCCGCACGCAATAGGCTGACTTTCACGGTGCCCTTGCCGGTCACTCGGGTTTCCACCACTTTCTTACTTTTGCTATTTTTAACCCGGACGACATCGCCATGACTGCCGGCTTCCATGGCGCGGCCTTGGGTCTTTAGGCTCATCTGGCCGGCATTCAATGAAATGGTTACTAAATCACCCTTGCTGACCAATTGTGGGCGTTGAATTTGACTCGTGGCGATTGGCGCTCTTGCCGCTATATATCTTTTCGCTGCCATGCCAATAATCTCGTTGTCGTCGAGAATGTAGCCGCGCCGCAAGGTGTATTCCCTGACATTTATCCATTCGATGTCATTTTTGCGAATGACGTCACCGCGGCTTAACCGCCGGCCAACTACCGGTACTTGCACAAGTTTATGGATCCGGCCGGTGAGACGATAACGTTTTGCCCCAGGTTTATTCGCGGGCGTTACCATTGTTGCCACAAAACGCCCGGTTGACCGGTTGACCGATAAATTCTCCACGCCAATCGTCGCGGGTTCATTGGCAGCGACATATATCTTGAGCGAACGATTACCTAGTTCAATTTCAAATTTATTTTGGTAGCCTCGATCTTGGAAGCTGGCGGCCAAAGCGTCTTCAATCTCATCACGGAAAATTTCCTGACTTGAGCGTTCGACAATTGCACGAGTTTTCAGCGTCAGAGGACGCCATTTGAGACCATAGGCGCGAGCGACCCGATAGAGCCATTTGGCATCAAAAAAAGAACGGCGACCCGGTTTTGGGGCGTAGGCTACCCTGGTGTCGGCTTTTGGGCCTGCATTGGTAAATAGATCGCCCAGCAGGATATAATTTCCTTCAACAATGACGGCATCTTTAAGCGTAACTTTGGTATCAATATTGGCGATACCGGCGGCAAGCGTCGTCAATGGTGTCGCCAAGGCCATGATGATCACCGTCATAAACATGGCAGGCTTCAAATGAATAAAGAGGTTTTTAACGCTCATGATTACCTCCTATTTGATCTGATTGAGGGTCGACATCATTTGATCAGAAGTTTGGATAACCTTTGAATTCATCTCGTAAGCCCGTTGGGCCGAGATCAATTCGGACACTTCGGATACCGCATTGACGTTAGACGTTTCTAGGAAACCTTGCAGCATGGTGCCGTAACCGGAAGCGCCGGGCGTGCCCGTGGTTGCTGAGCCGGAAGCCGGTGTTTCCAAATATAGATTGCTGCCGACGGCTTCTAGACCCGCATCATTGGGAAAGGTTGCCAGCTGAATTTGACCGGCATTGGTAGGCGTAACTGATCCTTGAACTTTGACCAGAACTTCGCCGGTTGAGTTGATGGTTACGTCAATGGCATTTGTATCGACGGAGATATTTGGCAACAAGGGATTGCCGTCATGGGTGACAATCTGGCCGGAGGGACTCAATTGGAAAGAGCCGTCTCTGGAATAGGCTGTCGTGCCGTCGGGCATTTGAATTTGGAAAAAACCATTGCCCTGAATGGCAATATCAAAGGTGTTGTCAGTCGATGTCAGATTACCTTGTTCATGAATCCGGTACACCGCTGCCATTTTTACACCGAGGCCCAATTGAACACCGGAGGGAACAATGGTGCCGGCATCGGATGCAGTCGAACCCACACGCCTTAGATTTTGATAAATAAGATCGTGAAATTCGGTCCGCCGCCGCATGTAGGCAGTGGTGTTCATGTTGGCGATGTTGTTCGAGATCACTTCGACATTCTGCTGCTGGGCGAGCATGCCCGTGGCTGCAATATTTAGAGATTTCATTTTCCCGTCCTTTCCATTTTTCGCTACGCTTCCTATGCGCTTGTTCTGTTTTGGTGAGATTTCACGTTTAGAATCTCGGCGCTAATTGTTGGATCATTTTCTTCATGCGCTGATCTTCCTTGTCGACAAATGAGCGCACACTGTCATAGGCGCGCTGTACTTGAATCATTTTGGATATTTCGAGAATTGGATTGACGTTTGAGCCCTCTAAGGCACCTTGAATGATCTGAGGGTTTTCAACGTCTTGGGCTCCGGGGACCCCATCGTCGGCGTCGCCATCACCATCACCACTCGGTTGTTTGTCCGAGAACAACAGACCACCAGGCCGTTTCTGAAGACTTTGCGGATCGTCAAATTTAACAACTTTCAGTTTGCCGATTTGGCCGTTGTTGGTCGAGATCGTACCGTCGGCGCTAATACTGATATCTTTGTCATCCGGACTGAAGAAGAACGGCGTGCCAGCGTTTGAAAGTATTGGCAAGTTACTTTGATTTACCAGCTGACCTTCTGGGTTTAGATTAAAACGACCGTTTCGAGTGTAGAGTTGGCCATCCGGTGTATCGACGACAAAATAGCCCTCGCCTTGTATGGCGACATCCAACGGATTTTCGGTTTTCTTGATCGGGCCTTCACTCATGTTTTGAAACTGAGCAACGTCACGAACATAGGCCAGTTTTTGCGGCACGAAACTTCCACTGCCTTTACTTTTCACCAGATGCTCGACGAACATCATGGTTTCGGTCTTAAAGGCCGTGGTGTTCATATTGGCGATGTTGTTAGCAACAACATCCAGTTCGCGTCTTAACGCCCCTTGGCGCGACAACGCGATATACGCGGAGTTTTCCATTTTTCCCGTTCCTTTATTTTTAAAGGTTGTCCCGACTGTTGCATCATGCGTGCCAGTTTTTTAAATCCTTATATATCAGTAGGTTATGAAATCTATTGAGCTGTAACCGAGGTGTTTAAATAGGATAAGATTGGTGTGGGGAGGCAATAGTTGCCGAGCAAGCTATTGTCCTGTGGTTGGAAGTATCGTTGCACCGAAGTGGTATTTTTTGATAAAATATTAATGCCGCGCACTTGGCGATAAAGTGCTAAAATCATTTTCTATTTGTTGGGCAGAAACTCTTTGGGTGATAGGCGTTTTTCAATATCTTATTAACTAACTGTACTTATTGTATGGATTAGAGTTTTAATCCGGCGAAAATAGCTGGAACAAATAAAGTGGAAGTTGGTGGGCTATGGCCGACGATGATTTAGATGAAGACGAATTAGACGGCGAAGAAGACGAAGATGAAGATGATGAGGACGGGGAGTCCTCTGGTGGAGGGAAGAAAAAACTTTTCATCATCATTGGACTCGTAGTTCTCTTATTAGTAGGTGGTGGCGCCGCTGCATTCTTTATGGGCTTTCTTGATCCGCTGTTGGGAATGGAAGAAGAGCAGTCCGACGCTAGTAAAGGTGAAGGCGGTGATGGCGGTGAAGGTGCGCCGGCAGGAGCAGCAGTCTTTTATGATCTGCCGGAAATGCTGGTAAATCTGAATACGGGCGACCGCAAAGCCACATTTTTAAAAATCAAAGTGGCGTTGGAAGTGCCTTCACCCGATGAAATTCCGAAATTACAAGCGCTCATGCCCAGGGTCATCGATAATTTTCAAGTTTATCTGCGGGAATTGCGGATTGATGACCTCAAAGGTTCTGCCGGAATGTATCGATTGCGTGAAGAATTGCTAACCCGCGTAAATGCTGCAATTGCTCCGGCTAAGGTGAACGCCGTACTATTTAAAGAAATGCTGGTGCAGTAAACAATTTGATAACCAGTGCTAAGTTAATGTGGTGAACGTTTATAAAAAATGAGAGGGAAGCTGAATTATGACAGTTCCTCCGGGCGATGAAGATGTTGATCAAGATGCCATGGCTGCTGAGTGGGAAGCTCAGATGGATGGCGAAGGCGAAGAAGGTGATGAGCAGGATGACCTAGCCGCCGAATGGGAGGCGATGGTCGGTGGTGGCGACGATGGCATGGGCGGTGACGTCGTATCCAGCGTTTCCGGTCGTGAAACCACCCGCGTTCTGAACCAGGATGAGATCGACAGTTTACTTGGCTTCGATGAAGAAGCCGAAGACGTTTCTGATAAATCCGGTATCCAGGCAATTCTTAACAGCGCGATGGTCTCCTATGAGCGGCTGCCGATGCTTGAAGTTGTCTTTGACCGGCTGGTTCGGATGATGTCGACCTCCTTGCGTAATTTTACTTCCGATAACGTCGAGGTATCGCTTGATAATATTGCGAGCCTTCGTTTTGGCGACTATCTAAATTCTATCCCGTTGCCTGCTATGCTCGGTGTCTTCAAAGCTGAAGAATGGGACAACTTTGGACTTCTAACCGTCGATAGTTCTCTGATTTATTCCACCGTGGATGTCTTGCTGGGTGGCCGTCGCGGCACCGCTGCCATGCGTATTGAAGGCCGCCCCTATACGACGATTGAGCGCAATTTGGTCGAGCGTATGGTGCATGTGATTTTGGCTGATCTCAGTACTGCCTTTGATCCCCTAAGCCCGGTCACTTTCCGCTTTGAACGCCTCGAAACCAATCCCCGTTTTGCCACGATTTCCAGGCCTTCCAATGCCGCAATTGTCGCTAAATTGCGTATCGATATGGAAGATCGCGGCGGCCGGCTTGAATTGCTTATTCCTTATGCGACATTGGAGCCGGTACGTGAGTTGCTGCTCCAGATGTTTATGGGTGAAAAATTTGGCCGGGATTCAATCTGGGAAACTCATCTTGCCGAGGAACTTTGGAAGACAGACGTTGATCTAACAGCAGTCTTAGACCGCCAAACCATGAGTTTAGGGCAGGTTTTTGATCTCAAAGTTGGCTCTCAGTTAGTGCTTGGTGCTACTCCAAATTCCTCGGTTGAAATAAATTGCGGTAATATACCCATGTTTAAAGGCAATATGGGCCGCAAAGGCGACAGTATTGCGGTCCGAATTTCCGATAAAATGTTGTTGAAGGAGTCAGAGTAACAGTGGCTTTAATGATTGATATATTTATAGCTGTATTGTTAATCGCGGCAATTGGCTATGGCATGGTTCTCAACCGTCGAATTGTTGCCCTACGGCGAGATCAGGCAGACCTTGAGCGCTTGGCTATCAGTTTTCATGAAGCCACAACGCGCGCCGAATCGAGTGTCGGTAATTTGAAAAAAGCGGCTCAAAAATCATCTCAGATATTAAAGGATGGCATTGATCAAGCGACGCGCGTTCGCGACGATTTGAATTATCTGGTAGATCGAGGTGAGGCCTTAGGAGACCAGTTGGAAAATTCTGTACGCAATTTTGAGAAATCTGATTTACCGAGTCAGGATAACATCGGCAAGAGTAAGCTGCCAAGAAATCCTGTTGAGCCGGCCAATGAATTTTTGCCTGCGGAAATTGAACAGGAACTACCGAAACGAAAAGTAGCAGGAGCGATTGCCCCGGTCGAAACGGCAGACACTGAACTCGCTAAATCGGAAGCAGAACGGGAACTAATCAAAGCTTTGCAGGCGGTGAGATAGCTGGAATACGATGTTTAAATTCTTGGCAAAAATTAGAATTGTACCGATGACAATCTTTGCGGCAGCACTCATGCTGTCGTTCAAAGTGAGTGATATCTTGAACGGTATTGAGACATCACTGGATGCTTTTTCTGTTGCCAAAGTTCAAGCTCAACAGCCACCTGAGGCACCACCACCTCCACCGGCAAACCTGCCAACGAATAATGCGCCGCCGCCGGAAGATGGTGCACCACCTCCTGGAGATATTCCGCCGCCGCCAGGTGAAGAAGCCGATGATACTGCCCAACAGGAACCGGAAGGGGATGATCCTCAAGACGATCCGACACTATTTACCCAAACCGAGATCGACCTCTTGCAACAGCTAGCGGACCGCCGCGAAAGAATTGAAGCGCGGGCGGAAGAGATAGAGTTGCGGGCCGGATTGCTTGGTGCGGCGGAAAAGCGCATTGATAAAAAAATTCAGGAGATGAAAGCTCTGGAATTGACGATCCAAAAACTAATCAAAACGCATGATCAACAAGAAGAAGCTAAAATGCAGTCTTTGGTGAAGATATATGAGAACATGAAACCCAAAGATGCGGCGAGAATCTTCGAAGAATTGGATATAAATACACTTTTGTCGGTTGCTGAACGGATGAAAGAGCGTAAATTAGCACCGGTTATGGCCAAAATGAATGCCCAAAAAGCCAAGGAAATGACCGTAGAATTGACTAAATTGCGTGAATTGCCTGATCCGGGGACATAAAAGTGAAGATAAGACGTTGAAAAAGCTTGTAAACACAGGTGCAGGATCACTATCTATTTAGCATAATATCTTCACTGACGAGGATATTAGTCTTATTGTAGTGCCTAATAATATGGAGTGACTGATGGCTGTAGACACGAACATGCGTGTTTTGATTGTAGATGATTACAAAACAATGCTGCGCATTATGCGTAATCTTCTTAAGCAGTTGAACTTCAACAATGTTGAAGAAGCGATTGATGGATCCGAAGCGCTCGGAAAGTTGCGCGAAGGTGATGGGGACTACGGTTTGATTATTTCGGACTGGAATATGGAACCAATGACGGGAATCCAATTGTTACGTGAAGTGCGTGGTGATGACGGTCTGAAGGCGATCCCTTTCATTATGGTGACGGCAGAAAGTAAATCTGAAAACGTCATCGCTGCAAAAGAGGCGGGTGTTTCCAACTATATCGTGAAGCCTTTTAACGCCGAAACGCTGAAATCAAAAATGGTTAGTGTGCTAGGTGAGTTCTAAAGGATTGCTAATTTGGCAACTCGCAAAACCAAGAGCGATTTAGAAAAAAAGCTCGAAAAGCTTCAAAAACAGGACGGCGGTACGATCAAGATCGAGAGTATCGCCGCAATTGTTGATGAAACTGTTTCAAGCGCTATTTCTGCTGTGCTTGAGAAAGACAGTACGCTTATCCATGAGCTGGAACTGCTGGGGCAATATATCGCTGACGCTAAAGCTGAAATTGCCGAGCTTAGGCCTGATGATCTGAAAAACGAGCACCTTCCCGCCGCCTCGGGCGAGTTGGATGAGATTGTCAAAGCAACTGAAGTTGCGACCCATGAAATTATGGACGCAACTGAGGTCATAGGCCAAATTGGTGATGAAATTGGTGGCGATCATGGCGACTCAATTTTCGACACGACAATGCGCATTTATCAGGCCTGCGGGTTTCAAGACATAACCGGCCAACGCATTAATAAAATTGTTGGCACACTAAAACATATCGAAGACAAAGTAGATGCCTTAGCTTTAGCATTTGGCGAAAGCAGCGGTGAAAAAACCAAAAAAACACCCAAAAAGCAGATTAAAAAACCAGCCAAAAAAGCTGTAAAAACAAAAGCCAAAAAGTCTCCTAAAAAGACAGCTAAGAAACCATCAAAAAAATCACTTGGGAAGAAAAGCGACAAAAAACAGACCGTAGCTGACGCCGATCTTCTAGGAGGCCCGCAATTGCCGGGTGATGCTATCAAGCAAGACGAGGTCGACGCGCTACTGGCCAGCTTTGATTAGCAGCGCATGGCAGATCAAAATGCGACAGCAGGGCGCTTTTTAACGGGAAGTGGCAACACAACCATTCTCCAGTTCCTCAGTCTTTATCTTCTCGTTTTAGCATTTTTTATTTTACTGGTAACAATTTCGACGTTTGAAAAAGTGAAATCAAGCGCCGTAATGGATAGTTTGAATTCCACTTTTGCGACCGTGCTGCCTCCTAAGACTGATCTGACTTCCTTTACATCCAAATCCGGCCCGATTGTTGCCGGCCAGGCTTTTCAGGACAAGACCAGCAAGTTGTTTGCGACGACCTTGGGCGTTGAAAAAATTGAGGTCATTCAGCCCGGCCGGGTTATGCGTGTGCAGATGGCCGCCGATTCTTTATTTGAAAACGAAAAAGCGGTTATTCGAGAAGCACAACGCCCGATGATTGACCGGCTTATTGCTTCCTTGAGCAATCGGCCGCCGGGCTTTCAATTTGATATGGAGTTTGTAATCGGCAGTGCTTTTGCCACGGGAACCAGTCTGCCGATCGGTCAAACTCTGGAAATGTCCCGCGCCGGAGCCTTCGTAAGGGAAATGTTAGGCCGTGGAATACCGCCGGATGCTATATCAATAGGCATGCGCCATATTGAAGAAGGTCAAATCGTCATGTGGTTCTACGTTCGCTCACCAGAGGAGGCTCGTAATTTTTATGACCGGCTGATCGCCCAACCGGAAGAAAAGCCTGCAGACGAAACTGACGATGCACCGAGCACGCCGATAGATGAGCCGGGATCGGCGCCAAGTTCCTTGACCCCGACTGAGACGCCAGCGGAGACACCTCAACCAAACATTGGGGGAGATGACGATGGCTGATGTGATGCCGCCTCAAGCCGCGTCTACCGGAGGAAGAAAGCCATCTTCGGTTTGGTTGATAATTTTTACCGACCTTGTTGCCTTGCTGCTGACCTTTTTTGTCATGCTTTTCTCAATGTCCAATGTGCAAATCGATCGTTGGAAAGAAATGATAGATGCTTTGTCGCAAACCTTAAATCCGGCGAAAGAAACTGTGAAAATGATACCGGCATCGGAATATAATATTTCTTCAATCTTTCGCCGTCGTGCCATTAATCTCGATTATCTGCTGGCGGTATTTGAAGCAAAAGTGATTCGCAATGAAGCTCTAAAGGGGAGCAAAATAACGTTGCTGGAAGATCGCCTCGTTATTTCATTGCCGGGTGAAATATTGTTTTCGACCGGTTCAGCGGTATTACAAGATCAAGCTAAAGGAGCTTTATTCACGTTAGGTGGATTGTTGAGAAATGTTGAGAATCAACTTGCCATCAATGGATTTTCCGCCGAGGCGGATTTTGTGGACCAAGAGTATACTTCTAATTGGGAATTGTCTTTGGCGCGCTCGATTGCCATTGGTAATTCTTTCCGGCGGGCGGGCTATACAGAAGAGATATTGAACTTCGGCTATGGTGATTCCCGGGCGCCATTTCTGGCCAAGGCGACCGATGAGCAACGTAAAACTTTGTCTAAACGGATAGATATAGTAATAATGTCAGCGGGTAGTGCTATATAGTGCGGTTTTGAGACGTTGAATATTAAACTTAACAATTTGAGAAGCTTATATCTCAGCGCCAGTTACGTCTTAGCTGTGGGTGCGCTGGCGGTTTTAATGGCGCCTTCCGCTTTGGCTGACCGGGTTACCGCCCGAGCCAGCGAGCGCGACGGTATTGCCCAGATGGTATTTACTTGGCCGGCACCGGTTCCCTTTGTCGCCCGCATTCAAAATCGCCAATTGATCATCCAATTTTCCCGTCCAGCGGAGGGCAATTTTGGCGCTCTGGCCAGACGATTAAGTAAATATGTCCGCGCACCGCGAAGTCAAAATGGTGGTAGAACATTAGTCTTTCCGCTCAGGGGCAATTTTGATCTAAATTATTATCCCCGTGGCCGCACCGTGGTGGTTGAGGTCGTTGACCCCAATCCGCCGGAACCAGCTAAGCCTCCTGAGCCAGCTAAACCGGCTCAACAAGCGGCAAAACCGCCGGCACCGCAAAAATCAATTGCTCCATCCGCGCCAACGCCAAGCAGCGCACCGCCGGCCAATGTATCGGAAAATGTCGGTGTTAGAACCGGCTCGCATCCGACTTATGGCCGTATCGTGTTTGATTGGAAAAAGCGTGTTAACTACCAAGTTACGAAGCAAGGGAATTTAGCCACTATAACATTCCAGCGGCCAGCTAATGTGGTAACCCAGCCGCTCAACCGCAATCGCCTGGCTAATGTGCGAGGTGCAAATTCTCAAATTGGCGGCAATTCCACAATCGTTCGGCTTTCTGTGCCTTCTACCTCAAGGCTCAAACACTTTCGCAGTGGCTCGAAAGTGGTTGTTGATGTTATCAATCCGACAGGTGCCAATGATGCGCCGCCGATTGCCCAGATTGCTCCCCCGGCAGCACCGGTAGAAGTCGCTGTTGCAACGCCGGCGAAACCACCCGCCGGTGAGTCTGCTGCGAAATCAACCGAGCCGAGTCCGGCCACACCTCAGCAAAAATCAGCCCAACCTGATGCGGCTAAAGACGGCAAGCCGGTGGCCTTGAAACCAGTAAATGCGCCAGCCCAGCCTGCTTCAGCTTCGCCAGCTGGTGCGCCGGCCCCATCCTCGTCCTCGGCGCCGTCCCAAACTGCCGCACCTGTTGACCCGAGCTCTGTCAATGCCGTATCCCTACGCTTGGATTGGCAGGCCCCGGTCGCTGCCGCTGTTTTTCAACGCGGTGGAAACTTATGGATGGTATTCGATAAACCGAAGCAAATTGATATCGCCAAGCTAAAGGCACAAGGCGGCAGAGCCTTGCGGTCTATCGTGCAAGTGCCGTCCAACAGGGCAACCATCCTCCGGCTGGTGACCGTGCTCGGTATCAATCCGAACATCAGACGCGATGGACTGGCTTGGATTTTTGACTTCAAGAAGCAGGATTTGCGGGCCGAGACGCCAATTGATGTGAAATCGCAGCCATCCTCACCAGCGGGGGCAAGGCTATTTGTATCAGTTGCTGAGTCCGGCGACGCTATCGCCCTACGGGATTCAGAAGTTGGCGACAATTTAGTCGTCGTGCCGGTTATTCCTTTGGCACATGGAATTGATCGCCGCTACAACTATCCACAGATGACCATACTGCCGTCAGCCCAGGGAATGGTAATCAAACCGAATATTGACGATTTGCGGGTGCGCTCAATCCAGCAAGGTGTCGAACTTACCGCCGCCAGCAAATTGGCGCTTACCCCTTTGACCACCAAAGTAGCAGCGAATGCTAAGTTAGGGTCGATTCAATCACTATCGCGAATTTTTAAACCTGATACCTGGCGCAAAATGCGCCGCCAAGAGCCCGGGAAATTTTATGAACTGCGCCGGGAAATGTTCGATCATTTAACGACGGTAAAAGGCGCCGCAAAAGACAAGGCTCGCATGAATTTAGCCTTGTTCTTGTTTGGCAATGGCTTTGGCTATGAGGCCCATGGTGTGCTTAAAGTCATTCAGGCCTCAAATCCCGATATCGAGACAAATCCGCAATATCGCCTGTTGCGTGGGGCAACCGATTTTTTGATGGGCCGGTATCCGGAAGCGCTGCAATCGCTGAAACATCCCAGTATGGATGATAATGATGAAGGTGAGTATTGGCGGGCTGCAGCCATGATAGCCAATGGTGAAGACGTCCTAGATGCAGCTCAGACGATGAATAGGAAGGGCAGCGTTTTCCGGCCGTACCCCCGTGCCATTAAAATGGAACTCGGCATGCTGACAACGGAAGCAGCGATTATCAGTGGAGATATTAAGGCAGGCATTAAATACCTTGAAGTATTGGCTGAGGAAGATCCAAAACCGAAGGAAATCGATCAGCTTGCGCTGCTTGAAGGCATGCTCAAGCAATTGTCAGGAGATTTTAAAGGCGCCATTACGGCCTGGGAAGAAGTCGAGAAAGGTGAGCATCGCCCGAGCATTGCCAATGCTGTCGTCTTGCGCTCGGATTTACTACTCAGTACGAAAAAAATTAAAGAAAAAGGAGCAATTGAAGAGCTGGAAAAATTGCGCTTTGCCTGGCGTGGCGGAGAGTTTGAATTTGCGCTGCTCCGAAAACTGGGCCGCCTCTATTTGGATATTGGCGATTATCGAAACGGTCTGCGGACATTGCGTGCCGCGGCATCCTATTTCCGTGGTAATCCAAATGCGGGTTCTGTAACGCAGGAAATGACCGGTGCTTTTACCGATCTGTATTTAAATGATGTTGCTGATGAAATGAAACCGGTTCAGGCTATCGCGCTGTTTGAAGAGTTCAAGGAACTGACCCCTTCGGGCGAAAAAGGTGATGAGATGATCCGTAAGCTGGCGGATCGATTGGCGGCAGTTGACTTGCTCAGCCGGGCGGCCAAATTGCTTGAGCAGCAGGTCGAATTTCGCTTGAAAGGCGTTGAGAAAGCGCGTGTGGGCAGCCAACTGTCAGCCGTCTATTCGCTCAATCGAGAACCTAAAAAGGCCTTGGAAGCACTGCAAAAATCAAACGAATCAGGTATATCGCCGGAATTGGCAGGACAACGCCGCCTGCTCAATGCGCGCGCTCTAATCGATATGAAGCGGGAAAATGAAGCTTTGGTGTTATTGGAAGATGACGAGAGCAGGGGCGCCGACCTGCTTCGTACAGAGATTTATTGGCAAGGTAAGAAATGGCCTCAAGCTGCGCGCGTACTCCAAAAACTTGTAGTTTCAACCGGCGCGGTGTCGGGCCGCAAGCTTGATGACAGGCAGGCCCAATTTGTCCTGAATTTAGCCGTTGCCATGGCGCTTGGTGGCAATGATCGCGGCATAATCAGACTCAATAATGATTTTTTGAAAGACATGGATAATACGCCGTTTAAAGATGCCTTCCGCCTCATTGCCAGCCCAGACAGTGTCGGCCTGCTGGACTACCGGACAGTTGCCGGTAAAGTTAAAACCGTCAGCAGTTTTAAAACCTTTATGGCGTCGTATAAAGAAAGATTAAAAGCGGGCAAGCTTAGCCAATTGAATTAATCATGGCCCGCCGATCGTACCGAAGCTCTGGACCAGGCTACCAACGATCAAGAACCAGCCATCAACCAGCACAAAGAAAATAATCTTAAACGGCAAAGCAATAATAATTGGCGGCAGCATCATCATACCCATCGACATAAGCACTGAAGCAACGACCATGTCGATGATCAGAAATGGTATGAAAACGAGAAAGCCGATCTCAAAGGCTCGTCGCAGTTCGCTTATGATAAAGGCCGGAATCAATACTTTAATCGGTATTTCCTCTGCTGAAGCGATTGGCGGAACTTTTGCTATATCCATAAACAGTTTCAAATCCTGTTCGCGGACGAATTTCTGCATGAATATTTGCAGTGGTTTTAGGCTGCGGTCGAAGGCTTCTTTTTCCTCAATTTCGCCATCAACAAAGGGGCGAATACCCTGATCCCAGGCGGCCTCGAAGGTTGGCTGCATAATAAAAAAGGTCAGAAACAGAGCCAATGCCATCAGCACCTGATTGGGGGGCGTTTGCTGTGCACCCATGGCTGTTCTGAGAAAGGAAAGAACAATGACAATGCGAATAAATGAAGTCGTCATAACCAAAATTGACGGTGCCAACGCCATCACGGTGATCAGCAAAAAAAGCTGGATTATGCGTTCAGTTGCGGTCGGACCACCTTGACCAAGATCGAGAGAGAAAGTTTGAGCCAGCGCCGGATCGGCGAGTAACAAACCGCCAGCAATGGCAATGATTAAACGCAGACTGAAGGCGGCGCGTTGGTTCATTTTTTAACACCTAAGCCGTGGCGGATGCCATCGATCAGATTGACGGTCTCAATAGAGGCGGCGTCTTTACTGTCTGCTATTACTTTATCGCGCTCCGGATCTACGTTGATATCACCTTCAATAACCATTTCTGTGGCGCCACCCAGCAGGAGGAGGTGCTCTTTATCATCACGACGCACAAGCACGACCCGCCGCTTGGCATCGAGCGCCATCGATTCAATAATGGAGAGACGATTCCCTTTGTTGCGCCGCATCGGACCGCGATTACCCATGCCGAACTTTTTGGCCAATAGGGCAAAGCCGCCGATCAACCCCAAAACAAATATTAGGGCAAAAACAAATTTCATATAGCTGACGGAATCGATTTCCATAATGGCGTTTTTTTTTGGTTAGCTTTGATAGGCGGCAGCAGCCGAATTTGGCGTCACGGTATCTTCGGCTATTAATTTTTCATGTTGCTGAGTTAAATCCGCCTCAAGGTTGTCGAGTTCACCCATTAAATGAGCAAGCGAGCCTGCTAATTTGCCGACATCAACATTGAGACTCGTTTCCGGATTTTCTGATACGGTATCAAACAGCTGGGTCATTTTTTGTTCGACTTCCGATATATCAATAAAACGGCCATCGGCGATGAGGCTGCGCGAACCTTCAATTAGGCCCTGGAGGTCATCCGCTTGTTGTTGAATAGACATAGCTGTCATTGGTCATTCTCCTTTAGTTCGTCAATTGGTATTTGCCCGGCGTTTGCCCGGTAGACATAGGCCAGAATTTCCGCCACTGCCGCAAAGGCCTCGATGGGGATTTCACTATCAATATCGATGGCGGAAAGGACCTCGACCAAATCGGCATCTTCGCGGACTCTGATGCCATTGGCCCAGGCGATTTGGAGGATTTGTTCGGCGAAAGTTCCCTGACCGGAAGCAACGACACGTGGCATCGTGCCGCTTTGGCTCGAATCTTTGATCGCCACGGCTTTTTGTTCAGCATTTGGTATGCTGACCGGTTCAGTTTCCTGCTCAGGTTCAGACCCTTCGACGATATCGACATTCTTGCCGATTTTATTGTTTTTATCGTCAGTTTTGGGAGGGTCGTTTTTGGACTCCGCCACTTAATTTTCACCACCGAATATTTATATATTTTTCAGTAGCTGCAGTGTGCCGGAACAAGCTTAAAAAGCTGTTAAGAGGTCGCCTTAAATAGGGTGCCTTAGCTGCCCATTCTCAAGCGATAGAAGTAAGCTGCCGTAAAGCTGCACAGTACGATCAGACCAGATGTTGACCATGCCAGGACATCGAAAGTCGAGCTTAAAATCATTACCAAGACAAAAACGGTGAGAAGTATTTTCATTTTGATTGAGCCTTCCTGTACTTAAATTACCGGAATACCTGGCGCTTTCATTAAAGCGCCAGATTATCCCGCTAACAGATTAGTCTGATTAACAATCCACGATTTTGCGATACAGATGCCAGGTCGAGTGACCCAGTACCGGCAGGACAATGCAGAGGCCAACGAATGCCGGTAATGATCCAACCAGCAGCGAAGAAGCGACAATCACACCCCAAACAGCCATGATCACCGGATTAGCAGCAACTGCTCTGATAGAAGTTTTAATCGCCGTTAAGACACTGACGTCAAGATCCAGCAGCATTGGGAATGAGACCACGCTAAAACTTAAAACCACAATGGCGAACAGGAATCCCACCGAGCAGCCGGCAATCATCATATCAATACCTTGTTGTGTGGTCAGAATTTGAGTGGCGAATCCGATATAAGATTCCGGAACCGTATCACCGAAATTGTGCTGATAGATTAATTGTGCAGCATAAAGCCAGGCAAAATAAATCACCATCAAAATAATGCCAAGCAGTGCAATGGCGCTTATCGAATGAGATTTAAAGACCAAAAAGGCATTCGTTCTGGAGGTAAAGCGGCCAAATTCCCGGCGCCGGCTCAGTTCATACATACCAGTTGCGGCTAGCGGACCTAAAATGGTGTAGCCGGCTAGTAATGGAAATATGAACGGCAGCAAATCAAGTTCGCCATAGATGCCGGCAATTCCGAAGGTAACGATCGGATAAATAATCGCCAAAAAGAAAAAATGTGTCGGCATAGCATTAAAATCCGAGAGGCCTTTGGAAATAGCATCCACAAGATCCGTCAAGGATATCTGGCGGATTTCAGGATGATCAGTTCGTGTTTCTCTTGCTGTGATGGGAATATTGGCAGTTGTCATTGCATTTACTCCTGAACATTAGTTCCAGGACCGCAATCACATTTTAGGCATCCATAGTTCTGTTAGTCTGGGGCGCTAATTTACGAAAATTGCAGTCCATAACATAACTCAACTAAGTGTCACTATACGCGAGATAAATAATTGTTGCAATTGACTCTTAGATTCATGGTAGGATAGTTTCAATTCAAGCAAGCAATTCGAACGTTTGCTTATTGGGGAATAGGGGTCGGCAGATCGGGAATAATTCTTAGAGAAACTGACAACGGGCGATTATAAAAATTTCAAAATTGCACGTTTTTTCGAAAATCGATAAGTCGCAACATCAGAGTAAAAAAAGGCAGAGTAAAAAAACAGAATAGTAAATACAGTAAAATAGTCAGTTTCTTTTGTTCGATCTCCAGTCATTTAGGTGAAGGATGAATTCAGTATGGTTCTGGCAATAGTACTTGTTTTATTAGCAGTAGGCTCAGTCATTTTTCATTTCTGGAGTCCGTGGTGGTTTACGCCGCTCGCTTCTAACTGGGGCTCGATGGATGACGCCATCAACATTACCTTTGCGATCACCGGTGTCGCCTATGTCGCCATTATTTTGTTTATGGCATATTGCATTTATAAATACCGCCACCGCGAAGATCGCCGGGCGGATTACGAACCGGAAAACAGCAAGCTTGAATGGTGGCTCACCTGGGTAACGGCGGCTGGTGTTGTCGGCTTGTTAACCCCAGGTTTGATTGCCTGGAACGATTTTGTCACCGTACCGGAAGATGCTACCGAGTTTGAAGTTGTTGGCAGTCAATGGGAATGGAAATACCGTTTGCCCGGTAAAGACGGTAAGCTCGGTACCTCAAGTATTAAACTGATTAATGACGACAATCCGTTCGGTCTCAATCCGAAAGATCCCCATAGTAAAGATGACATCTTGATCGAAGGGGAAGATTTGCATCTGCCGCTTAACATACCGATCAAAATGCTGTTGCGATCGACCGACGTTTTACACGATTTTTATGTGCCTCAGTTCCGCGCCAAAATGGATTTGGTGCCGGGTATGGTGACGTTTTTCTGGATGACGACAACAAAAACCGGAACTTTTGACATCCTTTGTGCAGAGCTGTGTGGTGTCGGTCATCATGCCATGCGTGGTTCCGTGGTTGTCGATGACAAAGCTGCCTACCAGAAGTGGCTGAGTGGTCAACAAACTTTCGCGGCACTATATCCAAAGGCGGCAGCCGGTGCGAATCAAACAGCTGAAAATGATAGCAAAACCAAGGTTGTTCATACCGCCAGCAAACAAAATAACGAAGAGGGCAAATAAATGAGTAACGGTATGCTCGAGGAAACCCAAGTAGTCCCGTTGGCGGAAGTCGAAGAGGTCGATCTCTATCACGCCCATCATTGGATTACCAAATATGTCTTTTGTCAGGACGCCAAGGTCATCGCTATTCAGTATTCAGCGACGGCGATTCTGATCGGGCTCGTCGGCTTAGTGTTGTCGTGGATGATGCGGCTGCAGCTGGGCTTTCCAGAGGTGTTCGAATTCATTGATGAGGAAGCCTATTATCAGTACGTAACCATGCACGGCATGATTATGGTGATTTATTTGCTGACGGCGCTATTCCTGGGCGGTTTTGGCAACTACTTGATCCCCCTAATGGTCGGCGCCCGCGACATGGTCTTTCCCTATATGAACATGCTCAGCTTTTGGGTTTATCTGTTGGCCGTGCTCGTATTGGCGGTCAGCTTTTTCGTGCCTGGAGGCGCTTCCGGCGCCGGTTGGACGCTCTATCCACCGCAAGCCATATCCGAAGGCACGCCTGGAATTGATGGTGGCATTATCTTGATGCTGATCTCGTTGGTATTGTTCATTATCGGTTTTACCATGGGCGGTCTCAACTATGTGGTAACCGTACTGCAAGCCCGGGCGCGCGGCATGACCCTGATGCGTATGCCATTGACCGTCTGGGGTATTTTTACCGCTACCATATTAGCACTTCTTGCTTTCCCAGCACTTTTCGTCGCCGGCGTTATGATGCTGTTGGATCGCGTTATCGGTACTAGTTTCTTTATGCCGGAAATGATTGTACAAGGCGAAATGACCAGCCATGAAAATGGCAGTCCGCTCTTATTCCAGCACTTGTTCTGGTTCTTTGGACATCCCGAAGTTTACATCGTGGCCCTGCCGGCCTTTGGCGTGGTTTCAGATATCATCAGCACCCACGCCCGCAAAAATATCTTCGGCTATCGAATGATGGTCTGGGCTATCGTGGCCATTGGCGGCCTGAGCTTTATCGTTTGGGCACACCATATGTATGTCAGTGGCATGAACCCGTATTTCGGTTTCTTCTTTGCCACCACGACCCTCATTATTGCGGTGCCGACAGCACTTAAGATGTATAATTGGGTGCTGACACTTTGGAAGGGCAACATTCACCTCACCATTCCAATGTTGTTCTGTGTCGCCTTTATTCTTACCTTTTTGAACGGTGGCATCACCGGATTGTTTCTTGGCAATGTGATCGTCGATATTCCGTTATCAGATACGATGTTTGTCGTTGCGCATTTCCATATGGTGATGGGCATAGCGCCGGTCCTGGTAATCTTCGCCGCCATTTACCATTGGTTCCCGAAAATGTCGGGGCGCATGCTGCATGAGGGCTGGGGACAATTCCATTTCTGGGTCACTTTCCTCGGCAGCTACCTGATTTATTTCCCGATGCATTATCTTGGCTTTATCGGCGTGCCGCGCCGCTATTTCGAGATCGGTGAAACGGCCTTTGTGCCGCCCTCTGCGGCGACGCTCAACGAGTTTATCACCGTTGTGGTGTTGCTCGTCGGCTTTGCTCAAGTGGTGTTTATGGCCAATATTATTATCAGCATTTTTAAAGGCAAACCTTCGGGCGACAATCCTTGGAATGCGACATCGCTTGAGTGGCAAACGGCAACCACGCCGCCCGGTCATGGCAACTTTGGCGACGAATTACCTGTCGTTTACCGTTGGGCCTATGCCTACAGCGTACCTGGTGTTGAAGCGGATTTCGTGCCGCAAAATATGCCGCCGGATCAAGTGAAACGAACTGATTCAGCGACTGGTGCGGTTGCCGAAGACCCGCCCGAGCTTCATCATTAGCGTTGAAACGGAGATCATAATCCCATGAGCCTTTTCCATGAAATGACCAAGAAACCCTGGCTCGGTGATTCACCTGAGGGCGAAGGTGCGCAAGACGTTGGCGCGTTTTTCCTGCCACACGGAAAAGTCGGCCTTCGCGTGTTCCTGGTGGTGGTTACGGTGATTTTCACGTTGATGACCATTGCCTATGCGGACCGGATGTTATTTGCCAATTGGCTGGCGATGCCGGAACCGTGGGTGCTGTGGCTGAATACAGCACTTTTGATAGCCAGCTCTGTCGCTATGCATGTAGCGCGTAGTGGCGCTCAGCAGGACAATATTGGCCGGGTGCGAGATGGTCTAATTTGGGGCGGTGTACTCACTTTCGCCTTTCTGACCGGGCAATTGTATGTTTGGCAGCAATTGGTCGATCTCGGCTACTACGCCAGCACAAATACAGCCAATGCGTTCTTTTACCTGTTGACTGCTGTCCACGGCCTTCACATGGCAGGCGGGCTGGTTGCGTGGTGGCGGAGTTTTTCGAGAATGCGGCGCGGTGCATTGGCTGCCGATCTGCGTCTCAGCGTCGAGTTATGCACGACCTATTGGCATTATCTATTACTGATTTGGCTGGTTTTATTCGCCCTACTTTTGATGACTTAATAAGGATTAGAAAATATGGCGCCTCAAGATAGTAGTACTAGCGTGGCCACACCACCTGAGTTAGCCCCGGGATTTGCCGGCATTGCCGAAGATTGGGCTTCCGATCAGCGCACGTTTAAAAATGTGCCCTGGGGCAAGGCGATGATGTGGATATTCCTGCTCAGCGATACCTTCATTTTTTCCAGTTTCCTGGTTTCTTACATGACCGTGCGAATGTCGACCACGGTGGACTGGCCAAATGCGAGTGAGGTTTTTGCTCTGTCGTTCGGCGGCGAGCCGATCCCACTCATTCTCATTGCGATCATGACTTTTATTCTGATCACCAGTAGCGGCACAATGGTGTTGGCAGTCAATTACGGCTACCGCAAAGACAAAGCCAAAACGGCATTTTATCTGTTAATTACCGCGCTGTTTGGCGCCACCTTCGTCGGTATGCAAGCCTTCGAATGGACCAAACTGATTGAAGACGGTGTCCGGCCCTGGGGCAATCCGATGGGCGCCTCTCAGTTCGGCTCTTCCTTTTTCATGATCACCGGATTTCACGGCTTTCATGTCTCGGTCGGGGTGTTGTTCTTGATATTGGTGGCTCGCAAAGTGTGGCGAGGGGATTACGATGTCGAGAAGAAAGGCTTCTTTACCAGCCGTAAAGGCCGCTACGAGATTGTTGAGACGATGGGCCTCTATTGGCATTTCGTTGATCTGGTTTGGGTTTTCATCTTCGCATTCTTTTATCTTTGGTAGGAGTAACAAATGGCACACGCAGAAGGTCAACAACATCCGCTAGGTGTTTATATTAAAGTCTGGGGCTGGCTATTTGTCCTCAGCACATTCTCCTATTTGGTCGATTATTTCCAGGTCCAGGGCTATCTGAGATGGTCACTGATTCTCATTTTTATGTTTTTGAAAGCCGGATTAATTATCGCCATCTTCATGCATATTAAATGGGAACGGATGGCGCTGAGTTTTGCAATTTTGGGACCGCCAGCAGTATTGTTGGTTTTGATCGGCATTATGGTGATTGAATCCGATTATACCTTCCTGACGCGGGGTTTATTTTTTGGTGCTGGTTCGTAATTGAGAAAATTATGCGTTACCTGTTGCTAGTGACTGCAATGTTTTTCGGGACTGTAGCTCCCCTGTCTTCCGCTTATGCTCATTTTGGTTTAGCTGGGGATGATGAAATTGGTCATGGGCTATTCATTGGTTATTGCGTGTTATTGATTGGCTTGGTGACATTTATCATCTATCGGAAATGGATCCGGTCTACCGAAAATCCTGAACAGCGCGATTTAAAACGAAATTTGAGAGAGCTTCAGCGAGCCCAGACCTCCTGTAAAACACAGTTGCAAAATGCTATAGACTACCCAAATGAGTGCGGGTTAAGCGATGCCGAACGTAAAGAGCGTGAACAATCCATCACTTTAATGCAGCACCAAATCGAAGAAGCGGAAGCGCATCTCGCGGCGGCCTAAGCTTTCAATGAAAATTCAATTTTCACGCCGCCACGTTCCCGGCGGTGAACCGAACTCGCGTTTAAAAGCACGCGTAAAAGCGGCCTCGGACTCGTAGCCCACATTGACAGATATTTCGGCCAGCGAAGCCGGCGTGCTGCGCAGTTCCTGAGCCGCCACCTGCATACGCCATTTCGTAATATACTGTTTTGGCGTGCTGCCGATTATTTTGGTAAATCGATCAGCAAAGGCTGAACGGGATAAACCGACTTCACGGCCAAGTTCTTCGACACTCCAATCCCGCCCGACGGCATTGTGGATAAAAGCCAAGGCGCGCGAAACATATTGATCTTTCAAGCCGTTTAACCAGCCCGTTTGATCCGGTGGCAAGTTGTCAGCATATTGGCGCACCGCTTCAACAAAAAGCAGTTCCGACATCTTAGCCAGGACAGTTTCTGAGCCGGCACGCCCATTGGCCACCTCATCCGCCGCATATTGGAACGTAGACCTGATCCATTCTGAAGCGCCATCCTGTTCAATTTTTAGCCGCAGGGCGCGGGGCAGGGTGTTGAAAATCGGATTGCCGTCTGCTTTAGCGCAGCCAAGAAAACCGCAAATTAATTTGGTGGGAGCACCGCCTCCGCCCATTTCTATGGCAGCCAAACCATCGCCATCAGGGGCGCGTATAACCTCTGCTGCAGGACGCGGAGGCAGATCCAGGTCACTGCCCATCAGGTGAAAGTCATTACGCGGGAATAGCACCACTTCGCCGGCGTTTAATTCAAAGGGTGCTTCATTGCCGACCTGGACGTTAAGCTGGCCTTCCAGCACATAATGATAAAAAACGATATGTGCTGTGGGACCTAAAAAAGGCGAGCAATATTCAGGTGATACTTGTGCGGCCAGACACCAGGGTGCGGTAAAATCGGCGTGCAAAAACACGCCGCCTGTAAGACGCGCAACTCTCAAAACATCAGATAATGCATCCATTTTCACAGATTCCCTAAATTCGGCGTTTTGATCAATTCTCCCGGCGGCCTGATCATAGACGGTTTAGCGGCAAAATTCTATCTATTCGCCTAACTCGCGAACATGCCTCGAAACGATTTCGGGAACGGAGTTAAAACTTAAAATTAAAACTTTGGATAGGAGAATTAAAATGGACGGACATATCACCACTGCAACAGAACGCTACGGACGCTGCATAGAATCATCAAAGCGCGTGCGCTGGGACATTGAAGAAGATGTCATTCGGGGCCGCAAATTTGAAACTTCAGAAAAATTCTTGCCGGACGGGCTGTCGTTGATTGAAGAGTTTGAATGTCTTTTACCGGACGAAAAAATAGTCGTCAGTCAAATTCAAGGCCGCACTTACGCCAATGTTTTTGGCTTGGTGGAGCGTTTCATCAATGCGAAAATTTTGGAACTGAGCCGTGATCATTGGCTCGGCGATCAAGTTGCTCTCGAAGCGATGATTCGCTTTAGTGATGAAGAATTGAAGCATCAGGAATTGTTTCGCCGCATCGAACGGATGACCGGTGAGGTGATGCCGGAGGGTTATAAATTCGTACCCCAGCCGGATGAAGTTGCCGGTGCCGTATTGGGTATGAGTGATTGGGCCGTACTTGCGCTGACCCTTGATATCGAGTTGTTTACGCAACTTCATTACCGGGAAAGCATTGATCCGGATGTCGCACTTTCACCGCTATTCAAGGATGTTTTTCTCTTTCATTGGAAAGAGGAAAGCCAGCACGCCATCATCGATGAACTGGAATGGCGGCGCCACGATGCCCAATTGACCGACGATCAACGCAGCAAAGGCGTTTCAGAGTTCATTCAGCTTGTCGCCGCGGTCGATGGCATTCTTGTCGCCCAGGCAGCTGAAGACGCCAGATACTTGGTCGAAATCAGCAAACGGCCATTCTCGGCGGAAGATAATGTCGATATCGAGGCGGCTTTTCTGAAAGCCTATCGCTGGCAATATATTTTCTCCGGCGCTCAGCATCCGCACTTTGCTGAAGTACTTGGCGACTTAACCACAGAAGACCATCGTCAGGAAATCGGAGATGCGCTGGCATCATTTTAAAAAGGTAAAAAATCGTTGGCCGGTAAATATAACGCCGGCCAGCGAGTTACCCTTAAAAGAGGATTAGAGTGATGAAATCGGTGATAACAATTAATTCATATCAGGAAATTAAGAGTAAATTTAGCTTATCATCCCTATTGGCAGCTTTTATTGCGCCATTTTCCGCCTTGGGTAAGCTTTCTGAGACTCAACAAAAGCTCGCCCAATTTAGCGAATTGAACAATCGCACTTTAGCCGATATCGGTTTAACACCGTGCGCGAGCTATGGTATCAGCCGGCCACGGTATTGGGTTTAGTATCAAGATACGCTGATACTCTGACACGCTTGAGCATAAACTGAACCAAGTTTGACCCTTATCAATGATAAATACGACAATTTGCTGTAGTTTTTTGTTATCAATTCGAGAACTTTAGGAACTTAAAATAATGGCAAATTTTGAAAAAGCGCTGGCGCCGATGAAGGCAATGCTGGAGCGACATGGCATTGATCTTGAGAATTGCTGGAACGGTAATGAAATGCTCATTTGCCAGGCGTCGGCGAATTGCTTGCAGTGCCAAAAAAATGCTAAATGTGACGCCGGTTTATTGGGCGGTTGCCCCAACAGCTATCTCGTAGTCCAGCTCTCTCAATCTACCTTTCATTAGCAGAACATCGGAGGATGGAATGCAGGCCTCCATCATCGAGTTCCTTTCAAACCCAACTTCGTATGGGCCGGATATCGAAAATGTCGATGTCATCACCACGCATATCTCATACGTATTTTTTGCTGGACAAAAAGCCTATAAACTTAAACGCGCGCTAAAACTGCCCTATTTAGATTTCTCAACGCTTGAACGTCGCAGGGCGGCTTGTGAAAACGAAGTAAAGCTTAATCGGCGGACCGCGCCGATGATTTACCTTGGTGTCCTGCCGGTAACCTCCAGTGCAAAGGATGAATTTGCGATCAACGGAGAAGGTGAAATCGTTGATTGGCTGGTGGAGATGAACCGGTTTGATGACGGTTTATTGCTGAGCAAATATGTCCAGAAAAATTCGCTCTCCAGCACTTTGATAGAAAATCTCGCCGAAGAGATATTCAATTTTCACGACAATGAAAAACCAGTGCAAAATGCAGGTGGCGCTGAATTTATCGCCAGCATTGTTGAAAACAACACTCAATGTTTATTGCAATATGGAACCAGTATTCTGGGCCGCGACAAAATAGCGCAACTTTCAGACCGGACTCAACGTAAACTGGGTGATGTCGCCTTGCTGCTGGACCAACGCCGCGAGGAGGGAAAGGTTCGCCATTGTCACGGCGATCTCCATCTTGGCAATATCGTGTTGCTTAAGGGTCAGCCGATACTATTTGATGCCATCGAATTCAGTGACCAACTGGCGACCATTGATGTGATGTATGATCTGGCTTTTTTGGTCATGGATTTGACCTGCCGCGGCATGATCGCAGAGGCGAATATTCTGCTCAATCGTTACATCGCAATTTCCGCTGATATTCATGGTCTCGAAGCTATGCCGTTGTTTTTGTCGATGCGGGCGGCCATTCGCTCACATGTTACCGCCTTGGCGAAAGATGAACCAGCGGCGCAAAATTATCTGGATTTTGCACTTAACATCCTAGAACCTGCAGAACCCAGACTTGTTGCTATCGGTGGTCTTTCCGGCTCCGGGAAATCATCCGTAGCGAGAGAATTGGCGCCCATGATTAATCCTCGGCCGGGGGCACTGATCCTGCGCAGTGATGTTGTCCGGAAACAGCTCGCCGGAGTAGATCAATATGCCAAATTGACAGGGGATGGTTACTCTCAAGACATGACTCGCCGGACCTATGATCAAATGTATCAAGATGCTGCGGCAGGATTATTGGCTGGATATTCGGTGATAGCTGATGCGGTATTTGCGCAAACCGAAGAACGCACAGCAATCGAGAATGTTGCTGCCAATGTTGGGGTGAAATTCGACGGAATCTGGCTGGAGGCGGAGCGGGCTGTTGCCGAGGAAAGAATATCGCAGCGTTGCAATGACGCCTCGGATGCCACGGTCGATGTCCTGCGCCATCAATTGACCTATGATACCGGCGTGATGGATTGGACCAGAATCGAGAGCTCTCAGGATTTGGCAAAAGTGATCCAAACCGTTTCCCAAATATTTAGCGAGGCTTAGGAAAATTACCCTTTATTGCTAATTATTAACTCATCCTTAACTCCTTTTGGCGTTTAATATCCCCAATTAATGCGAGATTCTGCAAATTGTGACGGAATCCACCCGCGTTTTCGGGAATGAGGGAAATTCATCTTACCGATACGCATGCCGATTTGGGCGTGAGCTGTTTTTAACCTTTTTTACTCAAGAAATGAGTAAGGAGTGAAGTGATGCTCATGTCCCGAGGGATTTCAAAATTTCCTTTTTTTGCTGGCCTGGCTATTATCGCGGGCGCAACGTTTTTTCCCTACCAACCTGCCAAGGCCGCCCTTAAGGCTGAGGATATTAATGCGCGGGCCGCAAGTTGCCCCGCTTTACCCAATGTTGTCTGGTGGAAAACCACGCATGTTAAGATCGTCAATTATGTTGACCGCAAATATGGCGGCAACTGGAATCCCTACATCCAAAAGTGGGAAAATTATAAATTCAAAATGGAGAATATCCTGGAGCGCGATGGCACGGCGCTGGTAAAATCCCGCAATATTCGGTTGCGCGGAGAACAACTCGCACGTCATATCACGCAAATTGAGCAGCGGATCGTTGTTACCCGGTGCCTGCAGCAGAAATTTTCCGGTCAAATGGCTCAAAGCGATCCTGGCACCAACCCCAATGTCCACTTTGCCAGTTTAAAACCGAAGTCGCAGATTGGTACCGCTGGAGAAGACCAGGTGTCTTCGATCAGTGAAGCGAGACTGGAAGTCGAAGTTACGGCCCGCTGTGATGGCGACACACCGACTTTCCAAGTCACTAATTTGGGCCAAAGATGGCCGCGGCTGGCCGCCATCAGCATTCACCGCACCAAAGGAAATGCGCTGGTTTCCAAGCGCCGCATGAGGCTCGCTAATTCTCAGCAGGCGACGTTTAAAATCCGCAAGCGCGGCAAAGCGCTTAAAGGCGAAATTGGCATATTTGTTCAGCCATCCTGGGCCAAACGGCCGTTTCGCTACGATACGAAAATCAGGTGTAGATAAAGGAATTACTGCGAGCCTGGCAGGCCGCACCGCGCCCGAAAGAGCTTGCTGCCAGTCGGCAGGTTCTTCCAGGGATGGAAGGGAGACCCCGTTGCGTCAGACAGCGGGGTCTTTCTCCTATTAGGTTTTGCAGAGGCCGTTATCCACCGGACAAACCTGTCCGGTAACCGAATTCGCCAACGCAGACGTCAGGTAAAGAATTGTGCCCACCATGTCTTTGGGCTCTGTCGGTTCTTTGATTGATTGCGCCATCACCGTCATTTCCAAATATTTATCATACATATCATCAGCGAGGCCTTGGGAGGCTTCATTGGCGACAAAACCCGGTGCTACAGCGTTGACCGTGATGCCGTGCCCGCCAAGCTCGGTGGCCATGGCACGGGTCATGCCAATTACGGCACCTTTCGAGGCGACGTAATGCATCAAACCCGGCGAGCCTCGGAGTGCCGAGCCGGAGGCGATATTAACAACTTTGCCTTTGGCTTCAATCAGTGCCGGCATCAAATTTCGCACCACCAAATAGGTGCCGCGCACATTGATGTTCATGACTTTGTCCCAAACTTCGAGATCTATTTTATCCATCGGCAACATTTTAAGCCCGCCGTAAAGTGCAGCGTTATTGACCAAGGCATCAATTGAGGCGTTGTCGGCCATGATTTCCTTGCAGGCCGCCTCAACTGAGCTAGGGTCGGCAAGATCGGCGCTATGAGCCGACCAGGAGCCACCAGCGGCAGTTACTTTTTCGCCGGTCTCGCTGAGATCGATAATATCCACACCAATAACGTTAGCGCCAACTTCGGCAAAGCCAATCGCAATTTCCTGACCGATGCTGCGGCCGGCCCCGGTAACAACAACGTTTTTTCCTGTTAGTCCAATGTCCATTTGAAGTCTCCTGATCGGAAGTTTGAGTTTAGAAATTTGTGTTTAAATAAATTTGATTGCCACCTAACGAACGGTGATGGCCATTTCCATGCCCGGCTGTTCGAACAGAGAAATAAATTCTTCGAAATCTTTTTGATCCCCCTCGATTTTTACAGAGCCATCGGCGATGCCATCGCCATAGGTGGTCTGCCCCAGAAAGATTTGGGTCAGAAACGCGCGCTCCAAATAAAGTGAAATATCCTGCGTTTTTGGGGCTTCCGGATGGAACTGGCAGATGCCGCGGCGGATTTCCAAGGCGCAAGTATCATCAGTATCCGTGATATTGAACGTCACGGTGCGGTTCAAATCCATGCATTCTTCGGCGGTGAGGCGAACGGTTAGAAGTTTTAAGAGTGATTTAGCCGGAAAATTACGCAGCGAATCCGGCCCGCCAAAAGGCATGCCTTTCGGTGCCTTTAACGCGCCTTCCAATTCAAGCGCTGTCGTCAACGCCCAATTGCGCCAGTTGATGTTTTTCTGGGCGTAGGCCCATTGGCGCATCGCATCAGCTTTGAGTTGCCGCGCCTCTTGATCAGACGTATCGGCCTTAATGATCCAGGTGGCGATTTCAGCCGCCCACTGATGATCACCGTCGTTCATTGCAGCTTGAGCCTTGGCCAATATTTGATCTCGGCCACCCATCAATTCGACATAATTTTGCGCCCGTTCTTTGCGCGGTTTGGGGTCAAGGTTAATGGGGTCACCGTCAAACCAGCCGACATAGCCGCTATAAATAGACGGCACCGAATGCTTATAGCTGCCGTAATATTCCCCGAGCCAATCATGGTCCGCGAGATGTTTCGGCATGGTGATCTCCGCCATAATTTCCTCCGGCGTATAGCCCTGGTTCATGCGCCGCACCGTTTGATCATGTAGAAACTGCATCGAGTCACGATAGGCGGTTAGAACTTCTTCGACTTCGGCGGCTCCTTCAACGGGTGGACCGTGATGGGGGATCAGTGTGTCTGGCTCCATCCGGCGCAAGCGGTCAATGCCGTCGACCCAGGTCATTGGATCACGAAATGAGGTGCCGAGAAGGGCATACAAATTGGGGAAAGTCTGGCCTTGCAAGACATCAGCTGAGATCAGGACTTTGCCGTCCGGCAGCCAAACCACGACCTGATCTTCGGTCTCGCTCGGCACATGGATAAGCTCCAGCTTAATACCGCAAACTTCTATTTCAAGTTTCTCGCTGAAGGTTTTGGTCGGTGCGATAAAGCTACGTCGACCGGGTATGTTGGCGGGACCGCAACCGGTGCTGACATTGCCTTCATCATTCAACGGCAACTGAAAGCCAAACGTATACATGGCGCGCCGGGCGAGGACTGGCGCCAGCACACCGCTATCCCGAACCAGCGACGGCACCAAATCATCTAGAGCAATAATCTCAACTTTGCCGGCCTCTACATCTGCTTCATCGACGAAGGCTCTGACGCCACTGATATGATCCGGATGCACATGGGTATAGATGATGGCCTTGATCGGCTTGTCCGTAATTTTCTTAAAGGCTTCGACGACCGGTTCGGCAAACTCAATGGTTGGTAGTGTGTCGACCAGGATGACGCCATCATCACCTTCGATCATCGTCGCATTTGAAGGTGAATAGGCATAAGCCGTGTGAATATTGCCGTTCAGCGTAATTATCTGCTGCTCCATCTTGGCATCATGGGCTTTGAGATCAGGGTGGACCGTATAGGGAGTACACATGGCGTTGTCCTTCGCACCTCTATTACTGCTATGAATTGACGTTATTATCGGCTATCTATTAATTAGATCAACTAATGAAAACTAATTATATTCATGAATAAAATAGATTATTTAGATATTGATGGGCGGCTGCTGAGGTTGTTTCTTACCGTCTTTGAAGAGGGCTCGGTGACCAAGGCGGCAGAACGTCTGGATGTTACTCAATCCGCCGTCAGCCATGGGCTTGAGAAATTGCGGGAGATACTGGGAGATGCGCTATTTGTCAGAGCCGGGCGAGGCATAACTCCGACCCATGGCGCCCAGGAAATAGTCGAAGACGTGCGGGAGGTTTTACGCGCGATGCGCGCCTTGTCAGAACAACGAAGCTTCGATCTCAAAAATGTTTCAGGGCAGTTCGCCATCGGCGCCAATGATGTTCAATGGGGCCTTTTGCTGCGTGAAGTCTACGATCACGTCGAAAGCCAAGCGCCCAGGCTTGATCTTAGAATAATTTATTCCGGCATTGATGCAGCTCATCTGCTCAGGAGTGAACAATGTGAGCTGGTCATCACGCCGCTGGTGCCGGAGGGTAGCGAATTTAAGCAGCAGAAACTCTATGAAGACAATTTTGTTTGCTTTTACGACAGCTCGGTTACAACAGCGCCCAAAACCCTGGATGATTACCTGACTCGCCGCCATGCCCGCATTGTTTTCTCGACGGTCGAGATCAATCCGATTGATCAAATATTGGCGCGCCAGGGAAAACACCGGCGGGTGGCGTTGCAGGTGCCGAATTTTACCGGTCTGCCGGAATTGATGACGGGAACTGACTTGATTGCCGTGCTGCCCTCGGCGCTAAAGAAATCCATCATGCGGGACTTTTCAATGGCGCCGTCACCGGTAGCGGTCGGACGCCTGACTTTTTACCAGATTTGGCATCAGCGCGACGATGACCGCGCGCTCCACCAATGGATGCGCAAACTCCTGCGCGAAATCGCCCGCAATATTTAGGAGTTCAACCTAGTCTTCGAAAACCACCAGCAAATCCTTAGCGCCGATCTGCATACCTACCGAGGCGACGACTTCGCCGATGACACCATCACGCTCAGCATTGACCGCTGTTTCCATTTTCATCGCTTCAATCGACAGCAAGGTGTCGCCTTGCAGGACTTTTTGGCCGGCTTCGATAACGACGCTGGAGATCAGCCCAGGCATCGGGGCGCCAACATGGGTCGGGTTGCCAGCATCGGCAAGGCGATTGGTTGGCCGACTTGATTCTTGGGAGGCATCATCAATCTTGAGTGAACGCGGCTGGCCGTTAAGCTCAAAAAACACCACCCGTGAGCCGTCGTCATTGGCTTCACCCAAGGCTAAAAAGCGCACGATCAGGGTCTTGCCGCGCTCCATCTCAATGGCGATCTCATCTCCGGCTTCCATGCCGTAGAAATAGGCAGCGGTAGGGATCTTGCTGACATCACCGAACTCTTCAAGATGGCTGGCATAGTCGGTAAAGACTTGCGGATACATTAAATACGATGCCAGTTCCTGATCGGTGATGTCCCGGCCGACGGTTTCCGCAACTTGGATTTTTGTCGAGTCTAAATCGATGTCCTCCATGATCGAACCAGGGCGCACGGTGATCGGTTCCTCACCTTTGAGGATTTTCTTTTGCAGTTCCGCCGGGAAGCCGCCATAGGGCTGACCGAGCTCACCTTTAAAGAACTGGATAACCGATTCCGGGAAAGCGATTTCTTTATCCGGGTTCAGCACATCTTCCGCAGAAATATCAGAGGTGATCATAAGTAGCGTCAGATCGCCGACGACTTTGGAAGAGGGCGTTACTTTGATAACATCGCCGAACATCTCATTGACTTTGGCATAGGTGTTGGCGACTTCCGGCCAACGCCGGTCAATGCCCATGGAGCGCGCCTGCTGGCGTAGATTTGTGTATTGGCCACCGGGAATCTCGTGGCTGTAGACATCCGAAGCCCCGGAGCGGAAATCAGCTTCAAAGCTCGAATAGAGCGTGCGCACATGCTCCCAATAAGTCGAGACATTACGCAGGGCTTCAGTATCAAGACCGGTATCGCGCGGCGAGTTCTTGAGCGCATCGACAATCGCCCCGAGATTGGGCTGCGAAGTCAGGCCACTCATGGAATCAATCGCGGCATCAACCGCATCGGCTCCCGCCTCAACAGCAGCGAGCACGCTGGCGGCAGAAATACCGCTGGTGTCATGGGTATGGAAATGGATCGGCAGGCCGGTTTCTTCTTTTAGCGCTTTAACAAGAATTCGCGCGGCATCCGGTTTACAGAGGCCCGCCATGTCTTTAATGCCGAGAATATGAGCGCCGGCGTCCTTCAGTTCTGCCGCTAAATCAACGTAATATTTTAGATCATATTTGGTCCGGTTTGGATCGGTGATATCGCCGGTGTAGCAAATTGCCGCCTCACAGAGCCGGTCGGTTTCCCGCACCGCCTCAATCGCCACCCGCATGTTCTCTACCCAATTGAGCGCATCGAAGACGCGGAACAAATCCATGCCGCCATCGGCGCATTCTTTGACAAAGAAACGCACGACGTTGTCAGGATAATTGGCATAGCCGACGCCATTGGCCGAGCGCAACAGCATCTGGGTCAGCAAATTTGGCATAGCTTCCCGGAGGTCAGCCAAACGCTCCCAGGGGCACTCGTTCAGGAACCGCATGGCGACATCGAAGGTCGCGCCACCCCAGCATTCCATTGAGAACATCTCCGGCAACAGATGCGCATAGGTTGGGGCGATATCGACGAGGTCTTTGGTGCGCACGCGGGTTGCAAGCAAGGACTGATGCGCATCCCGCATGGTCGTGTCGGTAATCAACACGCGCTCCTGGTCGAGCATCCACTGAGCAAAATTATCTGGGCCCAATTCATCCAGCTTTTGCTTGGAGCCGGGTTGAACTTCAGCGCTGCCGAATTTCTGCGCGTGGGGAACCGTGGCGTGCGCCGGCAACGTATGCCCTTTAACTTCCGGATTGCCATTAACGATGACATTGCCGACAAAGTTCAGCAGACGGGAGGCGCGGTCGCGGCGTTCCGGAAATTCGAACAGCTCCGGCGTATCGTCAATAAAATTGGTGGTGTATTCAGCTGCCAGAAACTTCGGATGATTGATCAGGCTTTCGAGGAAGCGCAAATTGGTGGTAACGCCCCGGATGCGAAACTCACGCAGCGCCCGGTCCATCCGGTTGGTGGCGCTGATTTCATCGGCAGCCCAGCTCGTCACTTTGACCAGCAGAGAGTCGTAATAGCGTGTGATTAAAGCACCGGTAAAAGCAGTTCCCGCATCAAGCCGCACACCCAGTCCAGCTGCACTGCGATAGGCGGTCAAGCGGCCATAATCCGGTGTGAAACTGTTCTCCGGGTCCTCTGTCGTCACCCGGCATTGGATGGCATGGCCATAAAGGCGGATGTCCTCCTGTACCGGGATGCCACTTGATTGGAGATCACCAATTTTACCGCCACTGGCAATGCGGATTTGCGCCTGCACCAGATCAATACCTGTGACCCCCTCGGTGACTGTATGCTCGACCTGGATGCGAGGATTAACTTCGATGAAATAAATTTCGCCGGTATCGGCGTCTTCCAGAAATTCCACCGTGCCTGCACATTGATAGTTGGCGGTCTTGGCAATCTTAATACCTTGTTGGCAGAGAAACTCACGTGCCTCATCATCCAGGAAAACCGCCGGTGCACGCTCAACGACTTTTTGGTGGCGGCGCTGTACTGAACAATCACGTTCGAACAAATGCACAATATTTCCGTACAGATCGCCCATCACCTGAACTTCGACATGGCGGGCATTGCGCACCAGCTTTTCGAGATAGACCTGGCCATTACCGAAAGCCGCTGCCGCTTCCCGGCTCGCTTGTTCAACCAGACTTATAAGGTCTTCGGCGGTTTCGATCACCCGCATGCCACGGCCACCGCCACCCCAGGTTGCTTTACACATTACCGGAAAGCCAATCTCATCAGCGAGTTTTTTAATCTCGGCTTCGCCTTCGGGTAAATCAGGCAGGGGATCGGTCGCCGGCATCACCGGCACGCCGGCTTCGAGAGCTAATTTCCTGGCTGCCACTTTACTGCCGAGGCTGCGCATGGTGTCGCCGGTCGGGCCGACGAAAATCATACCGGCGGCGACTACCGCATCGGCAAAATCAGGATTTTCGGATAAAAAGCCATAACCCGGGTGGATGGCGTCAACATCGGCTTCGAGGGCAATGCGGATAATATCTTCAATATCGAGATAGGCCTCAATCGGGCCTTTGCCTTCGCCGACCAGGTAGCCTTCATCCGCTTTATAGCGATGCAGCGCGAAACGGTCTTCCCGGGAATAAATGGCCACCGTTGAAATGCCAAGCTCGGTCGCCGCCCGCATAATACGGATGGCTATTTCACTGCGATTAGCGACGAGGATTTTGTGAATTTGGCGCTCAGATTTAGGCACGTTCGATTGGCTCCTGATGGTACTTTATTGATATTTTATTGTTGGCGGCGTTTTAGCACGCCATTGCCCATCAAGCCATTGGATTCTTTGGGGAAAGATTGAATTCTTAATTAACCACTACCGCCGCCGATGCCGTCTGTGGTGTTTACGCCAGCGAGCCTTGTGGGTGCGGATAATGCGGGTTTTTTGAGCGCGTGGCCTTGAATTGGCCAATATCCGCAATGTCGCCGACAAAATCTGCGGCAGCAATTGCGGCTGAGGTGAGGGCAGGGAGCGCGTCACCACTTGCTGCGGCTGAGGCGCCGGAAAATTCGCCATTTGAACAGATGCACCGGGTGGATCAACCACATCGACGATGATTTGACTACCCTCGACAAAATCATGGACGTAGCGGTCGGCAGGAATGTCGAGTGTGAGGATGGTCTCACCGCTAATTTGATGACTTCGGGCATCGATGACATTACGGAGCTTTTGACCGGCAAGGGGCTGAATTTCCAACTTAGCTTGAGCATCGAAGATGATACGGGTCTGATGGTCTTGCCGGTCGATGGCGTAGGCGACATTTTGCGGCCAGTCAAAAATAATCCGCTCGAACGAGCCATGATCAGATGTCCAGATATCTACTGGTTCGCGGGTGACAAACTGATTTGGTGTTGGAGGCGTAACTCGGAAAACGAAACCGGTCTTGCTAGACTTTTCCGATTGCAGACTGCCGGAACGTGGAGTTTGCCGGTCCTGTGTCATCTGGGCATAACGGGAGCTCATAAAGCCGCCCAATTCAAGTGTTGTCAGGAGCTGGTCATTGTTGGTGTCGGCTTTCTCCTGGCCTTGTAAGGCGCGCAGAAATAAGCGCCTAAAAGCACCGTCATCAGCAACTTTTTGATTTGCTGTGCCCGCCGTCAGGAAATGATGCGCAGGTTGGCGGCGGGGCGTTACAGAAATTCCGCGAGAAGCATTAAACACGGCCCCGCCAAAACAGGAATCAAATACCGTATAGCTGTGCCTGGCCTGAGCAAGCCGGACAAATTCGCCAAACCGCCGCATGTTGAGGGCTTTAAATTTAAATGCATAGGGCCGGGCGCTCGGCAGCGGCGCATCCGCTGGCACGAGATAGCCCTCACCAGAAATTGTGTGCCCATGCCCGGCATACCAGACAAATAAACGTGTCTCCGGGTCGGTGCCTTTGCTGGCATAGAATTGTTCGAAAATATTCCTAAGCTCACGCGCCTTGGGGTTTTTGTGCAGCGTAACTTCAAAGCCGCGCCGTGCCATTTCGGCGGCTATCAATTCCGCATCTTTGACGGCATTGCGGAGCCGGGGCCAGCCATCGGTATAGTTATCTATGCCAATCACCAAAGCGTGGGAAGAGGTGTAGTGCGGCTGGGAGATTGGTGGCGCAGTATCGGTATGTTTAATGACCGCTATGCCGCGATCCCAGGCGCTGCCCGGCGAAGTGATCAACGTCAGTGAGCCAAGAAAGAGCCATAATCCGAAAAGTCTGCGTGCGAGCATACCCTGTCTCCTAAATACGGATGTATCTCCGGCAATTTAGGGTATAACGGTGTGAGGGGCCGATTCCGGCGTTTAAATAAAATTATTAGGGGGATCTAAGATGGCAGATCAAGAGCAGAAAATTCGTGTTGGCATGGTGCTGTTTCCAAATTTAACCCAATTGGACCTTACCGGACCGCACGAGGTCTTAAGTTTTCCGCCGCCCATCGAAGTTGATTTGCTGTGGCATCGGCTTGAACCGGTAATCTCGATATCAGGTTTTGTGCTTACGCCGACAGCGACTTTTGATGACTATGAAGCGCCGGATGTGCTGTTTATTCCAGGCGGACCCGGTCAGCTCCAAGCGATGGATGACGAACCCCTTATTGACTTCGTTAAGCGGGCAGGGGAAAGCGCAAAGTATATTACTTCTGTCTGCACCGGTTCGCTGGTATTGGCCGCAGCCGGATTGCTGGTCGGTAAGCGTGCTACCAGTCATTGGAGCGTCGTTGATCAACTCGCTTTGATGGGAGCCGAGCCAGTCCGCGAACGTGTCGTTGAAGACGGCAATATCATCACCGGCGCTGGAGTAACGGCGGGCATCGATTTCGCCCTCACATTGGTTTCCCGCCTGATCAACGAAGACGCCGCCAAAAACATTCAGCTTGGCATTGAGTACGATCCGGACCCGCCTTTTAATGACGGCTCCATAGAGACCGCCGATCCGGCACGTGTTGAACTGCAACGAAAACGCGGTGCTGATCTCGCCGAAAAACGCCGCGAAGCTGCGATGCGCATTGGCAGAGAGCGGTTAGGAATCAAACTCTAACCTCCGATAAATACCTCCACCTTTACCATTTCTTAAAACCCGCTAGGCATAATTTGCCTAGTAATAAAAAGTCTTTAGAAAAGCGCGTGCCGAAAAAGGCCGCAAGACTGGTGGATGTGAAATGGATATTACCAATCTCCCGATGTTCGGGATGCTCAAAGAGCGCCTCAATTGGATCGGCCAACGTCAACAGGTAGTGGCGCAGAATATCGCCAATGCCGACACGCCTGATTACCGCGCTCGCGATATCGAAAAATTCGATTTCCAACGGACGCTGCGTGAACATGCGCCCAAAAATGCTGCCGGTGGTGGCTTGGCTTTGCGCGTGACCAACCCCAAACATATCGCTGGTCCCGGTCAGTCGTCGGCTGACGCGGCTGCAAGTGCTATGAGGAAACCTTACGAGACCGCGCCCGATGGTAACTCGGTCGTGCTTGAGGAGCAGATGGTTAAATTAAATGAAACCGCAATTAATCACTCGGCGATTGTCGGGCTCTACCGCAAGCATCTAACCATGATCACCGCTGTTGTTCGCGGTCGATAGATAATAAGAGTAAGAGGAACATATGGCTGACGATTTATTGTCCACCTTTCGAATTTCCGCGGCCGGTATGAAAGCACAGGGCTCACGGTTGCGGGTAATTTCGCAAAATATCGCCAATGCTGATTCGCTGCCGACTGAACCTGGTCAAAATCCCTATCAGCGCAAAACCATAACTTTTAAAAATGCTATTGATCGTGAGTTGGGGCTAAAACTTATAGAAGTTGATAAAGTCGGCAAAGATCGCAGTGAATTTGTTAAGCGCTTTGAGCCCAGCCATCCGGCGGCGGATAAAGAGGGTTATGTGCTGGCGCCAAACGTCAATAAGCTGGTTGAGATGATGGATATGCGGGAAGCACAACGTTCCTACGAAGCCAATCTCAGTGTCATCCGTACCAGCCGGCAAATGTTAAACAGATCAATTCAATTGCTGCGTTAGCGGCTAACTAAATAATCTCCGCTAAAAAAGGCGGGCGTGCCGTAAGTAATTACGGATTTATAAAATAAGGAGAAAACCATGGCGATAGAATTAGCTAATGCCATTAGCGCATACAAATCGGCCGTCGGGCGTGTGGCGGAAAGCGGTGAAAGCAGTTTAGGTGTTACCGGACCTTCCGATGCTGATAATTTTTCGACGATGGTCAAAAACTTCGCTCAGACAGCAATTGAAAAAAATGAAATGAGTGAACAGCTTTCGGCCGCGGCTGCGGCAGGCAAGGCCAATATTGATCAAGTCGTCATCGCGGTGGCTGAAGCCGATACGACTTTGAGAACAGTTGTCGCCGTGCGCGATAAAGTCTTAGAGGCTTACCGTGAAATAATGCGCATGCCGATTTAAATCCGGAACACCTCAATGGATCAAACTGAAGTCCTTGAAATATCGCGACAGGTTTTCATTGTCATTTTGAAATCCGGTGGCCCGATCATGGCAGCTGGACTAGTGGTTGGCTTGGCGATCGCAATTTTTCAAACCTTAACATCAATCCAGGAAATGACCCTTACGTTCGTACCCAAAATCATCTTTATTTTCGGCGCAGTGATTGTCTTTATGCCTTTTATGATGACGACGATCATCGAGTTTACGCAATCTCTGTATGACCGCATAATATCCTTAGGTTAGCGTCGTGCTGGAAGAATTCCTTAAGCTCAATATATTTGTTTTCATCCTCATTTTCGCCCGCATGGGTACAGTCTTGATGTTCATTCCAGGGTTGGGCAGTACGCGTCTTTTTGCACGTAGCCGGCTGTTTCTAGCTTTGGCAATCTCCTTTTTACTGACGCCAATTTTGAGCGGCCACCTGCCAGTAATGCCAAAAACTCCGATAGAATTAGGTTTTTTGATTGCCGGCGAGATTCTCGCCGGTGCGTTTTTAGGATTGGTGGTACGCGCCATGTTCGCGGCAACTCAAACCGCTGGCGTGGTCATTGCTTTTGTCTCTGCGATGGCAAATACGATGGTGTATGACCCGGTGGTTGAACAGCAAAGTGCAGTAGTCGCAGGTTTTCTTGGAACCGTCGCTAATTTGCTGTTGTTTGTGACCAACCTGCATCACCTGCTGATCGAAGCGATGGTTGAAAGCTATAATCTGTTTCAGCCGGGAATCATGCTTAATATTGAAGACATGCTTCATCTGCTTGCGAGACAAATCGCTGATACGTTTAAGCTTGGGGTGCAATTAGCCGCGCCGTTTTTGGTGGTTTCACTGGCCTATTATATGGGCTTAGGTGTGCTTACGCGATTGGCGCCCCAAATTCCAATTTTCTTCGTCGCCATGCCATTACAAATCGTTATTTCGATAGTTGTATTGGCGTTGACTGTAGGCGGCATAATGGTTGTGTTCTTGGGACATGTTCAAGACAATCTGCAACCATTTATCGGCTCATAGGAAAAGGAGTAAATCATGGCCGATGAATCAGATGAAGAAAAGACAGAGGAACCCACAGGGAAACGACTAGGCGATGCCAAGAATAAAGGTAACGTTGCGCAATCGCAGGAAATTCAAAGTTGGGCCGTATTACTGGCGGCGACTATATTTCTTGGCACTGTCATTCCTGGCTTTATGCGCCATGTAGCGACCGTAAACCTAAATTTTATCGAAAAGCCACACGCTTTTCCTTTAACGCCCAACGATTTTCAGAGCCTGTTTAAAGAAGTCGGAATGGAAATTGGTGTTGTGCTGGTTCCCTTGATGTTGGCTTTTCTTGCGGTCGGTATCGCGGTGCAAATTTCTCAAGTTGGCTGGTCGGTTTCGATGGAGAAGTTTGATATTAAACTGAATAAATTCTCACCGATCAAAGGTGCTAAAAAAATATTTGGGTTGCGGGCGCTAGTCGAAGTTGGCAAAGGCATTGTTAAATTGGGTATTGTGGGAACAGTTGCCTTTATTGTTGTTGCTCCGATGTTAGGCGATGTTGAATTGTTACCAGCCTTTGAAATGATGCATACGCTCAATCGGATCAAGGAAATTGCGCTGGTAATATTGGTTGTCTCAGTGATGATTATGACTGTGATCGCAGCCCTCGATTTTATATATCAAAAATGGGACCACAAAGAAAAACTCAAGATGAGTAAGCAAGAGGTTAAAGATGAGCGGAAGCAGCAAGATGGCGATCCCAAGATCAAACAACGTATGGCTGCCTTACGGATGGAGCGGCAGCGTGAACGTATGATGCAGGCGATTGGCAAAGCGGATGTTATCATCACCAACCCGACCCACTACGCCATTGCCTTGCAATACGATATGGATACCATGCCGGCGCCGGTGCTGATGGGTAAAGGTGTAGATTCGCTTGCTCTCCGCATCCGTGAGATTGCTGAAGAGAATGACATTCCGATTGTTGAGAACCCGCCGCTCGCCCGGGCGCTCTATGCCGGTGTGGAAATTGATGAGGAAATTCCAGCTGAACATTACCATGCGGTTGCAGAAGTTATCGGCTATGTGTTCCGCCTAAAAGGCCGAATGCCGAAAGCGGAGCCAGAAAATAATCCGACACCCGACGATACCGGAAGTGAAAATACGGAAAATCCTGGTCCAGTCCTAAATTAGCTAAAATAGGTGGTTGAAGATTAACCCCGAATCGCGCAATGAATGTCTTAACATACCTGTAAAATAATTTAGGGTTGTTGGTGTGAAGAGGGAATTTTGAACGAAAACAACAGCAAATTTGACGGCTGGCCGGCGAAGCTGGTAGTTGCTGGCTTAGCTGTTTGGCGCTCGCCTTCCTTCAGTGCAATATTAGCTGTTATTTTTGGTGCCATTGGAATTGCTTTACTCATTCCGGGCTCAAGCGGGACGGCAACACCAGTACTGCAAATGACCGGCCTGATTTTTACTCTACTAATGGTTATTTGTGTCGCGATTGCGGCATGGAAATTGGGCCGAGTAGCTGAACGCAGGCGGGCCCACCAATCATTGTTTGCAACTCTCGCTATTTCACAGGAAGCGCTCTATCTGACCGATGCCCGTCAGCGCATAATTTTTGACAATGAAGCTTTCCGCAGCCTCTATGAGAAAATCGAGCCGCAAAAACTCATAGGCTCGGCTAGTATTGAAGGTATTGGAAAATTACTTGAGGCCAATTCTGAAGTCGTGTTTGCACGAATATTAGCCAACGCCAAAGAACGGCGCCGGGATATCGGAGAGCTGGTTTTTGAATCTGAGGGCTCAATTGCACCGTCGTGGAAACTGGCGGTTGAGCCGGTTGAAACTCTTGAAGATTTGACGCTTTGGCGAGTCGAAGAAATTACTGATTTACGCCTTCACGATATCGAACGTCTCCATGAAGAGCAGTTTTTGGGCGATTTGCTAAATCAACTGCCGGTCGGTTTTTTTGCCGCCGATGGCGATGGTAATCTACGCTATCTAAATTCGACAATAAGAGAATGGTTTGGTGTGCGTCATGATGCCGAAGTTGCAGAATTGCCGGGTTTTGCCGATTTTGTCGCACCTAATGCAGAGCAGAATGGTGACGTCGAAACTGATGCCAGCGGAATGCATGGCGGCCTTACCTTACGCGCCTTAGATGGCCGCGAGTTTCCAGCCTACCTAATTCAATCACAGAAAGAATCAGTAGATGGTGAGTTTGAATACTCCCGTTCTATCGTATTGAGAGAACCTTTTACGCCGATCGTCGATGATGGCACCGGTGGGCCGCTATTGCGCCGTATACCTTGGCTGTTTTCTGACGCACCGGTAGGTATCGTTATGCTCGATATTCAAGGCGAGGTGGTGGATTGTAATCGGGCATTTCTAAAATTGCTTGGGCTCCACCGAGATGGCGTGATCGGTAGACCTTTGTCGGACCGGATCAACAAAGAAGACCGCAGCGATGCCGATGCCCAACTTTCCAAAGTGGTGATGGGGATTATGCCGGCGACGCTTTTGGATGTACGCATGCCGGCTGGCGGTGAACGTGAGTTGACGGCTTCGCTATATGTCAGCCGGATTACCGATGGCGAAGGTGATATTACCGGCTTGGTCATGCACGTAATTGATACGACTGAGCAAAAAAATCTGGAAGTGCAGTTTAATCAGGCGCAAAAAATGCAGGCAGTTGGGCAGCTGGCTGGCGGCGTTGCCCATGATTTTAATAATTTGCTGACAGCGATGGGTGGCTTTTGTGATCTTTTACTGGGGCGGCACGGTCCGGATGATCCATCATTCGCCGATATAATGCAGATCAAGCAAAACGCCAACCGGGCGGGCAATTTGGTCAGGCAACTCCTGGCATTCTCCAGGCGGCAAACGTTGCAACCTAAAATATTCGCAATTACCGATGCTTTAAACGATCTGTCTAACCTGCTGCGTCGCTTGATCGGTGAAAATATAGAACTTGAACTTAATCATGGTGAAGATGTTGATCTTATCCGCACCGATCCAGGTCAATTTGATCAGGTGGTAATTAACCTGGCAGTCAACGCCAGGGATGCTATGCCGGGTGGTGGCGTTATTACAATTTCCACCGAACGGGTGACGGTTGAAACCTCGGTGCAACGTGGCCATGAAGTAATGCCGGCCGGCGAATATATCTTGATTAATGTTGCAGATACTGGATCAGGCATAGCTAAAGAAGATATCGGCCATATATTTGAACCGTTTTTCTCGGCCAAAGGCGTAGGTGAGGGGACGGGGCTGGGGCTTTCCACTGTCTACGGCATCATCCGTCAATCTGAGGGGTATATTTTTGTTGATTCAGCCTTAGGTGAAGGCACGACTTTTTCCATTTATCTGCCTGCCTTTAGCGCAGCCGAAGCCGATTTTGTCGGTACCGGCTACGCCAATGAAATTATTGATGAGGCAGATTTGACCGGGGCGGGGACCGTCCTATTGGTCGAAGACGAAGATGCGGTGCGTTTGTTTGGCGCCCGGGCGCTGCGCAACAAAGGGTACCGCGTGCTGGAAGCCAATGACGGCGAACATGCGCTTGACGTGATCAATGAATATGGGAATCCCATCGATCTAATTCTGACTGATGTTATGATGCCCGGTATGGATGGCCATACCTTGGTGCGGCTGATCTTGGAAGAGTTACCTGATATAAAAGTAATTTTGATGTCAGGTCATGCCGAGGACGCGATCCCTGGTGAAATTAGTGAAGATCAGTCATTAAACTTCCTGCCTAAACCGTTTAGTCTGCAGGAGCTTGCCGTCAAAGTGAAAGATGTAATGACGGGGTAAAATTTACTCAGCTGCTTTATTTAAGCAACGCTCCAAACGGTCAAGAGTCACCATTGCCGGTAGGCATTGTGCGACACTGGCATTAGGTTCTCGGTTCTCGCGGATAGCAGAGAAAAATTCCCGGTCTTCAAGCTCGACGCCGTTGAGTGAGTCTGCGACGCCCGATAAATCAATGGCCTCGCCGTTACCGTCTTCAAGGTCGTCATAGCTGGCGATGTAGGTGCCGTTGTCGCAAATATACCGAAAAAAAGTACCTAAGGGCCCATCATTGTTAAACGATAGGGTCAAACTGCAAAGCGCACCAGCCGGTGCTTTCAAGCCAATACTTATATCCATGGCAATGCCGAGCTCGGGGTGAGGCGGTCCTTGCAGGGCGTAAATATCGCTAGCGGGTTCTCCAGTTTGATATTGAAACAGGTCGACCGTGTGGCAGGCGTGATGCCACAATAGATGATCAGTCCAGCTGCGTGGCTCGCCGAGGGCATTTAGATTGCTCCTGCGGAAAAAGAAGGTCTGGACATCCAGATGCTGGAGCTTCAACTCGCCGTTTTTAATGCGGTTGTGAATCCACTGATGGCTCGGATTAAAGCGCCGGACATGGCCAGCCATTGCTATCAAACCGGTTTCCTGTTGCTTTTGGACAAGTCGCTCGGCATCAGCCAAACTATCGGCCATCGGAATTTCGACCAGAACATGCTTGCCGGCTTCAAGACACTTGATCGCTTGGGCTGCATGCATTTGAGTTGGTGTTGCCAGGATCACCGCATCAATATCCGGGCGGGCTAGACTTTCTTCAAGCTCGGAGGTCCAATGTTCAATACTGCGTTCTTGGGCCAATTTAGCCAACCGGTCAGGCTCAACATCAACGACTGATACGACATCAACTTCCTCAATGGCGTCGATGGCTTCAAGATGTTTGGTGCCAAAAGCACCAGTAGCCCCAGCGATACAAATTTTCATGGCTGGCTCCAATAGCTATTCATCCGATTTCTTGTGTTTCAACTTCCGGGTATAGCGGGTCGGATCTTTCTATATCGTTTGCCTGAACAGCGGGTTTTCATGAAGCGCTCGGGCATGGGGATTGCGTTTTTTCTTGAGCATCCGGGTTTGTTGCTTTCGCGCTTTCGCCATATGGATAGCTGCTAAGGCAGGTAATCCTTTAAATTTACCATATCAAAACTCTTGGGCATGGCCGGCTCAAAATTGTAGCGTTCGGCGTCTGACAAATGTGCCGGGATGGTCGCATCGATGAGCCACTTGGTGCCGACCCGGGCGAAGCTTCCCATGCCGGGTGCTACCGGCGAAATATTATCAAGCGAAAATACCCGTGTTTCCGGGATCATCACGACATCGCGTTCGGCATGAACCCGGGTTGTCATCGACCAGGCGATCTGGCGAAGATCGCTGGCATCAATGTCTTCATCAACGGCGATGGCGAGTTTGGGATGGAGATAGGGGCCAGAGAGCGCAGCCATCAAAGCAGTCTTGGTTTGACCGGGATGGCGCGGACGCATCTTGAGGATCAGCATCATGTCACCCGATTCAGTAACAGCACGGACATCCATCAAATTTAAACCGCCCTCAACATCTTTGAGATGATGCTTGGTCGCAACTTCAACGCCGATACCCATGGTTGATTGGGCGTCGGTTACCGGGAAGCCGCAATGCAGCGCGTAGAAGATCGGGTCTTTACGCTGGGTGATCGCTTTAACTTGAAAAACTTCAGAATCCATACCGCCGGCATAGGTGCCAGTAACTTCGCCAAATGGTCCCTCAGGCTCCAGATGATTTGGCAGCACTTCGCCTTCAATAACAATTTCCGCTTCGGCGGGAACTTCGAGATCAATGCTTTCACATTTCACCAGCCGGACCGGCTCCTCCATGATAGCCCCGGCTAAGCCCAATTCATCATTGCCGAAAGTTGTGGTGAAGCTGGAAGCAAAAAAGATCGCCGGATGAGTACCATAGACCATGGCGACGGGCATAGGCTCATTGCGGGCGCAATATTTGTCATAGATTTGACGCGCTTGACGCGGGATCATGATAAAACCGGTTTTGTCCTTGCCGGTGACCATCTGACGGTGAACCGAGAGATTGCGGATGCCCGTATCCGGGTCTTTGATAATGGCAATGCCTGAGGCAAAATACCGGCCGCCATCTTTTTCCGACGTCATCAAAGTTGGGAAGTCATAGAGATCGATATCATCGCCGGTTTTCTTAATTTCTTTTACAGGCGCCTCACCGTTTATCATTTCTGCAGCGATTGGTGAATGAATACGTGCTGCCATTTGATCGAGCAGAACATCTTCTTCAATGTTAAGGCCAATAGCCCATTTTTTTCGGTCGGCAACGATTTGGCTGCAAGCCTGCCAGCCCTCATGTCCTTTGATATTGCTGAACAGACTCGCCTGGCCCAATTCGTTGAAGGCCTTCCATTCAACTGCCGCCATATCCTCAAGCGGGTCTACTTCCTTGGTAAAGTGGATAAGCTCGCCTTGCTGTTCAAGATTGGCCAGCATTGTGCGAAAAGATTGGTCTGGCATGTTCAGGCTCCTAATTAATGCAGCGGTGACTTTAGAGGGCAATGACGGTCGGCACAATAACGCTCACACAATCACTTTTATAAAATTTACCCTTTGGAAATAAGGGATTTATTGCTAGCATCTTTTTGGAATACGAAAATCTAATATACATCCAATTCAAAAAGTAATGCAGGGAGTGCGTTTAATGTTTAAGAAAATACTAGGTTTAACCGCTGCGGCTGCCGTGGTGACCGCGGTGTCTCCAATTCAGGCGAAAGATATCAAAATCGGCTTTGTCTCGACATTGACCACACCAGCCGCCTTGATCGGCAAGCAATTTAAAGCTGGTGCGGAATTGGCGATGGACCATATCGGCCATAAAATGGGCGGTAAAAATGTGACCGTTATCTATGAAGATGATGGCTTTAATCCCAAGGTCGGCAAGCAAAAAACTGAAAAACTGATCAAAAAAGATAAAGTCGATATCGTTGCCGGCTATATTTGGTCTCACGTTCTAGGTGCTTCGGCGCCGGTTGTGCTTAAAGCTGGCAAATTTTTCTTCAGTGCCAATGCTGGGCATTCTCTTTATTCCGGTAAAAAATGCCATAAAAACTTTTTCAACGTGTCCTGGGAAAATAGCCAAAACGCTGCAGCGACTGGCGCCTATATTAGTAAGCAGGGCGTGAAAAATCTTTACATTCTGTCGCTTAACTATGCTGCTGGTAAACAGGTCGTTGGCGGCATTGAGCGCGGTTATAAAGGTAATGTTGTGGGTAAAGATTTGGTGCCGTTGAGCCATAAAGACTGGTCGGCTGAGCTTACCAAAATCAAAGCCGCCAAACCGGATGCCGTTGTGGCCTTTTATCCGGGCGCTTGGGGACCGAAGTTTTTTACCCAATATAACCAAGCCGGTCTGAATAAAACCACGCCGCTCTATCACGTTTTTTCCATCGATATGGGCAATTTGCCGATTTTCCAAAAAATTGGCCTGAATGTGTTGAACACGTTCCAGACTGCCCAATGGTCGCCGGACTTTAAAAACGCCGCCAATCAGAAGTTTGTCTCTGGTTTCAAAAAGAAATACGGCAAAACGCCAAATCATTTTGCCGCGCAAGCTTATGAAACAATCATGCTGATTAAATCCGGTGTCGATGCAGTTAACGGCGATATGACCAAAATGGATGCGATGCGCGCAGCTTTTGAAAAAGCTGACTTTGCAGCGGTTCGCGGCAATTTCCGTTACGAGAAAAACCACTATCCGATCCAAGACTTCTTCGCGCGAGAAGTCGTCAAAGGCGCGGATGGAAAATGGACTATTGTTTCACGAGGTAAAGTTGTCAGCGATTCGCGCGCTGTTAACCACAAAGAGTGCAAACGCTAAAATTTAGCGATAAATTTAAATAAAAGGGGAGCGTGTTCTGGTGGCACGCTCCCTTTTTTTGTTCTAGATTGCGCTTCCTTGAAAATGGAGAGCTAAATGAAGACCAGAATTACAGAAATGCTTGGCATCAAATATCCGATTATCCAAGGCGGTATGCACCATGTTGGGTATGCCGAATTGGCGGCGGCAGTTTCTAACGCCGGCGGTCTCGGTATTATCACCGGCCTGACCCAACCGACACCAGCCGATCTCGGAAACGAGATTGCCCGCTGCCATGACATGACGGACAAGCCATTTGGTGTGAATTTGACATTTCTACCGACCTTTGAAGAGCCACCTTATGACGGCTATATCGAGGAGATTATTAAAGGCGGGATTAAATTTGTCGAAACTGCCGGCCGCAATCCTGAACCCTATCTGCCGGTACTGAAAGAGGCCGGCATCAAGGTCATCCACAAATGCACTTCGGTACGCCATTCCTTGAAAGCGGAGAAAATAGGTTGTGACGCCGTCAGCGTTGACGGCTTTGAATGCGGCGGTCACCCGGGCGAAGATGATATCCCCAATATGATCCTGTTGCCGCGTGCCGCCGAAGAGCTCTCCATTCCCTTTGTCGCTTCGGGCGGTATCGGCAATGCCAAGCAAATGGTTGCTGCCTTGGCTTTGGGTGCGGATGGTATCAACATGGGCACTCGCTTTATTGCGACCAAAGAAGCTCCGGTGCATCAAAACGTCAAAGACGCCATTTTGGCGGCCTCCGAGTTGGATACCCGGCTGGTCATGCGTCCCTTGCGCAATACCGAGCGGGTGCTGACCAACTCGGCGGTGGAACAGGTTATCGAAATCGAGCGTGAAAAAGGGCCTGATCTGAAAATTGATGATATCTACGATCTGGTCGCCGGTGTTTATCCCAAAGTCATGGATAACGGCGAAATGGATTCCGGTGCCTGGAGTTGCGGCATGGTCGCCGGCTTGATCAACGATGTCCCCACCTGCCAGGAATTAATCGACAATATGGTGGCTGAGGCTAAATCCATCATCAGCGGAAATTTGGCGGCCTTGGTTTAGGCTGCGCTCCGCTGGTGATCAGCTGTTGTGGCATCGGTAAGAATATTCTTAAGTTCTGGCACACAGGAGCCGCAATTTGTGCCGGCGCTCAGCGCCGCGCCAATTTCTTCCACTGAGGTTAGACTTTCATCAGTAATGGCATTGATAATGGTGTTTATACCGATACCAAAACAGGCGCAAACCGTCGTCCCGGCCTCTTTCTGACCGGCTGGCGGCACGCCCATAAGAAGGCTGGCTCGATTAGGCTCAGTTATCGGGGCTTCGGTAAACAATGCCTTTAGCCAATCTCGCGCTGGTAGGTTGGGAGAACTGCTGACAAACAAGCAATTTTCAAGTCGATCATCAATTAAGTGCGCACCCCGGTAGCTGCCCCGTGCAGTATCTTCAAACTCGATCCGATTGCCCTCAATTGCAGGCACTGAAAACAGGCTGTCGATAAGGTCCGTTTTGGAAATAATTTGTTCACCGGCTAATTCATAGTGCCAAAATCCCTGGCCACGCGCTGCCACCCAATAAGTTGCAATATTCGCTAAAGAGCTTACATCCAATCTGTCACGCGTCAGCACAAAAGCATGCCAAGATGCTTCAAAAGGCGCTATTCGGACCGGCGTATGTTTAAGTTCGGGCTGCAGAGAAATTGGATCAGTTACCGGATTAACCAGCGCATCCGCCAGGCCGTGGGAGGCAAATTGATTGTTCCAATGCATGGGCACGAATATGCTGCCCGGCTGCTGGTCGGTTGTTACTTTGACCCGGGCAATCATATTGCCCCAACTGGTTTCAAGCCGGGCCAAGGCACCGTCACTTACTTCAAAGCGCGTCGCATCTTGCGGGTGTATTTCAGCAAACGGTTCAATGCTTTGCGCTGAAAGACGCGCAGATTTCCCCGTGCGGGTCATGGTATGCCAGTGATCACGGATCCGTCCGGTATTCAGGATAAGCGGGAAATCAACATCTGGTGCGTGGACGGGCGCTTGCGGATCAACCGGCAGTAGGGCCGCTTTCTCTCCCGACCGATAAAATCCGCCATCAGCAAATAGCCGGGGAGTCCCTTGCGGGCGTTCTTTGGTTACCGGCCATTGCCGTGGCTGCATTTTGTCATAAGCGGCCAGATCAAGATCAGCGTAACCACTGATTTCGAAATCCCGTCTGCCGTCGTTTTCAAATCCGGACAAAGCCGCGTGTTCGCGAAAAATATCTGCGCTGCTTTCATAGTTGAATTCCGCCTCATAGCCCAACCGCCGGGCGACCTCTGATATTATCCACCAATCAGGTCTCGCCTCTCCTGGTGCCGGTAAAAAAGCGCGCTGGCGGGAAATGCGGCGCTCCGAATTGGTGACGGTGCCGTTTTTTTCACCCCAGGCTAGAGCTGGTAATAAGACGTCTGCATAAGCAGCTGTATCGGTGTTGCGCTCGCAGTCGGAGACGACCACCAGTTCACATTTTTCAAGTGCCCCACGAACGCTGGAATTGTCCGGCAGGCTGACTGCCGGATTTGTACCCATAATCCAAATTGCCTTAACCTTACCCGCTTCGACGGCTTCAAAAAGCTCAATCGCAGCGAGACCCGGCTTGTCAGCAATATCCGGCGCGCCCCAAAAGCGGGCCACCAAATCCCGGTGATCCGGATTGGTGATTTCCATGTGGGCGGCCAGCTGATTGGCAAGCCCGCCGACCTCACGACCCCCCATCGCATTAGGCTGGCCGGTCAACGAGAACGGTCCCATACCGGGCCGACCGATACGTCCTGTGGCCAGATGGCAGTTTAAGATCGCGTTCACTTTGTCTGTGCCGCTTGAAGATTGGTTGATGCCCTGGGAGTATAGTGTCACTGATTTTTCGCAAACTTCGAAAAGTTCATAGAATTCATTGATATCGCTCAGACTGAGGCCGCAGGCTTTGCCAACAGCGCCGGCATTGGGCGCTGAACGCTCTGCAGCAACTAAGGCTTTGTCCAGTCCGTCACAATGATTGCTGGCAAATTCCACATCTATTTTGTTTTGGCGATCGAGGTGGGTAAGCAAACCATTAAACAATATGGCATCAGCGCCAGGTTTGATGGCGAGATGAAGATCGGCGATGTCTGAACTTGCTGTCCGGCGTGGATCAATCACCACGACTTTCATTAGCGGATTGGCTTCTTTGGCCGTGGCCAATCGCTGATACAATACCGGGTGACACCAGGCCATATTTGAGCCCGTGAGCACCACCAAATCTGCCTGTTCAATATCCTCGTAACAGCCTGGAACCGTATCGCTGCCAAAGGCCCGCTTATGTCCAGCCACGCTGGAAGACATACAGAGGCGCGAGTTCGTATCGATATTGGCCGAGCCGATAAAGCCTTTCATAAGTTTATTGGCGACGTAATAATCTTCTGTCAGCAATTGCCCCGAAACATAAAACGCGACGGCGTCAGGCCCATGCGTTTCGATAACATCTTTGAAATCACCCGCGACTTTAGCCAAAGCGGTATCCCAATCAACGGGCTGGTGATCAATTTCAGGATGCAGCAGGCGGCCTTCAAGATCGAGCGTGTCAGCCAAGGCAGCGCCTTTTACGCAAAGCCGGCCCAAATTGGCCGGGTGATTAGGATCACCCTCAACCCGGATTTTTTGAGCCTCATCTTTAGACGCAATTATCCCACAGCCGACGCCGCAATAAGCGCAGGTTGACTTAACCGGAAAAGGGAAGGGACCAGTCATCGACTGCGGCCGGGGTGGCTAATCGGGATCGGCTTCAGGGTATGCATCTTCTTATTCATTTCGGGTCAGCTATTCCTACAATTGCTGAATTCATAAACTTTCCTTCAGCAAGTATAAGAGCAACAGCCGTGCCAACTCATTTGGTAATCCGGTAATTTCAAAAAATTTTGCATATTATCAATGGGTTATCAGTAAATTACGTGGCCACAGGAATGCCAGTAGCGGATTTTCCAGCCCTCATCGTCAAATTAATAGCCTAATAAATAGTCATTTATTTATTATGATTAAATAATAGGCAGTAAATTTTTATAATTTGGGTAAATAAATAAAAAATCGGCGGTAATCGGCCATTTTTTGGATTGGCACGCCCTTTGCCATAGAGAGGTCAGGCGTGGCGCCTACACAATAAGGAAAGACCTCAATGACTAACCCAACTGCTCGTATGAATATATTTTCTTTTAAGGGAAAAATGAAAACCCTCCACCTGACGTGGGTGGCCTTTTTCATCAGTTTTGTTGTCTGGTTCAATCATGCGCCGTTGATGGCATCAATCCGTGACACTTTTGGACTGTCAAAGCAGGAAGTCGCCACGCTGTTGATTATGAATGTCGCTCTAACCATTCCGGCTCGAATTATTATTGGTATGACGGTGGACAGGTTCGGCCCGCGCATCGTCTATTCCCTGCTGTTGGCAATTTCGGCTGTGATCTGTTTCGTCTTTGCCGCTTCAACCAGTTTCGAGATGCTGGCCATCAGCCGGTTTCTGCTTGGCTTCGTTGGCGCTGGTTTTGTCATCGGCATTCGCCTGATAGGTGAATGGTTCCCGGCAAAACAAGTAGGCGTCGCCGAAGGCATCTATGGCGGTTGGGGGAACTTTGGCTCAGCGGCGGCAGCAATGTCATTGCCGACCCTGGCTTTACTATTTGGTGGCGATGACGGCTGGCGTTATGCGACGGCGCTGACCGGCATTATCGCTTTGGGTTATGCCGCATTCTTTTTCAAAATGGCGCGGGATACGCCCGAAGGCGCCACCTATTTTAAACCAAATAAAAGTGGTGCCATGGAAGTCTCTTCCAAGGGCGATATGATCCTTTATGCGATTATGAAACTGCCGCTCTTTCTAACCATGGGCTTGCTGGCGTGGAAATTAGGGCCAACTAATCTCAAAATTCTCGGAAGCCTGGCGACAAACTCAATATATGGCGTTTTGGCTCTGCTTTACCTTTATCAGCTTTATCACATCATAGCCGTCAACAAAGCAGTGTTGACCGAGCGGGTGCCGGAAATTCATCGCTATAATTTCAAGCAGGTTGCGGTTCTTAATTTGGCGTATCTCGTGACTTTTGGCTCGGAACTTGCGGTGGTTTCGATGTTACCGCTGTTCTTTATGGACACATTTGAATTATCCGGTGTCGCCGCAGGTCTGCTGGCCTCCGGCTTCGCTTTTATGAACCTGATAGCGCGACCAGGCGGCGGCCTTTTAAGTGACCGGTTTGGCCGCAAGAAGACGCTGATGATATTCTTGGGCGGCCTTGCAATTGGTTATATGGGCATGTCGCAGATCACTGCTGACTGGTGGCTGCCGCTTGCCGTCCTGATGACCATGACATGCTCATTCTTCGTTCAGGCAGGAGAGGGAGCGGTCTTCGCCATCGTTCCGTTGGTCAAGCGCCGCATGACTGGGCAGGTTGCCGGCATGGTTGGCGCCTATGGCAGTGTCGGTGCGGTTTGTTTTCTAACCGTTTTGTCTTTTGTATCACCAGCCATTTTCTTTCTGGTTATCGGTGCTGCGGCAATCTTTACGCTTATCACCACAGCATTGTTTATGGATGAACCCGAAGGCCAGATGGCCGAAGTTCTGCCCGACGGTACGGTGGAGCTTATTGCCGTAAAATAGGAGATGTAATTGGCTAACACAGCCACAGTTAGTATTGGCCAACATTCGGAATCAGGCCTCAAAGAATCAAATGAGGATTCTTTTGGCATTCTGATTCCGGATGAGCCGTTACTGACGACCAAAGGTATCGCCATGGTCGTTGCCGATGGCATGAGCGGCAGTGAGGCGGCAAAAGAAGCAAGCGAAAGCTGCGTCAAAAGTTTTCTGACCGATTACTTTTCAACTTCGGAATCCTGGACGGTTAAAACCTCGGCGCATAATATTTTAACGGCTCTTAACCGGTGGCTTTATGGTCAGGGCTATGCTCAGCACGGCTCCAATCGCGGCATGGTCAGCACCTTGAGTGCGCTTATTTTAAAATCCGGCACGGCGCATATTTTCCATGTCGGAGATACGCGCATTTCCCGGCTGCGGGGTGATAAGCTCGAGCCTCTCACCAATGAACACCGGCTGCCCGGACGCGGCGATAAAGAATATCTCAGCCGCGCCATGGGGATCGATCTGAATGTCGAGATTGATTATCAAAGCGTCGCGGTTGAAGCCGAAGACATTTTTGTTTTTACCACAGATGGTGTCCATGATTTTGTGCCGTCGAAGCTTATGGCTGCACAGATCAAATCTGGATACAAAGATTTAAATGCGGCAGCGAGCGGGTTGGTGGAATCTGCGCTCAGTAATGGCAGCAACGATAATCTCACCTGTCAGATAGTTCGCGTTGATGAAGTTGGCCAAGCCGATATCGATAGTCATACCCGTAAACTTCAAGAACTGCCGTTTCCACCGGAACTTTCGCCCGGCATGATTTTGGATGGTTATAAAATTCAGCGCGAACTTCATGCCAGCAGCCGCTCTCAGGTTTATCTCGCGCTGGATCAGGAAACCGGCAACACTGTTGCCATTAAAACACCATCGGTTAATTACGCCGATGATCCCCTTTATCTCGAACGTTTTCACCGTGAAGAGTGGACGGGCAAAAGGATAAACTCGCCGTATGTCCTGCGTGTCTATGAAAATGAGCGGCCGAAAAAATTTCTTTATTATGTTACCGAGCATATCGAGGGGCAAACGCTTGGCCAATGGATGCGCGATAATCCCCATCCCGACCTGACGGCAGTGCGTGATATTATTGGCCAGATCGCCAAAGGTCTTAGGGCCTTCCATCGCAAGGAAATGATCCATCAGGATTTGAAACCCGATAACATTCTTATCGATGCTTTTGGCACGGTTAAAATTATCGATTTTGGCTCGGCCAAAATAGCCGGTATCGAAGAGCTGGCGCTGCCGATTGGCGATACGGGGCATCCCGGAACAAAATGTTACAGTGCACCCGAATTTGTCGCTGAAAGTGGCGGCGCAATGATCGGCTCCAGACGCTCTGATCGTTTTTCGCTCGGTGTCATTGCCTATGAAATGCTGACCGGCAAACTGCCCTATGGTGAGGGGTTCTCGAGTAAACGATCGATAAATAAACTGTCCTATCAATCAGCACGTGATCATAATCCTCAAATCCCAGATTGGATCGACGGCGCCCTTAAAAAGGCCATCAATCCTGATCCTCAACACCGTTATGACAGCTTGTCGGCTTTTCTTGGCGATCTTGTCACACCAAACCCAAAATTCGTGGTCCAGGAAAAACGCCCCCTGCTGGAGCGTAATCCGGCTGGATTTTGGCGAAGTGCAGCTTTGCTTTTACTGGCACTAAATACTTTTCTCATATTTATGCTGCAGAATTAGAAAATAAAATTAGGCGCTTTTCCTAAAAAACCTCTCTGGCCCCGCCATAAACAATTCTGAACGGGAATCACATCGGTCGAATCATGTTGGGCTGGTGTGTTCCCAAATTCGCGGAAATTATCTCAATTTTGTGTGAACATATTTGGAACATAACTTTATTTATTATTTATTATCAATTAGTTATAAAAAACACTTGCGTAATAGAACAAAATGAGTACAAATTCCTCTAGTTGCACTCAACAACACCCTATGAAATAAGGAGGGGGACTCAAAATGTCAGAACCAGCACTTCGTCTCGTGGAGAAAAAAGACATCGATAAGGAAAAAGCACTTGATGCTGCCTTGAGCCAGATTGAACGCAATTTCGGCAAAGGCTCAATCATGAAATTAGGCCAGCAGGATGCGCTCGATATTGAAGCGGTCTCAACCGGCTCACTTGGTTTGGATATTGCGCTCGGTATCGGCGGTTTGCCGAAAGGCCGGGTGATCGAAATTTATGGCCCGGAAAGCTCGGGTAAAACAACGCTATCGTTGCACGCTGTCGCCGAAGCGCAAAAAGCCGGTGGCACCTGTGCATTTATTGATGCGGAACACGCGCTTGATCCGGGCTATGCCCAAAAGCTTGGTGTCAACGTCGAAGAGTTGCTGATCTCGCAGCCGGATGCCGGTGAGCAGGCGCTGGAAATTGCCGATACGCTGGTGCGTTCCGGCGCCATTGACGTTCTGGTGATTGATAGTGTGGCGGCCCTAGTGCCTCGGGCAGAGCTTGAAGGTGAGATGGGCGACACCCATGTCGGCCTGCAAGCGCGCCTGATGAGCCAGGCTTTGCGTAAACTGACCTCGTCCGTTGCCAAATCCAACACCATGATCATTTTCATCAACCAGATCCGCATGAAAATCGGTGTCATGTTCGGCAGCCCCGAAACCACCAGTGGCGGCAATGCGCTTAAATTCTATTCGTCAGTCCGTCTCGACATCCGCCGCATCGGTGCGATCAAGGATAAAGAAGACGTGGTTGGTAATCACACCCGCGTCAAAGTCGTCAAAAACAAAGTGGCGCCGCCCTTTAAGACCATCGAGTTTGACATCATGTATGGCGAAGGTATTTCCAAGATGGGTGAACTGATCGACCTTGGCGTCAAAGCCGAAATTGTCGAAAAATCAGGTTCCTGGTTTTCCTACGACAGTCAGCGGATTGGCCAGGGCCGGGAAAATGTCAAAACCTTCCTCAAAGAAAATCCTGAGATGGCCGATGAGATCGAACGCAAAATTCGCGAAAATGCCGGCTTACTGGCAACCGATATGATCACCACGCCAGAAACGGATGAAGATGAGGACGAAGCGGAAGGTGCTGCTGAAACCCCTGATCTGCAGGCCAGTGAGTAATGAACTCCTAACAATCAAGTTACACGACGAAAACGGTCTTTGAGTTCTTCTCAAAGGCCGTTTTTGTATGTAGATTCTATGAATGAAAACCGCTGCCATTCCTGGACATGCCCCCATTTGCAAGGTAAAAGCGCGGGGTTACGATAAGCTAAAACGGTAGAATACATGCAGTCGACAAACGATATCCGCGCGCTCTTTTTGGATTACTTCGCTAAGCATGGTCATGAGGTAGTCGCCTCATCTCCCTTGGTGCCGCAGAACGATCCAACTTTGATGTTTACCAATGCCGGCATGGTGCAGTTTAAAAACACCTTCACCGGTCAGGAAACGCGCGACTATAGCCGAGCTGCAACCTCGCAGAAATGTGTCCGCGCCGGCGGTAAGCATAATGATTTGGAGAATGTCGGCTATACCGCCCGTCATCATACTTTTTTTGAAATGCTGGGAAATTTTTCTTTTGGTGAGTATTTCAAAGATGAGGCCATTGAGCTTGCCTGGAATTTGATCACCAAAGAATATGGCCTGCCCGCGGATAAACTTCTGGTTACCGTCTTCGCCGAAGACGATCAGGCCTTTGAGCTCTGGCAGAAAATTGCTGGTTTGCCGGATGAAAAGATCATCCGTATCCCCACCAGTGATAATTTCTGGTCGATGGGGGAGACCGGACCTTGCGGCCCGTGCTCGGAAATCTTTTACGATCATGGCGATCATATTCCGGGTGGCCCTCCTGGCTCGCCCGATGAAGACGGTGACCGCTTTATCGAGATTTGGAATCTGGTCTTTATGCAGTTTGAACAGGTGACAGCCGATGAACGCATAGATTTGCCAAAGCCCAGTATTGATACCGGTATGGGGCTGGAACGTATTTCGGCTGTTTTGCAAGGCACTCATGACAATTACGAAACCGATTTGTTTCAGGCCTTAATTAACGCCTCCTCTGAAATGTCCGGTACGCCGGTTGAGGGAGATCACAATGTCTCGCACCGGGTCATTGCTGATCATTTGCGCGCCACCAGCTTTCTGATTACTGATGGCGTTTTGCCGTCGAATGAAGGCCGCGGCTATGTGCTCCGCCGGATTATGCGCCGCGCCATGCGGCATGCTCATCTGATGGGCTGCGAAGACCCGCTGTTGTTTAAGCTGGTGCCGACGCTGGTCCAGCAAATGGGGCAGGCTTTCCCGGAACTTACTCGCGCCCAGGCCTTGATCACGGAAACCTTGGAGCTTGAGGAAAACCGCTTTAAACGCACATTGGATCGCGGCCTTGGCCTGCTGGAAGACGAAACCGAGAAACTTGCGGCTGGAGGCGAATTACCGGGAGAAGTGGCTTTTAAGCTTTATGACACCTACGGCTTTCCACTTGATTTGACCCAGGATGCGCTGCGCGGGCAGGGCTATAGCGTCGATCTCGAGGGCTTTAACACGGCGATGGAAAAACAGCGCGCCGATGCCAGAGCCGCCTGGTCCGGCTCGGGAGATGCGGCCACGGAACAAGTCTGGTTTGATATTCGCGAAAAAACCGGCGCCACGGAATTCCTGGGCTACGAAGTAGAAGCTGCCGAAGGCCAGATCACGGCCATGGTCGTTGATGGCGAAGTTGTCCAGGAGGCCGCCGATGGTGCGGAGGTCGCTCTAATTCTTAACCAGACCCCGTTTTACGGCGAGTCCGGTGGTCAGGAAGGCGATACCGGCGTGATTTCAATTGAAGGCGGCGCTACTGTCACGGTTACCGAAACTCAAAAGAAACTCGGTGATCTTCATGTGCATCTTGGCACACTGTCAGGCGGTAGCCTTAAAACCGGCGATGATGTTCAGCTGGAGGTTGATCACGACCGCCGCTCAGCACTCAGGGCCCACCATTCGGCAACCCATTTACTGCATGCCGCTCTTAGCAATGAATTGGGTGATCATATCGCCCAGAAAGGCTCATTGGTGGCGGGAGAGCGTTTGCGCTTTGATATCTCTCATCCCAAAGCCATGACACCGGAAGAGCTTTCCACGGTCGAAGATCAGGTCAATATTCAGGTGCGAGATAATTCAGAAGTCACGACCCGGCTGATGACCCCGGATGAAGCGATTGAGGCCGGTGCAACAGCGCTGTTCGGTGAAAAGTATGGCGATGAAGTGCGCGTTGTCGCCATGGGTAGCACGGACGGCAACCAGGCATATTCGACCGAGCTGTGTGGCGGCACTCATGCCCGGCGCACCGGTGATATAGGTTTGTTTAGAATTGTCTCCGAAAGTGCGGTGGCGGCTGGCGTGCGCCGTATTGAAGCTGTCACGGGGGCGGCTGCGCAAAGCTATATCGCCGATGAGGCCAAAGCCTTGAGCGATGCGGCAGCGGTTTTGAAAGTCTCACCTGCTGATGTGCCGGGCCGGATCGAAAGTCTGCTGGATGAGCGCCGCAAGATGGAAAAGGAAATTACTGAGCTGAGGCGGGAACTGGCGACCGGCGGTGGTGGCGGCAGTGCTTCAGATGTCAAAGAAATTTCCGGTATTAAATTTGCCGGTAAAACCTTGGACGGTGTACCGGCCAAAGACCTCAAGAGCCTCGCCGATGATCTCAAAGGGCAGGTCGGCTCCGGTGTTGTCGCGTTGATTAGTGTCAATGACGGTAAAGCTTCGCTGGTGGTAGGTGTCACCGATGATCTGGCCGAAAAGTTAAGCGCCGTTGATCTGGTGCGCGCGGGCTCCGAAGCCGTTGGCGGCAAAGGCGGCGGTGGCCGCCCGGATATGGCGCAGGCTGGTGGACCCGATGGCGGCAATGCCGATGCGGCAATCAATGCAATTGAAGAAGCGATTAGCGCTTCAGCGTAGTTAATTCAAAGGATATTAAGATATGAAGTTTTCAGGTACCGATAATTATGTCGCGACCGAAGATCTGATGGTAGCGGTCAATGGCGCCATTGCCTTGGAACGTCCGCTCCTGGTCAAAGGAGAGCCCGGCACGGGTAAAACCGTGCTGGCGCATGAGATCGCCGAGGCGCTTGGTCGGCCCTTGATCGAATGGCACGTCAAATCGACCACTAAAGCTCAGCAGGGACTCTATGAGTATGATGCGGTCTCCCGGCTGCGGGATTCGCAGTTGGGTGACGAGAAGGTCCACGAGATTTCCAATTATATCAAGAAGGGAAAATTGTGGGATGCCTTCGAGGCGGAAGATATGCCGATTTTGCTCATCGATGAGATTGATAAAGCCGATATCGAATTTCCCAACGATCTGTTGCTCGAATTGGACCGTATGGAGTTTCATGTCTATGAGACCGGCGAAACCATTAAAGCCAAACAGCGCCCGATTGTGATTATTACCTCTAACAATGAGAAAGAACTGCCGGATGCTTTTCTGCGCCGTTGTTTTTTCCACTATATTGCTTTCCCGGACCAAGAAGTCATGAGGGATATCATCGACGTCCACTATCCGGATATTCAAAAGAACCTCGTGCGGGAGGCGTTAAACGCTTTCTATGATATGCGCGATGTGCCGGGTCTGAAGAAAAAACCAACGACTTCTGAACTGCTCGATTGGATCAAATTGTTGATGGTTGAGGATATTCCGCCGGAAGCGCTCCGGATGAAAGACGGCAAGGATATCATCCCGCCGCTTTATGGGGCACTTTTAAAGAACGAACAGGATGTTCATTTGTTTGAGAAGCTGGCATTCATTAATCGCCAGGAAGGCAACTAGCTGCGGGTAATAGCGAAGTCATGTTTACTGATTTTTTTCTAACGCTTAGAGACGCCAAAGTTCCGGTTTCGCTTCGGGAATATTTGACGCTGCTTGAGGCGATGGATAAAGGCGTTGCCGACTATAAAGTTGATAATTTTTATTATCTGGCGCGCTCGTGTCTGGTGAAGGACGAGCGTAATCTCGATAAATTCGATCAGGTTTTTGGCAAATGTTTTGAAGGCCTCGAGTTCACGGCTGAAGAAGACATGGTCGCTGAAATTCCCGAAGAGTGGCTGCGCTCACTGGCTGAACGCGTCATGACGCCGGAGGAGATGGCTGAGATCGAAGCCATGGGCGGTCTTGATAAGCTGATGGAAGAGCTGAAAAAACGCCTGGAAGAACAAGAAAAGCGCCACGAAGGTGGCAGTAAATGGATCGGCACCGGCGGCACCTCTCCCTTTGGCGCCAATGGCTATAACCCGGAAGGCGTGCGCATAGGCCAGGATAAGGGACGCCATGGCCGGGCTGTTAAAGTTTGGGATAAGCGCCAGTTCAAAAATCTCGATGATCAGGTTGAGATTGGCACGCGTAACATTAAAGTGGCGCTTCGCCGTCTCCGCCGCTTTGCCCGGGATGGTGCAGCAACCGAGCTGGATTTACCGGATACTATTCATTCGACAGCTAAAAATGCCGGCTTACTGGATGTAAAAATGGTGCCGGAGCGCCACAACGCCGTCAAAGTCTTGATCCTCTTTGATATCGGTGGTTCGATGGACTACCATATTAAAACCTGTGAGGAACTTTTCTCCGCCGTCCGCAGCGAGTTCAAACATCTCGAATACTATTATTTTCACAATTGCCTGTATGAGCGGGTCTGGAAAAATAATGACCGCCGCCATGTCGACTCAATCATGACCTGGGACGTGCTGCATACCTATCCGGCCGATTACAAGTTGATATTTGTAGGTGATGCGACAATGAGCCCCTACGAAATTTCCTATCCGGGCGGCAGTGTCGAGCATTGGAATGAAGAGCCGGGGGCCGTTTGGCTTAACCGTATTTTGGATATTTACAGCCGTTCTATCTGGCTCAATCCGGTACCCGAAGATTATTGGCATGTCACACCGACAATTCGTGAGATCAAACGTATGATGGGAGACCGGATGTTTCCGCTGACGCTTGAGGGCCTGGATAATGGCATGCGGGAACTTACCCGCTAAAAGCCCGTTAGCTTAATCGAATAAAGCGTCGATTTCAGACTGGCTGATGGCTTCGTCTTGACGTTGAGGACCGTGGAGCAATTTCTCATCTTCGGTTTTTTCATCACCTTGAATGACAATTTTCTCTAGCTCCTGTTTGCCCCAGGCTTCGATCAGTGATTCAACCCGGTCTTCAACATAGGTGAGTGATTTAACGACTTTAGAAATTCTTTGGCCGGTCAAATCCTGAAACGAACAGGCTTCAAACAAACCTGAATTCGACGCAGATATTTTGTCAATTTTAGCCAAAGCGTCTTCATCGCTAATAGATGAACGCAATTCATTGAGCAGTTCTTCATTTTCTTCGACCGTCATCATAATTTGATCAGTGGCCGATTTCGTTGTTTCGACGATGGCATCCAGTTGATCACTCATTTTTTCAAAACGATGCTCTTCATCAGCTGGATAGTGAATGGCGGCGATTTCCTCGCGTACGCGCTGAATGTATTGGAATAATCCAGCCAGTTCCTTTTTTAATGCTGCCTCTTCTGAAACACTTGTCATTTTGCATTCCGACTTAAAATTAATTTCTATAAATTGCTACTTCAGATCGAATAGTCAACCGACTATTCATCGCTTACCTTTAAATAGGGTTTGAATCATTGAGGATAAAGGTTTTATTTAAGATTAATTATGAATTGAAAAAAATAGTTAATAATAACAATGGTTTAAGGTTTATAACTGTTGCAATTAATTTAGTGGAAAACCGCATTTTAAAGCACTCAGTTTTTAGGCGGGATTTTAAATATCTTTTCCTTAGCTAAAGTGCGGAGCCGCTGTTTGGTATCTTCACCCAAATCATCCACTAGCTTAGACTGAACCTTATGAACAGCCAGCGCTTGCTGAATGAGGGCTGTTCTTTCGGCTGGGGACGATTTTGATTTAAAATTACCAGCATCCAAATTCGCCTTGGCCTGATCGAGTTTTTCTTGCGCAGAGCTAATACTTGACGCTGCGGCGACTGCACCATCAAGTAATTCAGTCTCCTCTTGAGATTTGCTAACAGGTTCTACAGCAGGCTCAACAACCGGCTCTGCCGAGGCCGCTTTTTTCTTTTTCTTGGTACCCGACTTCTTCTTCTTTTTTGAAGCGGGCTTTTTTGATTTAGAAAATATGCCAAACATAATTGTGATAAAATCCGTTATTTCCTTGCGCTGATCATAGCCGAAAGATGGCCAGCCTGTCACTGCACCTATCCAGGCGGAACCTATAGGTAAATTTATTTTAAAGTGACATGCTTAAAAAAATATCTATGCTGGCTCCTATGAAAAGAGAACGCGCGGCAAAAATAATATCTACTTTAGGTCCCTCTAGTACATCTCCGGAAGTAATTGCCAGTTTGTTTGAGGCTGGCGCTGACGTCTTTCGGTTGAATTTTAGCCATGGTAAACATGAGGAGCATAAAGAACGCTTAGATATCATCCGTCAAATTGAGGCTGAGTTCAAACGACCGATCGGTGTTATAGCCGATCTTCAAGGCCCGAAAATCCGGGTCGGCAATTTTGTTGATGAAAAAATCGAGCTCGTAAATGGTGCCAAATTTACTCTTGATTCGGATCACCATACGGATGGTGATCAAAACCGGGTATCAATATCAAATCCTGAAATCTATCCGTCATTGGAGATCGGCGTTGAGCTTTTGCTGGATGACGGCAAGTTAAAGCTGGTGGTTGAGCAGAACAACAGTGAGTCAATTGAGACCAAAGTGCTGGTCGGCGGTACACTATCCAATCACAAAGGAATTAATATCCCAGGCGCGATTTTGCCGATGTCGGCCTTGACCGAAAAGGACCGGCGCGACCTTCAATTTGCTCTTGATATTGGCGTTGATTGGATTGCTCTTTCTTTTGTACAACGTCCGGATGATGTTGCTGAGGCGCGTGCCTTAGTTGCCGGGCGCGCCGGTGTTTTGGCAAAAATGGAAAAGCCGCTGGCGATTGAACATTTAAAGCAGATCGTCGAACTAGCAGATGCCATTATGGTGGCCCGTGGTGATCTCGGCGTTGAAGCTCCGCCGGAAGATGTGCCGGGCCTACAAAAGAAGATTATTCGCAGGGCGCGCTCGGAAGGTAAGCCGGTCATCGTGGCAACTCAAATGCTGGAAAGCATGATCAATTCACCGACCCCAACTCGGGCGGAAGCGTCTGACGTCGCGACAGCGGTTTTTGATGGCGCCGATGCGGTTATGCTGTCAGCTGAGACAGCAGCGGGTGATTTTCCGGTAGACGCAGTGTCGATCATGGACCGGATTATCCGCAGTGCCGAGCAAGATGATCATTATGCCTTATCGAATATGCGGGAGCGCCGCCAAACTCGCGGCACCGATGCCGATGCTATTACAGCGGCGGCCAAACAAGTCGCCCGGACGCTGGATGCGGCAGCCATCGTAACCTTTACAACGACCGGCTCTACGACATTGCGGGCAGCGCGGGAGCGGCCGACAGTGCCTATTCTCGGCCTGACACCAAATGTCGGCACGGCCCGGCGGCTGGTGCTGACCTGGGGGGTTCATCCGGTTGAGACCTCACATTTCACTGAATTTGCAGATGTGGTGGATTGCGCGACAGATGTTGCAGCGACAGAAAAATTTGCCACGCCAGGCCAACGTCTCATTATTACCGCCGGTGTCCCCTTTGGTACACCCGGTGCAACCAACGTTTTGCGTATCGTCTGGGTGGAATAGGTACTTTTGAGTGCCTAACTTGACGAGCGCTGAATGCTGCGGCACAACGCAGCAATGATCACACAGCTATTTTCAATTATCGCGCCAGTGTTTTTTGGCGCTGCCTTTGGCTTCGTTTGGGCGCGGCTGGATAAACCCTTTGATGCCGAGTTTGTCACTTCCTTGGTGTTTAATTTAGGTACGCCTTTACTGGTGTTTTCAACTCTAACCAAATTGAACACCGACCCCCAAGCATTTGCTGATTTGGCTACGGTTGTCGTCGTGGCTCTTATTGCTTTTTGGTTGATTAGCGTCGCAATTTTGAAAATGGCGCGCCTTGAATTGCGAACTTACTTGGCGACGGTAATGATACCTAACACCGGGAATGTCGGGCTGCCGTTGAGCTTTTTAGCATTTGGTGAAGAAGGGCTCGCCTTTGCGATCATTGTCTACACAATTGTAAGTTTGACCCAGTTTACGGTCGGCCTGGGGATTGCTGCCGGCTCTTTTACACCGCGGGAACTCCTGAAAAACCCGTTGATCTATGCCGTTTTAGCGGCACTTTTAGTAATGATTACAAAAGTTCAATTGCCGGATTGGCTTGCTGACACAGCTCAAATCTATGGCCAGTTTGCCATTCCACTGATGCTGATCATGCTGGGAGTGTCCCTGGCTAAACTAAAAATAACCAGTTTCCCCCGCAACATTGTGCTGAGTCTGGTTCGATTTTCGATGGGGCTCGGCGTTGGTCTCGTGGTCAGCCATTTATTTGGTCTGGAAGGGACCGTACGAGGGGTATTTGTCCTGCAATGCGCGATGCCGGCAGCCGTGTTCAACTACATGCTCGCCATGCGCTACAAAAATAACCCGGAAGAGGTTGCCGGCCTGGTTGTGACCTCGACGTTATTCGCTTTTGCCACCCTGCCATTTCTGTTGGCCTTCGTCTTGAAGCTCTAACCTCCACCATATAGAGCGGCCAGCTGATCGCCATATTTCTCATTGATTACGTGACGGCGCACTTTAAGCGTCGGTGTCATCATTTCATTATCGACGCTAAATTCTTCGTCGATCAGGATGAACCGGCGTACGCGCTCAATCACTGAAAGATGCTCGTTGACGCGGTCGAGAGCTTCACTGATGTGTTTGCGAAAATCATCATTATCGATGATATCAGCGAGATTGGATGAACTGCCCGTCTCTTTTGCCCATTCCTTGACAAATTCACCATCCGGTACGATCAGAGCGACGAGGTGCGGCCGTTTATCACCATAGACCATAGCCTGAGCGATTTCCGGTTCCAGGGTTAAAAATCCCTCGACCCGTTGAGGTGAAAGATTGTCACCTCCTGAATTAACAATAATGTCTTTCTTACGGTCGGTGATTTGGATGTAATTATTATTATCCATATGGCCGACATCACCGGTATGGAGCCAGCCATCCTTAATCACTTCATTGGTGGCTTCCTCGTTTTGCCAATAGCCCTGCATCAGCAAATCGCCCCGTACCAGAATTTCACCATCCTCGGCGATTTTAACTTCGGTTTCAAAAAGCGGCGGGCCGACAGTTTCCATCTTAACCAGATTAGGCCGGTTAACACTAATGACCGGAGCTGATTCGGTTTGGCCGTAGCCTTGCAGAAGATTAAGGCCAAGAGCGGTAAAGTAGATACCGATATCAGTGTTGAGGGGAGCGCCGCCAGAAACTAGCACTTTGAGCCTGCCGCCAAAATTACCCCGCACTTTGTCGCGCACCAATTTATCTACGATGACGTCGACAATCTTTTCTCCCAAGCCCAAGCTACCGGGATTTTCATACTTCTTAGTGCCAAGCTCGACGGCCTTGCCAAACAGTGTTTCTTTAAGCCCGCCGGCTGCTTTAACACCTTTGACGATGCGGCCGTGCATCATTTCGTAAAGTCGCGGCACGGCGGTCATAATAGTCGGTCGTGCTTCCGCCATATTTTTGGAGAGATGCTCGATACCTTCGGCAAAATAAATCTGAGCGCCAATGAAAATCGGAAAAAATTGTCCGGCTGTATATTCATAGGAATGCGACAAAGGCAGGAAGGAGAGAAAAACTTCATCAGCCAGACCCAATTCCTGGATGGCGTCATAAGAGCCGCGGCAATTGTGCATAATGGCCCGATGCGGCAGCATTACACCTTTTGGTGCGCCGCCGGTGCCGGAAGTATAGATAATGACCGCCGTATCCTCACGCGAGACACTCGCCACATAGTCGGCAATGTTATCTGGCTCCGCATTACCTTTGTCGATAATTGATGACCAGCTGTGAATATCCGGGCCCGGTGATTGGCTCAAACCCAAATCGTCAATTGAAATTACAAAATTAACCCCACCGGTTTGCGTCGCCGCCGGCACCAGCCGGTCGCCAAGCGCTTTGGTTGAGACAATAGCTCCTTTGGCGCCGCTATTGGAGAGAATATGAGAATGGTCATTGACGGTGTTTGTCGTATAGGCCGGCACCGTGATACCGCCAGCAGCCATGATGGCGAGATGCGCCAGGGTCCATTCAGGGCGGTTCTCCGAGCATAATAAAACCCGGTCTCCCTCATTGATGCCAAGCGCTTTAAGACCGCGCGCCAGGGCCGAGACAATCTCGGCAGATTCACGCCAGTTCGTTGGCTGATAAGCGCCATCTTTCTTAGCCCACAGAAAGGGTTTTTCTCCCAATGTGTCGGCCTGCTCAAAAAACATAGCAATCAGACTTGGCCAGGATTTCATTCTATTATTTCTCCCTATTAAACTTTGCGGATTTGAAGCATCCGGTCTTTTGACCTATATCGATAGTATACGCTGTTAATCCCCGGAATCATGTAGCATGTTTTGCCGGGAAAACGAATATCGATAAGGACTTTTTTTATGGCCGCTGCTGGACAGAATTTATCAACAGAAATCCCGAGCTGGGATTTGAATGATCTTTATAGCGGGGCGGATGATCCAAAGATCAATCAAGACCTGGAATTTGCTGCCGAAAGTGCAAAAGACTTTGCCGGGAAATATCAGGGAAAACTCAGCGATCTTGATGGCGCTGCCTTGGGCCAGTCGATCAAAGAATATGAAGATTTAAGCGAAGTCCTGTCGCGGATTATGTCATACGCCCAATTATTATTTGCTGCCGATGCGGAAAACCCAGCGGTCGCGGCCTTTTATCAAAATATGAATGAGCGGGCGACGGATATATCGTCCACGACACTGTTTTTTGAACTGGAACTCAACCGCATTGAAGACGACATTCTGGCTTTGCAAATGAAAGTCCCAGATATTGCAAAATATGCGCCTTGGATTGATACCATTCGCATATTTAAACCTTACCAACTGGAAGATAATCTCGAAAAGCTGCTGCACGAAAAGTCGGTAACCGGCCGCTCGTCCTGGTCTCGTTTGTTTGATGAAACCATGGCGGGGATGCGCTTTGAGGTTGATGGCCGGAAAATTTCAAGCAGCGAGATCATGAGCCGGATGTCCGATCCGGATGGTGGCGTCCGCAAAAAGGCTGCTAAATCATTCGGCAAAGGGCTCGACGAAAATATCAAACTATTTTCTTTGATAACCAATACGCTCGCCAAGGATAAAGAAATTGAAGACGATTGGCGAAAACTGCCGCGTCCGGTAAGCAATCGAAATCTCTCCAATCAGGTAGAGGACGAGGTCGTTGATGCTTTGGCTTCTGCCGTCAAAGATAATTACGAGAATCTTGCCCATCGATATTATAAATTGAAAACCAAGTGGCTCGGCGTTGAGGTGATGGATTCCTGGGACCGTAATGCGCCACTACCGGAATCGGCTGACGCCAAAATTCCCTGGGCTGAAGCTAAGGATAAAGTCCTTTCTTCCTACAATGCCTTTGCACCGCAATTGG
>CAZMHI010000016.1:0-75823 GCA_964566055.1 uncultured Rhodospirillaceae bacterium
GATCCTCCGTTTTCTAACTATAACAGTGGACCCACTTTTTGGGGGAGGACCAACCTACAGTTTCGGTACATACGCGCTCGATCCAGAGAGCTTAGAACTGACCAATGGCGACGAGGTGGTCGAAATCGAGCCACAGGTGTTCAGCCTGCTCGTCTGCCTGATCGAAAACCGCGACCGGGTAATGTCCAAGGACGAGCTAATCGAGCAAGTCTGGGATGGCCGCATTGTCTCGGATGGCACGCTCAACACCCGCATCAACGCTGCCCGCAAAGCCGTCGGCGATGACGGTAAGGCCCAGGCAGTGATCAAGACGTTTCCCCGGCGGGGGTTCCGCTGGGTTGCGGAGTTGAACGGTGATGGCGGCGAAACTGAACAGCCTACAGTGCCGAATGGCATTTCAGACAAACCCTCCATTGCGGTGTTGCCCTTCGAAAACCTTTCTAACGATCCGGAGCAAGATTACTTTTCCGATGGTATTGCCGAAGACATTATTACGGGCCTTTCTCGCATTCATTCCTTTTTGGTTATCGCCCGAAATTCGACTTTCGCTTACAAAGGCAAAGCCGTTGATGTACAGGAAATTGCGGCAGAACTGGGTGTCAGCTATGTGCTTGAAGGCAGTGTCCGAAAAGCGGGAGACCGTGTCCGAATTTCAGTACAGCTTATCGATGGCGCGACAGCAACCAATATGTGGGCTGAGCAATTTGATCGGGTTCTGGAAGATATATTTGCGGTTCAGGATGAAATTACCCGGACCGTCGTCGGTACGATAGAACCCACGCTTTCGAAAGCTGAGCGGGATCGGGCTGTTATCAGAAGCCCCGAAAACCTGCATGCCTGGGATTATTACCAACGTGGCTTTTCCCACCTTTTTGACAGAGGCGAATTTGGGCAGCCCGGCGAATTAGTATTGGCGCGCGAAAATTTTTTAAAATCGATCGACTTGGACCCGACATTTTCCCGCCCCTATGCAGGGCTGGCCCATTGCCACTATTTCGACATCCTCGTAGGTCATACGGAAGACGCGTCGAAGTCACTAGAAAAGGGGTTTGCTGCGGCGAGAAAAGCCATTTCACTCGATGATCAGGATGCCTATGCCCGTGGTGTATTAAGCCATACACATTGGTTGAACCGCGATCCGGATGCCGCGATCCGGGAGTGCCACATCGCCATTGAAATTGAGCCCAGTTACACGCGCGCTTATTTTTGGTTGGGTATCTCTGTAATAACTTCAGGCAATGCCCAGGAAGGTATCGGACATATCGACACTGCGCTTAGAATTGGCAGTCGCGATCCGTCGAGAGGCCCTGCCATGGCCTGGAAGGCCTTTGGCCATCTTTTCTTAAGTGAGTTCGCAACGGCTGCCGAGTGGGCAAGGAACGCACTGAGTTTATCCACCACCCAAATTTGGGGAAATGTAGTACTTGTCTCGGCCCTGGGGCACCTTGAAAATAAAGAGGAGGCAAAGCGTGCGCTGGAAACCCTGTTTCGACGTAAACCTATTTTCTCAATTTCATTCGTCAATGATCGACTGCCGGTAACTGATCCTGGCTATATGGAAATATTAGTCGAGGGTCTTCGCAAAGCTGGAGTGCCCGAAAAATAACCCGCTACCGCTGACAGATAATATTCACCAGCGCTTGCCGTTTTTCTTTTTTAACGACATCGAAGGCGCGTTTGAGCGCTGCGGGCAATTCCGCCGGGTCTTCCACCCGCTCACCATGACCATCAAAAGCCCGGACAATCTCATCGAAGTTCGGTGACGGTCCCATGCTGACCATCGGAAAATTACCGGTGGTGACGGCCCAGCCATCGGGGTGAACATTGCGGGTGCTGTTGGAGACCTCATCCCAGGCGCCGTTGTTAAAGACAATGGTCAAGAGCGGCAGATTGCTGGCCCGAGAGACCTGATGACAGGCGGTCGGTACGCCGAAAATATAAGAGCCATCGCCCAGCGTACAGATCACGGATTTGTCGGGTGCCCCGAGCTTAACCCCAAGTGCCGCACCGAAACCCCAGCCAAGCCCGGCGGAGTGTGACGGGCCGAAATAACTGCCGGGTCCGGTCGGCGGAGCAAAGCGCGGGTCCAACGGATATTCATTAACAACAATAGTATTGGGGCCGAGCAGCTCGCCGACACAACGCGCCGCATATTGAAAGCCGATGGGGCTTCGCTTGGCTTCAGCAAGCGCCGCCTTGTCCCATTTCCGGCGTTCGGCCTGATGACGTTTGGCCAATATTTGATGGCGCGCTTTAACAGCTGATTTTTTAACGCGTTTGCTGAGCGCTTCGGTGAGCAGGGGCAGGGTGGCTTCCGGCTCTGCCGCCAGCGGTACATCGCAGCGGAAATTATGCATCGGATAATTGCTATAAAATGGATCGACGGCGAGGTGGATCACCTGCGCCTTATCCCGGATTTTGGTTCGGGCTGGAAACCACGGCACATCACAGTCGATCACCAGCAACGCATCGGCCTTGGCAATCGCCGGATGGATGGCTGAGCCGAAAACATAACCGGCGTGACACGGGTGGTCTGCCGGGAAATTATTATAGACCGGGGAGGCTTCAATCACTTCAATGGCCCCGGCATCAGCAAGCTCGACCAATTTCTTGACGGCGGTTTTGCTTCGGCCAAGCTCAGAGGTAATGATCAGCGGGCGTTGAGCTTCGGCCAAGATTTTAGCCGCTTCCTTGAGGCGCGCCGGGTCAGGATGGCGCTGACCCGCGACTTCGCGGCGGGCAGGGGTCTCGATGGTGACCGCTTCCAAGGCTTCGGCGATGACATCCCGGGGCAGCGAGATATAAACGGGACCCCGTGGCTGATCCATCGCCATTTCCAAGGCGCGATCGATGATGGATTCCAATTGGGCCGGCTGGCGGAGCTCATAATCCCATTTGACATATTCCCGGATCATCGCCGCCTGATCGAAACTTTCCTGCGCCCATTGCACATGAATGTCGCGGGCGCCGCGCATCGAACCGTCATCGGTTACGGCTGAGCTGGCGGCTAGCACAATCAAGGGTATCTGGGCTTTTGAGGCATTGATCAGCGCACCGGTTATATTGGCAGTGCCGGGTGTGGAGTAAACAATCGCCGCCTGAGGCCGGCCTGTGACCGCATAAAACCCGTGCGCCATCGTCACCGCGGTCTGCTCGTGCGGCGTCATGATGGGGCGCAAGCTTGACTTGCCTTTCGCTTCGAATTTCGACAGCCCATCAATCATCGAGGTAAAAGCATTGCCGATCAGGCACTCAATGCCGCGCTCCCGGAGAATTTCCAACAGCGCCTGCCCAACCGTTTCAACTTTAAAAGTTTTCTTTGCCATACCTTCTGCCTATTCCAGTCTCTGCCTATTCCAGCTTGGCGCCTTGGTCAACCCAACGGCCAAGTATCTCCCGCTCAGCTTTCGTCATACCACTGTCGCGCTTGATCGGCATGGTCTTGATTGTCACCGCGCTGGCTTTAATGCGCTTGGCGTGGCGCTTAATGTCTTCGGGGCGGTCAAAGCTAATTTTGCCGGGGGACGGTCCCCAACTTCGATCTGCCGGTACCGTTGAATGGCAGCTCAAACAATGCTTAGCAATAATGCTGCGCGCGGTGGTGAAGGAAACGCTTTTGGTGCTGGCGGTCCCTTGTGGCGGATTTACGGCGGCGATTAAATAAACCGCTATGCCGACCAGGACCAAGGCTGAGTAGAGCGCCCAGAGACCGGCCTTGCCGCTGACCACCATGTGCCGCGCGGCGACAAACGCCACCACCAGCAGCGCTACAATAATCCAGTTGAGCCAATGGCTATAGATCACCGGGTAGTGATGGCTCAGCATCAACACCACCGTCGGAAACATCAGGTAACTGTTATGGGTAGCGCGGTGCCGGGCCAGCGTGCAAAGCGCTTCATCAGCCAGGCGGTTTTCAGCGCGCGCTTCTTTCATTTCTTTCAAGGCGGGCAGGATTCTGAACCAGACATTGCCCATCATCAGAGAACCGAGTGTTGCGCCAACCAGGATAAAAACCGCCCGGCCAGAAAATATCTGAGTAAGTCCCCAGGCAACAGCGACAAACAGCGCCAAGGAAAAAATCAGCCGCACAGTAACTTGCTGGCTCGGCCGCCACAGCAGATCATAGCAAAACCAAGATAGAATCAGCAGGGCGATGACAATGCCAGCACTGGTGAAGGCACTAATCGGCTGGCCACCGGCACCGGTGAGCAGACTGCCCGGTAAAGGCGCGATCATCAGCAGCAGCAATATCCCGCTGACCCAGGTGAGGATGGTCTCGCGCTTAAACCAGATGTGGGTCTTGGCCAGCCCATCGGGCTCAAGCCTCAATTTATCAACCAGCAATGAGCCAGCCTGATCAATCATCCAGGGCTCGCCATGTTCGCCTTTTGCTTTGCGATCCGGGTCAGCAAATATACGGTCGAGCCACAACAGATAGAGTGAGCCGCCCAGCCAGGAAATACCGCCCATGATATGAAACCAGCGCAGCACCAGATCGAGCCAGTCGAGGGTGTTCCAATCCATTGCTGAGTTTCCTTTGGGCCATTTTGATAGAGCCTCTGATTTTGAAGATTAAAACTTAAGGTGCAACTGATTTTTTTGAAGTTACGTATCGGTGTGGCTGAAAGTAAAAACGCAATTAAGTCAGGGATTAATCAACCTAGGGTAGATTGATATTTAAAATTAATCTAAACTAATTCACCTAACTAAAACAGGAGGCTAACAAACCCAATTTAACCAATTTAAATCTACTTATAGGGAGGAACTTGAAATGCCAGTATTTCATCTCGACCATAAATTAGTAGACTTTAATAATTGGATTACAGTTTTCAGAGATAACCCCGTTCGCAAAGAACGTGAAAAAGAGCACGGTGTCACGACCCGGCGTGTGGTCCAAGATGCCGACAATCCCAATCATGCCGTTGTTATGCAGGAAGCCAGTGACCGGGCGGCCATGGATCAGTTTGTTGGCGATCCAAAAGTGCAGGAACGGTTTGCAGATACCTCGATATTCGCCGAACCCCCGCAGATTACTGGCGGCTATGACGGTGAAGATTTGGACGATTATGTTGATGGTGAAAACCCGGGTTTCCTGGTTGATCATCAGCTTGTCGACTATGATAAATGGTATGAAATGTGGAGCAAAAACCGCATAAAGAATGCCGAAAATTGGACCAATTTAGGCTGCAAGCCGGTTCGGCTGCTGCGTGATATTGATGATCCCAATCATGCCATTGTCGTTGTCTTCGCCCCTAATCGCGGGGCTGTCGAACAATTGCTGTCATCGCCTAATGCTCAGGAGGCTTTCGCCAATCGGGAGATTTTCCAGCGGGCGCCGGAAATCACCGGACAATATTCTCCTGTCGATTTTTAGGCTGATTTAGTTATATATTCCGCTTTGTCCCGGACCCGAAGTTTCTGGGACAAAGCGCCTTAATTTATTTTCAACAGGATAGGCGTGCCGTTTTCCCTTTTTATTGTGTGCGGCGGGGGCCGTCATGGTGCTCTTGATGATTGGCGCTTTCGCCTGGTTCCACTTGTCGGCGCTTTTCACGAAGCGGCAACCAGCAACCTAACCCTCAGAAAGACGCAATAAAATCTGCTTCTGACTTAACGGAGACTCTTGCTTTAATTCCAATTCCTCAAAGTCCATTGCCATCAGATCAACTTCGTCTAGAATATCCGGAAGGGAAATGACATGACAAGCAATGGTAACCCGGCAAAGGATGGTCTGACGCGCCGCGCGCTCATTCTCGCAGCTCCGGCTCTTCTGGTGCCAGGGTCAGTTTATGCCGCACTTAAACTAACGCCCGGTGCCGGCGAAGGACCATTCTACCCGGTACAGAGACCCAGCGACGATGATTCTGACCTAGTCCGTGTTGAAGGCGCGGTGCGCGAGGCGGGGGGAGAAATCCTCCATCTCGCTGGACGCCTATTGGACTCCAGCGCGCGGCCCATCGCAGGTCTGCGGATTGAGATATGGCAGTGCGACGCCAACGGCGTCTATCTGCATCCTCGCGACCGTCGGTTTGCATCACGCGATTCAGGCTTCCAAGGCTTTGGTCACGCAGTTGCTGACGCATCAGGGCACTTCGCTTTCCGAACCATCGTACCGGTTTCCTATCCCGGGCGGACACCGCATATCCACGTTAAGGTGCGCGACCGTCAACGAGACCTAATCACTACCCAGCTCTACCGCGAGGGTTATCCCCAGAACCCGTCCGATTTCCTGTTCCGACGCCTCTCGACAGATGAGCAACGCCGCGTCTCGATGGCCATCAAACCTAGCGCATCACCCCGCCGCCCCGCTTTCGAAACTGAGATCGACCTAGTGATCGGAATTTGAGACGTGGATTGGTTCCGGCCGATCAGAGAATGGACTTTATCCACGCAATTAAAAAAGATTCTGCTCCCGACCCAAAGCGGAGTTAAGGCGTTTCAATTTGATTGATTGCGGCTACAGTGGACCATCGGCCAGTTCAGCAAAAGGGTCAAAACGTGTATCGACTGCTCATTATCCTATTTTCGATTTTTATTATTTCGGTGACTGGTGTTGCTGCTGAATGGAAGTCACTGCTCTCACGCGACCATCCGCTTGTCGGTCGAATTTGGGCTCCCGCCACAGAAACATTCGTCGAGCCCACTCAAGTCTTGGCGCAGGCGGTTAAGGCGACCTATGTGCTGCTTGGCGAGAAACACGATAATCTCGATCATCACCTGCTTCAGGCTAAAATTATTGAGCAGATAAATCGATCGGGACGGCGCCCGGCGATTGTATTCGAAATGATCGGTGAAGACCGCCGAGCGGATATTGTCAAATGGCGCGAAGGAAAACCTGCTGATGCTAATGGCTTGGGTGCGGCGCTTGACTGGGCGAAGTCCGGCTGGCCGCAATGGTCATATTATCAGCCGATAGCCGAGGTGGCGCTTGCAGCCGGGCTGCCAATTGTTGCCGGAAATTTGCCTAAATCATTAGCTCGAACCATCAGTCGGGAAGGGCTCCGCGTCGTTGATTCTGTGCGCAGAAATCGTCTCGCTCTCGATCAACCACTGCCGGTCAAAGTAAGTGCGATTATGAGGCAAACATTATTTGAATCCCATTGCCGGTTGATGCCAAAATCTGCAATGTCCCCTCTGGTCACTGTGCAGCGGGTCCGGGATGCTTTCTTATCCGACAATCTGATCGCCGCTGGGGATCGGCAAGGCGTCGACAGCGCTGTACTTATTGCTGGTAACGGTCATGTCCGCGCCGATTTTGGTGTGCCAAAACACTTGACCGGGCGCGATCCCAGCAGGCGAATCCTCACGATTGCATTTCTGGAAGTCGAACCCGGCGTTACCACCCCAAAGTCCTATGGCGAGTTTTTCAACGATGCGCTTCCGTTTGATTACGTTTGGTTCACGCCCCGGGCCAATGATCGAGATTACTGTGCCGAGCTCAAGCAGCGGTTTCACGGCAAAAAATAGAAGACAATAAACGCTATATGCTTAGCGATGGAACGAGGCTGCCTCGCAAAAAAATTATAGAAAGATTTCACAAAGCTGGAGTACCAGAAGAATAACGTCTGCTTTACTCCCAAAAGCGGACTCTTTATGAATTGGTGAAGCCGATTGTGATTTTGGGCAATCGCTCAGATAGATTCTGGCGCTAAAATAGGATTTCGATGTGATTGAGTTGTACCATTTTTGGGACTCGCCGTGCTGTTTTAAAGTTCGGATTGTCCTTGCCGAAAAGAAAATTGAATGGAAATCCCGTTTGATAGCCTCTGTTCAGTTCGACCATTTTCAGTCTGATTATCAAGCCCTCAATCCACATAGTATTGTTCCTACTCTGATCCATGACGAACGCGTTCTGCTTCAATCCGGTGTCATAGCAGAATATCTCGATGAAATGTTTCCCGATAATGGGTTGAAGCCAGATAACCCAGCGGATCGAGCGACAATGCGGCAATGGGCCCATGATGAGCAGGCCTATTTATTTCCGCTTATAATAATTATGAGCTTTAATCTAATGATGACGCTGCGCGAGAAAGCCTATGGCATGGATCAATTGCGAGAATGGTCAAAACGTCATCCAGATCAAGCGAGAGCACAAGATTATTTAAATCGGGTTTCGTCTCCAATGGATATAGAGGCGGTGGAAGCGGCAGCTGAAAAATTCTCCTGGCACATGGAACGGCTGGAAAAACAGTTGGCGAATTCAGGTGGCCCGTGGATATGTGGAAAAACCTATTCATTAGCCGACATTAGCCTAGGCCCGATACTTGACCGAATGGAATATCTAGATCTGCTTAAAGTATTGGATAAAGCCCCAATGGTAGCTGACTGGTATGAACAAATGAAGGCCCGCCCCGCGTTTGAAGAGGCAGCACCGGATTATGAGTATCGGATGTGGGGACCCAAAAAGCCTATTCCCAAAACTCAGGTTGGACCGGATGCCCCCTACGGATCATTCCCTAGCGAATAATGGTTTATTTAGGCATTTGAGAAATCTTTATAATGCCCGCTTCTGGAAATAAGCGGACATTAGTCCTTATTATCTAATTCCTTTGCGATCAGACCCACTTTCCCTAGAATGAATTAAATTAATTGGTCACAAGGGGAAACGACACCAAATGATAAAAACGACGCTGGCGGGAAGTTTGCCGAAACCTGTCTGGCTGGCAGAACCGGAAATGATCTGGGCGCCCTGGCGGCTTGAAGGTGAAGAGTTGATCAAAGGCCAACAGGACGCGGCTCTCGCCTGGATCAAAATTCAGGAAGATGCCGGGATCGACATCGTCAGCGACGGCGAACAATTCCGCAAACATTTTGTCCACGGCTTCTTGGAATCCATCGATGGTATCGACTGGCAGAAAATGACCACCATGGGAATCCGCAATGACCGCTACGATGCCAGTGTACCGACCGTGACGTCAAAAGTAAGCCGGCAGGGCTCGGTTCATGGCAACAGCGTCAAATTTTGCCGGGCGCATACGGAGAACGAACTAAAATTTACCATCCCTGGCCCGATGACGATTTGCGATACCATCGCCGATGATCACTACGGCAGGCGCTCCGATATGGCGATGGCCTTTGCTGAAATATTAAACGATGAAGTGAAGGAGTTAGAGGCGTTAGGGGCCGACGTTATTCAGTTCGATGAACCGGCTTTTAACGCTTTTATGTCCGATGTGCTGGAGTGGGGTGTCGATACTTTAAACCGCGCCCTTGAGGACCTGAAATGCAAGACCGTCGTTCACATTTGCTACGGCTACGGCATCAAGCAGAATATCGATTGGAAAGAAACGCTGGGTGGCGAGTGGCGCCAATATGGGGATTTCCTGCCGGCCTTAAATACCAGCAATGTTGATCAGGTCTCGCTCGAATGTGCGGGCTCGAACGTGCCCTTCGAAGTTATGGGGCTCTTGAAGGACAAAGAAGTTATGGTTGGAGTGATAGATGTTGCCACGAATGAGATCGAAACACCGGAGATGGTTGCAGACACCCTTCGCCGCGCCTCCGAGTTTGTTGACCCGGCGCGGATGGTTGCTTCAACCAATTGCGGCATGGCGCCGATGTCTCGTGAACTCGCCGAGGCCAAGCTTAATGCACTCGGCGCAGGCACAGAGTTATTCCGCAAGGAACTGAGTTAATCCGAGAGAATATTTTTAGAATGGGGAGAAATATTGATGGCATTTAGTCAGGAAACCAAGGACATGATTTTTCGGGCGCACAAGGATCATTGCGTCTGCCTGGTGGCGACGGTGGATGGCGAGGGGCAGCCGAACATTAGCCCCAAGGGCAGCATGATTGTCTATGATGATGAGCATCTCGCCTATTGGGAGCGCTCAAAGAAAAAGGCACTTAAAAATCTGCGCGAAAATCCAAATGTCTGCGTGATCTATTCCAACAAGCGCGCTTTTTCCGAAAAGGAGATTCCTTTTCCGGGTGGCATCATCCGCTTCTATGGTTCGGCAGAAATTCATGAAGAAGGGGCACTTAGGGACGAGGTGCTCTCGATGTTGCAGGAGCGGGAACAAACCCACGATGGCGCTGATGAGGGTTTCGCCGTGCTGATCAAGCTCGACCGCGCTGTCACCATGCGGGGGGAAAGTGTTAACTGACACTGTTGTGAGCGCACGCGCTTGTGACAAATCGTGAGCGAGGAAATGGCTATTCTCGGAACCAGAAATTGATCCGAGGGAATCCCATGCGCCATTTAATACTAACGCTTTCAATTATCCTTTTTACTTTTTCATCTGCTGCTCAAGCCCGGCCATCGCAATTGCCGGTGCCCAGGGTGGCGCCTGAATGGAGCGTCTCGGAATGGATCAATAGCTCAGCGCTGCAGCTCTCCGATCTCAAAGGTAAAGTGGTGGTGATCGATTTTTTCCAGCTCTGGTGTCCCGGCTGTAATGCCTTTTCAATTCCTTTGATGCATAAATGGGAGCAGGACTTCGCAACCGAGGCCAGCCAAGGTAAAATTCAATTTGTCAGTATTCACACCGTCTTTGAAGGCTTCGATTATCAAAACCCAGCCAAGCTCAAACAGTTTCTGCGTCGCAAACGCATTCATCATCCGGTTGGCGTCGACCGCGCTATTCCCGGCGACCGCATTCCGCAAACGATGCGGCTGTTCAGAACCAGCGGCACGCCTGAGATGGCGATTATCGACAAAAAAGGCATTATCCGTTTTCAGGAATTCGGCGGCTTCAATTTTCAACCCGTGGAAAGATTAATCCGCCGGTTGATATTGGAATAGATTTGCCTAACTGTCCCGCACCCACATCAAGTGCAGTTTTAGGATCTCCGACAAATCACACAGCCGGTTGACGTGCGAACTTGTCAGCACAGTATCTTTTGACATGAGGAGATGACCGTCATCCGTAATTATGTCCCGGTCAATTACCATGCCCACTTCTGCATCAATGACTTGAACCTCCCGCGCTTCGGCAGACGGGGCATCCGGCTCCGGTTTTTCAGGTGAGGGCATATCCATGATTACTTCTGGAATTTGCACACTGTGATAAGAGCCGGCCTCTTTGATCGCGGCCTTTTCTCTCAACACCCGTTCGATACGTTCCTGGATGGCTTCGGGGCCAATATTCTTTTTAACAAAAGCATCACAATCCAAGGCCATGGCGGCACTTAAAATCCCTGCGTCATCGGCGCCGGTCAGCACGAGCACAGGCAGATCAAAGGCAGCATCGCTCAAGCCGATACGTAATGTCTTTAGGAATTGCAGGCCGTTCATGGGCTCCATCATAATATCGAGGATAATGAGATCGGGATTGGCATCAGAAATCTTACTTAACCCATCGGCGCCGTCTTCCGCTTCGACAATATGCTGAATACCGATTTGTTGCAGAATGCGGACCAGCACCTCACGGATGAACGGCTCATCATCTAGGATAAGGATGCGGATTTCAGAAAGGTTGTTAGGTGCGTCAGACATTATCCCTCCTCATTAGTTCTGACCGAAATATTTTATTTCAATACTCCGGTAATCGCCGTTGGCGCGCATTTTTGCCAGTGCCTGTTTCAATTTACCCGCGACCACCTTGGAAAAATTAGTACCACCAGCCATCCAGACAGTATCAGTATAGATTGCTTTGCCAAAATATAGTTTCAGGTTTTTATCCTTAGCAAAATGCTGCCAGCGAATTTTGAGAGAATTTATACCACCATACCAGACATCAAGGCGTCCTCGTTCAAGGAGCGTAATTGCCCGGTCTGTACTTTTGTCCGTTGAAAATAGGCGCAAATTTTTGAACCCCTTGTCGATCAGCTCCTTGTGATAGGAAGAGCCTTTCCACGTTCCGACTGAGCCAGCAATTTTGGCTTGGTCAAAGCTATCGTATTTGCTGGCAGTTGAGGTAAAGGCAACTTTCAAATCCATAAACGGGGTGATCCAAGTGTATTTGTTTTCGCGGGGCGGCGTGCGGGACAGGCCGACGACAATATTGTTGCCGAGTTCACGGGTGTTTTTCATCGCCCGCGGCCAGGGATAAAACTTTGTTTGAATATTGAAGCCGGCAAGCTCGGCAGCTCTTTTCGCTAGCTCGACCCAGACACCCGGATTTGTTGAGCTGGGCTCCATCAGCCCTTTGGCCTCTGAAACATTTAAAATGAGTGTAGGTTTGGAATGTTGCGCATGGCCAGATAACGGAATCATCAGCGCAGCTAAGACCGCGCCAAGACTCCAAATCCATTTCCCGCCAATCATCCGAACATACCTCCCTGAGTGGAGCGGTAACAATCATACACATAAATGTATATAATGTGCCATGCTGTTCCATTTATGTAGTTTGTTGTTTGAGATGTTGTTGATGGATTGGAATAATTCGGCGGTCGGACATTTCAATCAAGACTTCATCGCCTGAATTCGCACAGGCTTCGTTCACTTTTAGGAGAACTTTACCGGCGGTGGTTTCGCCGTAATACCAATCAGCCAACTCCTTATCGGTCGCCAGGCCGGGCCGGGCCAAGCCTGCCTCGAAGTAAAAGGCTTTCAATTCGTCGGTTGCGAGTTTGAGCATGTTGTAGCGTGGGATATCGGTGCGCGGCGGAGCAGTATCGATATCACCAATAAAGTCGATCATGTATTTAATGCAGGTCTCAAAGTCGACCTCGGAAATACCGACTGAAGTCTTGCTGTTTTTTACGACGAACATTTCATACCAGCTGCGCATCAGCTCGATCTCTTGGTTGAGGGCCGCCAACGGGTCGTCTTCGACACTGACCTCTTGGCTGTCGTCGCCAAAATTCACCGGGCAGCTCCAGCCCTCAATATCGCCGTCATCTGTGGCCGGGCCGGGCGGGCCATCGGGAAAATCCTCTAAAATCGGGCCATCGGTGCGCTCCAGCAATTTCAACGTTTCGGTCAGCACCCGTTTTTGAAACTCGGGTTCATTGGGCGCGCCAAAGGGCCGGCCAAGTTCAAACGGACAATAGAGGGCGCGCGGCGGATTTATTTTTTCCGAATGCTGGCGTACCAAACTCACCTGCGTGGTCGGAATACCGGCCCGTTCCAGATAATGCGAAAGCGCGCCTACGGCACGCGTGCAGGAGGGTCAGACGGGGCAAAGCGCAACGGCCGAGACATTATCTGCTTTTAAGGTCTGGACAATTTCCCTCACCCCCGGCTCCATTTGTTCGGGCGGCGTTGCCCCCATGAAAGAGAAATGAAATTCCGCCACCGAACCGATCACGCCTTCATTGGCGAGTTCCTTAAGCCGGTTAATCGGGAAGGCGACATCGACGTCCTGCATAAAGCCAAGCCGGTCGAAATTGGTCGAGATATGGCTCATCACAATGTCTTCGTCAGCCACCTCACTGGAGATGATACGAAAGTCACCACTTTGTTCGGTAAAGGGACGATCGCCACGACGATGCAGTCCTGCCGTCGAAATTAGGGCAACACGACGCTCGGCCAAGGGTGGGCCGGGCAGGAGAGGGGTTTCCTCAAATGTGGGCATCTCGCGATTGAGAAATTCCTCGCGGGCGCCCTCAGGAAACTCATCGACTTTGACCATCTATCTATGTCTCCGCTTTGCTTTCATTCCACCAGCAATCTTGCATATAGGCGGTAAAATCATCGGGATCGATTTTGGTCGAGCGTGAGAAGGCGTCCATCAGCGCCCCTTGCTCGATATCGATTTCCAGCACATCGGTAAAGCGGTTCCAGAAATTGAAAAAGCCCGACACCATCGAGAGCTCAACCACCTGAGCGTCGTTGTAATATTTCTTGAGCTCATCCAAGGCGGCGTGATGCTGCGGCGGCTTACCGGGGGCTCCCTGATAAAGCTTGTCCGTCATCACCTCCGCCCAGCGCATCGCTGCTTTTTCTTCTGGGGTGAAGCTGTCTGAATTCAAATAGTCACCGGTAATTTCCGCCATCAACTCTTCGCTGAAACCTAACGCCCGACCGAGCGTTTCGTTATGGCCTGTTCAATAGGCACAGCCATTGAGCGTCGAGGTCTTTAATATCGTCAGGCATTTGGTGCGGACCGGCAGGTTTTCGGTTATTTCTTCGCGTAACGACGAGACAATAAAGCCGAACAAAGAATGCATCAGCTTTGGTGTGTGCGAGCCTACCCGTACGGCGTTGGCGACGCGGCCGAACAGCTTTTTTGAATGATCGAATAACGTCGCTTGCAGCGGATCGGCGCTTTCGTCTGAGGGAATTGGGATGAGTGCCATATTATTTTAACTCCTGGTTTTAAGTTACCCCCCATCCCGACCTTCCCCCGCAAGGAGGGAAGGAGAAGAGATGTAGCAACCATAGTCCCCTCCCTCTTGACGGGGGAGGGTTAGGGTGGGGGTGAGTGTTAAACTTCCAATTATTGCCTTTTCTTTCGATTCTTACTCAACTTCCGGCCAGATGCGGTGGCCGATGCTGGGGCTGCCCGGTGCATGGACGGTGTAATTGATAATTTTATTCGTCCAGACGGTTTCATCCATCGCCAGCGATTCATGGTTTTGAAAATGTTCCTGGCGGGCCTCAAGCGAGGTAAATTCATACATCACCGAGTGCTTGGCCCAACCGGCCACCGAAACCATTTTCCGCGTATTGATGCAGCCCGGCATTCTCGCCATAGCCGGCATGCGGTATTGGGCATACCAGGAAGCCAGATCCCATTCATTTTCAAGCTCCTTGGTGCGAAAGCTGCCCATCTGAATAGCCGGACCAGGGGTCGAGTCATGAATGCGGTAGTCAAAGTCGGGCCCGTTGACGCGCGCTTCTTCGGTGAAGACATTGACGCGCTCTTCCAGACGGATCGACAGCATCTCCCGGGTCTGGGGATTTTCGGCATCCAGCTCTTCATAGATAGGCTTGAAAAACACATGAGGAGAACCGGCGCCAACCAGCAAAACGTAGTCCTGACCTTTGCCAACTTCTTCAAGGTCAACCCGGGCGAGGTGATCGGCAATCACATCCATATGTTTGCCGCCACCGGTAATTTCGTAATGAGCCGCCCAGAGAATACCGGGGCGTTGCAGCACTTCCGGCAAATACGTGCCATGCAGCCACTCTATATAATCGTCTTTTTTGTCTTCCGGTAGATCGTACCAGACGGCGCGGATGCCTTGGTCCATCCTTGAACTCCCTATTTTTAAATTTGTCTGGGCCTAGAAATACTATTCCCAAACGACTTTTACTATGTATAATCCGCCACATGCCATTTGACAATGTACTATCTTAAAAGTATGGTACTAACCAAAAGGAGAGCTTAGACGTTTTGGAGGTTATTAGCATGTCAGATCGTGATCAGAATACTGAAATTATCGATAATCCAACCCAATCGCCGCCGGAGAATTTGGATTTACTGTCGACCCGGCCCGCACAAACGGTTATCGGCTATTTGTCCAATAAATGGAATGTGCTGATTATCCGGCGCCTGTCGCGGAAAACCATGCGCTATTCGGAATTGCGCCGGGATATTGGCGATATCTCGCAAAAAATGCTGACCCAGACCCTGCGTCATCTCGAACGTGTCGGTTTGGTTGAGCGCACGGTTTATCCGGTGGTGCCGCCGAAAGTTGAATATTCTCTAACGGAACTTGGCTGGACCTTGGTTGAGCCGATCAATGTGCTTTGCGAGTGGGCAATTGAAAACATTAACCACGTTGAAGGCGCCATCCAGGACTACGACAACCGGGACAGCAAATCGTAATTAATTTATTCAGGAGAACTTCATGTCGCGTATAGAATTAGTCGATCTCGACATTGACGATAAAGAGATCCAAAACATGTTTACCGCCGTGACGGCGATGTTGGGGAGAGTGCCGAATTCGTACAAGGTTCTGGCGCGATCACCCTTGGTGGCCAAAATGCTGGTGCCGTTCAACGCCGTGGTTCAGCGGGAAGGGGCCGGCTCCGTACTCTCGACCAAGCTTAAAGAAATGGTGGTGATCAAAACCTCGCACATTAACGCGTGTAGCTATTGATTTGCCCACAACACGTCGCTTGGTCAAGCGGCTGGCATTACCCACGAACAAACCATCGAAATCGGCACCGACGAATACCTCGAGTCCGACCTCTTCAACGCGCGTGAAAAGGCGGCCATTTTATGGGCTGATCACGTCACCCGAAACACCGCCAAAGAAGACAATGGCGTCTACGAACAAGTCCGGGAACACTTCACCGAACAAGAAATGGTCGACCTCACTTTAATCTCGTGTTTCTTTAACTTTTTTAACCGCTTAACGGACTCTCTTCAAATACCAGTAGAAGAACAAGGTGAGGTCGATAAGATCAAAAGATCGGTCCGGCTTGATCCGGAGAAAGTCAAAACCTACCTCCAAACCACGGTCGAAAACTGGCCCGAAAGTTTCCCCGAACCTAATGCGGATTAATACAAATTTCCCCTCCCTTGATGGGAGGGGATTAAGGGGAGGGTGCATTAAATAAATGCATTTATTGGCACCCCCACCTCTATCCTCCCCCATCAAGGGGGAGGAAGATGGTTCTACTGCTTAACCGACAACGCTTGGATGACGATTTCGACCGGGTCTTTGACGGCGCCGAGGATAAATTTCATACCGAAATCAGCGCGGTTGATTTTGCCGCGGGCGGTAAAGCCAGCGAAGGTTTTCTTATTGCGCGGATGCGGGGCCTTACGGTTGAAGGTCACATTTAAGATTACCGGCTTGGTGACGCCAAGCAGGGTCAGATTGCCGGTCATCTTGCCGGTTTTGGCGCCGGTTTTTTCAATCTTGGTGCTTTTAAACGTCATCGTTGGAAATTCTTGCGCATTGAAGAAATCGGGTGAGCGCAAATGTTTGTCGCGGCGGGCAAAGCCGGTATTGATGCTCGATGTCTGAATGGTTGCATTGACGCTCGAATTAGCGACATTGGCTTCATCAAAATTGATAGTGCCGTCAAATTTTTCAAACCAGCCGTTAATACGCGTCCAGCCACCCCGGTTAACGCTAAAGGTAATCTGCGTATGCGGCTTATCCAGCGCATAGGTATCGGCGGCTTGAGCCGCGGTTGGTTGATAGCCAAAGCTAAGCGCGGTTGCGATTGCAGCCATAGACAATAATTTTACTAATTTCATTGGTAACTCCCTGTTTTTAGTTCAAATTTAATTATTCAAAACGGCAATTCAAATGAATCACCGGCAACAACGATGGCAATGGCGGTGCCGGCAATGACCGGGATCGCGCCAACGATACCGATCATAATCGGCCCCAGTGCCGGGCTACGCTGCCATGGTAGTTTCTGCGCCCCCATCGGTGCAAGAAAAACCAGCAGCAATAACGCAAAAGAGATCAGATGAACTTCTGAAAATAGGACGATGGATGTAGCGAGGCTTAAAAAGGCGCCGCCACCGGCCATCAAGGCGGCAATGCCGAAGTTAAAGCGTGGCTTCGGCCAATTACACAATAAAAATCCGCCAGCTGCAGCGGCCAAAATGGCAAATTTCTGCGAAAGAGAGCCCGACGCACCGATCAGGGCGATAAAGCTGGCGCCAATGCTGGCAACCAATAACACAACGCTGGCCTGGGAGGGCCGTGAGCCGTAATTGGCGAGGCGGTCAAACATAAACACTGCAGCTATAAACAACAGGCCCAACGTTACGCCGGTCTCAAAGGATAGATTTGTGAGCTGCCGCCAGCCAAGCCAGCCGATAATGGCAGCCGGCCAGAGAATAATGGCGAGGTATTTGAACAATGCCGGCGACTTCATCAAATCAATGACCGCACCTATGACGGCACCCGCTAGCACGGCGTATACAAGTTTTTGCCCGGAACTTCGGGGCGGAAAATCAGGCCAGGTAAAAAGCAGGGTATAGCCGGCCAGGAAAGCGACGCCGATGGCGGCACTGGCGATCCTGCCACCCGGCACCGGGCCTAAGCACCAGCTAAAGAAAGTCGCAAACAAAACAGCGACACCTACCGGGATGGCGACGCCGTTGATCAGTACTTCGGTAACCAGATCTTCCAAATCGGAAAGTCCCTCAATTATTTTTGTACTCTAATTTGTGCATGTCTGTGCTAGCGTGACAACAACAAGCTGTCCCATTTAACTTAAATAACGGAGAGTTGAATGAAATCAGTCGTATTTTTGTTGGTTTTTTTGTTTACCGGCAATGTACTTGCTGGTGAAGTTACCGTCGTAGATGCGAAGGTGAGCAAAAACTTCTTTGGCTCCTATAGCTTTGAAGTGACGCTTCGTCACGACGATAAAGGCTGGGAACATTATGCTGATAAATGGGAAGTCCTGACGGTAGATGGTACTGTGCTTGGTACGCGAAAGCTAGGTCATCCTCATGACCACGAGCAGCCATTTACCCGCACCCTCGGTGGCATTGGAATTCCTGATGGAATCAAAGAGGTGGTTACTCGAGGCCACGACAAAGTTCATAAATTTGGCGGAAAAGAGCTGAAAATTAAATTGCCCGGCCGTTAGACTAGGCGGTGCTTTCGATCAATTGATCGGCAAGCGCTTTGATGGCAGGCACGAAATCTTCGGCGATGGTATTGATATCCTGCCGCAACTCATCAAGTTTCATCACCTCGTTCATAGCGCCGTATGGCTCCAGCGAAAAGGCGGTATCAATATTGTCGGCATCCGAATGGGTGAGGCAGATGTGCCAGCTATTGTGCAACTGTTTTTTGACGGCGAGCTGGGTCAAATGGCTTTGGATCAGACGCGGGTAGGTTAAATCCCGGGCATAAAACCAAACTCTTGGGAGGCGTGACAAATTTTCGGATTGATCAAGATGTCCCTCACAGGACCAGAATGGCGGACAGGTGCCTAGACTGCTGAAAGCATATACCAGCGGGTAAATACCGGCTTCAATCGGAAAGTTATCCGGTTCTGAAGAAAGCTTCTTCGGAGCATGTTCACATTCCACACTGCACGCACAACCGCAAGTAAGAGAGCCGCAACAGGGGCATGGCATATCACAAGACATACACGGGCGGACCGCAGGCGGAATGGGGTGATCCACCAGATCGCGTAAAGCATTCCGGGCTTGGTGTTTAGATAATTTGTCAGTCTCAAATTTATGTAGTTTCATTTTTCTTTTGGGGCCATTTTCGCAATTATTGGCTGAACAGCTTTGCAACTGGTCAATTTAGATTTGGTGAGTAAATTGCGAATTTCAATAATTAAAATATGGGAATTAGCCCTTTAGCTGGGAAATTTCTTCTGCCTGCGGCTGGATTTGCCGATTTTTGCTGCTCGGAAATGAAAATTAATTGTTAAATATCAATAGCTTAGTTTTACTAACTATTTGGCACCAATCCTGCATCTCTATATTCGACCGGCAGCTAAAAAAATGCCGGGAAATATGGACTATTGGTGTGAGGACGTAAAAATGGCCTTTTTGAGAGCTTCAGGTGAATTTACGGCAATTCTAAGTTTGTTCGGTTTTGCCTATATGATGATGTTGGTGAGTTAAGCAGCGACTTCAACTGCTTTTCCGTATGAATAAAAGGTAGATTCCGGCAGGCACGATGCCGCCGCAAGAAATGGCGACGGCCATTGGCAGAGCTGTACCGTCAGCAAAAACTCCAACCAGGATAGCAACCGTCGCGCCAACCATTTGGCGGGTAAAGCCGAGCAGTGACGAGGCCGCGCCGGCCCGGTCGGGGAAGGGGGATAGGGCTCCGGCCATCGATTGAGCCGAGATCATGGCATCCCCAATTCTAAAAAGCGCAAATGGCAGGATGATAGCGGTTGCCGAAAAGACACCGTTTAAGGCTAGCACCAGTAATATCAGGCTGAAAATAGTTGTGATCGTCACACCAATGGAAAGCATTCGTTTGATGCCTAATTTTACCGAAAGCCGGCCACTGATAAATGAACCGGTCATACCGCCCAGCATAACCAGCGCAAACTCATAGGCAAAAACCGTCGGTGTTTGCTGGAGCTGGGTGATCAGCAGGTCAGAAGCGGCGGCAAGAAAACCATAAAGCGCACTGGAGGCAAAAGTCACACTTGCCGTATACATTATAAAAGTTCGGTCAGAGGCGATTTGACCAAAATTTATCAACAGATGGCCTGGCTGTAAGGCGCTATGGTTCTTTTGTGGCAGGGTCTCCTTAAAAACCAGCAATGCCAGTGCGAGTATCAGCCCGCCAAATACTGCCATATAAATAAAAACCGAACTCCACTGGAAATGCAGCAGCAGGATACTGCCGATAAAAGGGTTCAGCATCGGCATGATCGAACCGACCGTCCAGATATTCGAGAGCAATTTAGCGGCACGCTCTTCTTTATAAATATCCCGGACAATCGCGACCCCGAGGATCCTGCCGGACGCCGCCGAAATTCCCTGCAGAAATCGGATGGCAGAAAGTGTTTCGACATTAACGGCATAGGTTGACAGCAAACCAGTCACCACAAACAGCACAAGTCCCCAACACATGACCGGCTTGCGGCCAAAGCGATCTGATAAGGGGCCGATAGAAATTTGCCCAAGGGCAGTGCCCAAGGTAAAAATGCCGATGGTGACACCGATGGTGCCCGGATCGACTGCCATGGCTTTAGCGATCTCCGGCATAGCGGGCAGGAAAGTGTCGATTGCAACCGGATTTAACGACGACATACCGGCGATCAGGATAACGATGAATATATATTGGGTCCGGTTCACTGCCTATTCCCAGCGCTACATTCGGCGGATAAACAAAACATAGACCACCGCCGCCGCCAGACCGCTAAATGCCACCGCAACTCCCATGGGAATAGAGGTGCCATCGGCGAAAGTTGACAGCAGAGCCGAGACCATTGCCGCCATCAAATTTTGGATAAATCCTTGCAGCGATGACGCCGCGCCGGCATTTCGAGGAAAAGGTGTCAGCGAGGCGGAAGTTGTTTGCGGCAGCAGAAAGGCAAAGCCGATCATAAAAATCATCATCGGGCCAATGACCGCTGCAGGGTGATTTACTTCGGCTATTGCCAGCCCGAACATAATCAGCCCGCCGAGGGCAACAGTAAACGCACCAAAAGATATTAATTGCCCCATGCTGATGCGGCCGATAAGTTTTGTCGCAAGCGCCGTTGCTGACATATAGCCGATCATAACGGAGGAAAACCATATCCCGTAAGTGGCAGGTTTAAGGCCGAAGGCGCCGATCAATACTCCTGAGGAAGAATTGAGATAGGCAACCAGCCCGCTTAAGACAAAGCCACCGCACAAAACATTAAGCACAAATATCCGGTTGGTCAGGATGGCGCTAAAATTACCCAGCAGAATTGTCGGGCGAAGTGCGCGGTAATCCTTTTCCGGCAGTGTTTCTTTAAAAAACAGCAGAAATACTAAAAACGCGATGCCCGAATAAGCCGACATGAACCAGAAAATAGTACGCCAGTGATAATGCTCGGATAAATAACCGCCAAGTGGGGCCGAGCCAAGTGAGGAAATAGCGCCGATCAACATGAAAGCAGTGATGAGTTTTGCCAATTTTTCCCGCTCAAACAGATCACGCGCGATAGCGTTAGCGAGAATACGGCCAGAGGCGAAGACAATTCCCTGGACAAAGCGCCAGAAAATAAGGGTGCCGACATCGTTTGCAATTCCGGCACCTATGGTGGCGACAAAATAGATCAACAGGGTCAGGACAATGACAGGTTTGCGGCCATACCGGTCCGCTAGTGGGCCATAAATAATCTGACCCAACGCATTGCCCGCAAATAATGCCGTCAGTGAATATTCGATGGCGCTAATTTCGACATTAAGGCCCTTTGCGATTGCCGGAACCGCCGGCAGAAAAGCATCGACGGCAATCGGCCCAATCATCGTTAAAAAGCCCAACAGGCAGGCGTAAAAAATAAACCCCTGGGATTTTTGAGGAATTTTTAATTGGCTTGCAGGCATAACGGTTAATCCGTTCTCAGCTTAGTACCCGGGCTTAGTAGCACAAAACTGAAGAAAGCAAACGCACTGACGCCGGCGAGAGCGATAGCCATCGGCATCTGTGTGCCATCAGCGGTCAAGCCCAGCGTAATTGATACTGTCGCACCGCTGCATTGTTGAAGAAACCCCAACAGCGAAGTTGCCCGTCCTGCCATATGCTGAAAGTTAGAGAGTGCCCCAGCCGTCATTGCCGCCACGCTGAGAGCAAAGCCAATTAGAAAAATCGCTGCCGGTACGAGGATTGTATAAATCGTTGTCATCTCCGCCAAGGCAAAGCCAAGCATAAGCGAGCCACCGGTAAGCATAAAAAAAGTACCGATAATGACAATTTTCTTAATACCAATTTTATCAACAATTCGCCCGGCCAACATAGCTGCGATCAAATGACCAACCATAATGGCTGCAAATTGATAGCCGAAAATATCAGCCGGCTGCTCAAGCAGGCCGGTCATGACCGGGGCGAGACTGGTTAGAATGGCGAAGATACCACCATAGCCTCCGGCGCCAACCAACAGAAAAACCACGAAGGTGCGATCTCTAATTATTTCAGCAAAACTTACGGCAAGGATGCGTGGCGTCATCGACCTCATATTCTCGCGTTTAAGACTTTCATCGAGGAAAAAATATATGATCAGGAGAACCACAACGGCGCTTAAGGCCATCATGATAAAAACCGCCCTCCAGCCAAACCAGACTGTGAGATGGCCGCCGAGTATCGGCCCAATTAGCGGCATCAAAGCCAAGACCATGAACAATTTGGCAAACAAATTTGCTCCTCGTTGAACGCCAAACAAATCTCGCACGACGGCCCGCAATATGATCATTGTTGAAGCCACCGCCACGCCGTGGCAAAAGCGCAAGATAAAGAGGGGCTCAACGGAGGAGACCGTGGCTGACAATCCCGCCGTTACTATGTATAGCAACAGCCCAATAATGATGACTGGCCGCCGCCCAAATTGATCTGACAGCGGACCGAATATTATTTGACCTACACCGACGCCGGCTGACAAAAAACCAAAGGCCACCATAATTTGGCCGACCTCAGTATTAAGCCCCTGGGCAGCACTTTCTATGGCCGGCAGAAAGGAGTCCATGGCCATCGGGCTTAAAATAGCGAGCCCGCTTAAAATATAGAAGGTGCGGATAAAGGAGGGGGTGTTCGTCATTATCAGCCTGATTTATCTGGTAATATTCAGGCTGGCAAACATCCTCTTTACCGTGTCTGCCGGAGGGATGCTGAAAAAATGGCCCGACAAACCTGCCGGGCCATTATTCACCGATATAGTTGTTGTGGAATTACAACTAGACGGCTTTGATCTCGCGAATGAAGCTTTCGACTTCATCACGCAGCGAAGTTGCTTGAGTATCAAGCGTCGTCACCGCTTCACTGACGTTGCCGGCAGCCGACCCAGTATCATTGGCGGCGGTTGAAACCGTGGAGATATTAACGGTTACATCCTGCGTGCCTTGGGCAGCCTGCTCGACATTGCGGGCAATTTCCTGCGTTGCCGCACCTTGTTCTTCCACGGCAGAGGCAATCGACGAGGCAATTTCGTTAACTTCCGAAATTGTTTTGGTAATGCCCTGAATGGAACTAACAGACTCGTTCGTAGCGGCCTGGATACCGGAGATCTGCGCCCCGATCTCTTCGGTTGCCTTGGCAGTTTGGTTGGCAAGGTTGCCGACCTCAGACGCCACAACCGCGAAGCCTTTACCAGCTTCTCCTGCACGAGCCGCTTCAATCGTCGCGTTCAGTGCAAGCAGGTTCGTTTGACTGGCAATATCATTGATGAGTTCCACAACTTCACCAATTTTATTAGCCGCATTTGCCAAACTAAGAACCTTTTCGTTGGTCTGTTCTGCATCAGCCGCCGCTCTCGAAGCAATCTCAGAAGACTGATTAACCTGTCCGGCAATCTCAGAAATCGATTTCGAAAGCTCTTCAGAGGCAACGGCAACAGTTTGCACGTTGCTGGAGGCCTGTTCTGCGGCCGCAGAGACATCGGTTGCCCGTTCACTGGTCGTATCAGCCGTTTGATTCAGCGTATCGGAGGTATCCCGCATATCGCCAACGGTTGAAGTGACCGTGCCGAGCATTGACGTTACGTTGGTATCAAAACTGGACGTGAGGAGACTAATTTTCTCAGCCCGTTCAGCTTCAACCCGCGCTTTCTCTTCCTGTTCAGCAGCTTTTTGACGTTCTGCTTCACGTTCAGATTCGGTACGGGCTTTTTCAGCTTCCTGCTCTTTGCGTTCAGCTTCGGCCTGAGCTTCTGCTTCCTGACGTTCCCGTTCCGCTTTTTCTTCACGGCGGCGGTCTTCATCAAGACGATCCTGCTCTTCACGTTTTTTCTGCTCTTCACGTTGTTTTTCAGCTTCTGCTTCAAGACGTTTTTGCTCGATGGCATTGTCTTTGAACACTTGAACAGCCGTGGCCATTTCACCGATTTCGTCGGTACGGCCTTGGGCAGGAATTTCAACTTCAAGATCGCCATCGGCAAGATCGCCCATGGCGCCAGTCATACCGACAACCGGATTTGCAACCATGTTGCCAAGCGAATATGCGATAACCAGACCCAACACCAGACCCAAAATACCGACGATGGCCATTTCCAATTCGGCAGTATTGATGGTGTCGACGGTCTCATCTTTGATCTCATGCTCCATTTTCATTGCATGATCCTGCAGCCATTCGGCATCTTTAGCTAACAGGTCGCCGGCATCTTTCATGTGATGATCGACGAGTTGGCGAAGCTCTAATTCGTCTTTATGAACCTTTTCAAAGGTTTCTTCATAGTGCTTGAGCAGTCCGGTGAGTTCCGTGTGAAGTTCTTTTTCATGTGGTGTCCGCAAAGCTTTGCCCAGAGCACCTAAAGCCAGATTAAATTCGGCAAACTCGTGTTTGACCTTTTCGCCGAAGGATTCGTCTTTGCGGCCAATGAGAATATTGGCATAGAGACGGGCGAGCAGAGCATGTTCACGGGCCGTGGCGGCAAATACCATAACGTCAGAGTTACCTTCCGCCACAGCTTTTTTGACAATGATGTCCAAATCTTCGACGATTTTTTCACCAGCCGGTTCCAATTCTTTATGGATCAGGCTTTGAAATTCACGCTCAAGCTTGGCGGCTTTATGAAAATCAGCCATATAAATGATGAATTCTTTTTTGAGATGCTTAGCTTTTTCCAGCATTTCCGGTTCCGCTTTGACGGTTTCGAGCATGTGCTCAATGCCAGGTTTGATTTTCTTGGCCAGTTGCTCAACTTTCTTGGCGTCTTCCTCGTGACCCAAATTGGCAAATTCACGGGCGAAGGTCCGGAGTTTCAGAAATTGAGCTTCGATATGAGCGACTTCGGCGACTTCTTCGCTGGCATGGTTCATCTGTTCAACTTCATGGCTGACGGTTGTGAAGCCGAAAAAACCAAAGCCGAATATGGCAATCATTAGGATCAGCACGACGCCGAATCCGGAGTAGAGTTTTTTACGAACCGCCAGATTTTGTATAACGCTGCCGGCTTTATTAGAAGCTGTTGTATCGTTAGTTCTTGAGGTTAATTTAAACACTTGTTTATTCCTTTCCACACTCGTTCCACACAAAAAAATGCGGTGATGTCACCGCACTAACGTTCGGATACTGGTGGATATGATGTTGGGCGGGGAAAGGACAACCTAAATGAAGTTTCGATTTGTGTCCTAATGTAGCCATGATTAAATGGCTGATTCAATTGATTTAATTGAGCTAACTAATTTTCAGGGGAGAGATTTAGGTGAAGTAACATTTTATGCAATTTATTAGAATAGTTATAATATAAGTTGCTATGCATAGTTTGTTTCATATGTAAGTAACATGATACTCCTATAAGGCGATTGAAATATTTTGCAACATACTCTGATATGTTTTCGGCAATTTCCAATGCTCGGCGCCGTTTAACATCAGCCCCAGATAGTGAGCATTTGGCGGCGGCGGGTTGTAGTGCTGGCGGGCAATATAAGTGTCGGCGCTAAGAGGTTTGTGGGGTGAGAGCGGGCTCCAAACATTGCGCCTTTCCCGGTCATAATTATTGATGCGCTTTCGGCCCAGTTTAAATCCTTCGGCTTTGTCGAGAGCATGAATATCCTGCCGTGATTTTAGGTGATAGAGCACCCCCCATACTTCATCACCTGGTGAAGAGATGACGTCAGCGACACCACACCGCCGCCGGGTCGAACGCCTGGTAAAAGCGAGCTTATGATCTTTAAGTTTGGCGGTGCTGATAAAACGGTAACCCGGACACCGCCGCCGCATCTGCTGGGGATGCATGTTCGAACCATAAGCAAAATAGAGCATCTAATTCCAAACTTTATCCGCAACCTCGACGATCAGTGCCAGTTTGGCTTTTTCGTCATCAATGGTCACGGGATTACCGGCAACCGTGCTGGCGAAACCGCATTGCGGGCTGAGGCCTAACTGGTCGAGATCGATAAATTGAGCCGCCTCGTCTATCCGGGCTCTGAGATCATCCTGGCTTTCCAGCTCAGGCGTCTTGCTTGAAACCAGCCCCAGCACAACCATTTTATCTTTTGGCACATATTTAAGCGGCGCGAAATCACCGGCTCTAGGCGAGTCGTACTCAAGGAAAAATGCATCGACATTAAGGTCGTTGAAAAATTTCTCGGCAAAAGTCTCATAACCACCCTCGGAGAGGAACTTACCTTTGTAATTACCCCGGCACATATGGACGGCAATGGTGACACCGTCTGGCCGGCCAGCCAGGCAATCGTTAAAGAGATCAATGTAGTCGTTCATCAGTTGGCCGGGATCAATGCCATCCGCTTTGACCCGCTCCTGGACATTGGCATCGCTCAACATCGGGATCGGCACGTCATCCAGCTGTATATAAGTGGAACCTGCCTCGGCCAACGCGGTAATCTCCTGCCGGTAAACTTGTGCAAGGTCGGTAAAATACGCTTGAGTGCTGTCATAAACGCCCGGCTCAATAGTTTGGTCGAGCCTAAACATATGCATGGTGGGCGGCGAGACAATTGTGGTCTTCGGAGTCTTACTGGTATTGGCCTGCACAAATTCAAACTCGTCGCCGGCAATGGGCGTGGTGCGGGAAACTTTAGAGGTCACAATCGGTGCGGTGAATTTTTGCTCGTGACCATGATCATCGTGAAAAGTGAAGCGAGCCTCACCAACGTCGAGGCCGTTAACTCGCTCAACAAAGCTTGACCAATAAGAGGCCCGGCGAAATTCGCCATCTGTAATTGCTTCGAGGCCAACACTTTCCTGAAGTTGAATGACCTCTTTGATCGCCGCATCTTGAACAGCTGTCACCTCTTCGGTGCCGATCTCGCCGGCATGAAATCTTTTAAAGGCATCGGTGATTGATTTTGGGCGCAATAGGCTGCCAACATGGTCAGCGCGAAAGGGTGGTTTGGCAATGCTCGCCATATTTAAATCCTCAATAAAAAAGTGGTCTTAGCTCTGGTTATTATTCGGCTACAATGTATATTTATAATTTGATAGATCAATAAAAAAACAGAATTTGATATTGGGAGACGACAATGGCCGATAGCCGCAAAGAGCAAACCCGCACCGCCTGGCTCGAAACGATTGAGAAGCATAAGTCTGATACGCACGCTCCGGCGACCGACCAGATTTGGGCGCAGAAACTGGAATGCGCCAGCCGAGATGAACTTATCGCCATTCAAAATGATAAACTCAAGATGGTGACGCCGTTTCTATACGAAAATAGCGATTTTTACCGGCGGCGATTTGACAAGCTTGATTTGGCGCCAACTGACATTAAGACGGTCGACGATCTGACCAAATGGCCGGTTGTCGATAAATCTGAAATGATGGCGGACGTTCAAGAGCACCCACCCTATGGCACGTATTCGACGATGGATGATGAGCTTTGGAAAAAACGCGGCTGGATGCTGTTTTCGTCTTCAGGCTCCAGTGGTGTACCTCGGGTTTTCCGCTACTCGCATATAGATCGCGACCTCTGGGAATGGGCCAATGCGAGAGCGATCTATTCCTTCGGGGTGCGGCCGGATGATACAGTGTTCCTGGCTTCCGGTTATGGCCCACATGTCTTTGCCTGGGGCGTGCAATATGCCCTGCAGCGTATGAATGTCGCCAGCATTCCGGGCGGTGGCATGACCACTGATATGCGCGCCAATATCGTTGACCGCTTTAAGCCGACCGTCTTGTGTTGCACGACCTCTTATGCGTTGCATCTGGGCCGGGTGATGGAAGAGAAGGGGCTTGATCCGGCAGCAAGCTCTATCCGCATGCTGTTTGTCGGCGGAGAGCCCGGCACCGGTATTATGAATACCCGTAACCGGCTCAAAGAACTTTGGGGGGCAGAGATGCGGGAGTTTTATGGCTGCACCGAAGTCGCTCCACACAGCGGCGGCTATTCCTGCTCGCATGCTGAAATTTCGGATGACATGGTGGCCACTCATTTGATGGAGGATCATCAGATTTGGGAATTAGTTGATCCCGATACCATGGAACCGGTTCAAGAAGGTGAGCGGGGGATCACGGTTTGCACCAGTCTCCATTCAGAAAGCTCACCACAGCTGCGCTTTAATGTTGGCGACTACACTGTTTATTCGACCGAGCAATGCGGCTGCGGGCGCACTCATGTGAGGGCGATGGGCTCCTTTGCCGGGCGCTCGGATGATCTGATTAATCTCCGTGGTATAAAAATGTATCCCGTACAGCTTGAGCAGGCCGTGCGCGCCGTGCCGGGCATCGGTGATGAGTATGAAATCCTGATCGAAACCAATGCCGATGGCTTAGATATCATGACGGCGCGGGTAGAACATGCTGAGGATGTCTCCGATCAAGTCATTAATGAGATTAAAACCCGCTGTGAAGTGACCGTCGGTGTCGAGATGCTGGCGCCCAATACACTGCCCAAAACCGAGTTTAAGGCCAAACGCATCCGCGACGAGCGGGAGAAGGAGTAACATTATCCGTCATTCCGGTGCTCGCATTAAATTGAAATGTGATTAGGCATAAATTGTCTATGATCGGTAAATGGCTTTCGAACTCAATTTCTTCTGGGTATTGATCGGTGCGGTAGGAGTATTAGCCGTACCGCTCGGTGTCTACCTGCACTGGGATAATCTGCCGGAAAGTAAACTGGCGACACTAGATCCGGACGCATTGGCGCGTGATCTCATCAATGATCCGGATCTTTCGGATGAAGAGCGCATCTTTATGAGAGAAGTCGCTGTGTTGAATCTTACCCGCCGCCATCTCATTTGCTAAAAAAAAGCCGCCTCAAAAGAGACGGCTTTTCTAAAAGTATATTTCCTGTGAAATCTAGACGGCTTTTATTTCTTCCAGGAAGGTCTCGACTTGATGTTTCAGCGAGTCCGATTCACTTTTCAGCGTACCAACTGCATCACCCATATCATTGGCCGCATTGCCGGTCTCAGTGGCAGCGGTTGATACCGAGGTAATGTTAGTCGTTACTTCTTTGGTGCCGCTCGCCGCTTGTTCGACGTTGCGGGCAATCTCGGAAGTCGAGGCGCCTTGTTCCTCAACCGCTGCTGCGATGCTGGTCGTAATGTTATCGATGGTATTAATCGTCGTCGAAATATTATCGATAGCCGTTACGGATTCAGCGGTAGCACTTTGAATACCGGCAATTTGGGCGCCGATTTCTTCGGTGGCTTTGGCGGTCTGATTGGCGAGATTACCAACTTCAGAGGCGACAACGGCAAAACCCTTGCCGGCATCACCCGCACGGGCGGCCTCAATGGTCGCATTAAGTGCCAGCAAATTAGTCTGACTTGCAATATCATTAATGAGTTCGACCACTTCGCCAATTTTATTGGCTGCGTCAGCTAGGCCTTGGACTTTCGTATTTGTCGTTTCGGCTTCGCCAACAGCATCAGCAGCAATTTTAGCAGACTCATTGACCTGAGAGGAAATCTCAGAAATCGACGCGGAAAGTTCTTCCGCAGCTGCTGCCACAGTTTGAACATTGGCCGCTGCCTGCTCTGCCGCCGCCGCCACAGCTGACGCTTGGGCATTGGTATTGTCGGCCGTTTGGTTAAGCGTGGTGGATGTTGTACCCATATTGTTGACCGCAGAGTTTACTGAAGACAGGACACTCGTTACACCGTCACCAAAACCGGCAGTCAGTTCGTCGATCTTAGCGGCTCGTTCAGCATCTAAGCGTGCTTTTTCTTCAATTTCAGCAGCTTTAGCCCTTTCAGCTTTGCGTTCAACTTCGGCTTGCCGTTCTTCGGCTTCACGATCATGGCGTTCGCGTTCAGCTTCGGCTTCACGTTCAGCTTCGGCCCGCTCTTGCTCTTCTTGCTGGCGTTTAGCTTCATCTTGACGTTGCTGCTCCTTAGCTGCTTCCGCTTCTTGACGCTGTTTTTCAGATTGTGCTTCGAGTTTCTCCCGTTCGATGGTGTTGTCGCGGAAACTCTCGACACCTTCAGCCAGTTGACCGATTTCGTCCGCCCGTTCGGTATGCGGCACATCAAATTCAGTTTCGCCCTTCGAAATGGAACTAAGTATTTCAGTCAAGCGCGTGATGGGGGTGGCGGTCCGTTTTGACATAAGCACAGCGACGGCAATGATAACTAACGCAGCAATCGCGATAATAATTAAGATCAAGGTGCTTAAGGAACTGCCCCGCGCAATATCGCCATCAATGACACTGGAAATTTCCAAAACGCCACGGACATCGCCCAGCTTCCAATCGTTTTTTGGCGTGTCAGCGCGTGAGTTGTGACAGTTTACACAGCCTTGAGCGACCAAGCGGTCGGCAATGGCGACGCGTACAACCTGTTTGCCGTCGACTTCGACTTGGCGGGTTATTACTGCGTCAGGATCTGCTACTAGTTTATCCCAGGCTTCTTTTTGAAAATCATCAAGTTTACGGTCTTTACGGTTGGGGAACGGGAAGGCGCTATATAGTTTTAAATTAGTATCTTCCTTTGACAGGATTTCACTCATGTCGTGAATAAAGGTTGCCGGCAGCGGCACTCCTTTTTTCTCTGTCTTATGATTAAAAGAGGGCTTTAAGTTGCCGTCAGCGAGAACTTTCTTGATCACATTGTTTGTATAGTAAGCTCTGATTTTTTTAAACTGTCCGGCCGTTGTGGTGGCGGAAAGCGTGGCGCTGTCTCTGGCATTGCTGGCAACAATATCGGGCAACGTAACCCAGAAACCAATGATTAACAGGCCTAACAGAATCGGAACCGGCAAGACCAATTGCCAGGTAATGCTTTCTTTGAATTTGTTCATGATCAAAATACTCCAGTGCATTTATTTGCAGCGACATTTAGACAGTATCTAAGCGCCATTTTCTGAGCCGAATTAAGAAGCTAATTAATTTCCGGCATCTGATAGTTTGATCGAATAAAAACGTCGATGTCGGTTGCATGATGCTTCTCTAATTCAGGTGGGAAATTTATCTCTAAAATCAACAAGTTATTACGTAAAAATGAGTAATATTTTATGGTATTGAAAATGTTAATTAGAATATTTTGAAACAATCGTATAACTTACTTTATCTAATGAAATATATTGAAATATCTTGAATAAAATAATTCAAAAAGAAAGGGTGGAGTTGTAATTAAATCAACCTTTAATAGTGATTTTATGGTGTATATTTGCATAAAAAAGGCCGCCTCTACTGAGACGGCCTTTTAAGGTAGATATAGATTTAGTTTTTATGAGGAATAATACATCTGGAATTCGACTGGGTGAGTCGTATGTTCCAGTGCGAATACCTCTTCCATCTTAAGATCGATATAGCCGTCGATCTGGTCATCGGTGAAAACACCGCCTGATTTCAGGAAGTCACGGTCTTCGTCGAGCGCTCCCAAAGCCTCACGCAAAGAGCCGCAAACTGTCGGCACGTCGGCGATTTCTTCCGGTGGCAGATCATACAAATCTTTATCCATCGCATCGCCTGGATCGATTTTGTTCTGAATACCGTCAAGGCCGGCCATCAACATGGCAGAAAATGCCAAGTAAGCATTTGCCGTCGCATCCGGGAAGCGAACTTCGACGCGTTTACCATTCGGGCTCGCTGAATATGGAATTCGGCATGACGCTGAACGGTTGCGTGCTGAGTAAGCCAGCAGAACCGGCGCTTCAAAACCCGGGATCAGCCGCTTATAGCTGTTGGTCGATGGATTTGAAAACGCATTGATCGTTTTGGCATGTTTGATGATGCCGCCAATATAGTTCAAAGCCGTATCGGACAGATCGGCATAGCCAGAACCGGCAAAGGCCGGTTTACCGTCTTTCCAAATTGACTGGTGAACATGCATACCGGTGCCATTATCGTTGATCACTGGTTTTGGCATGAAGGTTGCGGTTTTGCCGTAAATGTGCGCAACCATGGCGACGACATATTTATAAGCCTGAATGTTGTCGGCACTTTGCACCAGGGTTTCAAATTTGATGCCGAGTTCATGTTGAGAAGGGGCGACTTCATGATGGTGTTTTTCCATCGTTACGCCCATATCCTGCAGGGTCGTTACCATTTCAGAACGCAGATCATGAGCTGAATCGACCGGCGGTACCGGGAAGTAGCCGCCTTTAACTCCAGGACGGTGACCGATATTGCCTTCCGCAAAATCTTCGCCGGAATTGTACGGGCCTTCTTCGTGATCGATTTTGTAGAAAGTGTGGTTCATCGAAACTTCCGACCGCACGTCATCAAAAACAAAAAATTCAGGTTCCGGACCAAAGTATGAGGTGTCGCCGATGCCAGTGCTTTTTAAATGCGCTTCGGCGCGTTTAGCGGTGGAGCGGGGGTCACGGGAATAATTTTCACCTGTCACCGGGTCCTTAATATCACAAACCATAATCATGGTTGGTTGCGCTGCGAATGGGTCCATTACGCAAGTGGTCGGATCCGGAATCAGAGCCATATCTGATTCATTAATCGCTTTCCAGCCGGCGATAGAAGAGCCATCAAAGAAAATGCCATCATTAAAGGCGTCTTCGTCGATGGTTTCCGGCAATTGAGTGAGGTGTTGCCATTTTCCCCTGGGATCGGTGAAACGCAGGTCGATGTGGCGAACGTCGTTCTCCTTGACGACCTTAGCGACGTCTTCTGGAGTTTTACAATCAAACGACATAGTTATTTTCCTTTCTTAAAGTCTAACTTTTTCTGGGTGGATGTGTGTTTTAGATATCTCTGATTTAAATCGCTTCTGCGCCCCGTTCGCCTGTACGAATGCGGATTGCGTCTTCGATCGAGCTGATGAATATTTTACCATCGCCGATGCGGCCAGTATGAGCGGCCTTTTGGATAGCTTCGACGGCGGCATCTAATTGCTGGTCCTCAATGACGAGTTCGATTTTCACTTTGGGCAGGAAATCGACAACATATTCGGCGCCACGATAAAGCTCCGTATGGCCTTTTTGCCGGCCAAAGCCCTTGGCCTCGACAACTGTAATTCCTTGCAATCCGACGTCCTGAAGCGCTTCTTTGATTTCGTCAAGTTTGAACGGTTTGATAATCGCTTCGATTTTTTTCATTTAAAATCTGCCCCTATATTGAAGTACTTCCGAGCGTAATTTCGAAGCACTGAGTGTTATTTGCCACGCAATTTCGCCGTCCCTAGGAGACGACTTATCATTCTCTATCGCAGGAGTCATGCCAGTTTTTAGATTTTGTATATTTGCCCATAGAATCAATTGGTTAACTGGCTGAATGATGTAGGTAAAACTCAAGAAAATAATTGGATATGCACAATAATTAGGCATCTGCTCAATTAACCATCTGAATCAGTATTTTCTAGGCGTTGCTAAACGCAAATTGTCACTCTAATGTTTTTAAAAATACCAATTGGGAGTGCTCCATGAAAATTAAAGAACGTATCGATTACAGCGCCATCATTGACCGCAAGCCGCTGAGCTTGCCGGATGGCGGGCGGGTTATTGTCTGGCCGGTTGTTAACCTTGAGGAATGGCCGCCGGAGCTGCCCTTGCCCCGGCGCATTCTAACGCCGCCCGGTGAAGGCGGGCATGTGCCGGATATTCCCAATTGGTGCTGGTCGGAATACGGTATGCGGATCGGCGTCTGGCGTCTGATGAAAGTATTGGAAGAGTTTGGCGTTACGCCGACGGTGTCGATGAATGGCACGGTGCCGGAAGCCTATCCCCGGGTCGCCGAAGCCGCGCTCGAGGCTGGTTGGGAGTTTATGGGCCACAGCTATATCCAAAAGCCGATGTATGACGTTGAGGATGAGCGGGAAGCGATCTTTAAAACCATGGAAACCATGCAGGCTTATTGCGGCTATAAACCACGGGGTTGGATGGGGCCGGGTCTGACACAAACTGAAAACACGCCGGAACTTTTGGTCGAGGCCGGCTTTGAATATACCGCCGATTGGATATTGGATGATCAGCCGTGCCCGATTAATACCAACAATAAGGGTGGCGGCCAGCTATATTCCATACCCTACACCACCGAACTCAACGATATCCCGATCATGCTGTCACAAACTCATGTCTCGAGCGTGCTCTATGACCGGACCATGGATTATTTCGAGACCCTTTATGAAGAGGGTGAAGAGAACGTCAGGATTATGACCATCGCTGTGCACCCTTATATCCATGGAGTGCCGCACCGGATCAAATATTTCCGTCGGATTTTCAAAGAGCTCTCGGAGAAACCCGGCGTGGTCTTTATGACCGGCGCCGAAATTCTGGATTGGTATCTGGCACAGCAGTAAGGCTTAAAATACCGCTTCCTGGTCGACCTGCTGATTTTCCTCGTTGAAGAACAAGACCTGGGAATTAATATCCTCGTCGGTGGTCACGTATTGCACCACGACAATGCGGTCGCCTTCGTAGCACAATCTGGCACTTGGCCCGTTAATACCAATGGTATGATCATCATCGCCTTCAATCACATAGGTGTCGTAGCGGGCACCGTTATTGAAATTGTAAATCGACACGACGTCGCCGGCTCGTAGCTTTGAAGCGTTTAGAATGCGCGGCGGCAGAGTGATAGAGCCGGAATACTGAAGCTCACATTGGGTGACGCAAATACCATGGAGTTTCACGGCCATTACTGAACGCATTATCATAAAGTAATAATCTCGTAGATTAGGTTTCCTGAATGAGGGCTGTTTGAATACATTATTACTCAAAAAGCAAGGCTGATTTTGCGCCACATTGGCAAACAGGCGCACTGCTTTAACGCCGCAGTCGCCAGGGTGTTCTGTAGTCCTGGCGTGAGCGCCAGCGTTTGGCTGAATATTTTTTAAGGAAATCATTCACATCTTCGGCCTCCTCATCTTCATCTTTTGTTTTCGATTTAGTAAGTGAGAGGCGGTAGTTGATGTCTTCAATATAGCGCCGTGTGGTCAGCCGGGCTTTATCGAGCATTTCGGGGTGCTGCCAGGCTGGTTTCACCAGACCTCGATCATAGCCGGCGTGATTTAAGATCGGATAATAGACGCCGCTAAAGGGACTGTAAGTGCGGCCAGCTCTGCGGTGATCACCCCAATCATTACTATGGGCAATCTGACACTCCTTAGCGGGTGAGGTGCGGTGGACCGGATTCTCAATATCCCACTCAAGCCCAGCGAACAAAGCTGCGCGTCCGGTCTCAGGATTTTTGCGGATATTTTTAAAGATGGTTTTATGAAACCGCTCGGCAAACACATCCAATCGGTGGATAGCACCCGAATTCGTGCAACGATAGAGATCGTAGGCGTGACGCACCCGGGCGGCGGCATACCAATGCACCGCACTTTCTTTCTCTTTCTTATAGAGGCGGTCCGCCATGGCGTAGAGGTAAACCGGCGGAAACGTATGAGCACGATCTTTTAGCCAAGGCATCACATCCTCATATGCTTTTTTAGGAATGTTGCGGATCAGCGCAACACCGATGGTCCAGTCATCTTCGACCAGAGTCTGCTCAATCGCGTTTTTAGTTCGATCCGCGTTCAAGACCCAGCTTTCGCTGGTAGTTTTGCAGCCGCTTAAGGCGATCAGGCCAATGAGCACCATACAAAAACGCCAATAGTTTCTGCCAGAGGATTTCATCACAATTCTCCATCCAATTTAACGATTTAAAGTGTTATGGAGGGACCAGAGGCGGTTTTTGTGCTAGAGAAGAAAAAAACTGAGAAATATTTTGGGAGTAACGGAATTTGAAACCAGCCAATTCGATTTTAGGCGAGTATGGCACGACGATCTTTACGGTGATGTCAGCGCTGGCGGTTGAGCACAAAGCGATCAATCTCGGTCAGGGTTTTCCGGATACCGATGGACCGGCTGATATTCTCGCCGAAGCGGAACGCGCCACCAAAGAAGGTCCCAATCAATATCCACCGATGATGGGAATTCCGGAACTGCGCCAGGCCGCTGCCGCTCACAACAATACGTTCTACGATCTTGATATCGACTGGCAGAGCCAAACCATCGTCACCTCGGGCGCCACCGAAGCCATTGCCGCCAGCCTGTTCGGGCTGGTTGAGCCCGGTGATGAAGTGGTGATGATTGAGCCGTTATATGACAGCTATCTGCCGATGCTGCGCCGGGCTGGAGGTGTGCCCAAACTCGTTCGCATTGAGCCGCCTCATTGGCAGCTGCCCTATGAGGCGCTCGAAGAAGCCTTTTCTGATAATACCAAACTCATCATGCTCAACACGCCAACCAATCCGGCGGCCAAGGTCTATACTAAAGAAGAGCTGGAATTCATCGCCGGCTTGCTGGAAAAGCACGATGCCTATGCGGTCTGTGACGAAGTTTATGAGCACCTGGCTTATGACGGCCGGCCACATATTCCTCTGATGACGTTGCCCGGTATGGCTGAGCGCTGCATCAAGATCGGCTCGGCGGGTAAAACTTTTTCGATGACAGGCTGGAAAGTCGGCTATTCGGTTGGCGCCCCGAAACTGATCGAAGCGATGGCGAAAGCGCATCAATTTCTGACCTTTACGACACCGCCTAATCTGCAAAAAGCCGTGGCCTATGGTCTCAACAAAGAAATCGACTATTTCAAATCCCTCGGTACGGATATGCAGGCCAAGCGCGACCGGCTCAGCGATGGGCTTGCGAAGATCGGCTTTGAGGTGATGGCCAGCGAAGGCACGTATTTTCTTACCACTGACTTCCGGCCCTTGGGCTTTAACGGCAATGATGCCGAGTTTTGTAAGCATCTGACAATTGAGGCCGGCGTCGGCGCCGTGCCCTTCAGCCCGTTTTATCAGGCTGGTCTGGAGAGCGGTGTCAGCCACTTCGCCCGTTTCTGCTACTGCAAACAAGACAGTCTCCTCGATGAAGCGCTCGACCGAATGGCGAAACATTTCGGCGGGGTGTAAACACCCATCGTCACCCCGGGCTACGACCCGGGGTCCAGTTTTAATCGGCAAAAATTTAGATGGTTGCTTTCTGGTTTCCGGGTCAAGCCCGGAATGACGGCGGAGAGGAAGGGGAAGATGTCCCCTTAATTTTCCTCCCCCAATTTATTCAGAGCCGACGGTTCCAGTGCCGGTGAGGTGTAGTTCTCGATCGGGCCGGTGTGGGATTTGATGTGCATGAGGAACTTGGCGTCGAGCTTGTCGGCGTTCGCTAAAATAAAATCGAGCTCTTGAGCGGTGGCTTCTAGGAGAGCAGCGGCAAGTTGCTCGACGTCCTGCCAGCTCTCATCGATCCCATCAACGTGATAGCGTATGGCGATATCTCCGAATTGGCGGTGACGCTGATGGGTGCTGGTGACCAGAAAAAGTGCCAGGTCCTTAGCGAGTTCTTCGGGTGACAGTCCCGCCCGTTCCTCACGCCGGCTTAAATGGCCGGGGCTCGAGTATTTAAGGACCGTCATTTCATCTGAATCGTCACATATATATATGTCATCGTCCGGCCACGACCGGAGCGCCAGGTCGTAGTCCATCGTGCTTTGATAGGTTTTGATCAATGGTGATGATTTAACGATCAGCGGATGCGGGATATAGGCGTGCGCCAAAATGCCTTTACCGGCAACCCGCCAGCACAGCTGACTGGGATAAGAAGTGAGGTTCTCGGCATCAACAAAAAAAGCCTCCTGCAGATGGTGCGGATGATCGAGCGCCACTTGTACAAGCGCCCGGCCATCAACTGGAGTTTCTGCTGCGAGTACAGCTTTTAAAGCGGGCAGGGCGCCGTCGCTATTAATCCTCAAAAAGTTGATGTTCATGGCTTTGGCGCCGGCCTGCATATGAGCTGCGGCGGCGGCCAGGGTGCCATCCGATAAAATAAAATTGGAATCGAGCAGTACGATCTCGGAATCCGGGTCTTCCAGCGCGCGGTCGGTCAGGTGCAGCACACAGCGCTTTTGGATTTCATATTTAACCTCCGGGCCTTCGAGGTTTTTGACCCATGCCAGCAATGGCGTTTCATCAACGCGCATATCGTCAAGCAGATGAAAATGCGGTGTCGCGTATTGGGAAAGCATTTGCACGTTTGGCTCAAAGGCAGCCAAGGAGTCATGATCCGTATAAATGTGGTAGAACACCTCGCCATCCCGGGCGAGGCTCGGCAGATTACCCGCCATGCATTGGAAGGGCAGCGAGACTTCGACAAAGTTGCGGACGAAACGCTCTCCCCAGACCAGCATGAACACGTGATAGATCACGGATGGCTCTCCCTTAGCGCCAGTATTCCTGAACCCAGGGAGCAGGATAGTCCGCTGGGTTCGGCGTGTCACCAAAACAGACGAGTTTGGCATTCTCCGGGATATTTTGCGCGGCCTTTAAACGGTAGTCGACGCACCAATCGAGTGGCCAGGTCTCGGCGTCCGGCGCCATCAGACCGGCCCAGTCCTGATCTCCCCGGAGACGCGAAGCTATGTCCGGCGTAAATTCCTCCCATAGCTCAGGCCGGGAGCCAACTTTCAATAAAAAAGCCGTGGTGCTGAAACCGATTGAATACTCATTTGCTTTCACTACGAAATCCGCATTGTAGGTCAGCATCTCGTCCAGTGAGCCGGTAATGACTGTGTCTAAATCCAAAAATAAAATGCGCTTACCGAGTTCGGGGAGGTCCGGGCCAAACAAGGCGACTTTACTCCACCAGCCTTCCAGATCCGGGGCGGGCAGGGGATGAGTTTCAATCCCGCTCTCCAAGCCGCCGGTATTTTCGGTCAAGCAAACGAAGCGGGGGGCAGTTGACGCATGGTGGCTGACCATTGACGCGAGTTTGTTGACATAGTCAGGCCCGTATTTATCACCCCATTTAAGGCAAACCACGGTCGCGGCGGGAGCGCTGCCGGATATTTCGGCATTTCCTTTACCTGCTTTTAACGCAGCCACGCGCTTGAGACCGATATCGGCCAAAGGTTCATCCGGGTTGAGTTCGCTTGCGCGCGTGAATGTCTCGGAGGCTGCGGCCAAATCAGCGTGGCGAATTTGCAAGCGCCCCAAAGTAATCAGCGGCTCCATTTCGCCCGGGTTAACGGCGGCAGCCTGCCTGGCATAGTCAACGGCTTGGTCGAGATCACCCAATAATTCGCTCGCCCGGGCAGCCAGCACAAATGCCATGGCGTTACTGGGATCGATATCAATGGCGGTCTGGAAACAGGTCAGCGCTTTTTGCTGCTCGGCGACATCGGTGTAGTAGCAGCCGAGACCAAAATGCACGGCGGCGTCATCGGGCAGGCTAACAGCGGCGGCGGTCAGAAAGCGTAAAGACTTTTCATCTTCGCTGAGACGCTGATAGAGCAGGCCGACGATTTTCTGAATATTGGGCTCATCCGGAATTTGATCTTCAATAGTGTCGAGCAAGCCCCGCGCTTCAGACAGTTTGTTAGCCTGATCGAGTTCCAGCACGTCCTGAAGTGTCGCCAATAATGTCATCTGCTTTGGGTCCTTTTTCCGACTATGACATATTCCGGTCCGGGTTTTAAAATCCAATTAAAAATATTTCAGAAAGTGCAGCCTGTACTTGACGCTTGGGGGGCTTAGGGTTACACAATCGCCTCCCAACACGAGTATGCTTGGGTCATGTGGCGAACGTAGCTCAACTGGTTAGAGCACCGGCTTGTGGTGCCGGGGGTTGGGGGTTCAAGTCCCCTCGTTCGCCCCATTTTTTCAATGACTTAGCAGATTTCCCCCAGCTCAAAAACAGGTAAAAACGCCAAAAGGTAACACTGAGGGTAACAGATTGCATAACTCAAACCCCGCATCCCTCGGCAACGCCGCCAAATATAATTCCCGCTTGTTGGCGATCTGCAACCATTGCGCCAATACCGTTGATCTCGGCTTATCCTCGATGGTCAAGAAATACGGACGCGATTACCCCGTTCCTGCGCTGGTGCCTAAATTGAAATGCACCCGATGTGGATCAAATAGCTGTGCGGTGCAGTTGGCGTTGCCGGAAGATAAGTTTGCTTAGTCAGCTAACATAGAAAACCAAAAACTTTCTCATCCATGATTTCCGCTACACGATTTTAGTAGGATCGTTATTACAAGCTGATTTCTTTTGGTTTGGTTTTTTTTGTCGGTGGTTTGTGGCCTTTGTCAATGCACCCATTTGACGCTCTATAAGATGTTTCATGCTTCACAACAGTTCCATTTCTAATTAGAAAATAATGCAACTTATATCCAGTGTATCCACCATAGCTATTTTTGCCGTTGATCATATAACAGGTATAGAAGCCATATATGATGTTTCTGAATTCGGCGAAGCCGCCCTGTTGGGGTGTTAATTCAAGTTTCCATTTTGCAGTTTCAGCGTCTTTTAGCTGATACTTCAAATATTGTTTTACGATATTTTCAGCATCATGCGGATACTCTCCATAATCCGCATTTTCCCGTTCTGCCTGAGTTGGCAAAGTCGCAATACATCCATATAAAAAAATTAAAGTGATGAAAAACGTAATTATTTTCATAACCGCCCCCGATAGAACCCAAATCCTATCAGATCGATTGTTCTATAGTAAGAACAATTAAATCCGTGACGACATTGATATGGTCGATGAATTGGATTTCGATTGCAGTACCGCCTAGCTTTTACACGCATTCCGTTTTAGTGTGATTGGATAAGATCAGAGGCAGGAGGGAGATATGGAAAGTATCTTGTTATTGGTTGGGGCCGTCATTGTTGGTCTGATCCTTCTTTCACTCGCTTTCGTCTTGTTTTCCTATTTGGTGGTTGGTGCCGTGTCTTTATTTGAGTGGGCGTCAGAATCGGGTTTCTTGGGAGTAGCCGCCTATTTTGCCAGTTGGATATTTATGTTTCCTTTTATGCTAATTGGCTGCGTCATTTTCGGCTTCCTCATAGAATACAAGGAGAAACAATTCTTTGCCCGACTAGCCGAACGGAGCCGACTAAACCGACTAGAAAATACTACAGTCAATACTGAGACTGATGTCGATTCCCAACCTGACCTATACGAGGAACCCTTGTCTGAATATGAGAAGAAGAGAGGGTATTAAAGCAATTGACCCGCCCCATCCTAATCATCGCCACCTTGCTCCTGCTGACCGGCTGTAACGGTCATGTCGCTAGAGTGGCGGGGTAACAAAGAAGCCATATGAATTTACCAAAGTAGTGTATTTATGACATCGCCAATACGTAAACTTATTAACGAAACTTCAAATATTGTTATAGGATTAATCCTCCTGATAGGATTCAATGCGCTATTTTATTTTGTATTTAAAATTCTAGGAATAGGACAATGAGTTTGTTCCGTCTTGCAGAGTCGGTCGTGAAGTTGGCAGTGCATGGCGGCGAGAGTGCCTATGAAGCGGCATCAGCGGCGTGGCAGAAAATGTCTACAGAGAAACCGGGGGAGAAGGAATGACGCTTGGAACAGGCATCTTCTTATCTTCAATTTTCTTAGGCTTGATTTTTCTGTTTCATTCAACGAAAGACCGATGGAACTGGCGCAAAATAATAAAACGTGGCGGCGTTACTATCTTGGTTCTTATTATATTAGGGGGTGGTGGATTTACTGCATTAATTTATCAGCATCAAATCAGCGAATATTTTAGCACAGGTTCCATCATCAACTTGGATGCTTCACCAAAAAAATACGAGGAAGTTTGGGACATTAAATTAGGAGCCAGCCAAGAAGACTTGCTTTTCCTGAAAGGGATACCATCAAGCAAAACATCCAATAAAGACCCAAATGAAAAGGTTTGGTTCTATAAACAAGAATATGGTGATAACTGGATCGTGGATTTTGATAAGAACGATAAAGTTTCTCAGGTATTGCTATACAAAATTTACATGACTTCCGACATAAAAATAAATGGCATAAGTTATGGCAGCACCTTGAAAACCTTAGTAAATAAATTAGGTAAACCCAGTCGAATAATAGTTAGCAAAGATAAGCTAAGGAAGTTTTACCTATACGATCAACTCAACAATAAATTTGTGCTTGAGAAGGCTAAAGTGGTAGCAATGGGGATCAATAAACCTCTCTAACCCTACTGAGTCTGATGCATCAGCTCCAACCGCTGTGAAGTAATCTCTGCCGCAATGCTGGGGTATTCCTCGACCAACTGCTGACGGGCGGAAAGCTAATATTTAGCTTATTGTTGACACATAAAATGATGTGAAAGATGTTGCGAAAATGGAAACTAATTTTATCAGCGAAGAAGACAAAAAAAATTACGTTGATTTTTTTACCCATCTTTTAAATGGAGTTGCTCTTCGGCGAGGACTTAGGCCAATTTATCACTATACAAGCGGTGAAAGGCTAATACAGATCATTAGTTCAGGTGAACATTGGGCAACTCAAGCTTCATGCCTCAACGACAGCAAAGAACTATCTCACTCTGTAGATTTGCTAAAGAAAACAATAAATAAAAGAAAAAATACGGAAGTCAGTAAGGAATTTGATTATCTCCTTTCTGTAATTGAGGAAATATTGAACCAACCAGATGTTGCAGTCGCCGGAGTATTTGTGAGTTGTTTTTCTGAGCGTGAAGATGATTTAAGTCAATGGCGAGCCTATGGCGGGTTATCAGGTGGGTATTCCATTGAATATGATACTGGTAAGCTGGCGGAAATTGCCGGTCCTCAACGTGATTTGATTTCACCTGTTATATACGAAGGCAGGGATTTAATAGCGATATTAGATGACTTAATAAAACATACTGAAATTTACTTTATGCAAGGTATTCAAAATGGTCACGATCCTATGGAGGAGTGGGCTAAAGTGTTTGCAGAGCATTGGTTGGAGCAACTTTCCTTCATGACCCCCTTATTACCTTTAGATAGAACAGATAAATTCGCCAATATGACGCAAAATCAATTAGAAAATTGCCCGAATTGTAAAATCGGAATGGATACTGATGGGTTAAGTATCTCGATCACATATCTGGTTTATGAATGTACTTCTTGCCGCAACATATTTTGCGAATTGTGCAGTGATGCCCTTTTTAGTGAGGACGATACAATTACTTGTCCGCATTGTAGTATCATTTGCTTTGATGCTAAGCGGGCAAATCACACTGGAAACAGACCAAGTGATGTCGTCGAGATAGAACCGTTAGCTTTTTTTACGATCTAAATTAGATATGTTGAAATCTTGCAAATACCTTTTAACCGAAATTAAAATAGAAACTTCCGGCAGGCATAAAATTGTTTTTTGGATTAGATTTTCTGAAATATTTGGATGCGGTCTTAATGATCTTAAATGCGACCATGCAATGGCGTGCCGTAAATTTATTTCTGAAATTTTGTCCTCTCAAACTAAATTTAATGACCACCTTAGTCGGTCAAAATCGGGTTCGTACTAGCAACTTCCGGCACGGCTGACAGTACCGTTAGAGTCCCCTGGTTCTCCCCATATTTCATCTACCGTACTTCTGCCAAGTCATTCCAAACTTTTTGATCGATAATTTTGCTGTCTTTGATAACGAACCTGTCAATAAAGCGAATGCCAGAGAATTCCGAGCCGTCCGGCCATTGGCCATATAGAGTGCCGTAGCAGTAAACGATAATTCCATCATCTGATACCAGTGGATCAAAACGGTCATAGGTTTTCTTGACCCAACGGTAACGAGGCTTGGCCCACTCGATTAATTCTTCGAATGTCGTAAATATTTGATCACCGGGAAAAAGCATCTTAAATCCATCGCTCAATACCGCTTTCGCTGCGGCGAGGTCCCGGTCTTCCATGGCATTCAAGTAAGCCTCAATTAGGGCCACAGCAGCGGCTGGACTATCGTTTGCTGCCACGTTCTCATTCTTCATTTTTCTAACCTAGTTCTCAGAGTCATAAGCACTCTACCAATAAAGCCTCTAGAACACACTTTTTGATTTAGTCAATCTGACTGGTCGAACGAAGTGTTTTTAGCCTTACCGAAAAACGAATTGGGGAAAAAACTTGATCCTTTCAGAGGTGCAACCGGTCCCGTCAGGAGCAGCGTAAGCATCATTTGCAACACTGGGTTCCCTGAGCTATCTTGTGGCCCAACATTGAAAAAAATTTTCCTACTAGGAGCAATACCCCATGGTGACCTTAAGCGATGTCTCTATCATCAATACAAATACGGCCGAAGCCAAGCCTGTCGATTCCGGATTGGAACGGACGATTTGCAGCGAGAGTGTGTGTGGCTCAAAGACTTTAGATGTTTACCGGCGGACAGTGTCGGACGGTCGCCAGTTCGCACCAGAAGCAGGCGACGACTACCATCTAATTTATGTTATGGGGGCCTCGACTGACGGCAGCATCAGCTACAAGGGCGAGCAGCATCCTGCCGAAGAGGGCGCCGGCGTATTGCTCGTGCCGGGAGAAGCAGCTGAATTTACAGCTTCCGGTTCGGATTTAGAATTGTTGCACATGGTAACGCCGACGCCTCCCTCCGCCATTGAAGAGGGATTGTCCGGCGGGCCGGGCTATTTTTTCAATCGCGAAACGCTGCGTGTGCTTTCGGATGCCAGTGGTGGTCGTGTGCGCCGGTTTTGCGCTGAATCATCCGTCCGCTTACTCGACGGCAACAGGCTTACCCCGACCAATGCGATCCAGGCGGGTGAGATGCACTATCATGAAGGTGGCTCGTCACCTTTACATCAACATGTCGGCACCGACGCCAACCCTGAGGGCGCCGCTCACTGCTATATGACGTTTAAAGGCAATGGGCGGGTCGAAGTTGGCGAAACCTCCCAGGAAATCGAACCTGGCACTCTGGTCTATTTCCCCCCAGGTGTACCGCACCGGCTGCATGCCCATGGTGGTGCGCTCGACTATTTTGAGATCCAAGCGTGGCGGAGCTTCAAGACCAACATCTTCAGCGAGGAAGAGCTGGGGCTGAGGTGGTATTACGATCCTGAAACGCCGGGCGCTGAGCGGGTCGAATGGAACCAAAGCTAACGGGATAGCCTACGAAAACTACCGGGTCATTTCTCTATAGATTAAGTTTCCGGGAAAACTTGAGCACCGGTTCCGTCATGAACCCAAGCGACATCGGGCAAGACTTTTTTCTCTTCTTCCCATTTGGCAAGCATCGATTCCGCGGATTCCTGAAGTGTTTCCATCATACCAGGCCGGGCTGAGTTGTAGGCGAGTTCAAGCCGGTGGCCGTTTGGATCAAAGAAATAAATCGATTGAACGAAAGTGTGATCGGTTGGGCCGACAACTTCTACGCCGTTGGCTTCGAGTTTTTCTTTGGCTTCCAGCAACTCTTCCATACTGTCGACATTCATCGCCAGATGTTGAACCCATTCCGGCGTATTTTGGTCTTTTTGCATCGGCGGAGATTGCGGAACTTCGAAGAAAGCTACGAGCGAACCATCGCCCATGCCGAAAAAGATATGCATGTAGGGTGAGGTTTCGCCGGTCGACGGCACGTTGGTTTCTGAGACGGCTGCAACATAGGGCATGTCGAGAACCTTGGTGTAAAATTCTGCGGTTTCCTTGGCGTCGTTACAGCGATAGGCAACATGGTGAAGACTTTGAATATTCATCGTGATACTCCTCTGTCAAACTGGCCTTAGAACTATAATTTCCTTGCACAGACAGCAGAGAATCTCATTGACCGTTATCAAGTTGGCCACTTTTGCGGTGGGGTTTAGCTACTTGAGGACAATCAAAGCTATGGCCGCGCTCAAAATCACCATCGCACACATGAAAAATAGCAAGGTATAGCGCTGAATTGTGCCCTCACGCCGGGAACTTACATCGCGGATTTTAATGTAGAGAGACGAGAATTGTTCCTCAATTTTAACTATTCGTGAAATTTCATTGAATTGCCAAAGCTGATACATAATCAGAACTAATATGACGCCACAGGCCAGCAGTATCGTCGATATGCCGAACAAGGCAGAGACTGAACTTCTAAGTCTGGAAAGAACGGCAAATGTCGTAAAGCCGCCGCAAACCAATACAGCGCCGCCGACCGCGAGCCATTGAATTCTTTTGGCGAAGAGCACGGCATCCGACGCTTTATCATACATTAATCTCAACTCCGCATGGGTTAGTTCGTCAAGATCGGAGGGCTGATTTTCGAACGGCTCTTGCTCGTCTTCCGCTTCGTTGTCGGACTTTTTCGCCATGATAATTCATCCTTTACAAATTAGGTAATAATTACAGCTCAGGAGGTCCGGAATTTACCATGATGCATCCATCGATACGACATATTATTTTATGTAGGTGGGCACAATCTTCATTACTGAAAGCAGGAATCGAATAAGTTACGTAAACTACATTATTTGTTGTGACAAAAAATACCTATGTATGATAGGTATATTATATCGAATAATAAGAGCTACGGGTTGGCTTATGCTAGTTTTGAGTAGTCCCCCATAAAATTAAACTAACAGGAGAAATTCATGTCTAAATTGGGCCAAACAGGGAAGTTAAAATTAACTGTAATCGCTGTGGCGATTTCATTCGCATTAACGTCATCATTGTTCGCGGCTAATGAAGTTAACGCTGCCTCTTTAACAATGAAAATTGGTACACCGACTATCAATGATACACAGCACGAATGGATGAAGCGTTTTAAAGCACGTATCGAGAAAAAAAGTGGCGGCGATATAGCCGTTAAACTTTTTCCAGCGAGCCAGCTGGGAAAAATTCCGCGTATGATTGAAGGGCTGCAATTTGGTACCATAGAAGGAGTTGTCGCACCTTCCGCTTTTTTTATCGGCGTAGATAAGTTTAATTCCGCCCTAGCCGTTCCGGGGCTATTTAAAGATGTAAATCATTGCTGGCGTACTTTTGGCGATCCTGAATTTCGCGCCATCATGTTCCCCTTGATGGAAAAGAAAGGCATCACTGCGATTAGTATCATGTGTACCGCACCGCAGGCTTTTTTAACCAAAAAGAAAATCAGTTCTTTAGCCGACCTTAAAGATTTGCGGATTCGCGTTCTGGCCTCACCGTTGGAAATCGGTCCCTTGAAAGCTGCTGGCATGAAGCCCGTGCCAATGCCTTTGGGTGAGGTTGTACCGGGGCTAAAACAAAATTTAATTGATGGTGTGAGCTCTATCCCGGTTCTTTTCGGTAAACTGAAAATGGACACAATGGCGAAAAACATCACGACGTCCAGCCTGATTTACTTTGGTGTACCAACTTATGTCAGTATGAAATTCTGGAATAAACTTTCCGGTGCACAGAAGAAAATGTTGCTAACTGAAGCTCGTGCTGTCGAAAAAGAAGTGCGGCCTTGGAATGATAAAGCTAATGCAGGCGTTTTAGCCGGTTGGAAAAAACGCGGTGGTACGGTTGTCGATTTGCCGCCGGCAGACCAAGCTAAATTAGCGTCAATTGCTAATAAAACAGCCGCTAAATTCATCGCTAAAAATGCCAAGCTGAATGGCTTTTTCCAAAAAATTAATACCATCGTTCAACGGCATAAGTAGATTTATTGGTTCGACTAAAGGGCGGCTACGGTCGCCCTTTTTTCGTTTAAAAGCAAATTCACTGGTTGTTTAGCAAATAATCTAGATAGATAATTTGAGCATGGAAAAAGCTGGCACTATAGGCACGATAGCAAAGTATTACGACAATCTATTACTAACGATTAGAATACTCATTGGCGTCTTAATGCTATCCGCCATCGCCATAAATTTTGCTAATGTAATTGCCCGCCGAATATTCGACGCGCCCTTTATTTGGGCGGAAGAAATATTAGTCTTTATCGTTGTGTGGATGGTTTATTTTGGTGCTGTGTTAGTAAGCTGGCATGGTCGCCATCTGCGAATGGACTTGGTATCGATGAGCTTAAAGGGCTGGCCCAGACTGTTGGTGAATTGGCTTGCTTTGCTCATTATGATCGGACTAAGCGTATTTGTCGTCATTCATTCTTACGAGGTAATCCTGACGTTTTTAGACACCGGCCAAGAGAGTATTGCCGCTGGAATCCCCATGGTCATCCCGCATATTGCTATTCCCATCGGTTTTTCGTTGATTTTTATCGGCACAATTATTAGCTCAAAATGGCAGCAAAATGGGCTAACGCCACCGAGCAGGCACGATTCTTCAACTAACGAAAAAGTTGAGGAAAATTGATATGCTTTGGGTGATGCTCGCTATGCCGGTGGTTCTCCTGATCCTGGGAGTGCCAATATTTATTATCCTTGCTGCAACTTCCGCAATTGTCCTGTTTTTCAGCGACATCCCGGGTGCTATCGTCCATCAAAATTTATTTGGTGGTATCAGTATATTCTCACTCCTGGCGGTTCCATTTTTTATTTTTGCAGGTGAGCTTATGGGCAAAGGCGGCATGTCAAAGAGATTGATCGCCTGGGCGTTGTCGATATTAGGGGGACTCCGTGGCAGCTTGCCGCTAACCACAGTCGGCACATCAACCGTTTTTGGTGCGATTTCCGGCTCAAGCGCCGCCACTGTTGCAGCCGTCGGCAGACTTCTTTATCCGACCTTGCGCGAAAAAGGCTATAACGAGAAATTCGCCACTGGCGTCGTCACGTCATCCGGCGCCATTGCCATCGTCATACCGCCATCGATCGCGATGATTCTCTATGGTGTTTCTGCCGAGGAAGATATTGCCAAGCTATTTATTGCCGGAATATTGCCGGGATTATTTATGGCCTTGGTTATGGGAATTTATATTTACCTCTATGCCCGCGTTAACAATATCCGGGAATCTGAAGGTTTCAGTTTCCAGAACTTCATCAAAGCGAGCAAAAATGGCATTTGGGCGCTCGGCAGTCCGTTTATTATTTTAGGTGGCATCTATTCGGGTTGGTTTTCTCCCACAGAGTCGGGCGGGGTCGCTTGTGTTTATGCAATTTTGGTAACGCGTTACATTCATCGAGATATTGACTGGCACGGCATTTGGGAAGTTGCCGTAAGTTCTGCCTATTTGACGGCTCAGGTATTAATTATCGTCGCTGCCGCCAGTATATTTTCCTGGCTATTGACCATCAGTGGTGTGCCGCAATCGGTTGGCAGCTTTATCACCGAATTGAAAGCAGAACCTTGGCTCGTCCTACTAGCCATCAATATATTATTATTGATTGTTGGCAGTGTGCTCGACCCAAATTCAGCTATTCTCGTGCTGACTCCATTATTGGTGCCAATCATCAAAACCTTGGGCGTAGATCCCATTCATTTTGGTATCATCGTAACCGTAAATTTGGCCATTGGCATGTTTACGCCGCCGTTTGGCCTCAATATTTTTGTCGCCCAGGCAGTCTTGAAAGCACCACTTAAAAGTATTTATCCCGGTCTGGTACCGTTTATCATCATCAACATTGTTGCTTTGATGTTTGTCACCTACCTGCCGGAAATGTCACTTTTCCTGACCAGGTAAACCAAGATTATGAGCGGTCAATTCGCAGTTGAGCCCGCTTGGGAATTTCAAATTCTGGCAGCCCAACTTCTTTCCAGACATCCAAGGCTTTCATCATAATATCCTTCGGCGGAAGTGAATATTCTCCGGCATCTATAGTCTTGGTGGCATCTATGACGACTTTGCTGCCCATATCCTGCATTTTGTTGTCAATGCGTACGGATGGGTCCATACCCATGGGGAAAAATACATCATCTATAATTATGGTATCGCGAACGGGGTGGTAGTGAGAATTCATCGCCCATTCGATATGAAGCGGATCCCGAATATCAACATCCTCATCAACTACCGTGATGCGCTTCAACGGTGACATATCTGCAATTAAGCGGCCAACTTTTTTAGCGTGGCCTTCATGTTTTGGCGCCATTGAAACGATACAATGAGCAAGCAGACCGCCAAACGTGAGGTCGATGTGAACATCTTTAACGCTTTTGTCAGCAAAATCTTCACGTAAGGTTTTGAGTACCAGTGGCGCGTTCGTCATACTTTGCAGAACGGTGCTTTCACTCGGCGGCATCTGACTCGTATAGCCGTAAAAAATTGCATCTTGGCGATGTGTAATTGCGTTAATTCGAACCAATGGTTTAGGCGCAATCGGCCCCATGTAACCTGCAAATTCGCCAAAGGGCCCTTCATCCGCATATTCATCCGGCAGCACTTCACCTTCGATGATAAATTCGGCCTCGGCCGGGATCATAATATCACTGGTTTTGCACTTTACGACTTTTACCGGCTCACCGTTGAGACCGCCGGCGACGTTAATCTCTTCGGTGCCAAAAGGCATGTTTGCCACTGTGGCAAAATGAACAGAAGGATCCGTACCGATAACCCAAGCTATAGGCGCTGGTTTTCCTTTATCGAGATAGGTGCTGGCTTGCATGAAGCCGTGGCGACCCGGATTGATATTGCAAATTACATGACTGTCATCTTTAATCATGGTCCGATACACACCCATATTTTGCTCGCCGGTATCGGCATTATGAGTGACTGTAATAGTCGTAATATAGGGCCCCACATCTTTACCTGGTGTCCACGTTGGGATTGGCAGATCGCTTAGCCGAACATTATCGCCGGTATGCACAACTTCCTGGCAAGGTGCTTCATTTACGGTTACCGGAGCAATTGGATTTAGCAAAGCCTGGGTCCATTTATCGTTGACTTCCTCGCGCGATACTCCGAGCCCAAGCGCATAAGCATGTGTTGAAGCACCAAGTGCGGCCGTCACCAAACGAAATTCAGATCCTTCTACATTATCGAACAAAAGTCCAAATCGATCATCATCAGGTAAGGCCTGAAATGCCCATTTGGCTAGAGCAGCAGGTTCCCAGGTTCGATCAACAGATTTAGTAATACGCCGCAATAATCCCTGTTGTTCTGATACCGCCAGAAAATCACGAAAGGTTCGATAAGCCATGGATAATTCCTCACACTGAAAAAAGCAGTGTTTAAATCACACTTATATATACGGTGTGAATATATATTACCTATCTTAGATAGGTAAGCAAATTATAACGGGTGGAACCTTACGCCAAATCAGCAGTATTTTCGCTACGTTCGGCAAGTATTAGCGCGAGGTCTGATTGCAGGATAAATCTATTCAAAAAATCGAATATTATTTGGAACTGATCTCGCGACATACCGGCAAAAAGTTGATCATTTATCGCGCGAAGATATTCTGAATGTTGATCAAGCAACTCGTCACTCCGACTAGTTGTCGTGATGCAGACGGCACGGTTGTCCTGCGGGTCGCTTTTTTTATCCAACAGATTCTTAGCGACCAATTGTCCGACTTCGGCGGTGATATGGGCAGGTGCGATGTGAAGATATTTGCCGATTTCCCGGATACCAATCCCTTTTTCTTTTTGCAAATGCCAAACCGCAAGCAATATTGAAAACTGGGAAGCGTTTAATGACATCGCGCGCCCAACTGAACGGCGCATGGTCTGTAATCTGCTGGAAACTGCAAACAGTTGGGTCATGAAATCGCGAAATTGGTCATCCGAACCATCAATTAAGAGTTCAGGACTGGAGATTGTATTGGGTCTAGCGGTTTGAGTTGTTTTCAATGCTACTGAACCTTTATTTGTTAGCTTTAAGATGTGCGATAACCTAGGACGAATTATCCAGCTTAGGCAAGTTGGTTCTGACGCTCCCTTATGATAATGGGTTTAAAATATAAGGTTGACGAAATATTTTGTGCACCTAACAGCTCGTGGTTGCCATTTAAGGCATAGTATTCAGCGGGGGAATAAGAGATTTTGCGTTATGCTAAATAGCGGGATTATTTTTGTATGCCGCAGAAATCTGCCAGAAAACAAACCTAATTGTATCTATGTTATAATTTATTTAATTTTTAACTTTTAGGTGGTTATGTTTTTCTGTATACGTATAAGTACGTATAGGGAGCAATTAAATTTAACGGTGGGAAATTGCACTTCAGATCATGATTTTATTGATGACTTGGGATTCAAATAAATCTGATAAAGGGGAATGGTTTCATGTCAGGTCCATCCGAGACGAAAAATAGCCGAGATTGGGTTGTTGATATCTCAGCAACTAAATCTGTCTCCGACTTCATTGAGCGGAGTGCCGAACGGCGCAAGCTGCAAATGAAGCCCGATATTGCTACTAACCGCCGTCTGAGACCTTATGGCCGACGAGAGATAGACAATCCTAACCGGTCTGCGTGGTAACTAAATCCCGGCTGTAAATTACCGGTAAAGTCACTCAAAACAGCGTATTTCGGCTTATCCATAGTTCTTTAATTCTTGATATATATCAAAGAAAATATCCCCCTGATGCCGCATAACGTGTCACTGCCCGTTTTTGCTGTTTGGTAAGCGTTAGTCATTGCCGAACGGTAGGGTGGAAAACGTAATTATTATAATTATAGACACAGATACACCGAGAACACTGGGGATCCGATGAATAAGCTTGATTCTGCCCGGTCCAGCAAGAAGCTGGCAAACCAGGCACGACCGATGACTGGTAACGAAGCCATAGCCCGAGGTGCCTGGGAAGCTGGCGTTAAAGTGGCGGCGGCCTATCCAGGCACGCCCAGCACCGAAATCCTTGAGAACATGGCAACCTATGACGCAGAAGACGTCGAAGCCCAATGGTCTGTTAACGAGAAAGTTTCTGTCGACACCGCCATCGGCGCTTCGCTTTCCGGGGTACGGGCCATGGCCGCCATGAAACATGTCGGTCTGAACGTCGCTGCAGATTCCGTCATGTCAGTGACCTATATCGGCGTTCATGCCGGATTGGTGATCGTGGTGTGTGATGATCCCGGTCTTCACAGTTCCCAAAACGAACAGGACACCCGTGTTTTTGCCCGGCTGGCCAATATCCCGGTGCTTGAGCCGATGGATGCCCAGGAAGCGCTTGAATTTACCAAGCTGGCTTTTGATCTCAGCGAGCAATTTGATACCCCTGTAATTGTCCGGGCGACGACCCGGCTGTCGCATACCAGAAGTCCGGTGATGGTTGGCCCGAGAACCGAAGTTGAAGCCAAAGGCTGGATCGATGATTACAGAAAAACCGTGATGATCCCAGGCCATGCGCGTATCCGCCACCCTGCCGTGGTCGAGCGGGTCGAAAAGCTGACTGAGTATTTTTCAGAGTCACCGCTTAACCGGTGGGAAAAAGGTGACAGCAGCTACGGTATAATTACTCATGGTACCTGTTATCCCTACGTCAAAGAAGTTGTGCCGGATGCCAGCATTTTAAAAATTGCGGCTTCCTACCCACTGCCGGAAAAATTGATCAAAGAATTTGCCGCCACCGTTGACCGGGTCATCGTGGTCGAAGAGTTGGAGCCGGTGCTGGAAGTTGAAATTAAAGCCTTGGGCATCGAAGTCGAAGGCAAATCATTATTCCCTCGGGTTGGTGAGTTGGCGCCGGAAGTTGTGCGCGAAGGACTGGCCAAGGCAGGCTTGATTGAAAACGCCGTGGAGTTGCATGACTGGGAAGTTGAGCCGCTAGCCCGTCCGCCTGTGCTCTGCGCCGGTTGTCCGCATACCACAAGTTATATGGCCTTGCGCGCGATTAACGCTTTGGTGCCGGGTGATATCGGTTGTTACACTTTGGCCGCGGTTGAGCCACTGCAATCCATCGATGCCACAGTTTGCATGGGGGCCAGTATTGGCAATGCGGTCGGTATGGCCAAAGCCAACACGACGGACCGGCCCATTGTCGCCACCATCGGCGATTCCACTTTCCTGCATTCCGGCATCCCGCCACTGATCGATGCGGTCTATAATGATGCCAACATCACGGTCATTATCCTAGACAACAAAATTACCGCCATGACCGGTGGCCAACACCATCCGGGTACAGGAAAAACGCTCAGAGGAGAGCAAACACACGAAGTCGATTATCACGAACTTTGCAATTCAATCGGCGTCAAGTGGGTTCGGACCGCCGATCCCTATGATACTGGTGATCTGTTTCAAGCGCTCCGGGAAGCCACTGAATATAAAGGTGTCTCGGTCCTCATCGCCTATCGCCCCTGTGTCCTCGATCCGGTCAAAATCAAAGGCCCGACCCTGGTCGTCAAAGCAGCCACCTGTACCGCCTGTCAGGCTTGTATGAATTTAGGTTGCCCGGCGATCACCTGGATCGATGAATTGTTCGAAGACAAACACAAGGTGGAAATCAATCCGGTCTCCTGCATTGGCTGCACGCTCTGTGCCCAGATATGCCCGTCCGATTGCATCCAGCCTTTAGCGCCCCAGGCAGAGACAGTGGCGGAAACGTCAGTAGTACCCGCGAGTACAAGCAATGGATAAAGTGACAGTTCAGGAAACCAAAGCCAAAAAAGGTGGCAAAGCTAAAAAAGCTAAAGCCCCGAAAGCAGAGGTAACGAAGAACGTATTGATCGTCGGTGTCGGCGGGCAGGGCGTTATCATGATTTCCAAGGTGCTGGCGCTGCTTTGCCAAACCCAAGGTTATCAAGTTAAGCAAAGTGAAGTTCACGGCATGGCCAAACGGGGCGGGGGCGTATTCAGCCACGTTCGTTTTGGCGAAGAAGTATGGTCACCGACCATCCCGATGGGTGAAGCGGATATCCTGATTGCTCTGGAATGGGCCGAAGCGCTGCGCTGGTTGCCTCACCTCAAACCCGAAACCGGTATTTTAATTGCCGATACTCAAAAGATTGTGCCGCCCTTTGCCTGCCGCAACCGTACTGCCGGTGCACAAACAGCTTACGTCAAGGAAACCCCAGTTGAAATATTGGAAAAAGTAGCCGATGGCTATGCCTTCGATGCTGGCGGGTTCGCTGAGGAATTGGGCAATGCCCGGGCCGCCAATACCATTCTCTTGGGCGCTTTATCCGCAAGTCTGGATTTCGCCGACGAAGACTGGCTGAACATCATCGCCAAGTTCGTGCCTAAAGGTTCGGAAGAAGTCAACGAACAGGCTTTTAAGAAAGGCCGGGATTGGATCGCTGAAGTGCGTGAGAACCCCGAAGAAATGCTGCGGGAAGTGCCCCAACCGGAGATGCCAATCCTGCCGGCCGGCGAAGTGAATATCAGTCTCGATATTATCGATGACTGGTGCAAAAGCTGCGATATCTGTGTGCGTCTCTGCCCGGAACGCTGCCTGGAACTGAATGAACTGCAGATCGTCCGCCTGAAAGATGCCGACGCCTGTACCGGTTGTCGATTGTGCGAATGGCTCTGCCCAGATTTCGCCATCACCGTTAATCGGACGCCCGTTAAAGACAATAAGGAAGCTGCCTAAATGTCCGGAAATACAGAACACCTGCACGGTAATCATGCTTGCGCCCTGGCCGCTGTCGCCGCTGGGTGCCGCTTTTTTGCCGGCTATCCCATTACCCCATCATCTGAAATAGCTGAACGCATGTCGCGGGAGCTTCCCAAAGTCGACGGCACCTTTATTCAAATGGAAGATGAGATCGCCTCCCTGGCGGCTGTGCTTGGCGCCTCATCGGGTGGCGTCAAATCCATGACCGCGACCAGCGGACCCGGTTTTTCTCTTAAACAGGAAAATCTGGGTTACGCCTCCTTGGCTGAGATACCCTGCGTGATCGTCAACGTGATGAGGGGTGGGCCGTCCACCGGTATGCCGACCCGGCCCTCCCAGTCTGATGTCATGCAGTCCCGTTGGGGCAGTCACGGTGATCATCCGGTTATCGTCATTACGCCGGATTCGGTAAAAGAAATTTACAGCGAAACCATCCGCGCCTTCGATCTTTCGGAGAAATTCCGGGTGCCGGTCATCATGATGTTCGATCAGGTTATCGGGCATCTGTTGGAAACTGTCGAACTGGCTGACCCTGAGAAACTCAAAACCGTTGAGCGCAAACTCGCCAAAGGCAACAAAGATGATTTCGAGCCTTACGCCATAACCAAAGACGCTGTGCCGCCGATGGCCCGGCCGGGTGATGGAATGCGCATTCACACTACCGGTCTTACTCATGCCGAAAGCGGCTTTCCGACCCAGGATACGGAAACCGTTACCCGCAACATGGACCGGCTATTGAGCAAGCTTGAACTGAATAAAAAAGAGATCGAGAAGTATGAATGTATTGAAACGGATGATGCCGAGTATCTGATTGTCGCCATCGGCATTAGCGCTCGAGCTGCCCGGCGCGCTGTCACTGATCTACGCCAAGCTGGTATCAAAGCAGGCTTGTTCCGGCCCATCACCCTTTGGCCTTTCCCGGAAGAGGCTTATCTGGAAGCAGCGGCAAAAGCTAAAGCCGTGCTGGTGCCTGAGATGAATGCCGGACAGCTGGTTTTGGAAATTGAACGGCTTAGTTCAGATAAAATCCAAGTCGAAGGCCTGAACAAAATTGACGGCGAACCGGTTACGCCGGCGGAAATTACCGCTAAAATTGAGGAGCTGGCAAAATAATGAATAAGATAGCCCCCGAAGATTACGCCAATAACCAAGCCACCCCGCCCGGTGATTTCGAGATTAAGGATTATCTCCGGCTCGATCTGATGCCGCATTTTATGTGCCCCGGTTGCGGTCATGGTATTGCGCTCAGAGCGCTCATCTGGGCAATCCACGAATTGGGAATCGAAAAAGACAATCTGGCTATTGTTTCCGGCATCGGTTGCTCGGGCCGGGTCGGCGCCTATATTGACGCCAGCACTTTCCATTTCACTCATGGCCGTCCTTTGGCTATGGCCACTGGATTAAAACTGGCTCGTCCAGAGCTGGAGGTCATTGTGATTTCCGGCGACGGCGATTGTCTGGCAATTGGCGGCAATCATTTAATCCATGCCTGCCGCCGTAATTTGGATATCACTTGCCTGATGCTCAACAACGAAGTGTATGGCATGACCGGTGGTCAGGTATCACCGACCACCTCAGAAACCATGCTGACCACGACGACCACGACCGGCAATATGGAGCCGGCCTTTGATGCCTGTAAATTGGCTGAAGCCGCCGGGGCAGGGATGGTGGGCCGCGAGGTTACCCTGCAAGTGCCGACTTTAAAAAATCTGATTAAAGAAGGCATCGCCCATGACGGCTTTTCCTTCCTTGAGATTATTTCAGATTGCACAGAAGTTTATGGCCGCAAAAATGATCTCGGTGAAAGTGCTGAAATGATTCTCAAGCAGAAAAGTGATCTTCGACCGGAAGCCTATGGCAATGTCGCCGACCAGCCTTTCCGGCCCAACAAGCTGGAGACCGGTGTGTTGGTCCGCAATGACCGGCCCGAATATGGCGAAGCCTATCGGTCGCATACCCGCAAAGGCACTGCCGAGGGGGGAGATAAATAATGGCTTTGACCGAAATTCGTTTCGCCGGTAGTGGCGGCCAGGGGCTTATTCTCTCCGCCCGGATGCTGTTTCGCGCCATGAGCCTCGAAGGTAAGACGGCAGCCCGCTCGCAAGGCTATGAGCCGACCTCCCGCGGCGGCTTTTGTTTCTCCGACGTTGTCGCCGGTGACGGGGAATTGGATTACCCGCTCACCACCGGACTGGATTATATGCTGGTGCTGGATCAAGTTGGTGTGGCGCCGTCGCAGAACCTGTTGCGCAAAGGCGCTCTGGTGATTGCCGATGAAAGGCTGACGCCCGAACCTCCGACTAAGAATGTCGATCTCCACCGCATTCCGCTGACCGACCAGGCAATTGCCATCGGCAATATCCGGGTTGCTAATATCATCGGCCTTGGCCTGATGTGCGGCCTCGGTGGTTTTTGCGGTAAAGAGTCGCTGATCGAGGCGATCAAACTTGAAACGCCCAAGAACTTCCTGGACTTCAATCTCGAAGCTCTGGAGGCTGGCTTCGCTGCAGTCGGTGAGCTTAAAGCCGCCTGAGCGCGCCACAGAAATTATAGTAGCAACTATTTTCTATATCAGCCCTTTCCCATTGCTATCGGTCATGCTTTCCCTAAAATGGAAATACTGAATAACGCTTTGGGGATTTAGAATTGCTAGCGGCGGAAGTAAAATCACTGGCCATAGATCTTGGCGCTGACATGGTTGGGATCATTGGCGCTGATACCCTTGAAGCTTTTCCACCTGATCCAAAATGGCCGCAAACACCGGGCCGAATTTCTCCTCATGGCAAAAGCGTCATTGTCCTTGGTAAACAAATTCCCACCGGCGCGTTCAGATTGCGCATGGGTACCGCTGATCGCTACCAGAACAATTTGGTGATCAGGCGTATTGAACGTATCGCTGCCGCCTTGTCGGCGGGGTTAGAGGAACGCGGCTACCCCACTTTTACGGTCATTACCAATGAGACCGATTGGGCCTTGAAGAACGGTACCTATGGTTATTTAAGCACTCGCCATCTCGCCGCAGAAGCCGGTCTTGGTTCCATTGGACTTAATCTCAATCTGGTCACGCCGGAATTCGGCTCACGGGTTCAATTTGCTGCCGTGCTGTCGGAGCTGGAGCTTGAAGCTGATCAGCCTGTTGTGGAACAGATTTGCGTCGGCGAGGGATGTTCGCGCTGCAGTTATTGTTGTCCGCCGGATGCGGTTGGCCATTTCAGCCTCGATAAACGGGATTGCGCCACCTGTGCCCAAGTCTACGGCTATGCGCAGCTGACAGCTCACCTCGCCAATGTCATGAAAGATGATACTATCGATCCGCTTGATGAGATCTGGACGCCCCGAAATCTCAACCATTGGCTCGCCATGACCCGGGTCGCCGGTTGCTATGGGGCTTGTATGCGTTGCTTAGCAGTGTGTCCGGTTGGAGTCGACTATACGGCAAGTCTGGCCGAGGCTCATAACGACATTCCGGAGAAGACCCCTGAAAAAGTTGCCAAGGGGGTTGAGTTCAAAAAAGCACGGAAAGCCGGTGAGGAAGTGATCGGGCTCAATGACTATAACATTCGCTGGGTTGGGCCGGATGGTTATACCGGTCGGGCTGCCAAGGAATACCGCAAAACCCATAAAAGGAACCATGAGTGATGACTGGCAGTAAGGCGCCGTTGACTGCGGCTGAGATCAAGAATAAAGCCCAGGAGCTGGGCGCCCATCTGGTCGGCATTGCGGACGGCACGCAAATGGAGCTTTATCCGCCAGATCCGGACGAGCCGCGCCGCCCTTCGGATATTACCGACAGAGACGGCGAGCGCGTGATCGTTATGGGCTACCATATTAATACCGCGACGTCGCGCTTACCGGATTGGAACCACCAACATAAATTTTATAATGATGAGTTGACGTTGACGGCGCTTGAAGAAATGGCGCTCAATCTTGTGTTTTGGCTAGAATCAAAAGGGTCCTCAGCCATCGTCATTCCCGCTAATATGATAAATACGGATGGCTCGGATTTTGATCCGACTCAACACCAAAAGCCTGTATTGTCACTTGATCATGCGGCTGTAGAAGCTGGTCTTGGAACACTTGGCCTGAACGAGCAAATCTTGACTCCTGAATTCGGCCCGCGGGTAAAATTAATCAGTGTACTGTGTTCCGCTGATGTCGAAGCTGATCAACCGATGGCGGAAGCCTTATGCAAGGGACCAGAATGTGGACGCTGCCTGCAAGCCTGTCCGGCCGATGCCGTCGGTCATTGGCAGAGGGATTGGAACGAGTGCGATAAATACCGGGTGCCTTACGGATTTGTACCGACCATGGAATTCCTGGAAAAAATGCTGAGTGAGCAGGATTTGGGCACCAAGGTCAGCATGTTACGGTCCGGCGAAAGTTATCAGTTATGGACGGGTATTATGCGCGGGGCAGGGGTGATCACTGGTTGCCGCCGCTGCCAGGATGTCTGCCCGGTCGGCGCCGATTATGAAGCAATGATTGGTGACGTACTTGAAGAAATTGCCGAGAACTCAGAAGTGAAGGACCAGCGCCTGGCAGAAATGACTGCCTCTGCACAATCGGAATCGCCGGAAAAAGGTTATCAGTCGCGCTGGATTGGAAAATTGCCGAGTTAGATCTCTATGCTTTAATTGGGTGCCGGTAGTGAGATTTTCAGGGTAGGTCGTTCCAGCCAATGCAACGCGGCTTTGATTGATGGAAATATCTCATACTCAATATTTTCTCTAATATTTTCGTCCCACAAATTATTATACATACTGAGAATCATTTTTCCCATCTCGTCCGGACAAACATAGGCGGTTTTAAATTCAACAATAGAAGGTGATGAACTGTTTAGATCTTCCGCCACCTCCAATGAACGAACAAAATTTTTGACTTTGTTCAATTCATATAAATTGAGTGCGGAAAAACTAGCTGACTCGTCGAATATTGTTAACCTGTCAAGTCCTGGACGAAAATCGGATATAGTCTTCGCCGATTCAATGACATCGGTGGAAGTTATTGTTCCAGAAGCTAAGCTGCACAAAAGTGAATTGTCGTCCGATAGCCAAACTTGCCAAGCCATCAAAGTTCCCCAATTTTTTTCATTGTCGTTATTTTATAATCTAAAGACATACTAGAGTATGTAGGTATAATTAATACTGCAATAAATTTTGGTGCGAGAACGATAGTGGGTTAAGATATAATTACTCTAACCAATTGGACTAGGCTCCCATGCGTTGGTATTTTATTGCTTTGGTGGTTCATCTGATTTTCGTTGCTCCGGCGCGAAGTGATGAATTTCTGTTCTCCGGCGGCGCTCCGCTCGATACCTATCAGCCGCTTATCGTTGTGCCTTTACTGACGGAAGCCTTCAGGCGTGCCGGTCATACTTTTAAAGCGATCCATTACCCCAGCCTGCGGTCCTTAAAAAGTTCAAATTCCGGAAAGACTGATGGTGAGCTACATCGCGTTCATCAGTTTCATGAAGTGTCCAAAGGTAAATATCCTAATCTCATGCGCATCGAGTCAGAGCTGATAAGAACGGCTCTAGGCATTTTCACACAGAGAAACGATGCGGCGATTGGCGCGCTGGACGATTTAACCGGCTACCGGATCGCGCTTAAACGGGGAAGGATGAAAATGACAGCGCGCTTGGCGAAATTACCAGCCCCTACCGTCGTTATTCCGGTATCGTCGGATTTAGCAGGTCTCCGGATGCTGGCAAAAGGGAAGTTTGATTTTGCTGTTATGGAGTTCAATGAAGGCAACGCCATTATCAGCAGCAGTTCAAAATTCCAAAAAATCTATTCCGCGGCGCGTCTTTCTGAATCCCGAATTTATGCATTCATGAATAGACGCCACAGTAAAGTGGCCGAGGAAATAGCGGCCAACTTGGAGCAGATGAAAATTGAAGGTCTGTTTCAAAACATAGTTGCCAAATCGATAAAGAAATTTAATGCGATTTTGGCGAAAGCAGCGAAATAGAGGAATAAGATGACAACCCGGGCGCAGATACAAGCGGCCTATAAGATGGCCGAAAGTGACGCCGTCGAACATCTCCTGAGCACTCTCAATATCTCCTCATCCCAAGAAGAACGTATTGCCGAACAAGCACATCAATTGGTGGAGCATGTCAGGGCCAACCGTCGCCAAGCTGCCGGCTTGGATATTTTTCTCCACGAATATGATTTATCGACTACCGAGGGTGTCACCTTGATGTGCCTGGCGGAATCATTGCTGCGAGTGCCGGACAAATCAACCGCGGATTTGCTAATCCGGGATAAGATCGCCGGTCACGATTGGGCCAAACATCTCGGTCATTCAGATTCCTTATTTGTCAACGCTTCGACCTGGGCGTTGATGCTGACCGGCAGCGTGGTTCAGTGGGAAGATGAAGAGGTGCGCGATGTCGAAACATTCCTTGGCGCATTGGTGGCTAAATCCGGTGAGCCGATTATCCGCCAGGCTTTGACCCATGCGATGCATATTATTGGCGATCAATTTGTCATGGGGGAAACAATCGATGCCTCCATAAGCCGGGCAACAGAAGGAGACAACGCGAAGTATCGTTATTCTTTTGACATGCTGGGCGAGGCCGCGCGGACAGCTCAGCAGGTCAAAACATATTTTTCCGCCTATCAGAGGGCCATCGAGGCCTTGAGAGGGATCGAGAGCGATGCCTCGCTTTATGAGCGTCCCGGCATATCCGTCAAGTTATCGGCATTGCATCCCCGTTATGAATATGGCCAGCGCGACCGTGTTCTAAAAGAACTAACACCAAAAGTACTGGTCTTGGCCCAGCTAGCCAAAGCATGTGGGATTAGTCTCTGCCTGGATGCGGAAGAAGCCGACCGGCTGGAATTGTCGTTGGATATTTTAGCAGTGATTGCTGAAGACAAGAGCATTGCCGGCTGGGATGGGCTTGGTCTTGCTGTCCAGGCCTATCAGAAACGGGCATTGGTTTTGATCGATTGGCTGATCGCCTTGGCGGATCGAACAGGACGCCGCCTCATGGTGCGACTGGTTAAAGGCGCTTATTGGGATAGTGAGATCAAAAGGGCTCAAGTGGAAGGCTTGTCCGAGTACCCGGTTTATACCCGGAAAGAGTCGACGGATATTTCCTATCTCGCCTGTGCCCAAAAAATACTTGAAAATACGGAGCAGCTTTATCCTCAATTCGCCACTCACAATGCCCACACCATCGCCGCCGTCACTCAAATGGCTGAAAGCTATCGGGATTTTGAATTTCAACGTCTGCATGGTATGGGCGAGGCGCTTTATGACAATTTACTCCAAAGTCCGAATGAAGAATTTAGTTGTCGTGTTTATGCGCCGGTGGGAGGGCATACTGACTTGCTCGCCTATCTCGTGCGCCGGCTGTTGGAGAACGGCGTAAACACCTCTTTTGTTAATCGCTTGGCTGATGATGAATTGCCCATAGAAGAGGTCATTGCGAGCCCCATTGATCTCCTAAAGTCGAAAGACCAGATTCCAAGTGCTCGAATTCCCCTGCCGCCGCATCTATATGGCGATGGACGATTGAATTCCAGCGGCCTGGATTTAAGTGATCCGATGGAAGTTTCCCGGCTAACCGAGGCGCTCGAAAAATTTTATGGGGTTTCTAAAAATGTCTTAGAGGCCAGTGATGACGAAATCGAGCAGGCTGTAAAATCCGCTGTCGAAGCGGCCGGCGAGTGGGACCGGACTCTGGTTGAGCAGCGCAGTGAAATCCTCAAACGCTGTGCTGAACGATTTGAACAAAACCGGGATGAACTAATCGCTCTTTGTATTGAAGAGGCGGGCAAGACAATTCCGGACTCGGTTTCCGAAATCCGGGAGGCGGTTGATTTCCTCCGGTATTACGCGGCGGAAGCCGAGGTTCAATTTAGAACTCCAAAACAATTACCGGGGCCAACTGGTGAGAACAATCAAATCTCTCTCCATGGCCGAGGTGTTTTTGCCTGTATTAGCCCCTGGAATTTTCCTCTGGCGATATTTGCCGGTCAGGTATCCGCCGCACTTGCTGCCGGTAATTCGGTCGTTGCCAAGCCAGCCGAGCAAACGCCGGGAATTGCGGCGCGGGCCGTGGAACTTATGCATGACGCGGGTGTGCCGGAAGAGGTGCTGCATTTGTTGCCCGGCAAAGGCAGTGGCGTTGGCGCGCGACTTGTCGCTGATCCAAGAGTTTCAGGTGTTGCTTTTACCGGCTCTTTTGAAACGGCAAAAATTATCAACCAACGATTGGCTGAGCGCTCAGGCGCAATCGTGCCTCTGATCGCAGAAACAGGTGGCATTAATGCGATGATTGTCGATTCAACTGCTCTCCCGGAACAAGTCGTCGATGACGTGCTGGCTTCTTGTTTCCAAAGTGCCGGTCAGCGTTGCTCCGCCCTCAGAATTTTATTGCTGCAAGATGAAGTCGCCGATGACATCATCGATATGCTGTGTGGCAAAGCAGCCGAACTGGTCATTGGTGATCCGGCTCTTTTGAGCACTGATGTTGGTCCGGTCATCGATTTGGCAGCCAAGCAGAATCTCCTAGCTCATGCCCAACAAATGGATGAGGCGGCGACCTTACTCTTTAAAGCTAAAATCGATGAGGATAAGAACAATAAATTTGTCGCTCCCCGGATATACTTGTTGGATCATATTAATCAGTTGGAGCGTGAAGTCTTCGGCCCCATTCTTCATATTGTCCGCTATCAGGCCGATGAGATTGATCGGGTGATTGGGGCTATTAACGGCACAGGATTTGGTTTGACCCTAGGAATTCACAGCCGTATCGACCGCTTCGCCAGATATCTGCATGAGCGCCTGAAGGTTGGGAATACTTATATTAACCGTAATATGATTGGCGCTGTCGTCGGCGTGCAACCTTTCGGCGGTGAAGGACTATCCGGCACAGGGCCGAAAGCAGGAGGGGAACAATATCTCCATCGTTTCGCGGTCGAGCGAACTCTGACGATTAATACGTCAGCAATTGGTGGTAATGCGGCATTGTTGTCTCGGCAATAAAATTACGGGTCAATTTATGCGATCGCTTGGTCGTCAGAGACAATTGGCAACTCAAACCAAAAGGTACTACCCTCATTTTCAACGCTCTTATGGCCGATAAATCCATCCATTTTTTCAACCAGCCGTTTGGCTAATGCTAAACCGATGCCGGTTCCTTCGATTTCAGTCCCTTCCTGCCCAAGCCGGTTGAATGGTTGAAATAATTCGGATTGTTTTTCCAGGGGAATACCCGGCCCGGTATCAATTACACTAATACGGATTCTATTATCTTCAACGGTTTCGCAGTCGATACTAACCGTCCCGCCGACTCTGTTATATTTGATGGCGTTGGTAAGAAAATTAATAAGCACTTGTTTCACGCGAGTATAGTCAGCCAACATATCCGGAAAATCGGAGTTCAACTTTGGTTCGTTTGGGATAATCCCGAATTCTTCGGATATTTTATTGGTCATCTCGATACAGTCGGAAATAATGTGATGGATTGAAACCGGCTCAATAGAAAGTGAAACATTGCCAGACTCTATTTTGGATAAATCGAGGAGTTCATCAATCAAGGTCAGCAGATGTGAACCTCCTTTGAGAATTTGCTCGATATTATCTTTCTGCATTTTAGTCAGCGGCTCCTTCTCATTGTATGACATCAACTGACCAAAGCCGAGAATAGCGTTCAAAGGCGTCCGCAATTCATGACTCATGGAAGAAAGGAAACTGGATTTTGCCTGGTTGGCTTCATCGGCAGCATTCTTCGCTGCCAAAATGGACTCTTCAGCTTCTTTGCGTTGGGTAATATCGCGCAAAAAGGCATTAAAGATGGGCCGATTACCAAGTAAGGAAGGTGTCACCGTAAGCTCAACGGGGAACTCGATGCCAGATTTATTAATAGCTGGTAACTCGATAGGCTTGCCAAAGATCGTATTTTGTCCCGTTTCAAGAAATTTCTGAATACCATCACTGTGGGCCTGTCTTAGATATTCCGGGATTATTATGTCGGCGATGGGTTTTCCAATTACTTCAGCAGGTTCATAGCCAAACATTTCTACGGCTGAAGGATTATATTCAATTACCAAGCCATCCCCATCAATGGTGATAATAGCATCCATTGCGGATTCGATAATGCTGCGTTTACGCTCCTCACTTTGTTCTAATTCTCGGGTTCTTTCTTCCACTCGGACTTCCAGTATATCCCGCGCCTCTTGGAGTTCTTTGGCATTTGCCGCCAACAAAGTGGAATTGCGGCGATGTCTTGCGATCACCATGCCCACCACTATTAAACCGAGCAACGAAAGAATAATCGAAATAATGAAGGCTTGATTCAATCCTGCTAGACTTCCACCAGCGGCTCCGACAGGAAGTGTCACTTCAAGCACACCGCGAACGTCTCCTGCCCGCCAATCCTTTTTTGGTGTGTCGGGGTGACTGTTATGACATTGCACGCATGCCTGTTGCATAAGATCGGCGGTGGCGTAGCGAAGGATCGGTTGACCATTGGCTGTTTCAAAACGGAAGAATGGTTGAGATGGATTTTTAGTTAATTTTTCTAACGCCAGTAATTCAAACTCATCTATTACGTCACCATCTTTTCGCCAAGGAAAGGGGTGTGAGCTGTAAAGACGCATTTTTGCGCCGGTACCGAGCGCCCCCAACCGTTTGCCGAGTTCCATGCTTAATGTGGCTGGAAGTGGAATCGCGTTTTTTTTAAGGTCATAGTCGTGGGTGACTTCGATACCGCCCAACATTGCTTTCGCGACCACTTCAGAGGTGTACAGGCTGCGGAACTCTCTGATCGCTTCAGTATAGCGGGAGGCAATCTGGATTGTCGTTTTTTCGACGTAATCTTGAGTAGCCGAAAACAAGCTGCCAAATATTCCAACTAATCCGGCTAGGCACAAAAGAGCCATAATCGTCAAAAAAGGAAATTTGACCGGCAAAATTTTCAACTTGGTATTTTTGTGGATTACGTTTTTGAAAAACATAAAATACCAGCTAACAAATTGGGACAATATTTGTCATATTGTGACTAATGAATTTCACCATTACTGCAACTGGCGTGTATTGAAATAACGCCTTATTCACCATTACCGTAGTATTATTATGGATATTGGGTGTCTCTATAGAATATCAAGACGTAATTGCTAACTATAATTGATTTAATAATTTTCACCCTGGCCAAGAACTTATCTGCGGGGCTAGGAAATAACCAACACAGCCGGATGATTTGGCTCACTTTCATATAATTGCTCGACCAAAGCCTGGCGGGCGGTGAGTGTTGCCATCTGATTGAGATAACCTTTGTCGGTGATCTCATTGTCCTGAACTGAGGGCGGTTCGGTCATGATCATCAGGCGGCTGATGCGGCGGCTGCTGCCTTTTTGCTCACTATTATGGGCCGCGAGTTTTTCCGCGAGGCGGGCCTGCAATTCGGGATTTGCTGCCAGTTCTTGCAACGAAGTTTCCGCCGGCAGATCAAAAGCTTTGGCGCATTCTGCTTGATTCAAAAAAAGCAACAGGCCGATCTCGTCGCGCATATCTCCAGCCACTGCGGCATCCTGGCCGAGCGGCGAAATTGCCGTGAGGGCGCCGACGCGTACTTCCCCTGTTTGGACCCAGGTACCGGAGGTAAGTTTGAAATTCTCGCTAATGCGGCCATCAAACTGTAAGCCTTCGTCAGGCTTGTCCGGGTCAACAAACTTGACCGCATCACCCATACAATAAAAACCTTCTTCATCAAAAGCTTCTTTGGTTGCCTCCCCGTTCCCGAGATAACCGCTGGTTACATTTGGTCCCTTAACCCGCATTTCCATTTTGCCGGCAATCGGGGCCAGCTTAATGTCGGTGCCCGGCATTGGCAGTCCGAGATTCCCCGGCGCTTCGGACGGCCAATGACACATAATACAAGCTGGCGCGGTCTCAGTTGCGCCAAGCGACGAGATGAAAGGAATGCGTTTGCCGATGGCGTTGGCGCTAACGGCATCCAGGCGCTGCTGGACCGGCGCCGGCATTGGTGCCGCCGCATAGAGCATAAAATCCATCTTGCCGAACAGGTGCCGGGCAAATGCATCATCTTCTTCGAGATAGGGGGCGAGGCGTTCATAAACCAGCGGTACGTTCTGCATAAAAGTCGGCTGAATATCCTTGAGATTATTGATCGTGGTTTCGAACTGGCCGGGCTTGGGTTGTCCCATATCGAGGTAGTAGGTGCCGCCGCTCCGCAAAATTACACCGAAGTTGAGATTGCCGGCAGCGACATGATTCCAAGGCAGCCAATCGACAATAATGGGAGGGTGGTCCTCTAATACCGGCAGAAGCTGACACACAGCCGTGGCATTGGAGCAAAGCATTCGCTGAGTTGTGATAACCGCTTTCGGCATGCCGGTGGAGCCGGACGTGAACAGATATTTGGCAATGCTGTCTCCGCCAACCTTGGCGTATGCTTGCCCGACCTCGGGACCAGGAGTATTGGAGGTGAGATTCTTGAATGGCAGAAATCCCGGCGCACCGTCACCAGAAACCAATTGGACCTTTGGCCCCATCACTTTATCCAGCGCCTTTCTAAATGGCTCTGCTTCAGGCACATAGACCAGCGCCGGATCGATTAAATCGATGATGTATTTAAGTTTGCCGAAATCCTCACTCATTAAAGAATAACTGGGAGAGATCGGGGCGAAGGGCACACCGATCTGCATGGCCCCAAGCGAAAGGAGACCCATTTCGATCGAATTGCTGCCGAGAGTGACAACGGGGTGGCTGGGTTTGTTTTCGATCGGACCGATACCTAAATCTATCAACGCTTGAGAGATGTTATTGGCGGCGGCAACGGCTGCACCATAAGAAATCGAACGCCACGCTCCCGCAGGATCGCGCTCGACGAGAAATTTACGCTCAGGATCGCTATTGGCCCACTGTCGAAGATAATCTGAAAGTTGCTGAGGGTAGGGGCCCAACGGAATATTGCTTTGAAGGATTATCGATCCGTCAGCACGGTTCTCTACCGCTAAATCTCGGGCAGCGAAATTAACCTCGGCAAAGGGGATTTGATTGTGGGCTGTAGAATTCACGTGATTATTTCTCTTGGGTTACATATTCAGAAAAGTGTAGGTGAAAGAGTTGGCCAACGGATTGATTCTTGTCAAGGAAACTAGCTGAATTAGCAATGGCGTTGACCTGCATCAATGAATATTTTTGCCGATTTCTGTAGAATCCCGATCATGAAATAGAATATTTCAGTCCAGCGAATTATCCCTTCTTTTGGTGCAACAATCATGGAGGTTGGTAAGATGTTTGAGACAATTTTGGTTCCCACGGATGGTTCGGATCACGCCAATAAAGCCATCGATTTGGCAGCGGACCTTGCCCAGAAATTCAAAGCGAAAATTGTGCTGTTGCACGTTCTGCTCAATCACACCTCGGTTTCTGAGCTGATAAAATTGTGTGATGAGCTCAATGCGCCCGACGACCTCAAAAACAAACTTAAAGAGATTGAGGATGTCGTGCTGAATACTGCAGCTGTGGCCTATGGGCCGGTGCCAATTCCCGTGCCGGTGAATATACTTGAAGAGGTTGGCAGCCTGATTGTCGATAACGCCAAGCAATTAGCCGAAGCCAAAGGGGTCAAGAACATAGAAGCGCATTTGCGTGATGGCGAGCCAGCTGACCTCATTCTCGCTGCGGCAGAACATGAAAATCCTGAGGCTATCGTTATGGGTAGCCGCGGTCTTGGCCATATTTCAGGTATGTTGATGGGTAGCATTTCTCACAAAGTAAACCATTTATCAGATTGCACCTGCATCACAGTTAAATAGCTGGCAAGGCGCAATTTGATCAATATCAATGCTTACTCCAGAGGATTTGCCGCAGAGTAATTATCTGTGAAGTTGGAAAATTAAACCAGGCGGCAAATCCATGAAACTATTCACGCTGAGCGCTGATGTATTGGTTATTGGCGGCGGGTTGTCCGGACTCAACGCAGCGATGGGCGCAGCTGAAAATGGCGCCAGCGTTTTGATCGTCGATAAAGGAAAGATCGAGCGCAGCGGCTCGATTGGCGGTGGCGTCGATCACTTTCTAGCCTATTTAAATGAGGGCGGCGATTGGGATACCGCCGACAGTTTTCTGCAATATGTCGAAAAAGTCGGGCGCGGTACGGCGCATATGTCGATCATCGAGCAAACTTATTGTGAGGAGCTTGAAGACTCGATCGAACGGATGGCGCGCATCGGAAATCCTCTTACTCAGCCAGATGGCACGTTTTACCGCACCGCTTCAATGGGCCAGCCTGGTCCTTACTGGATCAACTTCAACGGCAAGCGGCTGAAACCGTGTCTGGGTGAAGCGGTTCGAAAACTTGGCTGCAAAGCACTGGCTAAAACAATGATCGTTGATTTACTGACCAATCAAGGTGAGGTTGTCGGTGCACTCGGCTTTCATATTCGCACCGGACATTTCTATGTCATTCATGCCAAGTCGACGATTGTCTCGACCGGCAATACCAACCGCTTGTTTGAGAACCCCCGCGGAAATCCCTTTAATACCTGGCTCTGTCCGTATGATACCGGTGACGGCCAGGTTATGGCGGCGCGCGCCGGCGCTAAACTCGCCAATATGGAATATATGCGGATGACGCTTTTGCCGAAGGGGTTCTCGGCGCCAGGCTTTAATGCGCTTACTGGCATGGGTGGACGCTTTATGAACGGGCTCGGCGAATATTACATGGAGAAAAATCACCCCGCCGGTAACAAAGCGCCACGTTATGAAATTGTTTTCCAAAGTCTGGTCGAAAAACGTGAGGGCAGGGGGCCGCTCTATATCGATTGTACGCATCTGAACAAAGAGGACATCACCCATCTTAAGACCACGCTCGGCTACGATAAGGACACGCTGCCGGATTACCTGGAGCAGCGCCAGGAAGACCTCGCCACAGCACCGGTTGAGATCAATATTTCCGAAGGCATGCAGGCCGGGCCGACCGAGGTTACCGGCAGCGGCGTCAAAATTGATGGCGACTGTGCCTCTAACGTGCCGGGGCTATATGCTTGCGGTGATGCTGCCGATCATAACCGTTGCGTCCATGGAGCTATTACAGGCGGCTACAGGTCCGGTAAGGCAGCAGCTAAATTTGCCTTGGGCCGGAATTTTTTTGCGGATCCCGAAGTTGCGCCAACCGAAGAAATGGCGGAGAAATTTATCGCACCTCTCAAACGCGGCAGTGGCTATCCGTACCGGCAGTTGGAAGACTCGGTGCGCCGGATCATGGCCGAAAACGTCGGGCCGATGCGCTCTGAGCATGGTCTCAATACGGCGCTTAAAAAGCTGACCCAATTGGAGAAACACTTGGATGATATGAAGGTTGAGGATTTGCATGAATTGATGCGCTCCCAGGAAACCCGCTCCATTCTTGAAGTCGGCAAAATTTCCGCGACAGCAGCACTTTACCGCACAGAAAGCCGCAACAAGCCCTATCACTACCGGCTTGATTATCCGGAAACCGACGATGAGAACTGGTGCGGTTTGGTGGCGGTCCAGAAATCCGGTGATGCATACGAATGCAGTTTTGATCCGATTAAGTATTCGGCCTGATGACAAGGAAAAGATAGATGCCCGTCGAATTTGATTATGCGATCTGTGAAGGCTGCGGTGAGTGCGATGCGCTCTGTCCGGGCGATGTCATCTATATGCGCCCGCGCAACGACAATGACCCGGTGAATGCCGATCTCAAAAACACCTATACGCATCTCAAAAAGCCCAAAGTGCCGTATCTTAAATACACCGAGGAATGCTGGCACTGCGGCTCCTGCCGACAGGATTGTCCCAACGAAGCCATCACCGTCGTCTTCCCACCCGACATGCTGTGTCTGTAAAGCAAGTTCCCTAGACTAATAGCTTAGTTCTGATACGAAACCCGTTCGTCAGGAAACAGGACGCTAACAGTAGTTCCCTGGCCCAAGGAGCTTTCAATCCTCATTTTCCCATTGTGAGCTTCGACTAGACCTTTGGAGAGGGGCAATCCAAGACCAGTGCCTTCGTTTTCGGTTCCCTTTTCACTTCTGCCTTGGCCGAACTTTTCCAGCGCTCGCAAAATGTCGTCATCATTCATGCCAATACCATTGTCGTTGACCGATATAGCGAGAGACCCATCCTCACCTCTTTCTATCCCAACTGATACAATCCCACCTTCATCAGTGAATTTGATCGCATTGGATAATAGATTGACGAAAATCTGCTTGAGCCGCCTCTCGTCTCCGCGAATCGCCGGGCAAAGGCCGTTTAAATCAAATTGAAGTTCGACGCCACCCTGTTCAGCACGAGGCTTGGTCAAACGAAGGGCTGCATCTATGACGGGCTCGATTTGCACTTCGGTCTCATCCAAGACTAGTTTTCCCGCCTCGATCGTCGAAATATCGAGTATTTCATTGATGAGGTCGAGCAGGTGCTTTCCGGAAATATGAATATCTTTCACATATTCCCGCTGTTTCTCGTTTAGGAGCGTACCGAAGATTTCTTGATCAAGGGTTTCCGAGAATCCGATGATAGCGTTCAAAGGCGTACGCAGTTCATGGCTCATATTGGCTAAAAATTCACTTTTCGTCTTGTTTGCCGTCTCCGCTTCTACGCGCGCTCTGATAAATTCCACTTCGCTGGATTTCAACTCTGTTTCGTCGATGGTGGTGCCTCTATAGCCTTTAAAATTTTCATCATCATCAAATATTGCGATACCATTGAACTGGGCATAACGCATCTCTCCGTCCATTCCCAGCCACGACGCATGAACGCCGTGAAAAGTTTCACATTTCTCAGTTACATTTTTCAAATTTTTCAGAATTTCCGGCTCGGTCCGGCCAATCAAACTTTCCCAAAGGGTTTTGCCGATGAAATTTTCCGGTGAACCTTTGAATCGGCTCGTCGGCGGAGACAAATAAGTGTATTTGTGATTTTCGTCAGTTTCCCAAAATCGGTCTACGGCGGAAAGAGCGAAATCCCGAAAGCGCTCCTCACTTTTTCTGTGGGCTGTTTCCACTTCTTTTTGCTCGGTTATGTCGGTGCGCATCACCAATGTGCCGCCATCGTGCGTTCTTATTCTGCTGATCTGAATCCAACGACCGCCAATCATCAATTGTTCGTCGGTATTTTCAACGTTGCGATGATTATCCATGGTTTGTTTCACCCATGTTTCGTGATCTCTATTTTCATCCGGTGGCAGCACGTTCTTTTCCAGGGCGCGTACAATTGTTTCAGCCGAGGTGCCGGGTACTAAAAGATTAGAAATTTGAGGTATTTCAACTTTTGCTTTGGAATTGCACATAACAATTTGGTCATTGTTATCGTAGAGAATAATGCTGGCCGACAAATTCTCAATTGTATCGAGAAATCGTTTTTCCTGCTCGGATAATTCAAAGGAACGGGCTTTGACCGTTGCTTCAAGTTCAGCCGCTTCCAGTTTGGCGCTTTGCAATTGCGTTACTAAAAGAAATCGATTTTTAAAAATAAAGTAGGTCACAGCTAAGGCTGACAAACTGCCGACCAAAATCGGTGGAACGATTGCAGACAAAGTAATCTGATCATATCCAAAGTTTGTACCTTGGATAAAAAAAGCCATTGTTCCCGTAAATGAGCCTCCTGCCAGAAAAGACACTGACAGGATCCATTTAATTTTGCTGGTTAAAAACGTTTTCACATGTACCCTTAGGTTAGGAAATTGCGCCAATTATACCTACCTACCTGATGAATATATTGGCATAAAAACCGTGTAATTTAAGTAACTTAGTGAAATTTTTTATTTCAAAATAAAGCAGCTACGCCAACTTTAGTTCGACAAACCTTATAGGTTGAACAGATAGCCTCATTTCATTGGAAACGGAGCTGAATGACCTTTGCTTCGATGCCCCATAAGACCACGAATTCAAGATAATTGTAATAAGCAATATCACCCGTAATCGGTGTCCGCTATTGAAGGTCGAGCATATTTAATTGAATGCTTGATCCTAGGCGGATTGGCCTCGGATTTGAATCTGTTCTAGTAGAGAAGAGGCACTATCCGCCATTTTCAAATGGCTTGATAGTGGCATAAAGCGTTTCATTGACCGGCGTCGGGATATTTAATTCACGACCCATTCGCACCACTGCACCAGTTAACCAAGGCGTTTCAAGACGGGAACCTTTCTCAAGATCTTTCAGTGTCGAAGCTGTCATATCCGGTGGCATCTTGGTGGCGGCAAATTCCATCTGGCGTTCGACAACGTCGACAGACAAATTCGCGCCTGTTGCACGCCCGACGGCGGCAATTTCCGTCATCGCAGCTTCATATACCGTGGCCATTTCAGGATCAGCCAGAATTTTTCCAATCGGGCTCCTGGATGCAGTCGTCACACCGCTCAGCGTGCCAATGTTTAAGAATTTTTCCCATAGAGAAGTTTGGATATCATCTGGGATTGCTGCTTCAATGCCGCTTTCCTGGCAGGCTTTAAGAAAGGCCTTGGCCCGCTCAGATTTTTCGTTGTTGTTCTCACCAAAAACCAATTTGGCGAAATTACCGAAATGCTGAATAACGCCGGGTTCCGAGATAACTGAAGAAATATAGGCGCTGCCGCTAAGCGCATGCTTAGCGCCGATTTGCCCGGCAATAACATCACTGCTTTCAACGCCATTTTGCAGCGAAATAACAGCTGTATTGTCTGCCAGCATCGGCTTGCAGGCCTGCGCTGAAGATGCCGTATCCCAAAGCTTGACGGCAAAAAGAATGATATCAATCGGCCCGACGTTGGTGGGGTCGTTTGTAGTGTTAACATTTTTCAGGTGAATATCACCTAGTTCACTGCGCACTTTGAGACCATGGCTGCGGATGGCTTCGAGGTGTTTCCCACGGGCGATAAAAGAGACGTCATGACCGGCCTCAGCCAACCGCGCACCAAAATATCCTCCGACTGCACCGGCTGCCATAATCGCAATTTTCATTTCTGCTTTTTCTCCTAACGGGTGAGAAGAGAATAGCTGGTTAGCTGTTTAAGTGCCAACCATTAGGAGCTTACATTTAGTGGCAGCAATTTAATTTCTTTGATTTGGAAGATTTAAAGGCGAGTAATATAATATGCATTTTTGTTGCAATTTAGATGCAAATCAGGTTGACTAAGGGTATATACGAATGCCGAACGGGGTTATCCCTGATTAAAGCTAACGAATTATAACTTAGCTGGCGTACCAAACTCACAATTGACCAAAAAGTATTACGGTTTACCAGGCCGTTGATTTTGAATTTTTTGTGGAGCGCCAAATGGCTAAATCCGAAGTTGAGCGTAGGCTCGTGGCAATCCTTTCTGCGGATGTTACTGGGTATACGCGTCTGATAAGAGCTGACCAGGATACCACTTTGGCCGGCTGGCATACTCTATGCGATGATGTTATTGATCCTATGATTGAGGCCTATCGCGGTAGGATCGTCAAACTGACCGGTGACGGTTTTCTCGCTGAATTTGTCACAACCCATGATGCGGTTCGGTGCGCCGTTGAAATTCAAGCCGAGCTCGGATCTCGTAATGCGGTAGCACCTGAAGACCGCCGCATTGATTTTCGCATGGGCATTAATCTCGGTGATATCGTCGCCGATGATAAAGATATTTATGGTGATGGTGTAAATATTGCAGCCCGTTTGCAGGAATTGGCCAATCCCGGTGGAATTTATATATCCGCCAATGTCCATGATCAGGTTGCGCACCGCTTATCTTATAATTACGAAGATTTGGGTGAGCAGACGCTCAAAAATATCGACCAGTCGATTCAAATTTATAGTGTTGGTATTGAACCCGCCACGATAGAGCAGCCAACTACCAAAAATCCGTTTATGACCCCCCGGCGTATGGTTACCGCAATATCGGCCGCCGCTGCTGTTATTATTGCCATTGCAGTCTTCACGGTTTTACAAACTCAGATATTCCCGGACCAGCAATTGGCCGCCTTTAAATCTGCCGCCGCTTACCCTTTACCCGATAAAGCATCGGTAGCAGTTCTGCCATTCAGCAATTTGAGTGATGGTGGCAAATACGATTATTTCAGCGATGGCGTGACCGAAGACATTATTACTGATTTGTCCAAATTATCGAATATTTTTGTTATCGGACGGAATTCATCCTTCACCTACAAGGGGCGCACGGTGAAAGCTCAAGATGTTGGGCGTGACCTCGGCGTGCGCTATGTCTTGGAAGGCAGCGTCCGACGTTCCAGCAATAAGATCAGAATTTCGGCGCGTTTGGTTGACGCCGTATCAGGCAATCTTATGTGGGCAGAACGCCATGACCAGGTACTTAAAGATGTTTTCGCCGCTCAGGACTCGATTACCCATAAAGTTGTCTCTGCGATGAAAGTCAATTTCCACAGTGATGAGCTGGAAAGAGTGGATCGCCGGGTTGTACAGAATTTTGTCGCTTATGACATGTTTTTGCGCGGGCGCCAGGCGATGAATCCGGTCTCCAAGG
>CAZMHI010000017.1:0-74504 GCA_964566055.1 uncultured Rhodospirillaceae bacterium
TATTTCAGCGGCATCATTCGCTCGCAGAAACACGGTCGGTGTTGTGGCAATGTTACTCATCTTCTCGCTCCAATCTAATTCAGTTGGAGCCGCCGAATGCTGTGCGTTAATTTTTTAATTGGGCTTCATTTGAAGCCTCTTGCTGCATCGACAGCTGCTTAGAGAAGATGGTTGAGTAAGTCCCCCAATTGATTTGATACCCCTATATATAGGCTAGACAATGCTGACGTCTACCCCATCTTGGACATTTTTTGTTTCAAATAAATTTTATTAGTTTTTGATTGTAAAAAACGCAATCGAAAAAGACCTCACGAAAAGCGAGCGCAACGAGTTTCATCGTGATTTATAAACTGTGCGCAAAGTGAGCAAGATAAACTTGGAAATGGCAGAGCGGCTAAAATACAATTCGTTATTTTACAATGAGTTGGGGCATAGGAGTTGGCTTTAGCGTTCTCCGCCGGGCGTTACCCGGCACCGTGTCTCCGTGGAGCCCGGACTTTCCTCTATCTGCACCCGAAAGTGCAAACAGCGGCCATCCGACCGTCTGGCGGCGGGAGTATAGGTCTAATCAACTCAATATTAAAAGAACAAAGTGGGTTCAGGCGCCGGGCCGCGGCGGATCGAAACTAAAAACCGAGCGGAACGCTTCGACAATCTCCGGGCCAAAATCTTTTTCCACACTCTGCGCAATTGAGTCCGGCATCGAAACATCGTCACGATTATCGCCGTCGCCGGTGATGACGGTAAGCTGTACTGCATCCGTATCACCGATATTTTTAAAGCCGCGATACACCATTGGTGGACAGGATAAGGCATCCCATTTATTGAGTACAACCGTGTGTTCAACCGGCTCGCCAATATAGTATTCAATGGTGCCTTCAAGCACCATGAACGTCTCGAAGGTTCCATTGTGGCTATGCAGACAAGGTCCTTGGCCTGGCGGCATAATGGAAATGAACATGGTTGAATTGGCGGCACCGATGATGGGTGCAGCGTTGCCAAACGGATTGTCGGTATCATCCAGAATGACCGGCATAAGTTTTCTGGCATAAAAAACATCCATCGCTTTCTGCCCGACCCAGGCTAAATCATCTGCAGTCGACATGGGCTTGAGTTCGGAGAAACGGCTAATTCTTTTATCGAGTTCTTCTTTGGTGGGCGTGTATATTTCATTTGGCATGATTGGTTCTCCCTGAATTGATTATTATTTTTTGTGCACATCACGAATTGTGTGTTTCTTAAGTTAGCATGTTACGCATTCTGCTGCGTTTATTAATTCAAGGAGGGTAGAAATATACCCACTAAAAATCGGGAATTTTCGTGCGTAGTTTGAAGCAGGCGACAATAATTATGGAATTTCCGGAATCAATTCCTATATTAATTTTAATAAATGATAGATTTACTTACTTTGTTTATGCAATTTGAACTCCGTGGGGGGGAGTAAAAAAAATGCATCGATCTTCACTTTTGGCATTCGTCTTAGGTGGCATTGCTCTCAGTTTTGGGGCGTTTTTCCACCAACGGTTTTTCTTTGGGGCCGATTCGTTAAATAACGAGTCACTTGTCCTGCCGTTTATTATCGGCGGTTTGGCGGCAGCGGTTATCACCTATTTATACCGCAAGAATCGTCAAATTCTTTTGGCTGAAATTGATGATAAAGAGCAGCATCTGCGCCTTTCCCAGGAACAATTAAGAGATTTTGCCGAAGCCGACGCAGACCGTTTTTGGGAAACCGATGATCAGTTCAGATTCACTTATATTTCGCCCCTAAAAAACGAGCTTCAATTGGGGGCCGATCAATATCTCGGACATACTATCTGGGATCTCACCTACGGTGAAGTCGAGCCCGAGCGGTGGGAAGATTTAAAAGAAGTTTTTAACTCACAAAAACCGTTCCGGGATTTTAGATTTACCCGGAAATTTGAAGATAAACCTGATCTTCACATTTCCCTCTCAGGCGTGCCATTTTTCGATAAGGCTAATAATTTCAAAGGCTACCGTGGCAACACCAATGACGTAACGGCCGAAGTTCAATCAAAAGAAAAAGCCGAGGCCGCCCAAAAAATATTTTTTGACGCCATCGAAAATATGTCTGATGAAATTATGTTATGGGATAGAGATGACCAGCTGATTATGGTCAACAGTAAGTTTAGGGAATACGCGCCGCAGGAAGTTTTGGATATTATGAAGCCGGGAATTTCCTGGGAAGAATATTTACGCGCCAGAATAACCACGGGGACAGTTGCTCAGGCAGTTGACCGCATAGAGGAATATATGGTGGAAGCCAAGGCCACCCGAGAGGAGTCGGGTCAGCAAGTTTTTAGGGATGGCCATTGGGTCGAATTCAGGCGCAACCGCCTGGTTGATGGTTCTATTTTTGAAATCCACACCGATATTACCGAGGTTAAGGAACGCCAGGCCGAGGCAGAAACAGCCAATCGCATTAAATCTGAATTTCTCGCTAATATGAGCCATGAACTCCGCACCCCTTTGAACGCGATCATTGGGTTTTCAGAAGTGCTTACCCATAGAATCTACGGTGAATTGGCCAATGAACAGCAGCGTGATGCCGTTGAGCACATACAAGCCTCCTCTGAACATTTGCATGAATTGATTAACGATATTTTGGATATATCAACGATTGAGGCGGGTAAACTTGAACTCAATGAAGAAGTGGTAGAACTTAGCGAGCTCATGTATTCGGCACTCGCCTTTTTAGAGCAGCGGGCTGTCGAGAGAAACATCCAAATCGAAAACAGCATCCGAGACAATCCAATTAAATTAATTGTTGATAAGCGCCGCATGAAACAAATTTTTGTTAATCTCCTTTCAAACGCCATTAAGTTTTCTGCTGCTGAAAGTCAGGTAAAAATCAATCATATCCTTTCAGAGGCCGGCAATATTCAAATATCGGTAAGTGATACAGGCATTGGTATGAATGCGGCAGGGATTAAAAATGCCTTACAGCGCTTTGGCCAAAACGTTGGTGATGTTGATGGCCTTATCGAAGGAACGGGATTAGGACTGCCGCTCACCAAAACACTCGCTGAGGCACATGATGGCAGTTTGAGCATTACCAGTGAACTCGGTAAAGGCACGACTGTCGTTTTAAATTTGCCGTCAGAACGGGTGGTTCAATAATTATTTGCTGGAAATCTGATTTCGTCCCGATTCTTTGGCATGGTAGAGATGCTCATCGGCAACTTTTAACAAGCCGTCAAAACTGATTTTTTCATTAGACGGCGCTGCAGTTGCAACTCCGACACTGACCGTCACCACGCCATATTCGGGTGAACCGGAATGATCTATGGCGAGTTTTTCGACATTGGCCCGAACGCGTTCGGCAATTTCCAAACCAGAATTTTCAGGCGTATCCGGAAGGACGACACAAAATTCTTCGCCGCCATAACGTGCGACTAAATCAGAAGGGCGTTGCGGACTGGCCGCGATCGCATTGGCGACATCACGCAGACAGTCATCACCAGCTTGGTGGCCATAGGTATCATTAAAACTTTTAAAATGGTCGATATCGATCATCAAGAGCGAAATATAATACTTGTTCCGCGCTGCCCGCCGCCATTCAGTTTCGAGATACTCATCAAGGCGGCGGCGATTGGCGATACCTGTTAAGGCATCAATTGCCGAAAGGTTTTCAAGCTCATCACGCTGGTGTTTCTGGGTCAGATGATTCTTAACCCGTGCCTTGATGATCTGCGGCACGATCGGCTTGGTAATATAGTCGATGGCGCCGAGCTCCAGCCCCATTGCTTCATCTGTCGAGTCATTCTTGGCGGTCAGAAAAATGATAGGGATAGCTGCCGTTTCGGCATCACCTTGCAGTTGGCGGCAGGTCTCGTAGCCGTCCATATCTGGCATCCGAACATCCAGCAAAATAAGATCGGGTGACTCCGAACGAGCAGCGGCAATACCATCCTCACCGGTCTCTGCACTTGAAACGGTAAGTTCCTGATCAAATAAAATACCAATTGTTTCGGTCACGATAGCATCGTCATCGATAACTAATATTTTTCCCAGTTTTTGATCTGTCATTTCTAGCCAATTTGCTTCCACAAAAATTCATTTAATCGCTAATAACTTACGATAAACATAGTAACCGCAAAAAGTATTTGTAATCTAGATACTTAACAGTATTGCCATAACTCTAAAATAGGTATCAGTCTATATAAATCCAAATTTTAGACTAGTGTTCCGCAAATCTCTAATAGACATATTCAAGAACGTTTTAGCGATATAGTTATTATTTTATCAGGGGAGGCGTGGTATCGCCGTCGCCAAGTGCCCGCTGCATAATGACTGTGTCCACCCAGCGATCCAGTTTATAGCCCGTTGACGGCATCACGCCAATTGCCTCAAAACCTAATTTCTTGTGGAGATTGATCGACGGGTGATTGTTACTGTCACCAATTACCGCTACCATTTGCCGCAATCCCAACGAGGTGCATTTTTCAATCAGATCCTTTAACAAAAATTTACCCAAACCTTGGCCAATAAAATTTGGCGAGACATATACAGAATCCTCTACAGTATTATTATAAGCGGGCCGCGGCCGAAACTGCGAGGCATAGGCATAGCCGCCGATTTTCCCAGCCTGCTCGACCACTAAATACGTAAGCCATTTTCCCGAATTGATTGCCAGCGCCGTTCAAGCTCGTTCGCATCAGGCGGGGTGATTTCAAAGGAGGCAAGACCGTTCAAAACGTAATGTGCGTAGATTTCTGCAATCTCGGTAAAATCCGTATCGATGGCGTCTCGCAGGACCGGTGAAGGCTGGTTCATTTTTTTACCAATTTGTTTTCTTTTCAATGCTGACATCGCATTCCAGCGAGACCCAAGTCAAGACCGGATCGGGCATCGATATGCCACATTTGAATTGATTCATTAATTGGTAACGACTCTCTGCCTAGAATTCTAGCCATAACACCTAGGAGATACAAAAATGCGTTATGCAATTCGTTATCACGAAATTAGCAGCGACTGGATGGTGTTTAATGTGGGTGATGGATTTGAACTGGTTGGCATGCATGTTTCTGAAGAAGATGCAGTTGAGCAAGTGAAAGATCTGGAAAAACGTGACGCCAAATTGGCGCGTTTTAATAAGCCCTCACTTAAACAAGCTGCCTAATTTAAATAATTATAAATCAATTGGTCTGGCTTAAATAGCCAGGCTGATTGATCAGCTACCTGTCATCGAGAGTGAGTAAATTTCCCAGAATTTTCCCGGTTTCGGCATCCGCCACGCCATCATATTTTGAGGGGCGGAAATGGCGCTGGAAAGCTGACGTTGCGGCAGTTAAATCCGTTATGTCATAGCCGTATTTTTCCAAATCTGTGGCGAAATCGGATGATAGATTGTCAGGCAGACTACGTTCAGGCCAGAGGCCAATTCCTTGGTTAGCCAATGCAGCCCAGTCGAACAATTCGCCCGGGTCTTGTTTGCGGGCGGGTGCGATATCTGCATGACCCACCACGTTCCGTGCGGCTATGGTATGGCGGGCGATTATGTCCTGGGCCAATGGAATCAGTGCAGTCATTTGAGCGGCGGTGAAGGGCCGATAGCCAAATTCGTGTCCCGGATTGACCAGCTCAACACCGATCGAGCGGTCATTGATATTGGTGTTGTCCCGCCAGGAAGAAACGCCGGCATGCCAAGCGCGATGTTCTTCCGAGACCAGCTGATACAATTCGCCGTCCTCATCAATGACATAATGTGCGCTCACCTCGGCAGCCGGGTCGCACAATCGCCTCAAGGCATCGTCAGCCGTTGGCATACCGGTATAATGCAGCACCAGCATATCGACAGCTGATCCCTCTGGACGCTCGTTAAAATTAGGCGATGGGCGTTTGATCATTTTTCTCACTCGTTCTGGGCAAACTTCTCAATTGAACGATCATAACTCCACCTAAAATAAGAGCACCGCCAATTATTGTTATGATCGTCAATTGCTCACCTAATAACAAAACGGCCGAAGCGATACCAAAAAGCGGCGCCAAAAATCCGAATGGTATAATTCGGCCGACCGTATACTTGCCGATCAAATGATACCACAAACCATAGCCGACAATTGAAGCGCCGATGGCGGTGAAAAAAACTGCCCCCCAAGCTTGCAGCGAAGCATTTGTAACGGCGTTAATTTGCCCGCTTTCCAGCAAAGCCGATGCCAGATAGAGCTGTGGCGCTGCCAATAAAGTCATCCAGGCTGATAGCGAGATGGCGTCATAATCAGCCATGCGCTTAATCTGTACGGAAGCAATTGCCCAGGCGATAATGGAAATAAGTACAATCATCAGGTAAAAAAGATTAGAGGAAGATTGCGGCGCCCCGGCAATCAGGGCGGCGCCGGAAAAAGCGACGCCAATACCCACCCAGCGCCGCCAGCCAAACAGCTCACCTAAGAAAAATCTCGCAAAAATAACGCTGAATGGTACGCCAAGCTGGAAAATAATGGCGACCAGCGAGGCATCGACTTGCTGAAAGCCGATGAAAATCAGGCCAAAATGCAATGTTCCCATGGTGAAGGAGAAAAGCAAAACGGCTGGAAAGTATTTGCCCGGCGCTTTGGCAAACCAGATCAAAATACTGGCAACGATGGTAAACCGCAGCGCGACCATAAACAGTGGTGGGAATTCGGCGACGCCAATTTTGACGGCAACATAATTCACGCCCAGAATAAATGTGCTCAGCAGAACCAAAAAATAATCTGTAAATTTCATTTTATTTAGAGCGAGCGCTCTTTGGCGATCTGATCGTAGGCCGCGTTGATGCTGGCCATTTTCTCATTGGCGACATCAATAAACTCTTGTGGCAGACCTTGGGCAATCAGCGTATCCGGATGATTTTCCCGGCTTAAATTCCGATAGGTTTTCTTAATCTCATCATCACTGGTCTCGCGGCTGACACCCAAAATTTGATATGGATCAGCGCTGTCTGATCCCATATGGGCGGCCTGGATACGGTCAAAATCAGATTGGTTAAGCCCAAAGGCGCGGGCGACTTTTTCAAGAAATTTAAGTTCATTTGGGTGCACCACGCCATCAGCCAATGCGATCTGGAACAAGCCGCCGAGCAAGCTTTCCCGGACAGCCAGATCATGAGCGAACATTGCACCGATTTGTTCGGCATAAGGTTCGAACCCTTCAGCATCGCGCCTTGCCTCATTAAATAACCGACCGACATCACGCATTTCGCTTTCGGGTATTTCGAATATTCGTTTAAAGGCGTCAATCTCGTCGCGTGTGACCTGGCCATCGGCCTTGGCCATTTTGGCTGATAATACGATCACCGCGACGGTGAAGGCGGTTTGCCGCTCTTGCAATGATGCGGGACCGCCACCGGCGTATTTTTGCGCCCGCGAGCGGTCAACCGCGTGACCAAATACGGTTCCCATAATGGCGCCAAGAGGTCCGCCAAGTGCAAATCCGGCAACGCCGCCAATAACTTTTCCCCAAATGCTCATAATGCCGTTTTCCTCGTAATCTATCGATGGGCGTCGCGTTAGTGTGATGCTAATCTTCTCCGGCTATATTTAGTCATCGCGGCGGAAACCGCACGCCTTTTTTGGATATTTTATGAGTGATATTGAACATATTCTGGAAACCGCCCTGGTTCACCAGCGTGCTGGCGAACTGGCCGAGGCGGCGGAGATATACCGCAAAGTGCTGGAGATTGAGCCTGCCCAAGCCGATGCCTTACATTTACTGGGTATGGTAGCGCATGCTCAACAAGATAGTAACCAGGCTATCGAACTAATAGAAAAGGCGATCTTGCTCGAACCCTTGACCGCCGATTATCATATCAATATCGCTTCGGTATTTATGGCACTTGGCAGGACAGCTGACGCTAAGACACATGCCAAGACAGCGGTAAAAATAAATGGCCAGGCCAGCAAGGCTTATTTCAATCTTGGCAATGCCTTATTTGCCGAAGGCAGCGTCGAAGATGCCGTACAGGCGTTTAAACAGGCTCTTGATCTGGAACCGGGAAATCAATTCTATTGGGCCAATTATCTCTTTGCCCTGAATTTCTCCGCTGCGGCTTCGCCGGAAGATATTTTTGGCGCCAATAAATCCTGGGGTGAGCAATTAATAGAAGATGGGACACCGCCGTCGGAATTTGCCCCAGAATTCATTAATGATCTAACGGCCGGCCGCCGCCTTCGGCTGGCTTATTTTCTGCCCGAGCTTGATACCCATGTCACCAGCCGGTTTTTGCGTCCCATGCTTGCTGCGCATAATAAAGCAGATTTTGAAATTTATCTCTATGGCCACCGGGTTGATGGCGCCGAGCCGCCAGCAAGTATCGTCGACGAAGCTGATCACTGGATCGATGTTAGTGGAAAATCAGCGGCTGAGATTGCGGCGCTTATGCGCGCCGATGAAATTGATATCCTGGCGCATCCGTGCACCTTTAAATCGCGCTACCGGGAGGTGTTGGCTTACCGTGCCGCGCCGGTGCAAATCGCCTGCACCAATCTGGTTTCAACCACCGGCCTGACTGCGACCGACTATTTAATTACCGATGATTTTATATCGCCCCCAGATGCCGGCGACGAGTTATACACCGAGCAGCTGATCCGCCTCAGCGGTTTTAATACCTATCAACAGCCGGAAGATGGGGGCGAGGTCACGCCGCTGCCGGCGGCAGCGAACGGTTATACTACCTTTGGCTCCTGCAATAATATCGCCAAGCTGAGCCCGGAGGTGATTAAAATTTGGGCAGAGATTTTGGTAAAATCTCCAAAGTCAAAATTGCTGCTTAAGCACCGGGCGTTTGATGATGCCGGACGCCGGGAGCTCATCATTGAGGCGTTTGCGGCGCATAATATTACCGAAGGTCGATTAAGCTTCGAAGGCTTCACTGCTGATGCCACTGCTTATCTCAGCGTCTATAATAAAATTGATATCGCCTTGGACCCCTTTCCCTTTGGTGGCGGCACCGTCAGCTATGAAGCGCTCTGGATGGGGGTGCCAGTAGTAACCCTGGCAGGAGAAGTGTTTATGGGGCGGCTCACCGGTTCATTGTTGAATCGGCTCGGCTTGGATCAATGTATCACCAGTTCGGCAGCAGATTATGTTACGGCAGCGCTCCAGCTCGCAGGTGATCAAGAAGTGCTGGCGAAAATGCGCCAGGGCTTAAGAGCACAGGCCGTTGACACCATCTTTGATGCCAAATCTCATGTCAGCGAGCTTGAAGACGCTTATAAACAGGCGTGGCGGGTCCATTGCGGCGATCCGTAGCGTACCTGATATTGACATCGGTCAATGAAGGGCCAAGCCCGTCGGCCTAGCATCCTTATGTGCAGCGTGAACCAACAGAAATCTGTGCCACTCGCTGTCGACATGGGGAGAAAATCAAAATGGATATGGCGATAGAAGGTCTGGCTGAAGAACATCAGATGCTTTGGCAGAGTGTGCATGACTTTGTCGATGATGTAATCAAACCCTTTATCAAGGAAGACCCGGACCGGGAATGGAACACCACGCCGGAAGACCGGGTGCCACGGGAAATTTTTGAAGCCGTCGACAAGCTCGGCATTCGCTGTATCGGCGTGCCGGAAAAATTCGGTGGAGTCGAGGTTGATCCAAGCACCGAAGCGCTGGTGTGCACTCTGGTCGCCATGGAGCTGGCGCGGGGCGATTGCGGGCTGGCGGATAAATTAATCCAGACCTGGAAATTGTCGGTGTTGATCCGCACCTACGCATCCGAGCGAATTCAGGAAGAATGGTTTCCCAAGATCGTGGCCGATCCAACATTCCTGATGGGCCATGCCGTCTCGGAACCGCGCGGCTCATCTGACCGCTGGCTGCCCTATAACGTGCCTGAATCCAATATGGATACGAGAGCGGTTTTCGATAATGGCGAATGGGTCTTGAACGGCGTTAAACATTTCATCACCAATGGCTATGATGGCAATCTGTTTATTGTTTACGCCAACACAAATTCAGATGTTGGTGTCCTCGAAGGCACCTCCAGTTTTGTCGTGCCCCGGAATACGCCCGGTGTCAGCATCGCCCGCTGTAACGAGACCATCGGCGCCCGGTTGATGAACAATGGTGAAATTGTGCTCGAAGATGTCCGCCTGCCGGAAGACCATCTATTGGTAAAAGATGAAGGCCTGCCCAAGGCCGAGATTGTTTTCTACCGGCTCGGCAAACTTTTGCAGGCAGCTAAAAATATCGGGGTGGGCCAGGATGCCTTTGACACCACGGCGGACTGGGTTCAAGAGCACGTTCAGGGCGGCAAAATATTGATCAAACATCAGGCGGTTGCAACCAGAGTCGCCGATATGAAAATCAGACTGGAGGCCGTGCGGTCGTTCCTGTTTCGCGTCGCCTTTGCCCTCGACCGGGATGATCCGGAAGCCCTCAATCTGTGCAACATGCTGAAAGTGTTCGCCGCCAATGAGGTTATTCACATCTGCCGTCAGGGACTTGAACTTCATGGCGGCTATGGCTCGATGATGGAAATGGGTTATGAAAAACTGATGCGTGATGCGCTGATGTTTCCGCATATGGATGGCAGCGAAGACCTCTGCGCCTTCCGCATTATTAAAAAAATGTATCCGGATACCGCCGGAACTTACGCCGGCGGGGATTAGGGTAATCGGCTATTTTTTGGGCCGGGTTTTACCAGTTAGAGGGTGGCTTTTAGCGGTGCGGAATTTGTTCCGACTGCTGCTTCGAATTTTTTCCCAACTTCCTTTATCAAATGATCAGGTTGTTCGAATACAGTAAGAATAAAATCGGAATCCTTGCCGTTCTCAGTCAGAGGCAATCGCAAAAACAGGTCGGCAGAATCTAGTAAAAATGTCTTGGCATGAGTTTTTGCAAAAACGAGTGGAGATTTAACTTCGTAAGCCAGGCAGTAGGATTTGTAATTTTCGTCAGACACGACTTTTGGTTCAACTTCTTTTACATTCTTGCCGGTCATTTCCTGTTTGGTAATTTCTGCGCATTTTGTTCCCCAATAACGATAAATAAACTCAGGACCTTCCGGAACTACGTCGACCATCATGCAATAGGGAACGGTATCTGCACCTAGTTCCAACAATGCAAAGTTTTTTTTATTAGCAGCAAATTTTCCGTTACGACGTGAATTCCAATAATCCAGAACAGCTGCAAGGCGCGGGTAATTTTGCCGGTTTACAGGTAGAGTGAAAAACTCAACTGCTTCCGCCGCATCACTAAAGACTTTTTGGCTTGAAGATATGACTTCTGATTGTGGGCTTTTGACCAATTGATTGCCTATTTTTCTCGACCGCCGCCAAATTAACTAACTTCTTAATAGGTATGAATAATATAGTATGTTTCAAGTGGCCAAACAAACTTTGTCAAAGGCTGATACCGTTCAAACTCGGGCGTTAGGCCAAATAATCCTCTATATTAATTGACGCATTGATAACTTCGGCTCGTTGATAATCGTCTTTTTTGCCCAGCGGACAGGTTGCATCAATCGCCAGCTTCGATTTGTAATGGCGGTTCGGATCGCGCGAAAAGCCCATGACGTTTTTAATAATGTTAACATCTTCCTCCAGCCGTGACCGGGTCACCACGGCCCACATCACGTCGTTCATATTTCCTGGATCAACATCGGCGTCGACGGCGATGCAGACTTTGACAAAGGGCACCTCACCGAACGCAGCGAGGATTACGTTCATTGGTTCACCATCAAATCTTTTGTCGATTTGGATAACGCAGATCATTAGAAACGGATCGAGGGAAACATCTTTCACGCCGGAAGCTGCTTTTTGGGCAGCTTTAAGCACGTCCGCCATGCGAGGCAGGGACAGTAGGATATTTTCATCCCCCGAGCCGGATAGGATCGCCTGAAAAATCGGGTCTTTGCGGGAGGTCATCCGGTTAACTTGGAAGATGTGACGCTCTTCGATCTCCGGATAATAGCCGAGCCAGTCACCAATCGGACCTTCGGGCTCTAATCTGTCCGGCAGTATTTCGCCTTCGAGAATAATTTCCGCATGGGCGGGCACGTCAACATCAATGGTGTCGCCTTTTACCAGTTCCAGCGGCTCACCCCGGAGCCCGCCGGCCAGCTCAAATTCATCAACCAGTGTATGCGAGGCAGTCGCCAGCATCTCCACTGGATGGAGACCGATGGCGACAGCCATTTCCGTCGGTTTCCCCAGTTTTATTCGTTTTTGAAATATTTCGTAGCCGTGAGTGCTGGGCAGCATCCGCAGTGCGAGTTCGTTCTTACTTTTTAACTGCAGACTATAATAGCCGGCATTCTGCTTACCTGTTTCCGGATCCTTTTGGATACAGGCACCGCCCGTGATATAAGGACCGCCATCATGCTCGTGGTAGGTCAAAATTGGCAGCTTGGTGAGATCGACATTGTCCTCGGTTATCTCTTTTACTGGCGCCTTGTCGATGATTACTGGCGGCACGGTTTGTAAAGACCGTTCACCAAGCCAGGTGGCGATATCTCGATTGCCGCAGTTCAGGGCGGTCTCGATCCATGATCGTGAGGCCAAGGTATTGCCGATCACACTCATTGAACTGCCAGCTATATTTTCAAACAGCAATGCCTTATGACGTTGCACAGATTTTTTCAATAAAGCCGGAGCTTCCGTTTTTGCATCAACTTTTTTTTCAATGCGGAGAAGTTCACCGGCTTCCCGTGTTTTATTGAGGTAGGTTCGGAGATCTTTTTCAATTGAAGGCATTTTCAATCCTTTAAAATATAGCTAGCGCGCAGCGGTGACGTCGATCTGAAACAGAGCCCCGGGCCGAGTAATGGCCGGAAGTTGGACGAAAGTACTGACCGGCGGATTGGCGACTAGATGCGGCGCATGCTGCTCGTAATACTCGACCTCGGCTTTGCGCATTTTCGGATAGTCCTCGATGTGCTTAAGCATCATCAAGGTCTTGACGATTTTGTCCATTGAACTGCCGGCGGCCTCCAAATTGGCCCGCACTTTATCGAGGGCAGAATTTATCTGCTGCCCAACCGTTTCGCCGTCGCCGTCACAGCCCGATAAAAACACCAGATTTCCGGCCGTGGCGCTGGCGGAAGCTGCCGCATCGCCCGGGACAATTTTAACCTGCCAATTTGGGTCTTGAGTGTTGGCCACACCCATGGCTTCAACTTCGACCAGGAATTCAGGCCTCGGCAGCTCGTCAACGATGATCGCGGTGCTGGCGGGCAGATTATCGCCAATATCCGGTACATGCTGCTGATAAAAGGCCCGCTCGATCTCCCGGTAGCGCGCCAGCTCGTTCAAATCTTTAAGGAACACATTGGTTTTGACCACACTCGCCAGTGAGCCGCCGGTTTCCTCCATGCCGATCTTGATTTTCTCCAGCACGATTTCGCTTTGCTCGACAAAATCCATGGTCTCGACTTTTACAGTATCGTGGTCGAGCGCCTGACAGCCTGATACAATGACCAGCTCGCCGACCACCTGAGTGCGGGCGAACTTGGCGTGTTCCTTGGGCACATGGGGATAGGCCAATTCCTTGCCGCCCCAAAATTCCGGATAATAAATTACACCCCAATCAGGCGCTTCGCGATCCAGGGCGGCAATCACTTCATACTCGACCAGATATTCGGGCCGGGCGAGTTCGGGTATCACCATCAACGTCGCCGCCGGCGGTTGTTCGATCAGCAGTGGCGCATGCTTTTCATAATATTCTGTTTCGGCTTTACGCACCGCCTGATAGTCATCCAGGCTGCGCACCAGGAAAAAGGTTTTGACGATATTGGCCATCGAGCTGCCGGCGGCTTCCAGGGCCTTCCTGGCTTTCTCGAGCGCCACCGTAACTTGATCACCGGCATTGTCCGGCGCCGGCTGACCCGAAAGCGTATCCTGGCCGCCGCAGCCGGAGACAAATAAGAGATTGCCAATGGCGATGCTTTGGGCGAATTTCGGATGTTCCTTCGGCACTTCCGGATAGGCCAGCCGTTTGCCTTCCCAATAGGCCGGATTATATTTTAAAGACCAATCCATCTTCTCGCCTCCATTTATTCTCATTATACATTACAGCTGGGTTGTTACGTTCTCGACGCTAATCACCAACGCACCGCGCGCCCAAGGAAAGAGCTCTTTAACCTCATCTACAATGGCGCCAATGGTGACGATTTCACCGGTGCCGGTAATCTCGCAGCCCTGGCCGGGTGTGCGGGAGCCGTGCACTTGACGGGACGCAATCAGCAGTGACACCCGATTGTCCTGGGCCAAATTTTTCTCGGTCTGATGATAGCTGCCGGCAGGTATAACAATGGTCTCGTCCCGGAGGCCCAATTTCCGGACATAGTCGCCCCAGTTGCCGACCACATGCGGGCCGTCTTCACCCTTGGTGGTGATGGCCACAAATTCAGTCTTTTTCCATAAGTCGTAATAGACGTCGTCGAATTTAGCCATGTCAATTTCCCCCCTAATAAATTTGTCAGGTGAGCTTAGCCGAGGTGGCAGCAAAAGGCACCACAAACTCTGCCTCAATAGAAAAACACTAAAATAACACTTGACTATCACAAATAATATTAGTATAAAAACACATCTATAATTATAGAAAGAACACAAAATGAGTAATTTTGTACTATATTCAGGACTAAATTTTGATATTCCGTCATATACCCTGAGGAGCAATAAATGGCGGAAATCAGCCAGTTATTTTACTAATTGGCTCAGCAATACGGTGGATGGCTGGCTGGACCGCTCAATGCCGGAGGCCGCCAGTGCCTTCGACTTGGACCAGGCGCACCGTGATTTGAAAATCGGCTAACGAATGAAAGGCAGGAAACATGGTTTTTTTAGATAAATACCAGGCAGTCGAGATTGAACGTCCCCCGGGAGAAGATGCCCTTGAGCGGGCTAAGCGTAAATTGATCAACGCCATCAAAGGGCAAATTGAGAATGTCAAAAATCCCGGTCAACTTAACGGCCGCGGCAAACCAATCCGCGACTGGTCGTTCCGCGATGATGACGGGAATTTGTATACTCAAATCAGGTTTGGCACCCGGCCCATTGAATTCCAATCCGGCAAGTCTTTCGAAATGGCCTCGCCGGAAGAAATGATCCCCTTCTATAATGATGTTATCGAAGCTGTTGAAACCGGTGAGCTTGACGACATCATCGAAAAAGCCCGTAAGATCGGCGCTCGTGGACGCGGTCAAAAGCGGGGGCGCGGACACAAGCGGGGGCATGGCAGAGGTGGCCGGCGTCATGGAAAACAGGAAGAATCGTAACTCATCACAAGAGTCTTACTTGGCTTCGTTTAAATCCCAGTCATAGTGATAGCCCCAAATATCCCGCATTTTGTCCAAGCGGGTCCTCAGTTTCGGGGAGGCGTATTTTTTTAAATGGGCGATGATTTCCTTATAGTTGCGTCCAAAATCGTCGGCATACCATTTATAAATGCTGGACGTGCCGAGCCTGCCTTCCTCGTCAAACCAGACGCCGCGGTCACTGGCGACATATATCTTAGCCGCATCGTCCATTTGAGCATTTACGTTGGCAGCAGTATACGGCAGCGGCCGCAGTTCCGGACACCCCCAAGCCGCGCAATTTAGGACATAGTGAAGACGCGGATCCTGCCAGATCGGCCGCAATATCCGGTGTTCTATGTCGTCGAGACTGATCTTTTCTCCCTCGACTGTCACCAGCTTCTTTCCCCACGGTCCGACCGAGAAAAATCCGGGTGAGATACCAATTTTCAAGATGCTTTCCACCGGATAGTGATCAAGCACCACTTTAACGGTCAAAGCATTGTAGAAATTTATCCAGTACGGCAGCTGTTGCGGGCGGGACAACCGGCTCACCGGACGGGCGGCGAGATAGGTCAGATAGCGCTCCAAAGAGGATTTATCTTCCGGTGTGACTTTGCTGTATTTGAGGAGATTGACGCCGTCACCTACTTCTACCAGATAGGTGTCGAGAAACTGCCGCCACGGCGTATGATCTATTTGGACAGCAGATTTCGGATCATGGGCCGCCCATCGTTCCCAGAGTTTGGCCTCGGGTGCGGCGCGCAGAGGATTTGGATTGAATACTAAAAAAACGGCAAATAGAACGAGCAGGAATCGCAATCGAGGTCTCCGGCAATTCGGTAAAGTCACTAAATGGGGCAGATGGTATAAATTAAAGCGGTTTTTCGGCGATCAGCTTGTCGGGCTTCGTGGTGGCCGTTTTTGCCTGCGGTTTATAATCGAGTTTACGATCCGGCCCGATGCGGCCGATGCCTGGCAGTTTAATCGCCGGATCAAACGGATTCACGCCAAAGGTTAAGCCAAAGAGGTTAAGCTCCAAGCCTTCCTTGACACTCGCCATGACGCCAAAAAGGCCGCCGAGATTAAACTGATAGCCGGTGCCGCTCGGCGCTTTGGCGAACAGGGATGGCCCGAGATAATCCTTACCAATGGCGGTCGGCGGCAGGTCAATTTTCAGTTCCGGCACCTGGCGCGCGACATAAGCGATAAAGGTATTTGAATTCGGTCCGGGATAGACGCTGTATTGATCGGTGAAGGGATAGCTCTTGGCGGCAGCATCAATTTTCTTGATGATGGCATCAACACCCTCGCCCCGAATATCAGCCAGCAGTTCCGGCGCGTTACCGAACCAGCGGGCGTCAGCCGGGCGTTCGCGGATAGAGACCACATCTTCACCCCAGCGCAAACGCCAGCCAATCACTTCATAGACCGTAAACGCCTCCGCATTTGCCGGTTTAACCGCGATCCAGGGGTGCACTCCGAAATAGCCGCGCCAGCTATAAGCCCGCGCCGTATAGACCTGGATAACCGCTTCTGGCGTTTTAGCCGGATCAGGGGCGAGGCCCACAGGCTCCCGGCTCGCCGTACGCCAGCCTTGGGCGCCTGCGTTATTACGGTGGGGGTGGAAAAACGCCATCGCCGCCACCGCTACTAAAAAGACCAGAAAAAACTTTTTCTTTTTGCTCATCTGAAAAAACTTTTACCTTCATGGCCTATAAAGATAGGTCGCTGGCGAATATGCTGCAAGAGAGAGCAGGCATATCTCCCAAAATTGTGACCGGTAAAAAACCACACCGGCCCGCCTCATTTCTGGGGCGGACCGGCTGTCGAGGGTGCCTAAGCCGATACTTAGGCGTGAGGTAATCGACGAGAGTTTAAAAGCTGCGGCGGCAATTTGCGCCGGGGCGATTACAATCAACCGCAACGTATTTACGGCCTTTATGGTAGTAAACGTGGCGGTGCTTATTCTTGCGCTGTTTTTTCCGCCAATGCTTCGATTTATATTTTTTCGAAGAATAGACGTGGTGCACCACGACATGCTTGGTGCGGTACCGCGGCTTTTGCTTCACATAGATGACTTCGCGCACGACTTTTTTCACGGGACGCTCAACATAAATCACGCGTTGGCGGGGTTGCGGGCGCGGCTCATAGACGACGCGCGGCTCATATTTTGGCTGGGGATTATAAACCGTGTTGATGATCTGGCGATCAGAGTTTGCCATGGTATTGCCGATACCGGCGCCAAGTAAGGTGCCGACGGCTGTCGCGGCCAGCTGGCCCTTACCTTTGCCGACGTTTGAGCCCAGGAAACCTCCAACGGCAGCGCCGATCAGCGTGCCGATAACTTCTTGATCACTGGCGGCCTTAACGGGCTGCGCTGTTGATCCAATAACAAATATACTTGCGACCAATAGAGTTAATATTCTTGTTTTCATGTCGCTATCCTTTTCTGTAATTTTTCTATATCTTCGTTTCATCATCCGTGAAGCGCCAATCGCCACACATAGGTATAAAACGAAGTTAAAAAATCATTCCGTCGAAAATAATTAAAAACGCACTATTTCAATGGCTTATGATGGAAAATTACAGATTAGGAAGGATGCTAATTTAGATTTGCGAGGTTTATTTCTGCTGCAAATGGTCTTTCAAAATATCTATATAAAATGACAAGTTATCATTTCCCAATTTCAGGGATTTTTGGTGCATTTGGTCGGTTAGATATTGAAAACACATGGCGACGTTTTTGGTTTTATCGCATTCATTTGCATCTAGCTCACATGTGCGGGCACAGAATTCACTATTCCGCCAGCTTAATAAAGCTTTGCCAAAATCTTTGTTGTGAATCGCGGTGACAATTTCTTTATCGATATCACTAATTTCCATTCTACTGCTCCCTGATTCACAATCGGTTTGTAATTAGAACGATTCAAGAAATCTGTCTTTAACTTTGGTTAGACCGGAAATTGTAAAATTGGGAAAGAACATGCCGTGGATTAGGTGATGGATAGACAAGGCAGAATTGAGATGTTTGTATAATGCCATTGTAGACAGACATGAATATTGAAATTAGTGGAAAACCAATAGATACGGAAAACAAATGGCAGTTCTGGATCGACCGCGGCGGGACCTTTACCGATATTGTCGCGCGCTCCCCCGATGGCTCATTGATTGCCCGGAAACTGCTCTCGGAAGACCCGGATCATTACGCCGATGCGGCCATCGAAGGCATCCGCCGCCTGCTTGAGATTGGCAGGGACGAGCCGATCCCAGCAGCGAGTATTCAAGCCGTTAAGATGGGCACGACCGTGGCGACAAACGCGCTTTTGGAACGCCAAGGTGAGCCGACCCTGCTGGTGATCAATCAGGGTTTTAAGGATGCGCTCCGGATAGGCTATCAGAACAGGCCTGATTTATTTGCGCTCAAAATTGAACTGCCTGAACAGCTCTATAGAAGCGTCGCTGAAGTGCCGGGACGGCTCAACGCGGATGGTGATGAGCTCACGCCGCTGGATGAAGATCAAGCGCGCCGGGAACTCCAGGCCGCTTTCGATGAAGGGTTACGTTCCGTTGCCATTGTCCTGATGCATGGCTACCGCTATCCGGATCATGAACAGAGCCTGACGAAGATCGCCAATGATATTGGATTCACCCAAATCTCGGCCTCCCACGAAGTTAGCCCCTTGATGAAGCTGATCTCCCGCGGCGATACCACGGTTGTTGATGCCTATCTGTCGCCGATCCTCAGCCATTATGTTGCGCAAGTAGCGGGTGAGTTAGGCGATACCAAACTCATGTTCATGCAATCCAATGGTGGGCTCACCGATGCCAAGCGATTTCGGGGCAAGGACAGCATTCTCTCAGGCCCCGCCGGTGGTGTGGTCGGTGCGGTCGGTACGGCAAATATGGCAAGCTTCGACAAAATAATTGGCTTTGATATGGGTGGCACCTCGACCGATGTCTCCCATTTTGCCGGTGAATTTGAGCGTGCCTTTGATACCCAAATCGCCGGGGTACGGGTGCGGGCACCGATTATGCAAATCCACACTGTGGCGGCAGGCGGCGGCTCTATCCTGCATTTTGATGGCGCGCGGTTCCGGGTAGGACCCGATTCGGCTGGCGCTCATCCGGGTCCGGCGAGTTATGGTAAGGGCGGCCCGCTCACCGTCACCGATGCGAATGTCATGCTGGGCCGGGTGCAGCCGGAACACTTTCCCCATGTCTTTGGTCCCCAGGCAGATGCGCCGCTAGATGCGGCTATTGTGCAGGAGAAATTTGCGGACCTAGCAGCGGAAATTGGTTCAACACCAGCAGAAGTCGCCGAAGGTTTCTTGAAAATCGCCTCTGAAAATATGGCCAACGCGATTAAGCAAATTTCCGTGCAGCGGGGCTATGACGTTACCGAATACGCCCTAACCTGTTTTGGCGGTGCCGGTGGCCAGCATGCTTGTGCCGTTGCCGATGCGCTCGGTATGGAGACGATTTTTATCCATCCTTTGGCCGGTGTGTTGTCGGCCTATGGCATGGGTCTGGCCGAGCTTCGGGCGATGCGGGAGCGGGCCGTCGAGCAACCACTCGACAAAGACAGCTATGCAAATCTCAAGACGCAACTGCAGGAACTGGCGGCAGAGGCCAGCCAAGAACTGGCAGACCAGGATATCGCGCCGGCCGATATCACGATCTCAATGAAGGTTCATTTGCGCTATCTTGGTACTGATACAGCGCTTGAAATTCCTTTTGGAGAATTTGCTGAACTTGGCCCTTCCTTTAATGAGCTTCATCGCCAGCGTTTCGGCTTTGTCGATCCGGACCGGGCCCTGGTGGTTGAAGCGCTGGCAGTGGAAGCGATTGGCGCGACCGAGCAAATTATGGATCAGCCGATTGCCGTAGCGCATAAAACTGAACCGGAAATGTTGGTGGAGGTTCCGGTAACCTTTGAAGGCGAAGCGCAGCTGACCGCTATTTTTGACCGCGAAAAATTACAGCCCGGCGACAACATCCTCGGCCCGGCGATATTAGTCGAAGCTAATGGCACCACGGTGGTCGAACCTGGCTGGCAAAGTGAAGTAACCCCTCTTGGTCATCTGATATTAACCCGGGCAGTACCAAGACCCATCACATTTGCCATCGGTACGGAAGCCGATCCGGTGATGCTCGAAGTCTTCAATAATCTTTTTATGTCGATTGCCGAACAGATGGGCGCCGTGCTTGCCAATACGGCAAGTTCGGTCAATATCAAAGAGCGCTTGGATTTTTCCTGCGCTGTTTTCGATGCCTCCGGCGGCCTGATCGCCAACGCGCCCCACATGCCGGTGCATCTGGGTTCAATGGGCGAAAGTGTGCGGGCGGTTATCAGCGCCCGTGGAGAGACGATTGCACCCGGTGAAGTCTATGCCCTAAACGCGCCCTACAATGGCGGCACTCATCTGCCGGACGTCACGCTGATCACGCCGGTCTTTGATGCGACCGAAAAAGAGCTGTTGTTTTTTGTTGGCTCGCGCGGTCATCAGGCGGATATCGGCGGCATCACGCTCGATGCCGCCAACGAGTAAAACCGTCGAAGAAGAAGGCGTGCTGATCGATAATTTTTTGGTCGTTGAAAATGGCACTTTGCGTGAGCAGGCACTACGAGACCTGCTAGCCTCGGGCGCCTATCCAGCGCGCAACATTGAGCAAAACCTTGCCGATTTTAAAGCTCAAATCGCCGCCAATGAAAAAGGCGTTCAGGAGCTCAATAAAACCGTCGCGCATTTCAGTCTCGATGTCGTCAACGCCTATATGGGACATGTCAAAGATAACGCCGCCGAAAGTGTCCGCCGCGTGCTTGATCAATTGCCGGATGGAGAGTTTGCCAATCCGATAGATGACGGCAGCATGATCAAAGTCGCCATTCGTGTTGATAAAAAGGCCCGCCGGGCGGCGATAGATTTTACCGGCACCTCGCCTCAGGCCGCCTCTAATTTTAATGCGCCCAAGGCCGTCGCCCGCGCCGCCGTGCTTTATGTTTTCCGCTGTCTGGTGCAGGACGATATACCGCTCAATGATGGTTGCCTTGAGCCCTTGGATATCATCATCCCCGAAGGCTCGATGCTGGCGCCCGAATATCCTGCGGCGGTGGTGGCCGGTAATGTCGAAACTTCGCAAGTGATGACGGCGGCGCTGTTTGGTGCGGCGGGCGCACTTGCTGCGGCGCAAGGCACCATGAACAATTTTACCTTCGGCAATGATCAGCACCAATATTATGAAACCATTTGCGGCGGCACCGGCGCCGGGCCAGATTTTAACGGTACTTCTGCGGTTCATACTCATATGACCAATACAAGGCTGACTGACCCCGAAGTTCTGGAATGGCGTTACCCGGTGATCCTGGAAGCCTTCGGCATTCGTGAAAATTCGGGCGGCGAAGGGCTTTTTCATGGCGGTGATGGTGTCATCCGCCGTTTGCGTTTTGAAGAAGATATGATGGCCGCGATCCTTTCGGGCTCCCGCATTAATCCGCCCTTCGGTCTGGCGGGCGGCGCTTCAGGTTTGCCCGGCAAAACCATGGTGATCCATCAGGATGGCAGCGCGCAGGCGGAAATGATAGCCGGCGATGTGATTGTCATCGAGACACCCGGGGGCGGGGGGTTCGGGAGAAAATCATAGAGTGGCGGGGGGTTCGGGAAATCGAACAAATAAATTTGTCTATCTGGCCGCCGCGTCGTGTTCTTCAGCACTGATTTCCAGAGTTTTAGACCACCGCCTGGATCTTGGAATTGCCCAAATCCACACAAATAGAAATAGTGAGGTTGCCGCCAACAAAGCAAACTGCAAATCACTGAAACCGGCCATAGTTCCAACCAGCCAGGCGCCGGAAGCTGGACCGCCGCGCAAGATCATACCCCAGACGCTCATTACCCGGCCGCGTACCGCCCCGTGAATTCTATTTTGCACCAGCAATTGACCACCAATCCCGGCATAGGTAGAAGTGCCACTAAGCACAGCGGCACAGATAACCACGATCCAAAAGGCGTCGGTCGTAGCCAAAACCGCCTGCGTGACTACGGCGATCAATAAGCCAATCATAATAATGCGGACCAGGCCTTTGATTTTGCCGAAAGTACCGAGGAAAAGTGCGGTTGCCATGGCTCCCAAACCGGCGGCAGAACTTAAAATCGCCAACCCTTCAACACCCATGCCGAATACACCGTCTGATAAACCAGCAAATAAATCACGATAGGCGCGCATGAATAACGAAACAGCAAGCGACAGAATAAGGAAGCCTCTCAAACCTCTCGTTTCCGCTATATATAGAAGACCTGATTTAAACTCTTTGAAAAAGCCCTCGTTCTCGTGAGGCACCACCTCTTGGTAACGCAGTTTGATAATAAAAAGAATTGACAAATAACCGAGAAAACTTAGCGCATTAAATCCAAAAGCATATGTTACACCTGCAAAATTTATGATTAATCCGCCCAAGGCCGGGCCGACAAATTGCGCCAGATTAAATAATGTCGCGCTGACCCCAAGACCGGCTGGCAGGTCTTCCCTCGGAATCAGGCTCGGTGGCATGGTCATGCGCAGCGGTGTCCAAAAACCCTCGGCGATACCGTTAATCATCACGAGGCCAAACAATATGTGGATCGTGAGCAGGTCTAAGGCCGAGAGGATGGCAAATAACGCGCCAATGCTGAACAACCCGATCTGGGTAATCCGTGCCATTTTCAAACGATCGAAACGATCGGTCAGCGTGCCGGCATAAGGCATGACGACAATGGTCATAATCGCTTCGGCAAAAGCCATGGCGCCAAGTGTCGAATATGAGTTGGTCAATTCCCAGGTCAACCAGAACAAAGCCGTCCGTTGAACCCACAAGCCGATATTCGACAGCCATCCCGCCAAGGCATAGATGGCAAAATCACGATGGCGAAGAGCCCGGCCCATGCCATGATTGCCAAGTTTTGAGACGAAGTAGCCAAAATTACTCATGTGGCTTTCGCTTCTTCAATAGGTGCGGTTGCGTCGTCTCGTTCCATTTCTGCGGCCAGCCGTTGGCGTCTAGGTAGCATGATGGTAACGGCGATCAGGCAGATGATGGCACCGGCGGCAACCGGAATTTGCAAACCGACATAAGTTGAAGCCGCACCCATCAAAAGGGACCCCACGGCCGGCCCGGCCCGGTAAGTGAGGCCAAACAACGACATCACGCGGCCTCGCATGGCGCCATCGACCGTATTTTGCAGCAGAATTTGCGGCGCGTTGGTGCTGATGCCCAAGGAAACTCCGAGAAAAGCGCAACAGATGAGCGCCAGCCAAAACGTCTCGGTTGAGGTGAAGGCCAGTAGAGAAAGCGCGGTCCCCACCAAGGCGATCAAGGCAATATTCATCAAGCCTTTGGTTTTACCGTAATTGGCTAAGCCGATAGCGCCAATAATACCGCCGACGCCGATGGCGGAAAGCAATAGGCCAAATCCCTCGGCGCCTCGGTTAAAGACATCATCGGCAAAGCCAGGAGCCAGATCCATCACTGGGCGGGAAAATGAGGCACCGATGAGGACAAAAAGCAGGACGGGTCCAATGCTGCTGTGCCTGGCGATATAACGTACACCTTCCAAGACATCAGCAATCAAGCCGCTTGATTTTGCTGTCTGGTGCTCATCATTGCGCGGGTTAATAACCATCAGGCCATAGGCAAATGCTAGAAACCCAATGATTGCGAGCGCAAAGTTTATCGTGACATTGAACTCTGCAATAACGAAACCGGCAATCGCCGGACCTATAAATCGCGAGGAGTTAAACAGCGCCGAATTGAAAGCTACCGCCGGAGTTAAATCGTTTCGTGGCACCAGATTTGGCACGATGGTCAGACGGATTGGCAGGTGAAAGGTTTGGATCATGCCATGAGCGGCGGCGATCATAATTAAAAAGACAATATTCATTAATTCCAAAGCGGTAAGCGTCACCAGCAAAATACCAAGAACAATGATGATGAGCTGCAGACGCCTGATCAATCGCAAGCGGTCAACGCGATCGATGATTGCCCCAGCAAAGACAATAAATATCAGCAATGGCAGGGCTTCCGCCACCGCTACCGCGCCTAGCCAGAATCCCGAATGAGTAAGCTCCCAGGCAAGCCAGCCGATACCGACGCGCTGAAACCAATTGCCATGGGTCGCCAGCCAATTGGTTAAGGCAAAAATCCGGAAATCTCGGTGTTTTAACGCGCGGGCAATGCCTTTTTCAAATAATTGCGCACGAATTTTACGGGTGTAACTCACCGTTAATCAAAATCCTAATTTTAGTGGCGTGTAATCGTACTATTGAAAACAGGCAATTCCTGAGACGTGCGCGACTTTTCGGATCGGCGCAAGAATTGAGATGAATGAATTTCTATTAATTGTCAGCGCATTTTCAATTCTTGAAGTAAAGATACCCTCCGCACTAGCTTGAAACAATACATGCAGGTGATTTTTATGTTGAGCTAACAAATTGAAATCACCGGAAAATGAGACCATATTAGTAATTAGTATTCTAAAATAGTGAACAGCAATCCGTGATCCAGCGCGGTGAATTAGTATCTTGGGAGAGTTTCCAAATTGAAAAAGCTATTATTCGGCTTTTTATTTTTAATTGTTGGTTTGTTCGCTGCCGTGCTGGTAGCGCCAAATTTCATCAATTGGAATGAATATCGTGATGTCATTACCGATGAGGTGAATGCTGCTAGCGGCTTTAATTTGGAAATTCGCGGCGATATTAAAATCGCTATTCTACCCTCTCCGGCGCTGCTGATAAGTAAAGTCCATGTCGCCAATATCGAAGGGGCTGCCCGAGCTGACATGTTGGCTGTCGATTCATTTGAAGTCCGGGTGGCGCTGGCGCCGCTGTTGGGCGGTCAGTTGCAAATCCGCTCTGTTAAATTGGTTAAGCCTGTATTGAGTCTTGAGGTGCTGGCGGATGGCCGCACCAATATGGCGTTCAAAGCTCCTGCACCAAAATCAAAACCAGCCGAAGCCGCCAAACAAGATAGCGAAGCGCTGCCGTTTGGCTCTTTAACCGGTCAAGCTGGAGGCAGTGGCGGTGATCTGGCGATCCAGGTTGATGATTTTGTAATTGAAAAAGGCGCGGTTTTTTATCGGGACGACACCAAAGGCCAGGTTGAATCGATTGAAAATCTTAACGGGCGGTTTGCCCTGGCCTCTTTATCCGGGCCAATGGAAAGTTCGGGCAGTGCCGTCATCCGGGGCGTGCCGATGAGTTTTGCGGCCTCGGCCGGTACTATGGTGCAGGGCCGGACTTTGCCGTTTAATTTTAATCTCAAGGTAATACCCGGCGAGACCAATTTGCGTTTTTCCGGCGCGCTTACCAGGCTCAATGAAGATCCCCAGGTTAAAGGCAAGCTCAATATGAGAGGTCAAAATTTGGCCGCTTTTGTTGCCGCCATTAGCGGCGGGGCAGGCCTGCCGGATAGCTTAGCCTTGCCGTTCGGCGCCGATGCCGTTATCGCCGGGGATGCTACAGGTGGTACGATTTCGGATTTACAGGTCAAATTAAACGGTACTCAAGGCAGTGGTAAGGTCAACGTAAAATTGGCCGAAGCAACGGATGTAAATATCCAGATGGCGGTGAACAAATTGGATATTGATGCTTTACTGGCGCCACCAAAAGACACGGCCAAATCGAAAGCCGAAAAAAATTCCAAAAGTAAGAAAGCGGCTAAAGCAATTTCGCCGATTGCCAAAACACTCGGTAGTGGGCGAAAAATATCCAAAGAGGAGCCGTTTAGTCTCAAGGATTTGCCCGAAGATTTGAACGTCGGCCTTAATCTTTCGGTCGCCGCGGTCACCTATAAAGATGCGGTTATCCGGCAGGCTAAAATAAACTCAAGCCTGGCCAATCGCGAGATAACCATAAGTCAGGCTTCGGCGTTATTGCCGGGCAGCACCGATGTCGCTTTGTTCGGTTTTATTTCTGAAGATGCTAAAGCCAAGGCCGGTCAACCCAGCTTTGATGGCAATGTTGATTTGGCGACCAATGATCTGAGGGGATTACTGGGCTGGGCCGGTATTGATGTTACGGATATTGCCAAGGACCGGCTACGTAAATTTACCTTTGGCGGTAAAATTCTTGCTGACGCCAATGCCGCATCGCTCAAAGAAATCGCCATTATCTTAGATGGTTCTAAAATTAAAGGCGCTGCCAATATCGCCTTTCGCCAACGCCCTTCCTTCGGGGTTAATTTATCGATCGACCGTTTTAATCTCGATGCCTATCTGCCCCAAGAAAAGACCATGGATAAGGCGGGCGGCAAAACCAATTCGGCAGCAGGCTCTTCTGGCCCGAAGGCTCAACAGCCGGCGGTAAAATCATCACCGGCACAAACTCCCTCTCTGAATCCTTTAGCTGCCTTGGCGCCGTTGGGCGAATTTGATGCCAATATCGCAATTGATTTAAAGTCACTGACGATGCAGGAAATACCGGTCAAAGGCCTTCATTTAGAAACATCCATTTTTGATGGCAAAGTAACGCTTAAAGAATTTCGCACCGCCAATGCTGCTGGCATGACCTTGAATGTCAGTGGTGATATCGCCGGTCTGAAAAAGTCTAAAGGGCCGCTCGACCCGGCGTTTGAAAATTTCAAATTCAATATCCGCAGTAAGAATCTTGCCCGCCTGTTTAGTCTGACTAAGATTACGCCACCCCTTTCTGCCCGCCAGCTCGGCGCCGTGCGTTTGTCGGGCACTTTAAACGGCAAGCCTCACTCTCTAAACGTGACCACCAATACAGCCATGCTGGGTGGAAAATTTACGCTCAATGGTGTGGTCAAGCCCCTGACGCTAACCCCCAGCGTTGCGGGGCAATTTTCGGTTATTCATCCAAATTTAATGAAACTGCTGAGGCGTCTTGGCAGCTCCTATCGCCCGGCAGGTAAAATATCAGGTGGAATTGATTTACGCGGGCAGATTGCCGGCAATGGGATTTTAATGGCGTTTTCAAACTTGGCGGGAAAGGCGGCAGGAATTAATCTCAACGGCAGTGCGGCGCTGGATCTCAGCCGGGCGCAGCCAAAGATAAATGCCAATCTAAAAACCAGCCCGATTATCATAGACGATCTTCTGCCGGCCAAACGTACTGCTTATCTGGATCAAAAATTGCGTCAATTTGAGCACGCCTTAAGAAGCACATTACTAGTGCCGGCATCGTTCAGCACTACGCCGAAAAAATTAATCAGGCCGATGCCGCTCATAAAAGTGGCGACAAAGAGTGGAGCCCCCTGGACCAGTGATCCGATCGATATCTCTTTCCTCAAATCATTCGACGGCAAAATTCAGTTGCAATCGGAGTCTTTGCGGTTTCAAAAATACCTTGCCAGCTCGGTCAGTCTGGTGAGTGCCCTCAGTGGCGGTGTTTTTGATTTGCAGCGGCTGACCGGCAGGGCCTATGACGGCGACGTTAAAATTGATGGCCGGGTTATTGCCGGTGACAAGAGAAACCAGTACCAAACCCGCTTTAATATCGCCGGCTTTAATGCAGGGAAATTGTTGCAGTCGCTGGGTACCAAAGGTTTCCGCCAAGGCGCGCTGGACGTGGTTGGCGAGTTTCGCACCCTTGGCCGGAGCACCCGGGATTTGGTACAGGAGCTTGGCGGGGGCGGCACGATTTCTGTGCGGGGCCTGAATATCAGCTCAGCCGCCAGACGCGGCTCGGCGCTCTCAGGCATTGCCGGTCTCTTTTTATCGCTTAACCAATTCGGCAACACGCTGACGCGTGGCAAAGCCTCCTCTAAGTCAGCCGATTTTCGCACCAGCTTCAGGATGAATAAAGGTGTCGCCCGATTTGAAGATATGAGCCTGGCTTCTGGATTGGGCAATGGCTCGGCTAAAGGTACGATTGATTTGCCGAACTGGAGGATCAACGCTGCAGGTGATATTGAAATGTCGCAGAATATCCTGGCTCAGGTTTTACTGCGGAATTCCAGTAAAGCTCCCTTGCTGCCCTTTAAAATCTCGGGCCGGTTGGATAATCCAAAAGTTAAATTGGAAACCGCGGCCCTCACCAAGGGCGGTATTCGTTTGCCTGGCAGTCTGAATAAAAAGCTTGATAAATTGCGGAAGAAAAAGGGCATTGGTTCCGTATTGGATCAAATTTTTCCGCAAGCGAAGTCTGGCTCTACCAGTCCTTCTGCACCTCCAAGCAGTGGTGCGCCGCCACCGCAATCACCGCCGCCTCAACAGGCCCCGCAACAACAGCAACGGCAACAAAAACCAAAGGTAGAAGATTTCCTCAAAGGTATTTTGAAAGGTCTCGGCAGATAGCATCGACTAGCGCGCTTCAAGTTGTTCCAGGATATAGACGCGAATGGCGCTCGACAGATTGCCGTTCGGATTGTCGAGCCGGTCGTTGTCGATTTCTGTGACCAGTTGATTGATTGATTTTCCGCTGGCCTCGCTTAATTCCTTAAGCTTGAGCCAAAAGGCTTCTTCTAAAGATATGCTGGTGCGATGTCCCGATATCAGGACCGAGCGTTTGCGGATGGCGCTGCGCGCTGAAAGAGCAGTATCAACCATCAAGCTTTCCGCTTTTTCTGCTTTTTCGGTTTCTTATTGCGCCGCGCCGCCTCCCAGGCGTTTTTTGTCCAGCGGGTCAGTTCTTCCTCATCTTCCAGGATTTCCGCCGGCACTTCAAAATAGGGCATTCTCATTTGGCTTTTTTTGGGGTCGTCTTCAAAAGGAATGAATTGTTCGGCACCAGCTGCCTCAAAATCCGGCTGATTAATTTCATCAACTCGAAAGTAAAATCGATCCGTGCCGGTGATCAGGCCAAACATTGTATCGTCGATATAAAGTCCTGCGCCGCCAAACATCGCCCGGGCGAAAACGCCGTCGACATCGGACAATAGATCGAGAACGTACTCTTTATATTCCGGACTAACGGCCATTTTAGGTGTACCTGACGATGGTTAAGGCCGCGATCCAAACACCATTGATCAGACAGGCTGTCGCAAACATATAGAGCGAGCGCTTGATATCCTGATGGGTGGCTTGCGCTGTGCCGGAGCCAAGCCAATGCTCGTTCCTGGTTTCCTGGGTAAATTTGCGGGGGCCCGCAAGCGCCAGATCAAAGGCGCCGGCGAGGGCTGCAAGTGTGACGCCTAAATTATAGCTGCGGTATTTTCTGGCATCCCGCAACATTGTTGAAAATGCTTTGCCTGGATGAGCGGTTGGTACGAACAAGCTTGCCAGCACAATAAACAGCCCGCTCAGCTGGGCCGGAATGAGCAATAGAATGTCGTTGAGCCGGGCGGCAGTGAAACCAAAGGCGCGGTGTTTTTCGGTCTTGTGACCGAGCAAATCGTTCATCGTCATTACTGCTTGATAAGTTAGAATTCCCGGGAAGCCAAATAACAAATACCAGAAAACCGGTGCCACCACGCGTGTTGTCAAAGCTATACAGCTGATTTCGATGCCTGCACGGGCGACCCCATGGCTGTCCATACTTTCTGGTGCTTCTTTAATTAGCGGGACCAGGCTTTCCCGTGCTGCTTCCAATCCCTGGTCCCGCAAGGCCACACCGATTTTTCTCACCGCCGAGTAGACACCGCGTTGACTGATCAGCATGACCAGTAAAATTGTTTCAAAAATCCAGGCAAAAGGCAGCATCTGGCTGAGCCAGGCGACTCCCCAGCCGATGATAAAGCTGATGGCGATGATAACAATTGCCATCAGTCCGCCTCGCACCGCGCGATCCATTTGGCTTCGGGTTTCGCGGTTGAGTTTGCGGTCAAACCAGAGAATGAGAGTCTCCAGCGCTTGAACCGGGTGGCCGGTAAGACGGGAAAGGAATGATAATTGTCCGGCATAGGTTTCAATTACCAAGGCCATCAACAATAATATCAATGGATCGAAGCCACCGGCACGGCCTGAAATTCCGAATAAAAACATGGGCCTAGAATGAGCGTCCCCCGGTTTGCCGTCAATAATCGATTTTGCTGGGCGTTTTTCAGTTCTTGCAGCGACTGGTCACCCGGTTTAAGAAGTGGCGGTAAGAGAATTCGGAAAGGCACACGGGGAGAACCGGAATATGCCATTACGGCGCGTCTATTTTTATTTGGTATTGGCAATCGTGATCCTGGCGGTCGGCCTCGGCCTCAGGGCTTTCACCGATAGTTCCAAATCTCCGGTTGCAACGGTCGCCACCAAAGGCACGCAAAAAACCCAAAGCAGCGGCACGCCGGCTATCGGCGGGGCTTTTACCGCAGTTAATCAACATGGTGATGTTGTCACGGATAAAACGTATCAGGGTAAATATGCGCTGATCTTTTTTGGCTACACCTTTTGTCCGGATGTTTGCCCAACGACGCTCTCAACATTTTCCACGGTAATGGATTTGCTTGGACCGGACGCCGTCAAAGTGCAGCCGATTTTTGTCACGGTCGATCCGTTGCGCGATACGCCCGAGCATCTCAAAGAGTACCTCACTCATTTTCACAAAAGCTTTGCCGGCCTGACCGGCAATACGCAGCAGATTGAGACCGTCAAAAAAGTTTTCCGCATTTACGCCGCCAAAACCCAGCAAGATGAAAAAGATCCGGATGATTATCTGATGGATCACTCCTCGGTAAGCTATCTGATGGGACCGGACGGCAAATTTCTGACTTTTTTTAGTTATGGCACGGAAGCCGAAGCCATCGCCACCAAGCTCAAAGAATTCCTCTAAAACGGCGGCCCCGTTTGGATATGACCCAGCCGTTCTGGCAGCAGAAAGAACTATCTGAATTATCGTTGGAAGAGTGGGACAGCCTGTGCGACGGCTGTGCAAAGTGCTGCCTGCATAAACTTGAAGATGTTGATAGCGGTGAAGTTTCCTACACTAATGTTGCTTGTGCGCAATTGGATACTGGCAGTTGTTACTGTAAGAATTATGTTGAGCGCACGCTGCTGGTGCCGGATTGCGTCGAGTTGACCAAAGATAATCTGGGTGGCTTAAAATGGCTGCCGCCGACCTGTGCCTATCGGCTAATATATGAAGGTAAGGATTTAGAGTGGTGGCATCCATTGATTTCCGGTGACCCCAACACTGTCCATGAAGCAGGTATTTCCGTGAAGGGGCGCATTATCGAAGAAAAAGACGCCGGTGATCTTGAAGACCATATTGTGACTTGGCCTGAAGAAGAATGAAGAAGAACGAGACCTCGCAAAACATTAATCTGGATGGCCGCGACGTGCCGCTACGAATCCGGCGCAACAAACGGGCGCGGCGGATAATCCTCAGAGTGGATAGCGACACCGATGGCGCCGTGGTGACGCTGCCTGCCCGGGCCAGCGAGAGAGATGCATTGCTGCTGGTGCAGGAGAAATCCGACTGGCTGCTGACCAGGCTCAATGATTTGCCGGCTAAGATATCCTTTCAAGATGGCGCTCAAATTCCATTGCTGGGGCAAAACTACCTGCTACGCCATGATCCGGATTTGATAGGCGTGGCCCAAAAGGAAGGCAACATCATTCGTCTCGGCGGACGTTCTGAACATTTTGCCCGGCGCTTGACCGATTGGCTCAAAAAACAAGCCAAAGCGGAAATTCAAACGCGGGCCGGTGATTTTGCTAACCAAATAGATCACAAATTTGGCCGCATTACCGTGCGCGATACCCGGTCACGCTGGGGATCCTGCTCGCCCAAGGGTAATTTATCCTTTTGCTGGCGCCTGATACTGACCCCGGATTGGGTGCTGGACTATGTCGTTGCTCATGAAGTCTCTCACTTGCGCCATATGGATCACAGCACAGCTTTTTGGCAGACGGTTGGGAGTCTTGGAGTGCGGGTTGAAGAGGCACGCCGCTGGTTGAACGAAAATACCGAACAATTGCAACGCTACGGCTGAACTTTTTTCTGAAAGGCGCAAGCTTCGGATAGTTTTTTGGCGTTAATCGGCTAAAGTAGAGCCTATGACAAATCGAACAGACTTGATTGAACAAACCTGCACCCTCATTGACGCCTATGAAGACGGCACGCCGACTTTGGCTTATCTCGGGGCGGCGCTCAAGATCAGCCCGACGCATCTGCAGCGAGTGTTTAAACAGGCAACCGGCATCTCACCCCGGGAATATGCCGAAACCCGCCGGCTTGAAAATTTCAAAGCCAATCTCAAAGCTGGCCAGTCGGTGACCAACTCAATGTATGACGCCGGCTTTGGCGGCTCCAGCCGGCTCTATGAAAGTTCCAGCGGCAAGCTTGGTATGACACCGGCGAGCTACGGCAAAGGCGGAAAGGGGGCCGAAATTAATTACGCCATCGGTAAATGTCATTTAGGCCGGGTGCTGGTGGCAGCCACCGCCCATGGTCTTTGCCGGGTCTGTTTTGGCGACCGGGTTAGAGACGTGGAGCAGGAATTAACGGGTGAGTTTCCGGCAGCTGAAATTCGCCGCAACGAGAAAGATATGGCGGAAATTATGTCGACTATTCTCGGTATTATTGAAAGCCACAGTCGCAAAACCACGGCACTGCCGCTAGATATCCGGGCGACAGCGTTTCAGGCCAAAGTATGGTCATACCTCAGGCGCATACCGGCAGGCATGACCAAAACCTACGGCGAAATTGCCGAGGCGATTGGTGCGCCGAAATCCGCCCGTGCCGTGGGCAGCGCCTGCGGCGCCAATCCTATCGGCGTGTTTATTCCCTGTCACCGGGCGGTTGGTGCCAGCGGTGATTTAACCGGTTATCGCTGGGGAATTGACCGTAAAAAAGCGCTGTTGGAGCTGGAAAGTTCTATTTCCGGTTAGGATCGTTGATCAAATGCAGCCGGTCAGCAGCTGTTTTAGCAAAGCGTGTCATCTGGGTGCGCCGCCGGGCCGCGTTGAGTTTATTTGTTGGGGCTTCCCGGATCACCGCTGCGTTGTATGGATCGGCGATCATAATTCCGCATTCTTCGGGCAGGATTTCCAGCGGGAAGCCATTGGCGACCGCAAAATACATCTGATCACCAAAAGGAATATATTCCGGCCATTTGTCATCAGCGCGGAAATCAGCAACCGAGGATTTGATCTCAACAATGATAAATTGACCGGCTTTATTGACGCCAATCACATCGACCCGGCGGCGGGTCAGGAGTTTAAACTCGGTCAGCGGGCTATAGCCGAGATGGCGCAGATAGCGGCAAATACCGCGGGTAATGTCGCCCGCTTCAAACGGTCCCAGTGCCGGAATATCCTGCTCAAACTCCTCTAAACCCACTTTTATGTTCATTATATGTTCCTCCCAGAGATCAACCCTAAACGGATTCGCCCCCCTGATGCAAGTGGGCTTTTAAATTGGTGGGCAGCTTGGGAAAAAGAGGGTAAAAGCGTGACCATGCAACAAGCACAGCAACATCTGTCATATGAAACGACCGGTCAGGGATTGTACGAGCTGACCCGGGACGTGGTTGATTGGAGCAACGGCTTGGCTTTTGATACTGGCTTGCTGACGCTCTATTGCCGCCACACCTCGGCCTCTTTGGTTATTCAGGAGAACGCCGACCCGGATGTGATGCGTGATCTGGAGACTTTTTTCAAAAAGCTCGTACCCGAAGACTTGTCGCTTTACCGCCATCGCTCAGAAGGTGAAGATGATATGCCCGCTCATATCAAGGGGGCACTGACGCAGACCACGCTGACGATACCGCTCAGCCAGGGGCGTTTGGCGCTTGGCACCTGGCAGGGGATTTTTCTGTTTGAGCATCGGGCACACCCCCATACCAGAAATTTGGTGCTGCATATGGTGGGGGAATAGATGTCGCGGGAGCAATTGGAAAATGGTCTCGCCCTGCACCAGCAAGGCAAACTTGATGAGGCGTCGGCGATATATCAGGAAGTTTTAGATGCCGATCCCGGCAATGCGGATGCATTGCATTTTATAGGACTGGTTGCCCAACAGCGCGGTGATCTCCTGACGGCTGTTGAAAATATCGAAGCGGCCATCGCCGCCGAGCCCGATCGTCCTACCTTTCATTTTAACTTGGGCGTCACTTTCACCGCACTTGGCAAGCTGGCGGCAGCAGCTGCAGCCTATGATAAAGCCAGTCAACTTAAACCCGATTGGCTTGATGCCTGGGTTAATCTCGGCTCGACCTTGGGTCAGCTCAAAAAATACGCGCCAGCGGAGACGGCTTTACGCCGGGCTATGGAAATCGAGCCTGAGAACGTTTCAGCAGTGATAGGGTTGACGGCGGCGCTGGAAGGTCAGGGCCAAAGCGTCGAGGCGGAAGAAATGGGCCGGGCGGCAATCGCGCTTGATGCCTCTGGTCCCGAGGCCTGGACTAATTTCGGCAATACGCTCAATGCCCAGGAAAAACTGAGCGAGGCCGAAGACGCTTTTCGCCAGGCGATATCGGTTGATCCATCTTACTCAACAGCCAGGTACAATCTCGGTAATGTATTGGATAAGCAATGGCGCATGTCCGAGGCGCTGGCCTGTTACCAACAGGTGATTGAAGCCGACCCCACCTATTTGAGTGCCTGGCAGAACATGCTGTTGAATTTACTGTATGAGCCGGAGCAGACCGAGCAGAGCATTTTTGAAGCGCATGAGGCTTGGGCTAATCAATTCGCGACGGATGAGGTGGCGGCACCTGTACCAAAAGAGGCTAACGCAAAAAAATTGAAGATCGGCTATGTCTCGCCGGACTTCAGAACCCATTCCTGCGCCTATTTTTTGAAACCACTCATTGCCGTCCATGACCGGGAGGCTTTCGAAATTTATGCCTATGCAAATGTGCGCCGGGAAGATGAAACCACGCCCTGGTTTAAGGACAATGTTGATCATTGGTGCGATATCATCGATATGACCGACAGTGACGCGGCCCAGCGTATACGGGAAGACGAGATTGATATTCTGGTCGATCTTGCTGGCCATAGCGCCAATAATCGGCTCGGCCTATTCGCCTTAAAACCTGCCCCCGTTCAAATTTCCTGGCTTGGCTACCCAGCGACCACCGGCTTGCCGGAAATCGGTTATCGCTTAACAGATGAGGTGGCTGATCCATCCGGCGAGACGGATCAGTATCACAGCGAACAGCTCATACGCCTTGAGGGTGGTTTTCACTGCTATCAGCCGGCAGACTCTATTCCGGATGCTGGTCCCCTGCCTGCATTGGAAAATGGCTATGTAACCTTTGGTTCATTCAATCATACCTCGAAGATAACCAGCGAGGTCATCGAAATATGGTCCCAGATTCTTCTCAAAGTACCGGAGTCCAGGCTTTTACTTAAAGGGCGTCACCTGGGTGCTGAAATTGTCCAGCAGAAAATTTATGAATTATTTGAACGTCAGGGAACTGCCGCGGAGCGGCTTACGCTTACCGGCTGGATTGCCCGGGATCAAAATCCGCTGGCGCTCTATCATCAAGTTGATATTTGTCTCGATACTTTTCCTTATAATGGCACTACGACCACGTTTGAAGCTCTGACCATGGGAGCCCCGGTCATCAGTTTACGTGGCGAACGTCACGCCGCCAGGGTGGGAGCTTCAATTTTGAGCCATCTTGGCCGCTCAGAGTGGATCGCTGAAACGCCTGGGGCTTATATTGATAAAGCACTGGAATTAGCTGGTGATATGCCGATGTTGGATGAGATTAGGTCGGGTTTAAGAGCTGAATTGAAACAATCGAGCTTGGCGAATGCCACTAAATTCGCCTCAAAAGTTGAAGCAATTTACCAAAAAATATATAAAATTCGTTAGAATTCCGTTCTGTCAGTTCCCATATATCAAGTTCATATAATATAATCTGCGGCTAGGCTTTTAATTATTCCACAATGACAAATAATTCTTCCAAGACCAGTGTTCTTATAATTGACGGCAATTCAGATTTTCATGATGTTGTTCGCCAGGCTGTTGCCGATATCGGCTTGCTTGATTGCCGCGGCTGTATCTCCTTCGAAGAAGCGCAAGGGGCTCTGAGAAGCAATCCGGCATTTTCAATGATCATTATGGAAGTTAATCAAGGAGGCTCGGCGCCGCTTAATTTCATGCGCCAAATTCGCGCGGGGAAAACTTCCGTCGATAAGTCTGTGCCGATCATTATTATGACGCGGGCATTAGCGCCGGAGACAGCTTTCAGCGCCTGCGAAATCGGTTTCGAGCATTTCATCCGCAAACCTTTTAATGCCGGGGCGCTCCAGAAAAGGGTAACCTCTGTGCTGCAAAAGCCGCGGCGGTTTGTCGTCGCCAGAGCTTATTTCGGACCGGATCGCCGTGATCCTGACAATGCAAATACTTATGAAGGTGTCGAGCGGCGCGGTGTTAGTGGTAAGGCAGCCAAGGCAGCGCCGACTGCCGCCAAAGTAAAAGCGCCTGTTCATGCTGGAACCAACGGCAAGAATGGTGACGGTAAAGTACTTGAGGATGAACAAGCCGAACAAACCCAAGCCGAGGAAATTGCGGTGGCGGCATCGGCGGAAGCTAAAAAGCAGCTAATGACTGCACCAAAACCGCCACCTGTTGAACCGCTTAAGCCACAAAAAACGGCATCCGCGCCGCCCCCCGAAAAGGAAGCAATAGAGCTAGCCGATCAGCCAGATACACCGGTGGCTGGACCGGGTCCGGACCGGGCGGCTGAGATCGCCGCGAAATTGGAAGCTCATGCGGCGTGGCTTTTGTCGCATGCCTCAAAAGGTGAAAAAGCAGATTTTGCTGATGAAGATTTAGCCGGTGCTGATTTAGCGGAAGCCAATCTCGCTAATGCAAATTTCCGCAATGCTGATCTGCAGGATGCCAATCTTTACCGGGCGAATTTATTTGACGCCGATCTCAGGGGCGCAAATTTAGCTGGTGCAAATTTAGCCGAAGCGGATATTCACAATGCGAAACTGCGCCACACTAATTTGAAGGCTGCGCAATTGACGGAAGCGGAGTTACGTGCGGCCGATTTGTCAGGTGCTAATCTTACTGGTGCGCAATTGACGGGCGTTGATTTTAAAGATGCGATCTTCCTCAGCACTAATATTTGCGGCGCTGATATGCAGGGTGGCAACTTGACCCAAAAACAAATTGATAATGCTAAGGGTGACCAATCAACCCAACTGCCGGCGGGGATCATGATCAAGGCCGCTCAATAGCGCGGTCGGCCAATCCGGGGTCTATCTGGCCATTCGCAAAATAATTGAGAATCGTTAGCAGTCCATTGACTTGAGGTCATGGCCTCTCTAGGCTCACTCTTATAGAAGACTAAAATAAGAAAATATAAATGGGAAAAAGGGAAAAGCGTGTCCAACGCTGGTGAGACGACATCGGACGAAATTGAAGACGGCAAATCAGGTTTTTTCGGACGCACTGAATCCGCAAAAAGCCGGAAACGCCGCCGTTTAATTACCTCCTTAATTGTGATTTTTGTTAGCTGGGAACTGTTTGGCCAATTTGGTATCGAAAACCGGCTGTTCTTTGCGCCGTTGTCCGATATCGCTGTTTCGGGCTATGAAAACTGGGTCAATGGTGAGCTGCAAAAACATATTAGCGCCAGCTTCCAAGAGCTCCTGTACGGCATGTTATTGGCAACAGTTTTTGGCATCGCCTTCGGTATTCTCATCGCCATTAACCAATCCGTGCGGGAGCATTGCGACCCGATCGTTTCGGCTCTCTATGCGACGCCAACCGTGGCCATCGCACCGATCTTAATCACCGCCTTTGGTCTTGGCATCGCCTCGAAAGTCGCCGTGGTGTTCTTGATCGCTGTTTTCCCCATCATCATTAATACGACCGTCGGTATCCGCCAGACCCAGGAAAGCTTTATCGAGACAGCCTACAGTTTTAACGCTACCCGCTGGCAGGTAATCGCCAAAGTGCTGGTGCCGTCGTCGATCCCTTTTGTCATCGCCGGCATTCGATTGGGCGTTGGCCGCGGTATCGTCGGCGTCGTCGTGGGTGAACTTTTTGGCGCTGATATGGGGCTGGGTATTTTTATTTTTGAAGCCGGCCAAACCTTCGATGCCGCGCCGCAATTCCTGGGTATTTTAATTCTCTGTTTTGCCGGCATGGCGCTGACCGGGTTGTTGCAATGGACTGAAAAGAAAATTGCGCCCTGGCATCATTTTGCTCTTGATGAAGAATGATCACATGAATGTATTAGAAAACAACGTGATGATGGAAATCAAAGGGCTCAGTAAGGAGTTCTCCCGCAATGGCGAAAAACTACAGGCGCTGCTTGAAATCGATCTGGATGTGGTTGAAGGCGAGTTCCTCTGCCTGGTCGGCCCGTCCGGCTGCGGTAAGACAACTTTCTTGCGCATTGTGCAGGGACTGATCGAGAAATCTGCTGGCTCTATTGAGCTTTATGGTCAACCGATTACGCAACCAAGCGCCGACCGTGGCTTCGTTTTTCAACAGGACAATCTCTATCCCTGGCGGACAGTTATTGCCAATGCCCGGCTGGGTCTGGAGCTGGCCGGCATGGAGACGGATCAAGCCAATGCGCGGGCCAGTGAAATGTTGAATCTTGTCGGCTTAGAAGGGTTCGAGCACAGCTATCCGCGCGAGCTTTCCGGCGGCATGCGCCAGCGCGTCAATTTGGCGAGAGCGCTGACAATCGATCCGAAAGTCCTGCTGATGGATGAGCCTTTTGCCGCTCTTGATGCGATCACCCGGGAAGCCATGCAGACCGAGTTGCTGCGGATTTGGCGGGAAGCCGGCAAGACCGTGATGTTTGTCACCCACCAAATCGATGAAGCGGTTTATCTGGCCAATCGGGTGGTGGTGATGGCGCCGCGGCCGGGCCGCATCGAAAAAATTGTCACCATTACCGAGACTACTGAGCGCTCCGAAACTGTCAAACGATCGCCTGAGTTTCATCAGGCAGTCGACGAAATTCGCGATATTATCGAAAGCCATGAACGGGAGGATATCATGGCCTAACCAAGCAGCTAACTTTAATCATTAACCAAAAAAACTAACACTATGGAGGTAACATGTTTAAATCACTGAAATTATTAACCCCGGTAGCGGTTGTCGCTACCCTCGCAGCAATCGAGCCTGTGCAAACCGTGCAGGCCGAAGAACTGCGTCTCACCTATGCCCGGCCCAATGCCGTCTATTGGGATATTGATGTGGCGATTGAAAAAGGCTTTTTTAAAGCCGAAGGCTTCGAGCCTAAATCGATCCGGCTGCAAAGCTCAGTGGGTTCGACGCAGGCCTTAATTGCCGGCACCACTCATTTGGCCGCAACCAATCCGGAACCGGTTATTGCCTCATATGAAAGAGGCGCCAAAGACAACGCAATTTTCCTGGCGCCGGTTACCGGTCTCGCCTGGAGTTTTGTCGGCGCCAAGGGCATCAAAAGCTTTGGTGATCTTAAAGGTAAAAAAATCGGCGTTTCCGCCCTTAAAGGCGGCGAAAGCAGTTTGATCGAAGTATTGGCGGCCAAGCATGGTCTCAAACGCAGCGATTTCAGCTACATCCGGGTTGGTATTACGCCCTTGAAATTCAAAGCGCTGAAATCCGGCGCCATTGGGGCGGCGGTGTTATTCCAGCCGACCGGTTTATTGGCGATCAGCACCGGCATGACAAATCTGGCCAATTTCAGCGAGCTCACGGCCTACCCTTATCCGATTTATGCTGTGAATAAAAAATGGGCGATGGCGAATAATCACGGCGCCCGGCTGGCGCGGGCCATCATTAAGGCGCAAAAATTTATCCACAATCCGGCCAATAAAGCGGAAGCCAAAGCGATCCTCGCCAAATACACCAAGAAGTCACCAGCGATTGTCGAAGGCACCTATCAGCTCTTCTTGCATCAGGCTAAAACCTTCAACAATGACGGTCATATTGACAAAGCCGGTATCGAGCGTCTGGTTAAGCAAATGGTAAAAGGCAAAATCCTGAAAAGCGCGCCGTCGGGCGGTGTTGATAAATACATCCTGCCGCTGTCTAAGGTCGGCCTCTAAGACCTCATAAAATTATCTGAATTAAGGGCTGCCTCATTAATGTTGGGGCGGCCTTTTTTTCGGCATAAATTTGGCATAAATCCGGCGTCTTTCGCTGGTAGCTATTGTGGCATTGGTTTTGCAACTCTTTTGTCAGAACCAGCGGAGAGATCCATGCCAGAAATAACGCCAGATAAACACTATATCACCCGGACCATCCACCAATGCATGGCAGGCAAGGTAAACCGGCGTTTAGGGCCTGATCGCCGCCAGGCTGACCGGCGTGCGGAGACGGGGCAATCTGAGCTTGCCGTCCATTTAACCCAGGAAGAAATTGCCGCCCTTCTGGCAACTCATTAGTTAATTTTTTGAAAGGTGACAGGCACCAAGCGAAAAATTAACGAAGTTGTGAATTTGTGTGAATTACTCAACAGTTGATAATTAACTTTTAGAGATTGTCTGCCCAATCGACCAGCAGATCGCAGACTTCCTCGATTTTTTCCGGCGTTTCGTGGGGATAGTGGCCGACTTTTTCAAGCGCATAATCGGTACAGCGGCCCGCCGCCGCCTCGGACCACATTTTAAGCTGGCTCGGGAAAACGCATTTATCAGCCGTGTAATCGACGTTCAGCACTGGCACCGTAGTGTTGGCCAAACAATTCGGCCCGTCTGCCCGCGACAGACGCATGCTCCATTGGCTCAAAAAAGATCTCAGCGTGGTAAAACGTCCGATATTGTTGGCGGCATAGTTAATCGGTTTCGGCTCGCCCCAGATGGTGCCGGTATCCCGGTCATTGGGATCAAGCGTGAGATCGAGAAAGCGCGGGTCCGCCATGGTGCGATGAACAATAAAGGCCTGATCCGAGGCCGCCGTGCCGTCTACTTCTTCGAGCCGCGCCAGTACCCAATCGGTCAGGCACTCATTGCGCGCCAGTTGAGCGGCCCGGTATTTCTTCAGCCAGGCCGCCTCATAAGGCGGGCCGTTGTCCGGATTATACATATCCAGTTCTGGATCAACCGATAGCATATCGTGTTCGTCGGTGACCGCTGGGTCGATCCAATCGGTCAGTGTATGGGCACGGCCGGGATGAGCGCACAACAGTGCGATACCATCAACCGGCGGCAAATCTTCCGGGGTCAGATCAATATCCCTGCCGTCCGGCGTGGTCGTGAGGGTAAGATTTTCAGCTTGTTCCTGATACATCGCAGCCAGAGCGCCGCCGCCGGAATTACCGAGCAAAACAATTTTTTCATAGCCGCGCTCGCGCAGGTGTTTAATACCGGCGCCTAAATCCTGAATGGCGCGTTCCATCAACAGCATCGAATCATTGGCCATATAGCGGGTGTTAAGACCAAGCAGCGCCCGGCCCCGGCGCTTTAAAGGATCAAACACATAATGCGCCATAAAATTGCTGGTGGGATGGATGACGACAAAAGCCGTTTTGGTGTCGCAGCCCTCGCTCTCCAGACGACCGAATATTTTCGGCGCGTTCATCTGGATGCCGCTTTGGCTTTCCATCATGCCGCCTTGGCGGACACTTAGGATCAGCAGTTCACCATTTTGATTTTGGGGCATGGAGGAGACTACGCGTTGCTAATTTTGCGTCGAGCCGTCATGGACCCAGGCCGCGTCGCGCTGACCTTCTTTGGTTTCATTCCACTTTTCGAGCATTTGCGGCGCGGTCGACCTCAGCTTATCCATCATCTCTTCATCGCCGATGTGCAAGGTCAATTCCATACGATGTCCATTCGGGTCAAAGAAATAAATCGATTCACAAAAACCGTGATTGGTAGGGCCAATGACATCAACACCGGCATCTACGAGCATTTGCTTACGCTCCAGCAACTCGTCCATGCTTTCGACCTGGAGCGCCAAATGCTGGACCCATTCAGGCGTGTTGGGATCCTTTTGCATCGGCGGTGATTCCGGCACTTCGAAAAAAGCGACACAGGAGCCGTCTTTCATGGCAAAAAAGATGTGCATATAGGGACATTTTTCGCCGGTCGATGGAATCGTATCTTCCGAAACGGCAGCATAATATTCGAGACCCAACAGCTTGGTGTAAAAATCCGCTGTTTCCTGCGCATCGTTGCAACGATAGGCAACGTGGTGAAGCATTTTAACGGCCATGATAATTCTCCTTTAGAATTATTCTATACTACTAAGCCACCGCTGTCGCTAGGGGAGTTGGGTCCTGGTATTCCAGCGTTATGCGCATGAGCTGATCGGTAAGCTCAGCGCGCAACTCGGGCTCACTGTCCCAAAGATTATTAGTCTCCCCCGGATCGGCTTTGAGATCATAAAGCTCATCTCGGGCATCAGGATAACCGAGCGTAAAGCGGTACTGCTCGGTAATCAGCGTGCGGATTTTCTGGAACCGGGTAAAGCCGAGATTGATACGCTGGCGGTCGTCTTCGATCAGTATGGCGTCGCGGTTGGTCGGCTGCTTGCCGGAGATGTCTCCGGTCAGAGAGGTGCCTTGAATGCCCCAATAGGGGTTGATGCCGGCACGGTCCAAAATAGAGGAAGATATGTCGATGGTCTGACCCAGCGATGAAGTGGTCGCTGATTTGCGGCTGTCAGGATCACTCCAGATAAAGGGCACCCGGATCATGCCTTGCAAATGCAGAGGTCCTTTCAACATCAGGCCATGATCACCCATATAGTCCCCATGATCGGAAGTGAAAATGATAACCGTATCCTCATCCAGGCCGAGCTCTTTGAGCTTGCCCAAAATGCGCCCAATCTGATCATCAATCATCGTGATCATGCCGAAGGTCAGCGCCATGGCTTCTTGGGCTTCCCGGGCATTCACCGCATAAGGCATTTGAGTATCACGCTTGGCTTCACCGTTGGCCAATTGATCCTTCAAGAAAACTTCCATCGATGAATCACCTGTATCAAGCGTCTCCGGTATTGGCATATCGTCAGGATCATACATGTCCCAGTATTTACCGGGAGGTGTGAATGGGTGGTGCGGATCGGGGAAGGAACACTGAATAAAGAACGGCGCGTCGTCATCCGAGCTCGCATGGTTTTCAAGATAATCCAATGTCATGTCTCCGATATAGGCGGAGGGATACAGCTCCTCCGGTAACTGTGTTTTCCAGGCCTGTGGCGTGGTAATGCGATTGTCGGATTTGCAGTTTTTGCGGCCCCGCATGGCATTGCCGTTTGGCTCTTTCTCCAGCAGCCAACGCTCATAGGCGCCGCCAACTTCATCTGAATGCTCGGTGCAGAGGTCGACATGCTTAAAACCGTAAAACGGCACATTTACATCATGGCTCTCGTCCTCGCGCCAAAGCTTGGGATTTTCGTTCTCGTACTCGTCACCGTGCATATTCCAATCAAAGGCTTGCAAGGGGATGCCGTTCTCATCAATGGCGAAATCGTCAGAAGATGGTGACCAGCCAGGTTTGCTGCCGGTCATATTCTGCAAATGAGATTTGCCGATAAGCGCTGTCTCATAGCCATTGTCGGCGAGGTGCTCAACATAGGTGCGGGCACTTAGCGACAGCGGCGTGCCGTTGCAGCGGACTCCGTGAGCCGACGGCAGGCGGCCGGTCATCAGCGATGAGCGATTGGGCATGCAAAGAGGATTGGCAACATAGAAGCGGTCAAATCGCGTGCCGCTGCCCGCAATACCGTCAATATTCGGTGTCTTGACGATGTCGTTACCGTAGCAGCCGAGATTGTCGGCCCGGTGTTGATCAGTGATAAACAATAGAAAATTAGGTTTCTTCATGCGGTTCTCAATATTAAGTTTCACAATAGTTTTGTGAATTAAAAAATTCAGACCATAATTAAGCGGAGATCAAACCGAATGACAAGGCTAGAGACCCTAGGCCAGTTGCATAATTGGACTTGTCGCACCCTCATTGGCATCATACCTATAGCAAATGAATAAAACCGGATCCGGCTTAAAAAAGCGCGGGCACATCGCCCGGGAAGATGTTGAAAGTGGTGTGCTCGAGGAAATGATCACCGAGGGCGAACTGCAAGGCCATTTTGTGCGCCTGCCGGAAGCTGAACGGGATAAATCCCGCTGGAATTTGTTGGCCGATATTCCCGAGGATGAAGATATCTGGTTGTTTGCCTATGGCTCGCTAATTTGGAGCCCGATGATCCATTTTGTTGAACAACGCCATGCCGAGCTTTATGGCTTTCACCGGCAGTTTTGCATGCAGACAAAAATGGGCCGTGGCACGCCGGAGCGTCCGGGACTTATGCTGGCCCTGGAAAATGGCGGCTCGTGCAAAGGCATTGCTTTTCGGGTTGCCGCCGAAACCCGCGAGCAGGAGTTAAAAGTCATTTGGAACCGGGAAATGGTCGGCGGGTCTTACATACCGAAATTCGTTAAGCTTCATCTTGGCATCGGAGCAGACAAAGAAATCGTCCGCGCCATTGCTTTTACCATGAACCATGCTCACGAAAACTATATTGGCAAATTGTCAGTTGAGGAGGTGGCAAAAACTTTGGCTTATGCCGAAGGTCCCCTCGGCAAAGGTGAGGACTATCTTTTTAACACGGTCAGCCATCTCGAAGAGCTCGGTCTGGTCGATCATCATCTGTTTAAGCTCGCAGCCATGATCCGGGCGCTTAAAGGCGAAGCTTAAACTTCCTCAAAAGTTAAATCACTGCCACCTTGTTTGGCATCCTCGGCCAAGGCGCGTAATTCCCGGCGCAAGACTTTGTTGGCGGCATTGCGCGGCAGCACGTCCATAAAAAGATAGGCTTTCGGCCGTTTGTAGCCGGTGAGCGATGTTTCCCGCAGATGGGCATCCAACGCCGCCGCCTCGGTATCCGCTGCCACCACACAAGCCACCACCATTTCGCCCCAGGCCGGGTCTTTGATGCCAATAATGGCGGTATCGGTAACATTTGGATGTGCCATCAGATGCGGTTCAATTTCGGAAGGGTGGATGTTTTCACCACCTGAACGCACCATATCACCGGTGCGCCCGATCAAATTATAATCACCATCATCCCGGACCAGGCAGACATCCCCGGTATGGTACCAGCCATCGATAATTGCCTCTGCCGTCGCCTCGGGCCGGTTGAGATAACCAGAAAATACCAGATCACTTGAGGCATCAACGATTAATTCACCCTCTTCGCCGGGTTCGGCAATGTCATCGACGCCGCCACCAAGTTTTTTTACTCTGAGGTTGACATAAAAGGCCGGGCGCAATCTCGTATGTTCACCGACTGGATCAGGATTTGAAAACGGACACATTATTTCAGTGGTGCCGTAAATATGAAAAATATGCGCCGGCCATTCCTTATCCATCTGAACTAAAGTATCCGGCATGATTTCAGCACCACCATAGAGCACGGTTTGCAGGCTTTTCATTTTTTCCGGGCTGTAATTGGGGGCCTGGGTCATGGCGAAATACAATTGCGGCACGGCAAACATATAGGTGATCTCATGATTTTCGATCATGTCGACCGCTTCAACCGGATTAAAAGCCGACTGCACATAATACGTGCCGCCATAGCCGAGGGCCGCCAAAAACACTCCATAAAACCCGATGGCATGGCTTAAGGGCATAAAGCCCAGCGCTTTATTGTGATTGCCGTGGCGAACGCCGGCTTGAGTGGCGAGCCACAGGATACGGTGCTCGGTTGTCCGATGAGAGAGCTCAACGCCTTTCGGCAAGCCGGTGGTGCCGGAGGTATAAAAAATAAAAGTGATGTCTTCCCGTTCGGGCTTTGGGATGGGCGGGAGGCCCGCAGCATCATCCCGGCAATCGGCGAAACTACCAGCGAGACCGGTGGCACTGCTGACGCTGAGCAGGCAATCTGTCGAGGGCAGCGCTGCGGCAATGGTTTCGGCCAAAGCCACATCCGGGAGAATGATAGCTCCTTCGATCTCACCGATTTTTATCAGCTCGGCAATTTCGTCGGGCTGCAGGCGGAAATTCATCAGCGCCGGAATGGCGGCCAGACGCTGCAGGGCTAGAAGAGCAATCGCATGATCAAACAGGCTGGGCAGCACGGTCGCGATGCGCATACCCTGTTTGACGCCGCGCGCCTGCAAACCGGCGGCAACGATATCGACTTCTTCGATCAATTGCTGATAGGTTAAGGCGCGCTCACTTTGATCATCGACCATCGCCAGATCACCCGGTGCGCGCTGGGCGGAAAGCCAAACCAGATCGTAACATGTCTGCATGATAGTCTCCTGCTTACTGCCCGCTCATCATGACGACATCCGATTCGGCGATCATGCCGCCGCCGGTTTTATTAAATTGAGTGTAATGCGGTGACTCTTGATGAGCCACGAAGGCGTCTTTGTCGTCATAACATTCATAGAGATATACCGTGTTTTCGTTGTCATCTTTGCGGGGCAGCAAGACATCGAAGCGCTGGCAGCCAGCTTCATCCGCCAGTGATGAGGCGGCATTTTCTTTGATCAGGGGCATAAAGTCGTCCTTGCAGCCTGGCTCTAAAGTTAAGGTAACGAATAACGCGAATTGACTCATATCGGATTCCCCCGCAAATTTGTGGTCATAAAACTAGATCAATACAAAGCATGTTTGAAGCTGAAAAAAAACTGAATAATTATGACAGATAATCCAATTCTGAACTTTAGAGTTGAGGCCAGCGATCTTTCTTATATCGGCGAGGATTTGCAGCGCCCGGAATGTATTCTGGCTACCCGCGACGGCTCGCTCTGGGCGGCGGATGCCCGAGGCGGCGTGGTCCATATCAAGCCGGATGGCTCTCAGGAAATCATCACCCAGACCTTTGGCGATCTCAAAGATCAGTTTGAAGAAGCCAGCGATGATGCCACGCGCTTCACCGAAGGCACTTTGCCGAACGGTATGGCTTTTGGCCGGGATGGCAGAATATTTATCTCCAATTTTGGTACCGACGTTTTGGAAATAATGGCGCCGGACGGTGAAACCACGACGCTCTATGACAGCATTGACGGCCAGCCGATAGGTAAGGTCAATTTTGTGCTGCGGGATTCCAAGGACCGTTTGTGGCTGACTGTCTCGACCCGGATCAAAAACTGGATGTCGGCGATGAGTCCGAACATTGCCGATGGCTATGTCGCACTGGCGGATGAAAACGGGCTCCGGGTGGTCGCCGATGGTTTCGGCTTTACCAATGAAGTGCGCCTCGATGCCAAAGAGGAGTACCTATATATTGTTGAGACCACCGGCCAATGTGTGTCCAGGATGAAAGTTGCGGAAGACGGCTCACTTTCAGACCGTGAAGTCTTTGGCCCGAGCCAGCTCGGCAAGCCGGGCAAGAACTGTTTCCCAGATGGCATTACCTTTGATGCCTATGGCAATCTTTGGGGCACGCTGGTGATGTCTGATCAGATTTTTGCCATCACACCCGAAGGCGATTACACGGTTATTTTGGACGATGACAATGAAGCGGCCTCTGAAGCGCTCGAAACAGCTTTTCAAAATGATGAAGCGACGCCGGAGCTGATGCTGGCGGCGGGTGGCACCATCGCACCGTGGTTTGCCAGTGTGACCTTTGGCGGGCCTGATCTTAAAACCGCTTATATCGGCAGTCTCCGCGGCACGCGTATTCCCTATTTCACCTCGCCGGTGGCGGGTTTGCCGATGGCGCATTGGATGGATTAATGGGGATGGATTAATGGCTGACGCCCTGCACCAAATGACAGCTGAGTACAATCCGGCGGAAGACCGCATATTGTTTCGCGTCAATACGATGGAAAAAACCGAATACCGAGTTTGGCTGACCCGCCGGCTGGTCAGACAAATCTGGGGTGTCGCCGTGCAGAGCTTTGCCGCTGAGCCAGAGGTACAGCAACAGGACCGGTCCCAGGTGAAAAAAGCAATGCTTTCCATGCAGCACCAGGAAGCGGTACAGGCGGGTGATTTCAGCCAAAAACATGAACAGCCGGTCAAGGCAGCCCCTGAAACCGAGCAGCCGCTCTTGGCGGTCAAAGCCGATCTCGGCAAAACCGAACAGGGGACCACCCGGCTGTCGTTTCATACTTTGGGCGGTAAAAGCATTAATTTGAATTTAAACGATGAAATGTTGCACGCGGTTTGCCATATTCTCCAGCAGGCGTCTAATAAAGCCGGCTGGGATTTAAAGCTGGCGATTGGCGATGCCGCCGCAGTGGTGACCAGCGAACCATCACAATTACATTAGATAATCAGAGAGACTAAAATGGAAAAAGATATCGAGAAAAATATTGAAGCCCTGCAGAGCCTCATTGAGACCCTGGTAGAATTTAGCGTCGCCTATGGCTTCCAGATTTTGGGCGCCCTGGTCTTTCTCTTTATCGGCCTCAAGGCTGCCGGCTGGGCAGGCCGGAAAGTTGTCGATATTACTACGGGCAAGGATGTCGATCCGGCCCTGGCCCGGCTCATCGGTAATATTGTCAAGCTGGTTGTGGTGGCCATGCTGATCGTTATCACCCTCGGCAATTTTGGTATCAGTATCGCGCCGCTGATCGCTTTGGCGGGCGCATCGGCTTTCGGTGCGACGCTCGCCATCCAGGGTCCGTTGTCTAATTTTGGCGCTGGCTTTGCTATTTTGTTAGGCCGCACCTACGCCGTCGGCGATACCATCACGATCGGTAAAGTCAGCGGCGTCGTCGCCGACGTGAAATTGGCAGCAACGGTTTTAACCGGCGAAGATGGTGAGAAGATCACCATCCCCAACAAAGAGATCGTCGGCCAGGTGGTGGTGAATTCTGATGACAAACGAATTGTTGAAAGCCGCATTGCCATTGCCGATACCCAGGATGTTGATCAGGTGATTGGGCTTTTGCAAAGCGTGCTCGATGGCGATGCTGCGGTGGACACAGCTCAACCCCCGCAAATCGGCGTGCATGATTTCACCCTCGGCGGCGTCATCATTGGTCTCAGATTCTGGGTGCCGACCAATCATTATTTCCAGACCCGCTATGCCTTGAACACGGCATTTTTGAAGGCGCTGAAAGCCAAGGGTGTGCCTTTGTTGTCTGGAACAGTGGCCGTGGCGGCGCCCGATCTCACAGCTGATAACGAAGCCCAGCAGTCGATTACACCGAAGGCAGCAAACTAAACTTTGGCCCACGCATTTTTGACTTCCCAAGGCAGCGCTTTCGCGGCTATCATCCAAGTTCAATAAAAAGCTAAGAAGGGTGTGCCCGGCGATGGCGTCCAAAATGCAATTTGACAAAACCATGTTTACCGAGAAACGCAACTTTAAAAGTGGCGAGCGGGAAGTATTTTTGACGATTGAAAACTCCGTTGAAGAACGGATCGAGACGCTCGAGCAAATGATAAAATACAAGCGTGTAATTTCAGAATCTGAGCCGAAGAAATAAGTTTATTTAGGTGTGCCGACCCGCCGCTTCGGACGATAGCGGTTTTCTTTTAAAATTTTCACCTGTTTCTTAAGGCGTGCGGTTTCCGCTGTCAGTGCTTCTACGTTTGAGACCAGAACATTGTTGGTTTTCTCCCTGGACGTGGCGGTTGCCAGCGCGGCATTCATGCGTTTTTGCGCCTCGGCAAGCTCGGCCTGTTTCAGTTTCAGTGCCTGATCGTGTTTTATTTTTGCTTCAGCGCTGGCCTTTTTATGGGTCTCCACCGACGTCAAAAGCTCAGTATTGTCTTTCCGTAAATCAGCGGTGGTCTGCCGCTCAAGCGCCAGCAATTCATTGAGGACGGCGATCTCTGACAGCAGGGCCGTATTGTCTTCGCCCTGGCCCGACATCTTGGTGATGATTTCGCCAACCCGGTTGGCCAGCGCTTCGATCTCCTTGGCCCGCGCCTCGGTCTGGGTGCGCACGAGCGTTATCTTGCTCTGGGTCTGATCGATAAACTTCTGGGTGGCTTCGTATTCTTTCCGGGTCTCCGGGCTAAAGGCGCTCAAATCCGGCGCCTTCTCCTGGGCTCCGGCAGCGGATGCCGAGAGAGCAAATATCGCCGTGATGAAAAGAATACGGATCATAGGGTGATGCTAAACCAAAACTGCATCAGGAGTCATTAGGGGAATTATACCATTTAGAGAGTAAATTAAACGACTGAGTTCTTAGCGGCTTCTATCAAATGAGAATACAAATGATTAACTCCGGCAATACTTTTCAAGAAAATTGACTTATCGGTACGCATGCAGGCTGAGTTAAATAGATTGGAGCTGCAGCTAAAGGACTGGCCTCGTAATCGCCGGAGATTGAAACACTAGCTGAATGATAAAATGCATGTATTGTGTTAACCGGCTATAGTTATAGCCAAATGCGGGTATTTTACAGCTCATTTCTGATTTGACATGCTCTTAATTGTGGCTGGTTGTTATTCATGATAGTAAAAAAAACCTTTAATTGGCGGGTCTTCAAAGGGTAAAAATTTGGCTGGTATGTTTAAATTAGTATTATAGGTAGGGTTGCTACCCAATGAATAATTCCATTGCTATCGTTTCTGGCTCAGATTCCCGTTTCTTTCATTTACTAATGGATTTAGTAAATTCTATTCACGACAATGCGTCAAATTTTGCCTTCGATTTCTGCCTGTATGACGTTGGATTAACCTCAGAACAAAGGCAGCAAATTGATCCGTATTGCAAAAAAATATTTGATCTTGATTGGTGTATGGACTTTCCTGAGCGCGACCAATCTCCAAATCATCATCGCCTAAGAGTCTGTAAACCTTTTATACCCGACCATTTTCCTGGTTATGAAACTTATATTTGGTTAGATGCTGATATGTGGGTTCAAAATGCTGATGTTCTCAGTATTTATGCTCGGGCGGCGAAACGAGGAAAATTTGCTATTACGGCGCAATTTGATAGGGCCTACAAACAAACGTACAAACGCACTAAATTGTTGGGCTGGACTCACAATCACAAGCATTATCGATTAGGATTTGGTTGGCGCATTGCGGATCAATTTGGAAAGATGCCAATACTTAATAGTGGTGCTTTCGCCATGCCAGAGGACTCTTTTTTTTGGGAGGCATGGAAATTAAGCCTCCAGAGGGCATTAAATAAATCACGCCATCCATTAATGGAGCAAACCGCGATTAACTATGAAGTTTATCGCAATTTTGAGAGTGCAACTATATTACCGGCGTACTGCAATTGGCTGGTTGAGGCGTCCTCATTGTGGGTAGATGAGGAAAGTGGGATGTTGGTAGAGCCTTTTGAACCACACCTGCCTATTGGACTAATCCATTTTGCTGGAGATTTTGATATTGAATCGGGAGAAACATTAAATACTGTCCAAGGAAACCTAATTCACTCTCGCTTAGATTATTCATATTGGAAAGAAACAGTCCCAAATTTCTCCCAACGCTCGAAATTTTTGTGATCTTAGTCCTAGTTTTTACGCCTAGTACTCTTCTTGACAGCTCGATTTATCCGGCACCGTCAGAGAAATTCCGCTCAATATACAAACTACCTTCCGGCCATCCTATTGCGGTTTGTCGATCCAACGTGGTTTGTAAGCTTCAAGGCATATGGAATAGTTTGGCCATCTCAAAATCAAGGTAAATAAAGTATCAAATATTGGCGGGAAAAGGCGCAGAGGAAAGGTCACCAGCCATCCGAAACCGTAGTTGAGTTTCGCGATCGCCCGCAACAAAATTGTCAATTTCTGCGATAGAATACCACTACAATAAGAGATGTTTTCAAGCTCGACAGCGGCATCCCTGCATAACTCGCGAAGCATGATGGGCGTATAGCCCCGCCTAACATGACCCCCGTGTTCGACTTTTGAGATGGGTCCATCGTCTTCCGGACTCATTGCTTTGTAATGAAAGTACGGTGTAGTTAGTAAAAGTCGCCCCCCAGGTTTGAGGCACTGTACAAGTGCTCGGAATAACTTTCTGTCGTCAAGAATGTGTTCGATTGCTTCAAAACATATCACTACGTCAAACTGATTATGAAGATCTGTCTTGTCCGACAATTCCCGTAAATCACACTTTTCGAATTTCGCCCGTCCTTGAGCATACTGTTTCGCCCGATGCGTGGAGTGTTCCAGCTGAGTGTCGTCATTGTTAATACCGGTGACTTGATAGCCCCTTTTTGCGGCCGCGACCGAAATCGCTCCAGAACCACACCCACAATCAAGAAGAAGATCATCACTGTTGGTGTTCGGAAGGCGTTTTTTGAGCCACAACCATCGATCTAAAACTAGAGTATCTCCATGGATCAATAGCCCTGAGTGGCCAAACAACATAGACAGTAAGCGGCTTTGAAGATTTTCCTGCACCTGGAAAGTTTTCTCCGGTATTGCCAATAAATGCAACAAAAATTTTTACCATCTCTTATTGGCCATTTCTAAATTGATTCAAAGCAGTAACAGGGGACACCTTAGGCGACCGATCGAAAGGTTGGTAGGAGGTGCCAATAAGATGTCCCCAGAAAGGAAACGGGGACACGTAACGAGTTCATGTCCCCGCAAAACTTAGGAGAAGTTTTTAGCTTTAAGCGGCTTCTTTGGTGTCGCCACCGATGAGCTTTTTGGCTTTTTCGGCCAGCGAGGGCGCGGTGCCCTGCTTGATCTCAACTTTCCGCGGTTTGTGTGCTTCCGGTACTTCACGCACCAGATCAATGTGCAACAATCCGTTTTCGAGATGAGCATCGCTGACTTTGACATAATCGGCTAAGTCAAAGCGGCGCTCAAAAGCGCGTCCGGCAATGCCGTGGTGAAGGTAAGAGGCATCATCTTTGCCTTTAATCTCACCTTTGACGGAGAGGGCATTGTCCTTGGCGATAATGTCGAGGTCGGCTTCGCTAAAGCCGGCCACAGCCATGGAAATCCGGTAGGCATCTTCGCCGACCGCCTCAATGTTATAGGGCGGGTAAGAATTTGCCGAGGTTTGAGACTGATCAAGCGCGCTATCCATTAAACGCTGCATGCGGTCAAAACCTACTGAGTGACGGAATAGGGGGGAAAAATCATAACTACGCATCGCATATCCTCCTTAGAAGCGATATGAAAAATAAGAAATTCGCCATCATTGGCCGAATTCCGGTTCATGGCCCCACTGATTTAAGACCCTGCAATAGGCATCCTAAGGGGACCACGATTGATGTAGTTTGTGGCTCTGAAAACGCAAGTCACCGAGAGTTTATTTTCTCAGATTTTCTTCGTTTTTGTTGATTTTATTTCGGGATCATCCAGCACATAGGCGATCGCTGCCAGACCGCTAAACATGGTGATGGAGATATATACAAATGCCATTTTTTTGCTCTTTTTAAATTAATGTTCTCTGGTGCTTTCATATTCGGTGAATTCCTTTAAAAATCAGTTAATTATCAAACCGTCTGCCGTTGAAGGACACTCATGACGACCGTCACTAACCAAAAACAACTGCTCGGCATATTTCTGATGGTGCTGGCGGTGTTTTTATTTCCGCTCAAAGACGCCATTGCCAAAATGACTGATGGCTACTACTCGGCGATTGTCATCATGTGGACGCAAATGGTGTTTACCAGCCTGTTCTATGTGCCCGTTGTGACGGTCAAATATGGTCCCGGCATCCTGGTGCCGCCGAAATTATTATTACAGATATTAAGGGCGATCTCGGTGATTACCGGCATCGGTATGTTTTATTGGGCAATTTCCCTGGCGCCCTTGGCGGAAGCGACAGCGATCTCTTTTACCGCTCCCTTGGTGACCACGGCAGCCTCCCCTTTCATGCTTGGAGAAAAAGTCGGCCTGCGCCGCTGGCTTGCAGTTATCGTTGGTTTTATCGGCGTCTTGATTGTCTTGCGGCCCGAGTTCAGCGGTGACCGGCTGGGTTATATGATCGCCTTTGGTGCCGGGTTTTCGATTGGCTTATTTTATGTGTTTAACCGGATGCTGGCTCATGAAGCGCCGCCGATCGCCAATTTGACTTATTCATCGGTGATTGGCGCAATCCTGCTGACGCCGCTTATTTTTTCCGTTTGGGTGCCGCCAAGGCCCGAAGATATACATTTGATTATCGGCTTTGTCGCCTTTGCCGCCATGGGCCAGACCTGTCTTTTCAGCGCCTTTATCTATGGCGAGGCCTCGATTATCGCACCCATCGGCTTTAGCCAAATTGTCGGCGCCACGCTGTTTGGCTATTTGTTTTTTGGCGATTTCCCGGATGCTGTTTCGATTACCGGCATCCTTATCGTTATCGCCAGCGGGGTCTATATCGCCATCCGGGAAACCCGGCCCAAATCCTAACTGCTTAATCGTTCCAGTAGGGGCGTTTGCCGTCTTTATCCTTGGGCGTCAGTTTTTTGACGATATCCGGCCAGTAGCGGTCGCCCGAGGTGATGCCGCGCTGGCCAATATTGATCCAGGCATTATTAATGCCGTGGGTCAAATTGAGATAGAGCTTGTCATTCACGATGACAAAGGCCTCCGGGTTGATGCCATCGGCATACCCGTGGGCGATGCCCCAAGCTCAGTAGCCGCCATATTGCGGGGCAAATTTCTCCGGGTTATTGGCAAACATGTCCCGGTGTTCTGCGCTCGCGAATTGCCAAACGGCGTTTTTCCAGTGATGGCTAAACTCCGGCCTGCCCGGCACCGCTTTCCGTTTGGTGAAATAAGCAACGCTGTCATAGCCCTCAATCGCCACATTGTTGGCGGTGGTATTAATCTCACCGCTGGCCTCGGCTCTGGTATCGACGACGATCCACAGCACGGCCAGTAACAAACCGCAAATCATACCCAGCTGGAGGGGGCTCGGCAGGATGATTTTCTTGCTAGCTGTCGGCATTGGATACCTCCTTCCTCTTCCCTTAAGAATAAGCCTGAGCTTGATCACGTACGAATCACACTTGCGCTATTACAAGATTGCAGGAAGGTGTAATATTCAGCATTATGGCGCCCCATTATTATTAGCGAGGAGACCCCCGATGCCGGCAGACGGTTCAGGCGCGATGACACGGCCCGACGAAACTATCATCCAAGAACTTATTGAAGAGTTGCAAGCGGCCTTCGGCGATCAGATCTCGACGTCGATGGCGGTCAGGGAGCACCATGCCCGCGATTTCTCCTTTCATGATTTGATGCCGGCCGATGCCGTGGTGATGGCGCGCTCCACCGATGATGTCGTCAAAGTCGTTAAGGCCTGTGCCCAACGAGGTGTACCGATCATTCCTTTTGGCACCGGCACATCGGTGGAGGGGCACTTGGCGGCGCTCCATGGTGGTATTTGTATTGATGTCTCCGAAATGAACAATGTGCTTGAAGTTAATCCTGAGGATATGGATGTCACGGTTGAGCCCGGTGTTACCCGCAAGCAGCTGAATGAGCATCTCCGGGACACCGGTTTGTTTTTTCCCATTGATCCCGGGGCAGATGCCTCAATCGGCGGCATGACCTCGACCCGGGCATCCGGCACTAATGCGGTACGCTACGGCACCATGAAGGAAAATGTGCTTAGTCTTGAGGTTGTCACCCCCGAAGGCAAGGTGATCCGGACGGCGCGGCGGGCCCGGAAATCTTCCGCCGGTTATGATCTCACCCGGCTTTATGTCGGCTCCGAAGGCACCCTTGGCGTGATCACCAAAATAACGCTAAAGCTCTATGGTATTCCGGAAGCGATTTCTTCCGCCGTGGTGAATTTCGAGAGCCTCAAAGGCGCTGTCGATGCCGTTATTGCGACCATTCAGTGGGGTGTGCCAATGGCCCGGATCGAGCTGTTGGATGAAGCCCAGCTTGACGCCATCAATAAATATTCAAAAACTGATTTTCCGGTTAGACCGACGTTGTTCCTTGAATTTCACGGTTCCGATGCCGGGGTCAAAGAACAGGCTGAACGCATGGCGGAAATTTGCGGTGAGTTCGGCGGCGGCGATTTCAGCTGGACCAGTAATGCCGAAGAACGCGATAAAATGTGGCAAGCCCGCCATGATGCGGCTTATGCCTGCCAGGCCATCAAGCCCGGCTGCGGCGTCATGGCGACCGATGTCTGCGTGCCGATTTCCAGGCTGGTGGAATGTATTATGGCGACCAAGCAGGATATCGATGAGGCGGGGGTTATCGCGCCCATCGTCGGCCATGTCGGTGATGGCAACTTTCACGTCGCCCTGCTGGTTCACCCCGACAGCCGCGAGGAAGATTTGCGGATTTGCAATGAGATCAACCGCAAATTAGTCGAGCGCGCCATTGCCATGGACGGCACCTGCACCGGCGAGCACGGCATTGGCCAGGGGAAAATGAAGTATCTGGAGGCTGAACATGGCGAGGCGCTTGACCTAATGCGGGCAATAAAGGTGTCACTTGACCCGCAAAACATTATGAATCCCGGAAAAATGATAAAATTGTAGAATTAATATTACTGGGATTCCAATAGGATAGAGAGAAAAAGGGCGGTTTTTAGGGGAAATGTGACCTAGATCACATCAATTCAAAGCGATTTATGAGACTATAATAGCCAAGTTACTCCTCCTAAGTACCTCCCCCCCAAAAAGGCCCGCTTCAATCACGGGCCTTTCCTTATGTCCGGTTTCAAATAGTTAACATTGTAATAAGTCGACCCGGGTCGACTTATTACAAAGATTGTTCGTACCCCAATCGATGTTTGGCGAGGGGTAATCTCTTGTGATAGCCTCTGATCATTGAAGTAAATAATTTCCAGCCAGGGACCCCAATATTTTATGAGCCTTTTCAAATTCAAATTCCGCCCGCCCCATTTAGGCAAATATCCCATGGAGCAGGTCAAGCGGGTTGATAAACCGACAACCCGGATTGATAGCGATAAAGTTAAACGTGTGCCGCTCAGAGCGGCTTTTTTCACCCGGCCAATATTCGGCGACCTCGGTGACAAAGTCAAAGAAGAGCGCGCCCGCTTTATCAATAAAAATCCGTTATCGGAAGCGATAGGAGAAGTCATGTCGGCGATGATCCCGCTGCATGAAGGGCCGGTCGCCGAAGAGGAAGCTCCTTTTACGGATGATCCCGAACTGATGGCCAAGCACATCAAGTCGCTCGCCTATTTTCTCGACATGGATATCGTCGGCATTTGCGAAGTTCCCGATTACGCCTGGTACACCCATGACGGCAAGGGTGATCCGGTTGAAGCTAAGCATAAATACGCTCTCGTCTGCCTGATCGATCAGGGCTTTGAAACCATGGAAGGGGCCAGTGGCGATGATTGGATCAGCGGCACCCAAAGCTACCGGGCTTATTTGCGGGGTGCAGAGGTCGGCAGCGTGATCGCCGGCTATATCCGGAAACTTGGTTTCGATGCGCGCTGCCATTCGGCGCCAAGCGGCCAGGTGCAGCAAATCCCTTTGATGCTGCTGGCGGGTTTGGGTGAGCTCAGCCGCATTGGCGAATTGGTGCTCAATCCCTTCATCGGGCCGCGTTCCAAGACCGTGGTCGTCACCACCGATCTACCGATGGAATGCGATAAACCAATTGATTTCGGCTTGCAGAAATTCTGTGACAATTGTTTCAAATGCGCGCGCGAATGTCCGTGTAACGCCAGCCCATTTGGCCCGAAAATTCTGTATAATGGCTACGAAATTTGGAAACCGGATGTTGAAAATTGCGCTAAATACCGCATCACCAATCCGAAGGGGTCTGCCTGCGGGCGCTGCATGAAAACCTGTCCGCTCAATAAAGTTGTCACCAAGGACGGGCCGCTGATGCAAAGAGTGGCGAGCTGGCTCGGTATTAATGCGATGTGGCTGAAGCCGATCATGATCCCAATTGCGGTCTGGCTTGATGATGTCATGGGCAACGGCACGCGAGTTAAGGGTCAGAAATGGTGGCTCGATATTGAAAGTCTTGATGGTAAGATCATCAAGGCTCGCGGCGTGAACGAGCGTGACATTGATGTCAAAAAGAAATGGCCGAAAACCAATAAGGTTGCTTTGTACCTGCCGGAAGATCATCCACCGGGCGATACCAGAGAGCCGTTTCCCAATGACCGCAAGGCAGCGCTGGCTAAAGGCGATGAGGCGCTCAAGCCGGAAAACTCACCTGCAAATGCTCCGTAGCGGCTCGTAAAGTATTGCCCCTCCAGCTTCTTACTAGCCAAGGATTTGCGGCGGTTCTCTGGGCGGCGGCCTCTTCCGGCATTTTAGCCATCATGTGGGTTTTCGTCCGCCAGATGGCGGCGCATATTCACCCGCTTGAAATCACCTTTTTCGGCACTTTTTTCGGCTTTCTGTTTTTCCTGCCGGTGGTGTTTAAACTTGGCTTTGGTGTCTTCAGGTCCAATCGTGTCCTGCATCATTTTTACCGGGGCTGTATAAACGGTACAGCTATTCTTGCCTGGTTTATGGCCTTGACCCTTTTGACCTTAGCCGATGCCTCGGCGCTCAATTTGCTGGCGCCGCTTTGTGTCAGTATTGGCGCAGTGATTTTTCTGAAAGAACATATGGGCCCCCGGCGCTGGTTTGCGCTGGCCCTCGGCGCTGCGGGCGCCTTAGTGGTTATCCGGCCCGGCTTTGAAGACGTCGGCCTCGGTGTCGGGCTGGTGATGATAACCGTCGTTGCCAGTGCAGGTCAGCGTTTGTTCGCCAAATCATTAATTGCCACCGATAGCTCGACCACCTGCGTGCTGTATCTGACTTTTTTCATGATACCGATATCTCTGGTAGCCGCGCTGCCCGTCTGGCAATGGCCGTCGCTTGAGCACTATCCCTGGCTCATATTAATTGGTGCATTGTTAGGCATTGCTCATTACGCCTTGATGCGGTCCCTGCGTCTCGCCGATGTCAGCGCCTTGGAGCCGGTCAATTTCACCCGCCTTATCTGGGGAGCTTTGTTCGGCTTTTTGTTTTTCGCCGAGGTGCCGGATATTTTCACCTGGCTGGGTGGCTTTATGATTATCTCGGCGACGTCTTACGTTGCCCACCGTGAAGCTCAGCTAAGAAGAGTGACTAGATCAACAAAGCCTCCACCTGTTAACATCTGAAAATGAATCAGGATGCTCTAAGTCAAACCCAAGCGCGGACCAGCCAAGACTTGATTGCGACGGGCTATGCGGCGCTGGTTGCCGGCAGCCCTGAAACGGCAATTATTGATATTCAACGATCTTTAAAATGGCAGAAAGGTAATCCGGATGCCTATTATTTTTTAGCCCGGGCTTTTATTGATTTGGGGGATGGTGCCAACGCGCTCGAAACGATAGAGCTTGCAAAGCAAAGACTGCCGGAAATTTTTGATACGGCTGAAAATGGTGGCGCTAATTTCGGCGTCTATCCAATGCTTGAATTTGACCCCGGGCGTGCCGTGCAAAGTGTCTTACAGAATAAGACTCTGCTGCTGAAAGATCGCGATACTGCAATTTTGGACAGTCATGCCGAATTGGCAAAAGGGCTTCAACATATTGACGACCAGGAATATAGCTCTGCCGTCGAGCCGTTTTTGGAAGCGCTTGAAATAAATCCATGGAATGTTGCGGCCTATTATTATCTTGGTGCAGCTTTTGCCAACTCCGGTGAGTTGGAAAAAGCCAGGTTTATATTCGGCAAGGCGATTAATCAGTTTCCCTATGTCTTTGGGCGCTCAAGCCGGTTCGGCGAATTTCAAGGTTTCGATATCGATGTCAAAGCCGTGATCGCCTATTACGACGCCTTATCTGAACCCATAGATGATTTAAAAATTTTACTGGGATGTGACGGCAAACAGCTAAATAGCGAAGCAGAGTTGCTGCAGAAGTATACCGACGCTCATAAAGATTGGCGGGAGCAGAAAACGCCTGAGCCAACCTTGTCGAAAAGTTTTCAAGCGAAACCAGTGGAGCTTGATCAATCTGTTTTATTGGTTACACCGAAATACATTAAATGCAGTCCTGACTGGGATGAATACGAAATTTCATTTTATCTGGTTGGCACGGGTGCGGAGGTTTTGGGTAAATTCGATTTTCATCATTCGGATAATTTTCATACCGAAGGCCATCAATTGGCGGAACCCCGCAGCGATGAAACACTGGCTGCCGGCATTGCGGAGCTACGAGATCACATTGCGCGCCAGCGCCCTGATATTGTTTTGTTTGAAGGTAATTTTATGGGCGGGATGCAGTCGATCGCCCGGGAAGACTGGCTGGTTTTAAAACAGGAGTTTGAATTTAAATTGGCGACCCTGGTGATTGATATCAATCCGCCATTGGAGAATTACGCCGCCTATTGGGCTGAGATTTCGGACCTCATTGTAGCGATGAACGAGAACCCGTATCTGGATGAAGCGCGTAAATTTTGTCCGGTGATGGTCTATCCGGGTATTCCAATTGATTTAGCTTTGTATGAAGCGTCCGATAAATCCGTGCGCGATATCGACGCCATTTTTATTGGTGCGCGCAAGCGTTACCGGGATATGTGGTGTGCCCATATGAAAGATGCGGGCATCGAGTTAACGATGAAGTTCACCGAACAATCATTGGAGAACAGTATCCGTTTTGAAGAATATTTTGATCTTCACCTCAGCAGCAAAATTGTCTTTAACAATGGCCTGGTGTCATCCAGCGACCACGCTTTGAATTTGCGGATTTTTGAAACCATCGCTGCTAAGGCTGTCCTGCTGCAGCAGGACTTTGATCAGCTGCAAGATTACTTTGTCCCTTTTGTCCATTATGCGCCGTTCACCAATGTGCCGGAAATGATCGCGACAGCTAGACTCTTATTGGCCAATCCGGCTATCGCAGAGGCCATAACCCAAGAAGCTTTTGACTGGTATCGGCGCTGTTACGGCGGTGAGCAGTTCTGGCACACTCTTTTGGCCGAACTTGAAGAATAAAAGCTGGTTATTTTGTCGCGACTAAATTCAGACTGATTAAAACACCGCCGAGCCGCATCGAATTTGAATCTTCGAACAGATCAAATTCCTCAACTTTTTGTATCTGCTCAAAGCCGGCGTGATTTAAATATTTGGTCAGCAGTTCTTCAAACATCCCGGTTTTGTGAAAATCAAATTCGTCTTGCTGGCCGCCAAACATCATCATCATCAGCTCATAGCGTTGATTGACCGAAAGCGACTCTTGCGTAAAAAAGGCGGTAAGCACTTTTAAATCCGGTACACTGATTTTTAGCTGCCCACCGGCTGCCAGTACCCGGTGGCATTCGGCAAGCGCTTGCGGCAATTCATCCCGGTGGCCCAAATGTTCAAAAACATGGGAGGCGTATATTTCTTCGATTGAATTACTTGGGAATTGCGACAGATCGGTACAGTTGCCGACATAATCAACATGTGGTCCCTCTAAAATATTTAGATTGGTCCAGCCGTCCTTTTTTTGCAGTCCGCCAAGGTGAAGTTTCATGATACCGCCACCTGCCTATAACTTCACCCGATTGACCATTTCTTCCAGCTTGCCGCCGATAAAGGCCCGGAGATTGGTTTCAATAATCGGCATGGCCTGCTCGACATAGGCCTCACTCATGCCGGCCATATGCGGTGTTATGAGGAGGTTCTCAACATCCCAAAACGGATGATCGGCGGGCAATGGTTCAGGCTCAAAGGCATCAAGGGCAGCTCCCGCGATGCTGCCTGAATTAAGTGCCGCAATAATTGCGTCATCATCAATAACGCCGCCCCTGGCAATGTTAATTACATAAGCGGAAGATTTCATCGCGTCCAACAGTCCGGTATTAACCACCTTCCGGTTCTCCGGCGTCAACGGTACCAGCACAATTAGATAGTCAAGATCGGCTACCGCTGCCGCTAAATCATCCCGGCTTCGCATTTCATCAATATTGTCGACCTCACGCAAAGTGCCGGAGATGCCGACGACCTTCATCTCGAAGGCCTGGCATCGTTTGGCCAAAGCCTCAGCGATCATGCCGACGCCCAACAGCCCGACGGTTTTTTTATACAGCACTTTCGGCGGCCAGCGGTCCCACAGATGATTTTTTTGATTTTCAAGAGTTTTAGGAAAATTTCGGCTCAGCGACAGCATCACCATAAAAGCGAGCTCAGACATTTGTGGCCCATGAATGCCGCGCATCGATGCCACCGGGGTACTGCGGTCAAAGTCCGGCCGATTATCTATGCCGTCAACGCCGGTACCCAGGGCCTGCACAAATTTAAGATTTTTATTGCGCTGGAAAATTTCATCACTTAAGCCAAGGCCAAAGCCGATCAAAATATCACAACTGAAAGCCCCTTCATGACGATCACGGCCTTTACTGGTTGTGATTTCCAATTCCGGAAACAGTTTGGCGATTTGCTCCTGGTATTTGTCGGAATTGAAGGCGCTGATATGGACGGCCAATTTCCTGCTCATTATATACCCCCAATTTTATTCAACCATGAACGTTAACCGGTTCAAAGCACTTCGCCAAGTCAGACCTGCTGACTAGCAAAAAGATTTATATTTGGCGGAAAGCAAAAAAACGCGTGGTCAATTTTGCCATCCATTGTAGCATTACTTCTTGTATTACCTACTAATTTTCAGGAAGGACAAACTGCAATGCCGATTAAAAATGCCAAAGAATATCTTGCTACGCTAACTGCAGACCGTGATATTTCGATCGAAGGTGAGCGTGTCAAAGATGTCGCCAAAGATCCGCGTTTCGCCGGCGCTGCCCAAACCATGGCCGAGCTAATGGAGATGCAATCTGATCCTGAATTGATCGATACCATGACCTATACCTCGCCCACGACCGGTGACAAAGTCGGCATGACCCATATCCAGCCCAAGTCCCGAGAGGATATTGTCGCCCGCAACGACGCTATCAAAGTCTGGATGGATGCCAGTTGCGGCATGATGGGAAGAAGCCCGGATTACAAAAACTGTATTATTGCCTCCTATGCCGCGGCCAAGGATATTTTTAAACGCGAAGCCTTTGACGGCAGCGAAAACATCCAAAACTTTTATGAGCATGTACGGGAAAATGATCTGGTGACAACTCATGTTTTGGTTAACCCGCAAGTCGACCGCTCCAAACCGGCTCACTTGGAAACTTCGGATATTGTCGCCCAGATCGTTAAGGAAACCGATGCTGGTATTGTCATCCGGGGTGCGCGCATGGTGGCGACCCTATGCGCCATGGCCAATGAATTGCTGGTGATGCCGGCCGCCGTAACCTGGGCAACCGATGAAACCCGCGATACGACCGACTTCTCTTTTGGCTTTGCCATCCCAATGTCGACACCGGGTTTAAGATTTATCTGCCGCCCGCCGGCAGCCCAGACCAATGCGCCATCAATGCTGGATCATCCCTTGTCCCTGCAATATGACGAGTCGGATGGTTTGGTTATATTCGACGATGTTTTGGTGCCGTGGGAGCGGGTCTTTATACACCGCGATCCAGATTTTGATCTCAAAGTTAACCCGGCGGCCTATATTGGTCATTCGATGCTGATGCAATCGGTGGTGCGGGCGCATTCGAAATCAGAATTTATGATGGCCCTCGCTTTTGCGATAGCGCGGGCGACCAAGATCGATCAGCACCTGCCGGTGCAAGTGAAGCTCGCCGAAATGATTTCAATGACCGAATTTGTCCGCACCTGCCGCGTTGCCGCCGAAGCAGACGCGCACGAAACCGAATTTGGCACCTGGGTGGGCGGTATGCGGACGCTGCAGTGCTGGCAATCTTTTTTCTGGCAGTTCTATAACCGCCAATGTGAGATTATTACGACGCTTGGTGCGGGTGGTTTGGTTGCTGTACCATCTTTTGCAGAAGTGGCCGGCGAGCTTAAAGAAGATGTTGAAAAATACTTCCAGACAGCTAATGCGGATTCGCCCCGCCGGATCAAACTGATGCGGCTGGCTTATGACGCAGCACTTTCAAGCTTTGCCGGGCGCCAGCGGCTCTATGAGCAGTATTACACGGGTGATCCGATGAGGACCCAATCGGCTTTGTTTAATACTTATGACAAAGACAGTCACATCGAGCGGGTCTGGACCATGCTCGACGATTTGGAAAAAAGGGCGGTAAATTAGACGATTAACTTTTCGGTTTATATCTCTGCCAGATCTTTTCGACGGCGCCGTCGTGCACCATTTTTGTGATTTCCTGATCGAGAACATGGCGCACTGTATGGGGCAGGTTGTTATTATAAATCATCCAATGAGGGGTCGAACGAAGTTTGGACGGCACCGCGCGCAAGGGGAGTGGACTTTTGCGGATTAAATAGAGCAAGGCGAGGTCGTGATAATAAAAATAGCGTATCCGCTTTTTGGCGATCATGTTTAAAGCCGTTTCCAGATCATGGATACGGTCATAAATATTTAACCCAGGTTGGCTGGAAAGAAATTTTAAAGACGAGGTGCCAAATAGTGAACCAATTGGAGATTTGCTTTCAGCAATTTCACCGAAAGAGCCTGGGTTCCATTTATCCTCCCGATGGGTCATGACAATTTTGGATACTGTGTAAAGTGGTAACGGCGAATAGATAAATCGAGATTCCCGGCTTTCATTGCGGCCGGCGCCGCAAAATACCTTTGAGACACTAATTTCAACTTCGCGCAAGATGCGTTTGATCGGCGTATACTTGTCGTCAATGGTAAGCACAATATTTTGAGATTTTAGCCGACTCTTCAGGTGGCGATATATATCCACACATAAGCCGCTAGAACGATTTTTCGATAGAATATACTTTGGCTGAGAGTTTTGCACGAGACCGGTGATTTTGAACTCTTGGGCAAAGGAATTTGAAACGGATAAGAGTGTGAACAAAATCACGGCACACCCAAGCATCCCCGGAAAGATAAAACCAAATAGCCTCATGACTTATAAGATGGTAATTAATTGCCGGATTTCAATGAAATTGGGCGAATTATGATTGGCGCAATTACCGGTGATATTGTTGGTTCGATCTACGAGCACGACAATATTAAAACCAAGGAATTTCCGTTCTTCGGTGACGACTGCCATTTTACCGACGATACGGTTTGTACGCTTGCCGTCGCTGATTGTTTGCTGGATGGCGGTGACTACGCAGCCTACCTCCGGCTTTATGCGCGGCGTTATCCGGATTGTGGCTATGGCGCCATGTTTCGCCGTTGGGCAAGCACACCAAATATGGGAGCCTATAATAGCTGGGGCAATGGCTCAGCTATGCGGGTGAGCGCGGCACCCTATTTTGCCGCCGATGAAGCGGAACTATTTGTGCTGGCCGAGCAGCAAGCAGCCGTGACGCACAATCATCCTGATGCCGTAGCCGGTGCGCAGTCTGTCGCCTTGGCAATTCGGATGGCGATGCTGGGAGCTACGATCGATACCATTCGACAAGAGATCGTAGATCGTTTCGGCTATGATCTCACCCCTACGGTTGACGATATCCGTCCCGGCCATACCTTTGATGTTTCCTGTGCCGGCACGGCTCCGACCGCAATCATATGCGCTTTGGAGGCTACGGATTACGAGGATGCCGTTCGCAATGCGATCTCACTTGGTGGCGACAGTGACACGCTCGCTTGTATTGCCGGCGGAATCGCCGAAGCAATTTTCGGCGTACCGGATGATATTGTTGCGACGGCGCGAAGCTATCTTACCGATGAGTTGAACGCCGTGGTAAATCGATTTTTAATGCATATAGAAAAATGACCCTATCTTTCGAGAAAAAGAGCCGCCGGTTGATGAGTGAGCTTCTGGAGAGCGTGCAGTCAGCTGAGCGTTGGACCGGGCGTGCGGCACTCACCAACAACGTAAAATCGGCGCTTGAGAGCGTGCCTCGCCATGTATTTGTCAGCGACGAGAATGTCCCGCTGGCCTATGCCAATCGACCGCTGCCAATCGGTTATGGTCAAACTATTTCCCAGCCCACTGTTGTCGCCATTATGACCGATCTATTGGATATCAGTAAAACCGACAAGGTGCTGGAAATCGGTACCGGCTCCGGTTATCAAACGGCGGTTCTAGCCGTGGTCGCCAAGCAGGTCTATTCCGTAGAAGTTGTTCCTGAACTGGCAGCTTTGGCAAAAAAGCGGCTTGATCAATTGGGCTATGAAAATATTGAACAAACTACTGGCCAGGGCCGAGATGGTTGGCTGGAACATGCGCCGTTTCAGGCTATTACCCAGCTCTTTTTTTATTGATTGGCACAATGATGCTGCCAATTCCCGCCGTCTATGCTGCCGACAAAACCGACAAGAATTCGAGCTCCGCAAATAGGATTACCGAGGGGGAATGGGTCGGTTACTTAAGAAAACTTAAATCCGATATCGTCTGTGAGGCGGTTTTTAGTCTCGAATCTGCTGTCGTAAAAGGCGGCAGTTTTGAAATAAAATTTAAGGTTGATACCGTGCGAGCTTCGGTATCTGGAAAAATCAGCCCGGCTCAGAAATTTAGTGAATGGGCTAATTTCGATATTCGAATGCAGGATAGTTATGATACGGCCCGGGCGACCGGCAAGTTTCAGGGCACCTTTCGGGACAATTTATTCGATGGCTATTTTAATGCTCAGGCAGGAGAGGGGCAAAGGCGCGGTGGTGTGATCTGTGAGGGATCGATCCAGCTGGCGCCAAAAGGATCGATCGAAGGTGAAGCGCTGCAGACGGGGAAAGATCCCAAAATGGTGCGCTTGGAGCGTCAAGTTGCGGCACTGCAGAAACAAGCCGGCAAGAGTAACAAGCAATCTGCGCCAGAAAATAAGCCGGGATCTAAGCCGGCTAAATTGCTCACCAAGAACCCGTCTAAAAAAGATGTTGAGGCTGAAAAAGCCAGACTTGCACTCCTTCAGGAAATACAAGACCTCATCGCCGAGCGGCAGCGCCAAGATGCTGCCCGGGCGACAAAAATAGAAAGTGAAGCAAATAAACTGGCGCGTCTCAAAGAAATTCAAAAACAAATTGCTGAGAAGCAACGCCAGGAAGCGCAGCGGCTGAAAAAACTAAAAGCTGAAAACGAAGCCAAAGAAAAACAATTAGCGGCCCTGCTAAAACAACAGGGTAAAAAATCCGGGTCAAAAATTCCCACCAATATAAAATTTGGCAACTATCATGCCTTGGTGATCGGTATTAATAGATACCGCAATCTAAAACCTCTCAAAACTGCCGTCTCAGATGCTCTGGCCGTGGCGGGAATTCTCTCAAGCAAATACGGTTTTAAGGTCACCACCTTGATAAATTCAAACCGTGACGACATCTTAAACGCACTCGATAATCTGCGCGCGAATCTAGAATATAATGACAATCTGCTGGTTTATTATGCCGGTCACGGCTGGCTCGATAAGGCTGGTGATGAAGGCTATTGGCTGCCGGCCAATGCCAAGAAGAACCGCCAATCCGGCTGGGTTTCAAACGCCTCAATCACCACAAATCTGCGCGCCATTAAAGCCAAACATGTAATTGTCTTAGCCGACAGCTGCTTTTCGGGCAGATTGGTCAGGGGTGTCAATCTGATGCGGGGCATCGAGGTTAAGGCACGGGAACGCAGACCATCATCTTATCTGGAAAAAATGGCCAGCAAGAAAGCCCGGGTGGTGATGACCTCCGGAAGTCTTGAGCCGGTTGAAGATGGGCGCGGCAAACACTCGCCATTTGCCCAGGCAATTATTGACGCGCTTGATGAAAATGAAGCTGTATTGGAAGGGTCTAAACTTTTCAATATGATACGCCGGCCAGTCATCACCAACGCCGATCAAATCCCACAATACTCAGATGTCCGCCGCGCCGGTCACAACGGCGGTGACTTTTTGTTCGTACCGCAGAAATAAATTATGAGCTAAACGACCGGCGCTCATTCCGACCATCAGCATGTTCCAGGACATATCCGAGAATTCCACTGGTGGAGGCGATTTCAGCTGTCAGTGACTTTGGCGCCGTGTATATCGCAGTTGAAACCGCATCCGCCGTCATTGCGCGCGCAGCAATTGTTGAGACCGATTTATAATGCCCGGGTGAGGTACCAGTTGCTGGAATTATCAGATGGTTGGCCGTGTTAGAAAATTTTGTGCCGCTACCGCTGGAGGTCGCCACTGCGCCGGTAGTCAGGTTTATTTGATTGTCCAAGCCCTCAAGACCGATACGCCAAGGCTGATCCATCGGAGCTCTTCCGTGAATTTCACCCATTTGGACCAGCACCTGATCAAGGCCGGAATGATGCATCAGATCGGCAATGCGGTCAGTGATGTAGCCTTGGGCGATACCGTTTAACGTGACCGCCATGCCCGTTACAGGTAAACGAATTTTGGCAGCTGAAATTTCCAGTTTGCGATAATCAACCAACTGAAGAGCGGTATTGATTGCTGATTTATCTGCCTCCAAACCATGTTCATGATTTTTTTGATGATAGCCCCAAAGTGGCTGGATGGTCACATCAAAGGCGCCGTTGCTGAGCTCACTGATCCGGATTGATTCCTCAAGCACTTCACGAAGTTCAAATGACGGCCGCGCCAAATAACCGTCGCGATTTAAGGCAACCAATTCTGAATCAGGCCGATAGAGGCTAAAAATCCGCTCCAGCCGATCAAGTTCCTGCAAGGATGAATTAACAATATCAGCCGCCGTGTCTTGATCAATATGGTGTATCTGCAAAGAAGCCTGGGTACCGAGTGCCCGGCCCTGCCACTCAAATCGAGGTGACTTGGAGCGCGAGAGGTAATCCCACAGACTAATCGCAGGCGGCAAACCCGCACTGGCGGCAATGAGTTGAATGGCGCGGCGGCGGCTTATTGACCCGTTCATCCTGCCTCCCCTTTTCGCTCGGCTGTCTCCATGCGGTTAACCAGGCTTTTAGTCAGCCGCGATTCTTTGCGTTTGCGCTTCTCAGCCAAAGGCGGGCAAATCTGATCATCGTTATAAGTTACCTGGCACTCGAGGCAGTAAATACACTCGTTCGGATTAATTTTGCCGTCCGGGTGAATGGCTTGGACCGGGCATTCATCGGCGCAGATATGACATTGAATGCCGCATTGCCAGCGCCGCTTCAGCCACTCGAACATGCGCAGTCGCGCCGGGATCGCGAGGGCGGCGCCAAGCGGACAAATATAGCGGCAGAAAAACCGTTCGATAAATATGCCGATGGCCAAGAGTGCCAGGGCATACAGCACAAAAGGCCAGACGCGGTCAAAACCCAAAATAATGGCTGTCTTAAAGGGTTCGATTTCGGCGCCATATAAAGCCATATCCTCGTCGCCCATAAAGATTGCAAAAATGACGACGAAAATAACGTATTTCAGCGGCCACAATCTTTCATGGATACCCCATGGCACTTTGATTTGCGGCATTTTTAACAAGCGGCCGGCTTTGGCCAGCAATTCCTGTAACGCACCAAACGGGCAGAGCCAGCCGCAATAAGCCCCGCGCCCCCAAAACAATAGAGAAAGAGCAACGCCACCCCAGAGAATAAAAATGAGGGGCTCGAGCAAAAAGAAATCCCAGTGAAAGGTGGTCAGCAGCGCCTGCACGAAAGTAAACACATTGACCACCGACAATTGAGCATCGGCGTACCAGCCGAGAATAACCAATGTTTCGACCAGAAAGACCACCCGCGTAATATTATAAAGCCAGCGATGACGCGCGCCCCAATCCTGAAAAAAGAAGAAAATCGTCAGCAATGTGAGGGCAATAATAAGTACTGTAATATCGGCAATTCTATTTTCCCAGGCAGCAAGCCAGAGATCGTTTCGCGCCGATACTTTTTCGTCCTCAGCTCTGAAATACTGTTTGGGCAGACTAAAAGTCTGCATAACCGTGGCATAGGCTTTGCCGCCAGCGGCATTTTCACCGCTATACATCAGCTCCAGGCGCCAATGGTCCGCCGGGTCAAAACCACTCGATTTTGGCAGAATAAAAAATGACATTTCCCGGAATTCCGGGGCGCCTTTGATTGCTAGCCTATCAATGCGGATATGATTTTTGGTGGTTAAATGAAAACTTTTTTCACGCTGGACGATCTGCAGCCGGTCAAAAAAGCCAAGTTTGCGATAGTTGCGACCGCGATAAGAATAGATACCTTTAGCTGCCAAGAACAATAGTTGATCACCGTCAGCAAGCTTGGTGGTGATGTCTCTAAACATTTGATCATCAACCAGATTTCGGCTGACCTGGACGGGTGTGGCCAGGCCGAAATATAAATCAATAAACGGCTTGGCTGCCGGAGGTTCCGGTGTACCCGCTGGAAAGTATGAGCCGCCTCGCGCCTTCAGCGTACGGCTGGCCTCACCGATGGTAACGAGCCGCCGGACAATTGAGCCATCTTCCACAAGTCTATTCCAGGTGGTCTTTTCATAGGCGTCAAAATTAAGCAGTTTTCCGATTTCTCCCAAGATACCGCGGGAGCGGGCAATAGCCCTGGCTGAGCGTAAAATAGCGTCGTTTAGGACGATAGAGGAAACGGAGGCGCCGCTGATGGCATCAAATTCATTTGGTCCGGGATTTGCGTGTCGGACAATTTTTACCGGTTTGCGAATGTCCAGGCCAATGAATTGATCGATAAAATTCTGCAAATCCTGATCAGAAACACCAATTTCCAATATCGGTTCGTGATGTTCAATAATTTTGGCGCCGGTGATTTTACCGGCCAAATTTAAACCGATCAAAATATTAAGCGGCCGCCCGGTGTAACCTGCGGAAGCAATAACCGCCTTCGAATAGAAGACATAGCCGGTAAGAACATCATTTTGATAGGCCGCATTGGACGGCGGCGTGCCGGTTGGTTTGCCGTAATTTGTCGCCTGGGGCATGACTTTATTAAATAGAGCGGGATTAAAATTGCCGGCTATAATTTGACTATCAGTCAAATTCTTATCATGACCGGCATGCACCGGCACCGGGCCAAACGCCACGCATACAAATATGAGAAGTGCGAGGAAAATTCTTAGTCGCTGCACTGGGGGTACCTTTTTGAAGGCCATTTAGATTTTTTCCTTCGAAGATAAAAACATCTTGCCGGAGAATCTGCCCGGGAGTCTTAACTGAAGTCAATGTTGACTGGTTCAGAATGACTAGTATCCCCACAGCAAAATCTAATATGCCATGTTTTTGAAAGGACAGGTTATGTCTAATACGTTATTAAAATCGGTCGGTATAGCTGCTATCGCCGTGAGTTCAATGATGATAGCTTCAGCATACGGTGCCGAAAAGGCTGATACCAAAAAACACCAGACTACACCGTCTGGAAAATACCAGCCGAACTTGGATTCCTTAAATAAGGGTGGTCTTGATGCGCCAGGCGTAATTCAAGGTATTCCGACTCTGTCTAAAGCAGAGTTTAACAAAGCCAATCGGATTTATTTCGAACGCTGTGCGGGTTGTCACGGTGTGTTGCGGAAAGGTGCCACCGGTAAACCGCTGACAACCAAAATTACTCGTGAACGCGGTTTCGAAGCCATCCGTGACTTTATTACCTTTGGATCTCCCGGCGGTATGCCGAACTGGGGTGATTCTGGTGAAATGAGCAAAGCCGACATTAATTTAATGGCAAAATATCTGCTTAACGAGCCGCCGCAGCCGCCTGAATTTGGCATGAAGGAAGTCAAAGCAAGCTGGAAAGTTATCGTACCGGTGAGTAAACGGCCAACTAAAAAAATGAATAAGCTCGATATCGATAACTTATTCTCTGTCACCTTGCGTGACACCGGTGAAATTGCCCTGATCAATGGTAAAACCAAGAAAATTGAGCAAGTGATCAAGACCGGCTTTGCTGTGCACATTTCGCGCATCTCTGCCTCTGGCCGTTATCTCTTCACCATTGGCCGCGATGCTAAAATCGATCTGATTGATCTTTACATGAACCCGCCACAACGGGTTGCTGAAATTAAAGTTGGCATGGAAGCGCGTTCAGTTGAAACCTCCAAGATGAAAGGCTGGGAAGATAAGTATGCCATCGCTGGTGATTACTGGCCGCCGCAATATGTCATCATGAAAGGTGATACGCTGGAGCCGTTGAAAATCATTGGCACTCGCGGTATGACGGTTGGTACCCAAGAGTATCATCCGGAGCCCCGTGTTGCGGCCATTATCGGCTCTCATTATAAACCTGAGTTTATCGTCAACGTTAAAGAAACCGGTAAAGTTTTGATGGTCGATTACTCCGATCTGGTAAACCTGAAGGTTACAACGATTGATACCGAGCAGTTCTTGCATGACGGTGGCGTTGATTCGACCGGTCGTTATTTCTTAACGGCAGCCAACGCTAAAGACACTATTGTGGTTATCGATACCAAAGAAAGTAAACTGGTTAAAAAGATCAAAGTAGGGACAACGCCTCATCCGGGCCGCGGTGCAAACTTTGTTCATCCTAAATTCGGTCCGGTTTGGGCAACCAGCCATCTTGGTGACGATACTATCTCTTTGATCGGTACTGATCCGAAAGGTCATCCCAAGCAAGCCTGGAAAGTGGTACAAACGCTTGAAGGTCAAGGCGGTGGGTCGCTGTTTATTAAAACCCATCCGAAATCCAAAAACCTTTATGTCGATACTCCACTGAACCCTGATGCTGAAATCGCTTCCTCGGTCGCCGTATTCGATCTCAATGATTTGAGCAAAGAATACAAAGTGCTGCCGATTGGCGAGTGGTCTGGTATCACCGAAGGTGTGCGCCGGATCGTTCAAGGCGAATTCAACAAAGAAGGTACTGAAATTTGGTTCTCTGTTTGGAACGCCAAAAATCAGGAATCCGCGATTGTTGTGGTCGATGATAAGACACGTAAACTGGTGAAAGTGATCAAGGACAAACGCCTTGTGACCCCAACTGGTAAGTTCAACGTCTTTAATACGAGGAACGACGTCTACTAAGACACGTTACTCTCCAAAAGATGGGCGGAACCGCAGGTTCCGCCTATTTTTTTGTCCGATCAAATCAATTAACCGGTATCAATTAAAAATACTTGGCAACATGCTATACGACACTGAGATCATGTGAACTGGTTCCAAGTTCGAATGCTGCGAGGAGAGAAAAATTAGCTTCACACGAAATTTCAAAAACTTACATCGTCTTTTAGCGCTGTTTGTTGTTTCTTGGATGCTTTGCCTTGCCTTTCCCGCAAACGCTGACTGCCAGGAGGCACTTGGCGCTATCAAACAGCCGAAGTTTGAAGGTGCATTTAACGCCTGCAGCCAAGCGGCAGACCAGGGACAGGCCGGCGCTCAGCTTTATCTCGGTTACTTTTATGAAAATAAATTCGGTGTGGCGAAAGATAAAAAATTAGCGCTTGCCTGGTATCTCAAAGCCGCTAACCAAGGCCATGCCGGCGCCCAATGGGTGCTGGGTAAACGCTTCTACAAAAGCCGGTTAGTCCGCCGCGACTACAAACAAGCGGCTTTTTGGTTACTTAAGTCGGCTGCACAGGGATTTGCCGGTGCGCAAACGATGCTGGGTATGATGCATGAAAAAGGCAGAGGCGTTGAAGATAGCTACGCCAAAGCTTTGGCCTATTATAAAATTGCGGCAGAACAAGGCGGCGATAGCGAAGCTCAGTTCAGTCTGGGCCGCATGTATGAAGGTGGTAAAGGTGTAGAAGTTGACAGCCAAAAGGCCAAGGCCTGGTTCCGCCAAGCCGCCCACCAAGGCCATGCTGGCGCACAGCATGAATTAGGGATCGTCCATGCTCAGAGCGCGGAAGATCAAATTCCCAAATGGCGACAAGAACTCCGGCAAGCTGCAGCGGCCAAGTGACCTGACGGTTGGTGAGAGCGTTGTTTAGCGGGTAAAGGTTTTCCGGAGATAGATAATGAGACTCCAAAGTTCCCGTTCACTAAAATTGTCTCGGGAGCCGGGTCCTTTAGCTTCCATTTCGGTGTCCTTGCTGCCGTTCATTAAAATCCAGAACAGCTGGCCGTCTTTCCTTTTTTCAAGGTAACCCGGCGTATTGAAGGCGGCTGGCTTAATCTGAAAAAATTCCGCCTTGGAGCCTTTGCCGTCACCCTCGACGCCGTGGCAGGACCGGCATTTGCGTTTGTAAAGCCGGGCAACTTTTTTCATGAATTTAGCATCCACCTCATTCGCTGAGACCGGATTTTTCTTGACCAGAAATTCTGGTGGGGCTGTAGGGATTGTATGTTTCTGTTCCGCTTTGCTTGGCGAAACTGACAGAACGGCTGCACTCAAAATCAATGTCAATACACGTTTTTTAACCAACATCTCTATCCGTCATTCAAAGCAGAAAACCTAAATCGTAAATGGAAAAAATGCAGTTTTGTTTGACTAAAATAACCCTGCCACAGATCTCGTTGCTTGCCCTTAACCAATGTCAACACAAATAGTGTGGTTATAGGCTATAAGCAAAAATCTGAGTTTTTTAGTTCTCAAGATTCTCAGAATATACCAAAAAGGGGTTAGACCATGAAGATAGTACTAAGCGTAATTTCGTTGGTTACCGCTAGTGTATTAATGACTGGCGCAGTATCAGCACAAAAGAAACTACAGCCTGTACCGACTTTGTCGAAAGCAAATTTTGACAAAGCCCGGCACATATATTTTGACCGTTGTTCGGGTTGCCACGGTGCCTTACGTAAAGGCGCTACGGGACCGAACATCACGCAGGCTAAGACGCGTCTGAAGACTTTAGCCGCACTTGATAAGATTCTCTTTGAAGGCACAGACGCAGGTATGCCGGGTTGGGGTAAGGACGGATTTATGACCCGTGCTGAAACTC
>CAZMHI010000018.1:0-27762 GCA_964566055.1 uncultured Rhodospirillaceae bacterium
ACTTCGCCCACGTCCTGCACCTGCAGGGCGCCGTTGAGCATTATCAAAAAGCGCGTGCAGGTCGGTGACTGTAAAACCGATTGGGAAATTAACTTCGAGCTTGCCAAACGCTTTAATCCCGAGGGCACCCAGCGTTGGGGCTCACCGGAGGAGTATTTCAACGAACGTCTGGCGCCTTCCGGTAAAACCTTTAAGGAAATGGAAGAAGCCGGCGGCTGGCTGATGCCTGAAGAGGGCCCGGCCAAACCGTACCACCGCCATGAACGCGGCCTGCTGCGCCAAGATGGCGAGCCCGGCTTTAATACCCGCACCGGCAAAATTGAAGTTTATTGCACGGCTTATGAAGATTGGGATCTCGATCCCCTGCCGATGTATACCGAGCCGCCACAAAGTCCGGTCTCAACACCGGAACTGCATGAGAAATATTCCTTGATCATGATCACCGGCGCCCGCAGTCAACTCTTCTTCCATTCGGAACTGCGCGGCATTCCTTGGCTCAGGGAAAAAGAGCCTGATCCTTATGTCGAAGTTCATCCGGAAACCGCTAAAGAATACGATGTCTATGATGGTGAATGGATTTACCTCAAAAACGATCTCGGCAAAGTGAAACGCAAGGTCATGATCACCGAGCGGGTTAAACCAACCGAAATTCAAACCCTGCATGGCTGGTGGATGCCCGAACAGGAAGGCGCTGAGCCCAATCTGTTTGGCGTCTGGGACTATCAGATCAACCAGCTTGTGCCCGGACCGCAGGAAAGCCAATCCGGTTTTGGCGGCGGACAATATAAGACCACCTTGGTCACGCTTGAAAAATTTGAAGAAGGAGCCGCGGCCAATGGCTAAGTATGGAATGTACATTGATTATGACTTTTGCACCGGTTGCCACTCTTGCGAGGTGGCCTGTCAGCAGGAGCACAATTACCCGGTCGGCAAAAACGGCATCCGCGTCACCGAGCACGAATACGACACCGGCGAAAAGATCAAGATCGACTTCATGCCGTTCCTAACTGATCTCTGTGATCTTTGCATGCCGCGCGTGGCCGAGGGTGAGAAGCCCGCCTGCGTCAAGCATTGCCAATCGGCCTGTATGGAATTTGGCCTGACCAAAGACCTGGCTGAGAAACTTGGTGATAAGTCCAAGGTCGTGCTCTACACGGTACAGCCGGGGTAGATTAAACAAGCTTAGTGAGTTCGTTGCTGCACCGAATCCGATATCACATGTGCGATATCAGTATCTCCTTCGCTGACCTGAAGCGCGGAGACGATTGATTGAGCTAACTCTGGTAGCAGTTTGAGGCTCTGTGAGTCCGGCTCATTAACATCAAGACATATCATGTCGACGATGGTCATAAGTGTTTCACACAGCTCGCCGATATAGCCATATTTGGTGCCTTTAAGCAGGAGGTTAATTTTTCCGGTCGCGGCCTTTAATTCATCGAGGTCTTCGGTGACATCCATCACCGCCTTGCCGTCAAAGTACAGCGGCATGATCCGTTCAACGAGAAAGTTTATCTGAAAGGCCTGCCGCTCAACTTTTTGTTCATTGAGGACATTGGAGTGATGTTCAATTTCGTCTTGGACACTGGATATTTCCCGGCCTTCAACGGCCGTAATTTTAATCGGATTGGGGACATCAATCTCAGGAATTTCCATGGTGCCAGGCCGGTGCGAAGAACGCCGCGTCGGGCCGATATAGTCGGACGTGACGACAAATTTTTTGCGTTCCATAGTAAAAAACTTGATTCGTTTTAGGACTGAGCCGGCTGAAATTGGTTTCAAGAGTACATCATCTGAACCGGAATCTATGATCCGCATGATGTCCTCTTTTTCCGGATCAAATGCCAAGGTTATGATGACAACAAATGGATTGTTGCCAATTTCATCATGGCGGATTTCTCTAATCAGCTCGCAGACATCGCCTTTGGGAAACTCATGATCAACAATCAATAAATCAACGTTGTTTTCGCCAACCTGTTCGCGAACGAATTCGTAATCGTCGGTATCTGTGATGTCTCGAAAACCTTCATGAAATAAGATATTCCTGATTTCCGTTCTATTCTGCTTACCAGAATCAGCGATCAGCAGCCGAGTATTGGAAAAATCAACGTCGGACATGGTCCTGGTCCCTAAAACGTTCCACCTATAGTTTATAGCTTTAGGGTAATTCCACCGTTAGCGCAGTGACCTAGATCACAACTCTAAATCAACCAATTTTTGCCTATTTCTCGCCGCCCTTGATGCGCCATTGCTTGAATTTGGCCGCGGTTGAACTGCAGGAAGCGAGTTCAAGATTACGTGACATAAATGGGCCAGCAGACCGGCTCGAACTCCCAACAACCAGACACAGGCCGCTGGAGCTGCCAGGCCGGAATTCCGAAGCCTGAGTATCATAGGTAAATTTTTGCGCCGAAGATGCAGCAGAACAGTCAAGCAAGCCAAATTTTACACCGGCAGCCGGAGCAGCTAATAGCGTTGCACATTTCCCGTCAAAGGTCGCGGAGCGGATTTGTCCTGTAGATTTGTTAAATAAAAACTGCACATCCCCACCGAATGGTTTGCAGGAATGGGCATGCAATCTATCGCCAAAGCCCCGCCCTACGGTATCGATGCACCAGCCTAATTTATCTTGCTCGTCGAGATTATCGGCCAGATATATAACTGGAGCCGGAGTTTGTAATTCAGGTGGCCCGGCATAGAGTGATGTCGGAACGATCGCCAACAGCAGGAAGCCAGCAAGCCATAAAAATTTGGTAATAAAAATCTGTTTCATTTTAATCTCCCCATTTTGGTTTTTTTATCTACCTCTAACCGCAGTAATAAATCAAACGAAGATATTACGTGTTTCCGTCGAAATTGGTTATTCACAATTAATTAAGGGTTATCCCTATATATACAAGGGTATTCCCTAATTTCGCGATTTGAGGTATAACGAACCGAAAATCACACTGAATTGCCAATTTGTGAGATTTAGATGAAAAACTATAATCTTAGGAATATTAACATTGCGGTTCTCGATGGCCATAAAACCATGCGCACATTGTTGCGCTCTGTCATTAAAGCTCTTGGAATCGAGCACATCAATGTCTCGGGAAATTCAGAAGAAATTTCCCAGTCGCAATCATTTGTTATACCTGATTTGATTTTCGCTGACTGGTCCCCAAATTTGGATGGCGTTAATTTCGTCAAGCAAATCAGAGGCAATAAGAGCGTACATGACCGGTTTATTCCCATCGTCATGATCTCCGCTTTCAATGACTTGCCGCGAATATGCGCCGCCAGGGATGCTGGGGTCACAGAATATTTGGCTAAACCGATTACAGCTGAACTCATCTATCGTCGGATCTGTACTCTGGTCGAACACCCACGCACCTATGTGCAATCGAAGAATTTTTTTGGCCCGGACCGGCGGCGGCGAAATCTCACTTTCGACCGGGACGAACGTCGTCTTGAGTCACCTAGTATGCCGGCCAATACTGATTATCGTTCCCGCGCCCGTGTGGCTGTGTAGGAACACATTTAATTACCACCCAGCCCAAATAATGCCTATCGCCTTCTCTCTCCGGCCCGGTAAAATTAGGGTCGGAGAGGGAAGTTTTTCGGTATTCCAGGTAGTAATATTGTGGTTATTAAGATTTACCAATGATTACCAGCTTCCCTTAGTTTAACCCTCTTTCCATAACCAAGAGTTATGGCAGTGGTGCAATCTACCATTGGACGGCAGGATAACTTCCCCGGCACTATGATTTTCAGATTTCACATCAATGATGGAGCCAGCCATGGCCGAGCAAACTTTTACCAATCTCACCAACGCCGGACCGGTCTCGGTCACGGTCAGGGATGATAAGATCATCCGCGTTCGGCCCTTGGATGCTGACCCGGACGACTTCAAGCCGTGGTCGATAGAAGCGGACGGCAAAACCTATTCACCGCCTAAGAAATTTAATATTTCACCTTTCGCCTTTGGTGAGCGGGAACGGATTTATTCGGACAATCGCATCAAGTACCCGATGAAGCGGGTTGATTTCGATCCCGACGGAGAGCGCAATCCACAAAATCGCGGCAAGTCAGAGTTTGAACGTATTTCCTGGGATGAGGCGCTCGATATTGTCTCAGGTGAACTTAAGCGGGTTTCAGATACCTATGGCCCTTCCGCTGTTTCGGGCATGACATCGTCGCATCACAATTGGGGCATTGTTGGTTATAAAATGGGGCCGTTCTGGCGCTTTTTCAATCAGCTTGGCTATACTCCGGTGTTTGATAATCCCGATAGCTGGGAAGGCTGGCATTGGGGAGCCACACACACTTACGGCTTTTACTGGCGGCTCGGCATGCCCGAGCAATACGATCTTCTGGAAGACAGCCTCAAAAATGCGGAAATGATCGTCTATTGGTCAAATGATCCGGATAGCACGCGCGGCATTTATACCGGTCAGGACTCAGCGATTTGGCGGCAATGGCTCAAAGAAAAAGACGTCGAGATGGTCTTTATCGACCCCTTCCAAAATTACACGGCAACAGCAATGGAGGGTAAATGGATTGCGCCCCGCATTGGCACCGACACCGCCATGGCGCTCTCGATTGCCTATATCTGGCTGACCGAAGGCACTTACGACAAAGAGTATATCGAAAGCCGCACCGTCGGATTTGATAATTTTAAAGATTACGTGTTGGGCTCAACCGACAACAAACCCAAGACGCCGGAATGGGCCTCTCAGGAATCAGGAGTGCCGGCGCGCATGATTACGGCGCTGGCCCGTCAATGGGCGAAAAAACGCACCGTATTATCAGCCGGCGCCCGGGGCGGTGAAGGTGGCGCCTGCCGCCAGGCCTTCGGCACCGAGTGGGCGCGCTTGATGGTCTTGCTGCAAGCAATGCAGGGTCTTGGCAAACCAGGAGTGAGCATTTGGGGCACCACAATGGGCGCACCGTTTGATGCCTCGATCTGGTTCCCGGGCTATGCTGATCCGGATGGCCGTATGAGCACGTCGAAAGCTGCTGACCGGCGACCGGAAAACCCGACGCCGCAACGGCTTTACCGGCCAGATGTACCAGACGCCATTCTCAATCCGCCCTATAGCTGGGTCGGTGAAGGATTCTGTGGCCAGTCTCTGGAGCAACAGTTTATCCCCTACACCTATCCGGCCGAAGGCTGTTCGGAAATTAAGCTCTGGTACCGCTACGGCGGCTCCTTCATGGGCACCATGAACGACACCACTAAATGGGTCGAGATGTATCAAAGCCCGAAACTTGAGTTTGTCGTCAATCAGGATTGCTGGTGGCAAAGTGAGACCAAGATGGCGGATATTATTCTGCCGGCCTGCACCCATATGGAGCGCGAGGACCTCGGCGAATGGGGCACCGGCAACGGCTATACCCAGCACGCTTCGAACGGCTGTAACTTCCGGGTCATCGTGCGCCAGCAGAAATGTATTGAACCTTTATGGGAGTCAAAATCCGACTACGATATTTTTTCGGCACTGGCTGAACGGCTCGGTTTTGGCGAGGACTTCACCGAAGGCAAAACCGACAAAGACTGGGCCAAAGCGTTTTTCGATATTTCTGACCTGCCCGATCATATCTCCTGGGAAGAGTTCGATAAAAAAGGCTATTACATCATCAATGTACCGGATGAGTACGAGCCAAGCCCGAGCCTCCGCTGGTTTGCTGAGGACCGTAATTGCGACACGCCCGATCTCGGTAATCCAAAGCGAACCACCAATGAAGCCAACCAACTCGGCACCTATAGCGGCAAGATCGAATTTACCTCGGAAAGTCTGAGCGAACATTTTCCGGATGACGAAGAGCGCCCGGTGACGCCACGCTATATCGATAGCTGGGAAGGCCATAAATCACCTTTGGCCGATAAGTATCCGTTGCAGCTGCTGTCACCGCATCCCCGCTTCACCTTCCACACCCATTACGACGGGCAAACAACTTCATTGGATGATATTCCCGGTCATCGTATCAAGATCGACGGTTATCCTTATTGGCCTGCGCGGATAAGCCCGGAAGATGCGGCGGAACGGGGCATCAAAGATGGCGATATCGTCAAGCTCCATAACGACCGGTCCGCCGGCGTGCTCTGCGCCGCCGTTGTCACCGGACGGGTCCGACCCGGAATTATACATGCCTATGCCTCTTCAGGCGTGTATGATCCGCTGGAGCCCGGCAATCCAAATTCAATTGATCGCGGCGGCTGCGTTAACATGCTGACCCCGACCAAATTGATGTCGAAAAATGCTCCTGGCATGGCGCCGAATTCCTGTCTGATCGAGATTGAAAGGTGGGAGGCGTAACATGACCAAATATTCAATGACGGTTGATGTCGACAAATGCACGGGTTGCTATGCATGTTTCCTGGCCTGCCGGGATGAGTTTAAAGGCAATGACTATCTGCCTCACTCATCGGCGCAACCGGAAACAGGTCAAAACTGGATCAGAGTTGAAGAGACCGAGCGCGGCATCTTCCCCAAAGTCAAAGTCTCCTACACACCGGTCATGTGCCAGCAGTGCGAGGACGCCCCGTGCATCGATGCTGGCTCGGACGGCGCGGTCTACCGGCGGGATGACGGTATTGTAGTGATTGATCCGGAAAAAGCAGCCGGTCAGAAAGCAATCGCCGACTCCTGTCCTTACGGCGTAATATCCTGGAATGAAGAACAGAACCTTGCCCAAAAATGCACCTTCTGCGCTCACCTTTTGGATAAGGGCGAAAATCCCCGTTGCTTCGAAGCTTGCCCGGTCTCGGTCATTCAGTTTGGTGATCTTGACGATGCTTCAAGTGCAGTTGCCAAGGCAGCTAGAGAAGGTGAACAGCTCAATCCTGAATTCGGGATAAATCCGGTCATCAGTTATTCAGGCTTACCCAAAAGGTTCGTTACCGGCGAAGTGATTGTTAAGAATGGTGAAACCGAAGAATGCATGGCAGGAGTTGGCGTTGTGCTAAAGAACGGTGATCAGGAACTATCCACGACTACCGATACTTTTGGTGATTTCGAGTTTGATGGCCTCACTGCCGACAGCAATTATACGCTGGTCATCAGCCATGACGACTACGCACCGGTGGAGCAATCCATTACGACTGAAAATGATGTGAATTTGGGGGTTATAGAGTTGGGTTAACCATAAGCCGTTAAATACTCAGTGCGTTTTTGCTCGAAGTCGCCGACGACCTTGGCGCCTTCGATCCGCATGGTTTCGGTTTCATCCGCTGAGGGACCAACTCTAGCTTCGATATAGCTGGGCCGGGCTTGGGTTGCCTGCCACCATTTCTGTGTTAAGGGGCGATCCTGCAGCCAGGGCTCAACCAGTTGCAGTCCATCCAGACGGGCGACAAAGGGCGCCAGGTTCAAATCAGCCAAGGTAAATTGTTCGCCCATGACCCAGGGCCGGCCATCGGCCAGTTCTTTTTCGATTTTACTGAAAATTCGCTCCCAGGTCGCAATCGCCCGCAGCGCATACGGCGACTCGTAACCGTCATAGACGCAAGATTGCTGGCGTTGAGTACGCTCCAGCACGGTCTGTCCTTCCCAATACGCTTTCAAATCATCTTCCGACATGGCCAGCAGCTTGGCTCGAAAGACAGCGACAAAGGATAGAGAGGCGACGCCTTCATAGCCGGCTTCATCACTTTCCTTGATCCATTCCCGCATCTGCGCCTTGCCGGTCAGAGTATTTGGTTTTAACGGCGGATCGGGATAAAGGTCATCAAGATAATCGGCAATGACAGATGACTCGCGGATAATCTCACCATCATGCACTAAAGTCGGCACTTGGGCTTTGGGATTAATTTTCAAATATTCAGGATCGAATTGCTGATGCTCGAACAGGTGAACATGGTGCGGCACCCAATCCGTGACGCCTTTTTCAGAAAGCGTCATCAAGGCGCGCTCGGAACAGATCGAGTTTTCAAAATAGTAAAGCTCAAGCATTGAAGTCCCCCTACTGCACCCCAATATCGCGGAGTGTCACCAGATCAAAGCGGTCAATGATAAAAATGCCGAGCCAGATAATAAAGGCCAGCACCGTATTAATTGCCATTTTTCTGAGGATCAGCGGTTTTTGTGGCGCGCCGCTATCCTGGCCTTCAATACCATCGGTTTGGCGATGCACACCGAACGGCAGTACCATGAATAGCGTAATCCACCAGATGATGAAATAAATTGCCGCCAGTGTAATCCACCCCATATGATTATCCCTCGTCTTTCACACGCACGACATGAACTGTTGTCAGAGGCCGTTTGCGGTGACTATCTCTAAAACTCCGGCGCACGGCAATTCGGGCCGCCTCATTGACTTTAGCATCATCCATAATATCCGCATCACTCATATCGATCAGCGCATCCTCGACATCTTCAAAGATTTTCTCAAGCACATAGGGCGCTTCTTGCTCATCAATGAGGCCATGCGTCGTGAGTTGCGGCTCTCCCACCATATTACCTGAAGCATCCAAAACCAATGTTAGAACGGCGGCGCCATTATAAAGAATGCGTGTGCGGTCTTTGATTATTTGACTTTCAAGCGGCACAATCCGCGGCCCATCCAGGGCAAACCGGCTGGCATGCACTTCATCAATAACACCGGCCTCACCGGGCGCTAATTTCACCACCGAGCCATTATTGACCAAGATTGTTTCCGGCACCTGGCAGTTTTTGGCAATCTCGGCATGGCGCTTGAGATGGCGCGGCTCACCATGCACCGGCACAACGATTTGCGGGCGGACATATTGATACATCTCGACCAGCTCGTCTTCGGCCGGGTGGCCCGAAACATGCACATTGCCATTCTCATCATTCACCACCGCAACGCCATTTTGTACCAGCCGATTTTGCAGCCGGCCAATACCAAGCTCATTGCCGGGAATAATGCGGGAGGAGAAAATTACCGTATCGCCATCGCCCAAATTTACATTTCGGTGGTCATTGGCGGCAATGCGGGAAAGCGCTGCCCGAGGCTCACCTTGGCTGCCGGTACAAATGTAAAGGATTTGATCTTTCGGGATATCTTCAGCGTCTTCAGCCTCAAGAAAAGGCGGCAAGTCATCGAGGTAGCCGACTTGGCGGGCCGCCGCATTGATCCGCCACAAGGACCGGCCAACTAAACTTACGGCACGCCCGTTCGCTGTCGCCGCCTCATAGATCGTTTTAAGCCGGGCAACGTTCGAAGCAAAGCAAGCCACCGCGACCCGGCCTTCGCATTTACCAATCAGCTCCGAGAGATTTTCAAGAATGCCGGCCTCAGAGCCGGATGAGCCCGCAACAAAGACATTGGTTGAGTCCCCAATTGCCGCCAGGACCCCTTCTTCACCTAGCGCTTTAAGCGCATCTATGTCAGAGGCTTCGCCAACTACCGGATCAGGATCAAATTTCCAGTCCCCGGTGTGAAAAATCGTACCCAGTTCTGAGCGGACAACAACAGCGTTTGGCTCCGGCATGGAATGGGTCAGAGTTATCAGCTCGATTGAAAAAGGGCCGACATCAAATCTGCCTGATAACGGCACCTCGATAATTTCAATGTCCCGCGCCAACTCATCCATCTCGAGCTTGGAGCGCAATAAAGCTGCGGTAAAGGGCGTCGCATAGACCGGACAGCGCAGCCGGTCCCACAAATACGGTACGGCGCCCAAATGATCTTCGTGGCCATGAGTAAGGACAATGCCGGCAAGCTTATCCCGGCGCTCTTCAATGAACTCAGGGTCGGGCAGAATAACGTCGATGCTCGGCGTCGAGTCATCACCAAAGGTAATGCCAAGATCAATGATGATCCAATCATGGTCATCAGGTGCGCCATAGCCATAGAGATTAAAGTTCATACCGATTTCTTCAGTGCCGCCAAGCGGCACAAATAAGAGCTCGGCGTCTTTCGGCTTCGCCATTAGGATTGATTACGCCGGTAAATGGCCAAAAGTCCGCGCAGTGTTAAATCCTGCTCCCAATGATCAATCGTGTCGGTCGCATCAGCAAACATCGCCGCCAGACCACCGGTCGCAATTATTTTCATATCGCCGCCAACTTCCTGCTTAATGCGTGCGGTTATGCCTTCGATCATACTGACATAACCCCAGAAGATACCGGATTGCATGGCCGAAACCGTACCGGTACCGACAACTTTATCCGGCCGCTCAATCGCGACGCGCGGCAATTGGGCGGCACCCATGTGCAGCGCTTCTAAAGACAAATTAATACCTGGTGAGATGATACCACCCCGGTAATTACCATCAACATCTACGACGTCAAAGGATGTCGCTGTACCGAAATCAATAATCGTCACTGGTCCTTCATAATTCTCATGCGCTGACACAGCATTGCATAGCCGATCAGCGCCAACCTCTTTCGGATTATCAATCAAGACATCGATTCCGAGATCAACGGATGAGTCACCAACCACCAAAGGAGTGCAATCGAAATAACGCTGACAGAGACTTTCTAAATGAATAAGGTTGGCCGGCACCACAGTGGCGATAATCGCAGCCGTTATATCTTTCCGGGTTAAGTCATCACGCTCCATCAACTGGCCAAGCCAGACGCCAAACTCGTCAGCCGTGCGATTGACATCGGAAGCTGCTCGCCACTCACCTTTAACCTCGCCATCGTCGGCAAAGACAGCAAAAACGATATTGGTGTTACCTGAATCTATTGCCAGCAGCACTTAGTTTTCTCCCCTACCGGAATCAGTGTTTGTTTCATTAAAGTATACGTCGCCAGCAGTAATTCGGCGAGGCCCATCAGCTGTTTCAATCACCAAAGCACCGTGCTCATCCAAATCCCGAAACGGTCCGGTGTGTTTATCAGAACCGCTTTCGACAATTAAAGGCTCATCAAACGTGTGAGCCGAGGCCAGCCATGCATCCCGCACCGGCTGGAATCCCTCCTCTTGCCAGCGGCTATACCAGGTGGACAGGTGAGCTACATAAACCTCTACCATGTCGCCAACTTCGATGGATTGGCCCAGTTCATCTTTAACACTGGTAGCCGGGAACCGAGTTTCGGCTGGAAAATGCTGGAGATTAACGCCGCAGCCGGCGATCACCCAGGCAGCCAGGCCATTTTGTCCAACGCCAGCTTCTAATAAGGTGCCGCCAATTTTCTTACGATTGAGCAAGAGATCATTGGGCCATTTATATCTAAGCGGCGCAGATTTGCCGAGTATTTCGGTGAGCGCCTCCCCCGCCGCGATCACCGGCAGGAAGCCGATCTGAGCGGCGTCCGACATGGCGCAATTTGGCCGGAACAGAATCGAGCAATACATATTGCCGGGTTCAGACACCCATTCACGATGTTGACGGCCCTTGCCGGTGGTTTGCTCAAGCGACCAAAGGGTCAAACCTTCATCGGCGTTATCTTTGATGGCGCGCTGTTTGAGCTCATCATTTGTGCTGCCAATCGTCTCAACCGCCACCAAGTCGTAGCCTTGTGGCATTTTGGGAAGTTCAGCCATGATCTGATTACTTGTGGAAAAGAGCGGCCGTTGCTGATTCCGCGCCGGTCAACAATGGAGCCGGATAGAATATAAAGAAGACAATAACAACGCCGGTAACCACCAGGATGGCCTTCATTTCCAGGCTGATACCGCGATCAAGTTCGTCGACCGGATCGTCAAAATACATCACTTTGATAATGCGAATGTAGTAATAAGCACCGACAACACTGGCCAGCACGCCTATGACGGCTAAGGCATAGAGCTCAGCTTGGATGGCGGCCTGAAAGACATACAGCTTGCCGAGGAAACCCGCGAGCGGTGGAATACCCGCCATCGAAAACATGAAAATTGATAGGACCATCGCCAGTGTTGGATTGGTTTTGGAGAGACCGGCGAGATCATCAATGCCCTCAACCATGCGGCCATCGCGCTTCATCAGCAGAATGCAGGCAAAAGTGCCGACATTCATGAACATATAAATGCCGAGGTAGATCAGCATGCTTTGTACGCCATCTGACCTGAGCGCGACGTCTCCGCCAGAACCCGCCACTGCCAAGCCGATCAGGGCATAACCCATATGACCGATAGAGCTATAGGCCATCAGGCGCTTAATATTTGTCTGATTGATTGCGGCGAAAGCACCCAGCAACATTGAGGCGACAGATATAAAGATTATGATCTGCTGCCATTGCGCACCGAGATCGCCGAACGGTCCGACCATAACCCGAATAAACAGGCCCATGGCCGCAATTTTCGGTGCCACGGCAAAAAGAGCTGTCACAGGGGTCGGCGCACCCTCATAGACATCTGGCGTCCACATATGGAATGGCACGGCGGAAACCTTAAAGGCCAAGCCGGCCAGCATAAAGACAATACCGACGACCACACCAACTGAAACATGGCCGTGGCCATCGTGGAAGGTTTTGGCCAACGTATCGAAACTTGTGGTGCCGGCGAAGCCGTAAATCATTGACATGCCATAGAGCAGCAGACCGGAGGCCAGCGCCCCCAGCACAAAATATTTAAGGCCGGCCTCGGCGGAGCGAGAACTGTCGCGCTGGAAAGAGGCAATTACGTAAAGCGAGAGGCTTTGCAGTTCCAAACCAAGATAAAGCGCGATTAGATCATTGGCTGAAATCATCATCATCATGCCAAGCGTCGCCAGCACGATCAGCACAGGGAATTCAAAGCGCTCAATGCCCTGAATTTTAAGATAATCTTTCGACATGATGATAGCCGTCGCTGCCGATACCAGCACCAAGGCTTTGATATAGACTGCGAAAGTATCGGTCACAAAGGCGCCGCCAAAAGTTACCGCCCGACCTTCGGTGACCAGACCAACAAAAGGAATAGCGACGATCAGCACCAGTACGCTGGCATAAGATACCGTCCGGGTATTGTTTTCCTCACTCGAGAAAACGCCCAGCATCAACAGCAGCATCGAAGCTACCGCCAGGAATATCTCCGGTAAGGCGGGGGTTAGAGCTGGTAAAGTTGCAAGTGGCATAGCTTCAAATTCCTCTTACTTCGCAACTACCGAAATATGCTGCGCGGCGGCAAGCGCGCTTTGATAGCGTTCAACTAAATTCTCGACCGAGGCATGCATGGCATCCAGGAACAGGCTCGGATATATCCCCATAACGAAAACAATCAGCAGTAAGGGCGCGAATATGGCGACCTCGCGGCGATTGACATCAAGGATCGATTTCAAATTCTCTTTGGTCAACTCGCCGAAAATAACCCGGCGATATAGATAGAGCATATAGGCAGCACCCAGGATCACGCCTGTGGTAGCAAAGGCAGCAACCCAGGTATTGGCTTTAAAGGCGCCGACCAGAATCAGGAACTCACCAACAAAACCACTGGTGCCCGGCAAGCCTACGGACGCCATCATAAAGACCATGAACATGAGTGCATATTTCGGCATCTTATGCACCAGCCCGCCATAGGCATCAATGTCACGACTGTGAATGCGGTCATAGACCACGCCGACGACCAGGAACAGTGCAGCCGAAACCACACCGTGGCTGAGCATCTGAATAATCGCGCCTTCAATGCCTTGAGTGTTGGCGGCAAAAGTGCCGATGGTGACAAAGCCCATATGAGCGACCGATGAATATGCAATAAGCTTCTTCATATCTTCCTGCGCCAAGGCAACCAGTGAGGTATAAATTACGGCAATGATGCTGAGCGTAAAGATAAGTGGCGTAAAGTCAGCGGAGGCCAGCGGGAACATCGGCAACGAGAAACGTAAGAAGCCATAGCCGCCGAATTTCAGGAGTACGCCGGCAAGGATAACCGAACCTGCCGTCGGCGCTTCTACATGGGCATCCGGCAGCCAGGTATGCACCGGCCACATCGGTACTTTGACGGCAAAGGAGGCAAAGAAGGCTAACCACAGCCAGGGCTGCATTGTCGCCGGGAAATCATGGGTCAACAGTTTCGGAATTTCAGCTGTACCCGCCTGGAACATCATCGTCAGGATTGCCAGCAGCATCAAAACCGAACCCGTCAGGGTATAGAGGAACAGCTTGTAGGCGGCATAGTTCCGCCGCGGCCCACCCCAGACACCGATGATGATGAACATCGGGATCAATACGCCTTCGAAGAAGACATAGAAAAGAATGAGATCCAGGGCTGAGAACATGCCGACCATCAAGGTTTCCAGCACCAGGAAGGCGATCATATATTCTTTAACCCGGTCGGTGATGGTAATCCAGCTGGCGCCGATGCAAAGCACGGTCAGCAAAGTCGACAGGATCACAAAGAACATCGAAATGCCATCAACGCCCATGTGATAGGCAATATTCAGCCCCGGCATCCAGACGGTTTTCTCAACAAACTGAAAATTAGCCGTCGAATTATCGAAATTAATCCAAATGCCAAGCGACACGAAGAAAGTAATCAGCGAAATCCAAAGAGCCACCCAGCGGGCATTGCGGGCGACAATCTCTTTATCGTCATCACGGATCAGCAGGATGAAAAAGACACCAACCAGCGGGGCGAAGGTAATTATTGAGAGCCAAGGAAGATTTTCCATCGCTTAACCCCCCGCTACCAAGAACCAGGTGATCAAAAAGGCGACCCCCAGCAGCATGGCAAATGCATAATGATAAAGATAACCGCTTTGCATGGCGGCGGCGCGGCGCGCCAGATGCCTGACAGCGGCGGCGACGCCATCAGGGCCAACACCATCGATCAGCAAGCCATCGCCGGCTTTCCAGAAACCCCGGCCTATATAAAAGGCCGGCTTAACAAAGATTTTGTCGTAAAGCTCGTCGAAATACCATTTGTTGAGCAGGAACTGATAGGTCCGCTGGAAGCCGGAGGCCAGTGCTTTCGGCAGCTCCGGCGCAAACATATACATCAGGTACGCCAGCGCGATGCCAGCTATGGCAACGACACTCGGTAAGGCTACGACCCAAATCGGTGAATGGTGGGCATTTTCAAGCGCTTTATGCGTATCCAAAACAAAGATGGAATTCTTCCAGAACTCGACCGTATGCTCGCCGACAAAGTATTCGACAGACAGAATGCCCACAAACAAAGCGCCAAGCGCCAGCACGACCAGCGGCAGGATCATGACTTTGGGTGATTCATGAACATGGGCCAGGGTTTTCTCATCCGCGCGGGATTCACCGTGGAACGTCATAATGATCAAACGCCAGGAATAGAAAGCCGTCAGGAACGCCGCTGTAATACCAAGCCAGAAGGCATATTGTCCAATACCGGTGTGGGCACCCCAGGCAGCTTCAAGAATAATATCTTTCGAGAAGAAGCCGGAGAACGGCCAGATACCGGCAAGCGCCAGACTGCCGATCCACATCAAAATATAGGTGGCCGGGATGAGCTTATAGAGCCCGCCCATTTTGCGCATGTCTTGCTCATCCGACATGGCATGAATGACCGAGCCCGCGCCTAAAAACAGCAAAGCTTTGAAGAAAGCATGGGTGATTAGATGGAACATACCGGCGGAATAAGCTGAGACACCCAAGGCAAAGAACATATAGCCCAATTGACTACAGGTGGAATAAGCAATCACGCGCTTGATGTCGTTCTGCACGCAACCGACGGTCGCGGCAAAGATGGCGGTTGAAGCGCCGACCAGCGTCACCACCGTCAGCGCGACATCAGAATATTCAAACAAGGGCGATAACCGCGCGACCATAAAGACGCCTGCCGTCACCATGGTTGCAGCATGGATCAAGGCGGAAACCGGTGTCGGCCCCTCCATGGCATCCGGCAGCCAAACATGAAGGCCGAGCTGCGCTGATTTACCCATGGCGCCAACAAACAGCAGCAGGCAGATTACGGTGAGGGCATGGAATTCGCCAGAGAACACCGTCATGGTCGCTGTCGATTTATCCTCGGCCAGACTGAATATCGTGTCGTAGCCGACACTGTCGAACAGGAAAAAACAGGCGAAGATGCCCAGGGCAAAGCCGAAGTCACCGATCCGGTTTACGACGAAGGCTTTAATCGCCGCCGCATTGGCCGAGGGCCGGTCATACCAGAAACCGATCAGCAAATAAGAGCACAAGCCAACGCCTTCCCAGCCGAAGAACAGCTGCACGAGATTGTTGGACGAGACCAACATCAGCATGAAGAATGTAAAGAGGCTGAGATAGGCCATGAAACGAGGTACTGAGCCATCATGAGACATATAGCCGATGGAATAGATGTGGATCATCGAGGAGACCACAGTCACCATGGTGACCATCAGGACCGCCAGCGTGTCACCGCGCAGCGCCCAGGAGAATTCAAGTGAGCCAGAGTCAACCCAGGTAAAGAGTTCAACCGTGCCGTTTTGGCCGTTCACGACCACGGCAATAAAGACCAGGATGGCCGCCACGGCCGCCAATAACATGGCGCCGCAGGTAATCAGTTGTGAGGCTAGATCGAGGCGTTTTTTGCGCTCAGCGTCTTCGGCGCGCACTGCACCAAGTGCTGCAAAGCCGATCATGCCGGCTATGATGCTACCGATCAGAGGGAGAAAAACAGCTGCTATATACATGCTCGATCTACCCCTTCATGATCCGGACGTCTTCAACCGCGATGGAGCCGCGGTTGCGGAAATAAACCACCAGGATAGCGAGGCCGATTGCCGCCTCGCCCGCCGCTACGGTGAGCACGAAGAGCGCAAATACCTGGCCGACCAAATCACCAAGATGAGCCGAGAAAGCGACGAGATTGATATTAACAGCCAACAGAATAAGCTCGATCGACATCATAATAATAATGACATTCTTCCGATTGAGGAAAATACCAAACACACCAAGCGTAAACAGGATGGCGGCAAGGACCAGGTAATGGGATAAGCCGATCTCTAACATTAGACCCCACTCCCCGATGAAACTTTTTTGATCTCCAGCGTATCGCTTGGATGGCGCGAGACCTGATCACCAATGTTTTGCTTGCGCACACCGGGACGTTTGCGATGGGTCAGCACAATGGCGCCAATCATCGCTACCAGCAAAATCATACCAGCTGCCTGGAAGTAATAGACATAATGGGTATAGAGCATATTGCCGAGCGCTTCAGTGTTGGTGGTTTTAAAGCCGGCTATCGGCGCCACGAAGTTTTTATCAACGTGATCCGCCATTGCCCAGCTGCCGGCGATAATACCGAGCTCCATCACCAGGATAAAACCGATCATCGCCCCTAGTGGCAAATATTGCAGGAAGCCGGCCCGCATCTCCGCCAGACTGATATCCAGCATCATGACCACAAACATAAACAAGACAGCAACAGCGCCGACATAGACAACCACCAGGATCATCGCCAGAAATTCAGCGCCCATCAGCACGAACAAGCCGGCGGAATTGAAAAAAGCCAGGATCAGGAACAGTACGGAATGCACCGGGTTGCGGGCGGAAATCACCATTACCCCGGCAGCTACCGTAATCGCCGCGAACATATAGAAAGCCAGACCTTGAATAATCATTCAACGGCCTCCCTAAGTTCAAATCTATCAATCGCGTTCAGCATCGGCTGAATGTTCTCCTCTTACCGATAAGGCGCGGTTAATTCCAACCGCGCGGCGAGTTCTGTTTCCCAACGATCACCATTGGTGAGCAATTTCTCTTTGTCGTAGAGCAACTCCTCACGGTTTTCGGTCGCAAATTCAAAATTCGGACCTTCAACAATGGCATCGACCGGGCAGGCTTCCTGACAGAAGCCGCAATAAATGCATTTCACCATATCAATGTCGTAGCGGGTCGTGCGGCGGCTGCCGTCATCCCGGGGCTCGGCTTCAATGGTGATCGCTTGCGCCGGACAGACCGCTTCGCAAAGCTTACAGGCAATGCAGCGTTCTTCACCGTTAGGATAACGGCGCAAGGCGTGCTCACCCCTAAAGCGCGGGCTCAGCGGCCCTTTCTCATAAGGGTAGTTGATCGTCACTTTCTGCCGGAAGAAATAGCGCAAGGTGAGCGCCATTCCTGAGACCAGTTCGGCCAGGAAAATGCTTCTTATGCCTCTATCAATAACACCCATAATCAGCTCTCTTTCCGCCCCCTACTTACTCGCCGCCACATTGGCGAGCGGTGAAATATCAAAAGCTACGACGACACCGCCAACGATAACAACGGCAGCCAGGGAAATCGGCAGGAAGACTTTCCAGCCGAGGCGCATCAGTTGATCGTAGCGATAGCGTGGGAAAGTTGCGCGCACCCAAAGGAAGATGAACAGCAACATGCACATTTTTATAATGAACCAGATTGGTCCCGGCAGCCAATTGAACGGTGCAATATCAAACGGTGGCAACCAGCCACCAAAGAACAAGATCGTTGTCATGCCGGCCATCAGGATCATGTTGGCGTATTCGCCGAGGAAGAACAGGGCGAACGTCATCGAGGAATATTCGACGTTATAGCCGGCCACCAGTTCGGCCTCTGCTTCCGGTAAATCAAAGGGATGGCGGTTGGTCTCGGCCAAAGTCGAGATAAAGAAAATCACCGCCATCGGGAACAATGGGATGACAAACCACATGCTTTCCTTCTGCGCGTTGACGATATCTGAGAGGTTCAATGAACCGGCAACGATCAGCACAGTAATAATGATAAAACCCATGGACACTTCATAGGACACCATTTGAGCTGCCGAACGAAGGGCACCGAGGAAAGCGTATTTTGAGTTACTCGCCCAGCCCGCCATCAAGATGCCATAGACACCCAAGGATGAAATCGCGAATAGATATAAGATGCCGACATTGATGTCAGCAACGACCAAACCTTCACCTAACGGAATAACGGCCCAGGCCACCAGCGCCAGCGAGAAAGTAATCATCGGCGCCATGACAAAGACCACCCGGTTAGCACCAGATGGTATAACGGTTTCTTTGAAGAACAACTTCATGCCGTCAGCCAGCGGCTGCAACAGACCATAGGGACCAACCACATTGGGGCCCCGGCGGAGATGCATCGCCGCAATCACTTTACGCTCGGCATAAGTAAGGTAAGCAACGCCGACCAGCAGGGGCACGACGATAGCCAGGATTTGCAACAAAATCCAAACGACCGGCCAGATATAGGTCCACCAGAACTCAACCATTTGTGCCGGTCCTCGCTTGGGTGGAAGTTTCCCGGGCCGCCCAACATTCCGCCATGGTTTGGGAAGCCCGGCTGATCGGATCAGTCATAAAGAAATTATCAATCGGACTGGCAAAAGCATCACTGCTCATGGCGCCATCAGCTCCGAACTCGCCCCACTCAGCCGTCGCAATTTCATCTACATTGCCGAGGCTCGGCGTGGCCGTGGTCATTCTTTCGCGTAATTCAGCAAGACTATCGAACGCCAAGGTTTGACCAAGTTCTGCTGACAAGGCCCGCAAAATCGCCCAATCTTCCTTTGCCTCGCCAACCGGGAAGGATGCCAGCTGCGTGCGCTGCACTCGGCCTTCGAGATTGACGTAGGTGGCGTTCTTTTCGGTATAAGCCGCACCCGGCAAAATTACATCAGCGCGATGTGCACCGGCATCGCCATGATGGCCTTGATAAATCACAAAGGCATCGCCCAGGCCATTCATATCAATTTCATCAGCACCCAGCAGATAGACTACATCCATGCCGCCACTCAATATATCTGCCGTACCAACGCCCCCCTCACCCGGCACAAAGCCAAGATCGAGGCCGCCGACCCGTGAAGCCGCCGTGTGCAATACGTTAAATCCATTCCAGCCATCAGCAATCATGCCGGTCGCTTCAGCCAGTTTACGGGCTGTACCTAATACAGTTGCAGCATCATCCCGTGTTAGAACGCCGCTGCCGATAATGATCATAGGATTAGAGGCATTATTAAGAATTTGCGCAAAGCCATTGGAACCGGACGCGATATCGGCCAGGGTATCTGGACCTGCGCCGAGATAATCATAGCGATAGGTCAAATCGGTTTCTTCACCGATCACGCCAATGCTCACATTACCTTGCAGGAAGCGTTTGCGAATGCGGGCATTCAAGACCGGGCTTTCCAGCCGTGGGTTAGCGCCAACGATCAATATAGCATCTGCATCTTCAATCCCGGCAATGGTCGAATTAAAGAGATAACCAGCACGCGAGCCAGCTCCAATCGTTGCGCCATCCTGGCGGCAGTCAATATTGGCTGAGCCCAGCGATTCCATTAATTTCTTCAGCGCATACATGGATTCGCAATCGGCTTGATCACCGGCAATGGCTGCTATTTTATTGCCGCTGGTTGCTTCGACTTTTTCAGCGATGGCGGCGAAGGCTTCATCCCAGCTGGCTGCCTGTAAATTGCTCTCTCTGCGCACAAAAGGTTGATCCAAGCGTTGACGCCGAAGACCGTCGCAGGCAAATCGCGTTTTATCGGAAATCCACTCTTCATTCACATCATCATTATTTCGCGGCACGATGCGCAAGACTTCAGCACCCCGGGTATCAACCCGGATATTAGCGCCGAGCGCATCCATGACATCGATGCTTTCGGTTTTCTTCAATTCCCACGGCCGCGCATTAAAGGCATACGGCTTCGAGGTCAGCGCGCCAACGGGGCATAAGTCTATGATATTGCCCGATAATTCAGAAGACAGGGTTTTCTCAACATAGGTGCCGACTTCCATATGTTCACCCCGGCCGGTCGCCCCAAGTTCCGGCACGCCGGCGATTTCGGTGGCAAAACGAATGCAGCGCGTGCAATGAATGCAGCGTGTCATCACGGTCGAAACCAGCGGGCCTAAATTCTTATCTTTGACAGCGCGTTTCTCTTCATTGTAGCGGGAGCGATCATAGCCAAAGCCAATCGACTGGTCCTGCAAATCACATTCACCGCCTTGATCGCAAATCGGGCAATCCAATGGATGATTGATCAGCAGGAATTCCATCACGCCTTTGCGGGCCTGCTGAATGGTTTCGGAATCCGTGGTGATAACCATACCATCGCCAACCGGCATGGCGCAGGAGGCAATCGGTTTCGGTGCGCGCTCCATCTCAACCAGACACATGCGGCAGTTACCGGCGACGGAAAGCCGTTCGTGATAACAGAAGCGCGGAATTTCCTTACCAGCGATTTCGCAAGCCTGCAAAACCGTCAGCCCGGCATCCACTTCAACTTCTATTCCATCAATTGTTAGCTTCGGCATTTACATTTTCACCTTACGCCGCTGCGTTTTTCTTAGCTTGTTCGATACGAGCTTCCATCTCAGGACGGAAGCATTTAATCAAACCCTGGATCGGCCAAGCCGCCGCATCGCCGAGCGCACAAATCGTGTGCCCTTCAACTTGCCTTGTGACTTGTTCGAGCAGGTCAATTTCATCCAAATTGGCATTGCCAGCGACCATGCGGGCCATCATGCGTGACATCCAACCGGTGCCTTCCCGGCACGGTGTGCACTGACCACAACTCTCATGTTTGTAAAAGGCAGACAAGCGCGCGATTGCGGCGATCACATCGGTCGATTTATCCATCACCATAATCGCTGCCGTACCGAGCCCGGACCCCTGCTCTTTCAAAGAGTCGAAATCCATCAATACGGAGTCACAGACACCTTTGGTCAGACACGGCACCGAGGCACCGCCCGGAATGATAGCCAGCAGATTATCCCAGCCTCCGCGCACACCGCCGGCATGTTTTTCGATGAGTTCCTTGAGCGGAATGCTCATTTCTTCTTCAACGGTACAGGGCTGTTCGACATGACCGGAAATATTAAACAGCTTGGTGCCGGTATTGTTGGCCCGGCCAAACCCAGCAAACCATTCAGCACCGCGCCGCAATATGGTCGGCGTCACCGCAATGGACTCGACATTATTCACTGTCGAAGGACAGCCATAGAGACCGGCATTTGCCGGGAAAGGCGGTTTCAGGCGCGGTTGGCCTTTTTTACCTTCAATGCTTTCAATCAAGGCAGTTTCTTCACCGCAAATATAAGCGCCCATACCCCGGTGGATATAGAGATCAAAATCCCAACCGGAGCCGCAGGCATCTTTGCCAATCAGGCCCGCTTCATAAGCTTCATCAATGGCGCGCTGCAACGCTTCGGTTTCCCGGTAGAACTCGCCACGGGCATAAATATAGGCGGCGTTGGCGCCAATGGCGAAACTGGCAATCAGGCAGCCCTCAACCAATTTATGTGGATCGTGACGCATGATCTCGCGGTCTTTGCAGGTTCCGGGCTCACCTTCATCGGCGTTGACAACCAGATAATGCGGTCTTCCGTCAGACTCTTTAGGCATAAAGGACCATTTGAGACCAGTGCTAAAGCCTGCACCACCACGCCCCCTGAGACCTGACTCTTTAACGTTATCAACAACCCAATCACGGCCTTTGGCCAGAATATCTTTGGTGCCATCCCAATCGCCACGCGACTTCGCACCGGCTAGGAACGGATCATGCAAGCCATATAAATTTGTGAAAATGCGGTCTTGATCTTTAAGCATCAATCATCCCCCGCACCATTATTGAGACTAGTAAGCCCGCCAATCGGCTCACAGGTCTTACGATCAATCTGCGAACCCGTCTTCGGTGATTGACCGTGCTTAAGCTCGGTTAAAATTGACTCAGTGCTGGTCTCGTCCAGATCTTCATAATAATCATCATTGATCTGCATCATCGGCGCATTCACACACGCACCCAAACACTCCATCGCGGACAGTGTAAACATGCCATCTTCCGTCGTCTCACCCATCCCAATACCAAGATTGCGTTCAGCGGCGTCGACGATCTGATCCGAGCCTCTCAGCCAGCACGGCAGATTGGTACAAACCTGGACGTGATTCTTACCGACCGGCTCAAGATTATACATGGTATAAAAAGTGGCGACTTCGTAGGCCTCGATCCGCGGCATCCCCAGAAAATCAGCGACATAATCCATGGCGGCGCGGGGCAGCCAGCCATCATGCTGACGTTGCGCCAAATCCAACAGCGGCATCACCGCGCTGGCTTGCCGGCCTTCCGGGTATTTAGCAATATGAGCTTCGGCCATCGCCAATACCTCGGGCGTAAATTCAAACGAGGCTGGTTGCTCAAAGTTTCCTGCTTGAGTGCTCATCGGTCAATTTCTCCGAACACAATATCGAGCGAGCCAATATTGGCGACAACGTCGGCCAACATATGCCCACTGCTCAACATATCGAGTGCTTGTAAATGCGCAAATCCAGGTGCCCTGATTTTGCAGCGGTATGGTTTATTGGTGCCGTCGGAAATCAGGAACACACCAAACTCACCTTTCGGCGCTTCGACCACCGAATAAGTCTCTCCCGCCGGCACATGATAGCCTTCGGTATAGAGCTTAAAGTGATGGATCAGTGCTTCCATTGATTGCTTCATATCGGATCGGCTCGGCGGCGCAAATTTATGATCGTCGCAAGCGACCGGGCCTGGTGGCATTTGATCGATACACTGCTTAACAATTTTAAGCGATTCATACATCTCATAAACCCGCACCAGATAGCGGTCATAACAGTCACCATGTTTGGTGACTGGAATATCAAAATCCATCTTGTCATAAACATCATAAGGCTGCGATTTGCGGAGATCCCAAGCCAATCCAGTCGCCCGGAGATTTGGTCCGCTAAAGCCCCAATCCAGCGCTTGCTCTTGAGTGATGGCGCCAATATCAACGGTACGCTGTTTGAATATGCGGTTTTCGGTCAGCAGACTTTCAAGATCGGCAATGAATTTCGGGAAGTCATCACACCACTCGCCGATATCGTCGATAAGCTTCTGCGAGATATCCATGGCGACGCCGCCCGGCCGGAAGTAGCCCATATGAAGACGCGCGCCACAGGCCCGCTCACAAAACTCCATCAGCTTTTCGCGCTCTTCAAAACCCCATAGCATCGGAGTCATGGCGCCGACATCCATGGCATAGGCGCAGATATTAAAAATGTGGTTGGTCAGGCGGCCAAGCTCGGCAAAAATTACTCGAATATATTGGCCTCGTGGCGGCACTTCCATGCCCGCGAGCTTCTCGACTGCGATGGCAAATGCATGTTCCTGGTTTTGCGGTGCGACATAGTCGAGACGATCAAAATACGGCACTGACTGCATATAGGTTTTATGCTCAATCAGCTTTTCGGTGCCACGATGCAGCAAACCAATATGAGGATCAGAACGGTCGATAATTTCACCATCCATCTCAAGCACCAAACGCAAGACGCCGTGCGCCGCTGGATGTTGCGGGCCAAAATTGAGGGTGAAATTTTTAATCTGCTGTTCAGACATCAGGCGTCACCGCTCTTTTCTTCGCCGGCTTCTTCTTCAGCTTTCTCATCTCCCGGCAGCAATTGTTGAACCCCTTCCCACGGGCTGAGGAAATCAAAATTGCGAAACTCCTGCGCCAACTTTACTGGTTCGTAAACAACGCGTTTTTTCTCGTCGTCATAGCGAATTTCAACATACCCGGTAAGTGGAAAATCTTTACGCAGCGGATGACCTTCAAAACCATAATCGGTCATAATGCGGCGCAAATCCGGATGATCGGAAAAATAAATACCGTACAAATCCCAAGCTTCGCGCTCCCACCAGCCGGCTGAATTATAGACGCCGGTCAGGGATGGGACAGGTGTGCCTTCATCCGTCGATACTTTTACTCTAACCCGCATATTTTGGGTCAGGCTGAGCAGGCAATAAACCACATCGAAGCGTTCTTCGCGCTCAGGATAATCAACGCCACAGAGTTCCATCAATTGCTTGAACTGACAATTCACATCGTCCCGCAGGAACGTCATAACTTTAATCAACGCATCGCGGCTGGAGTGCAGTACCAATTCACCATTGATAACCTCAGTCGCTGAAATAGCATCACCGAGTTCACCGGCAATAGCGTCGCCAAGATTAGACAAAGCTTCAATTTGGGCCTGCATGTGGGGGTGGGCGCCAGCCATGATTAATCTCTTAAATCCTTCGCCCAATTAACGCCAAAGAGTGCCGGTACGGCGAATTTTTTTCTGTAATTGCAGAATACCGTAGACCAGAGCTTCTGCCGTCGGCGGGCAGCCTGGCACATATACATCGACAGGTACGACCCGGTCACAACCACGTACAACTGAATACGAATAATGGTAATAACCGCCACCATTGGCGCAGGAGCCCATCGATATTACGTAGCGCGGCTCAGACATTTGGTCATAAACCTTGCGAAAAGCCGGCGCCATTTTATTAGTCAAAGTTCCAGCAACAATAATGACATCAGACTGACGCGGGCTCGGCCGGGGCACGACACCAAAGCGGTCCAAATCATAGCGGCTGACATAGGCATGCATCATCTCAATGGCGCAACAGGCCAAGCCAAAAGTCATTGGCCACAGCGATCCGGTCCGCGCCCAATTCACCAAATTGTCCAATTGTGCGACGACAAAGCCCTTATCGACCAATGTATCAGTGACGTTTTTCAGCAGGGCGTCCTGTTCAGCGCCTGGCGGGATGGGCAAAAGTGAACTTTGGGAAGATTGATCAATATCCATAACGTTATCCTATTCCCACTCAAGGGCGCCTTTGCGCCACTCATATATAAAGCCAACGGTCAGGATGCCGAGAAACACAACCATCGACCAGAAACCGAAAACGCCGATCGTGCCGAGCGATACCGCCCAGGGAAACAGAAAAGCAACTTCCAAATCAAAGATAATAAACAGAATAGCGACGAGATAAAATCGCACGTCAAATTTGATCCGGGCATCTTCAAAGGCATCAAACCCGCATTCGTATGCCGATAGCTTTTCGGCATCCGGCTTCTGTGGCACGATGATCAAAGATGCTATTGGAATGACAACGGCGAGGCCTAAAGCAAGGCCGACAAAAATCAAAATAGGAAGATATTCAACGAGCAAATTTTCCATAGAAATCTTTCCGAATTAGCCCCTATTGTTATGCGCAGCGCACAACTGTTCAAATGACGAAAAGTGGCGGGAGTGACGGGACTCGAACCCGCGGCCTCCGGCGTGACAGGCCGGCGCTCTAACCAACTGAGCTACACCCCCTAAACTGTGCTTGCTCGTGAGCGGTGTGTAAGCCAGCCCTTGGGTAGTGTCAAGCAATCTTAAGTTGGATTCCTCACCGAGCATCAAGTAATTCCGTTTCCCAGTTTCTCTACCCAATAGATTTGACTTTTTTACCTTAAAATCAAGGTTTTAGTTGCCGAATACGCAAATATTTTTGAGCGGCTAATTGAGAATTAATTGAGCAATAAAAAAGGCGCTTACAATGTAAGCGCCAAACCGGTAATTAAGAATATTTCTAATAACCTCAACAGCAGTATTTATACTTTAAAATCAGGCAACTACCTCGGCATGTTGCTCTGGTTGAGGCTGATGATGCGGAGGTTCTTGATATAAATCCTGATCAAGATTCTCATCATCAAATAGTTTCTCTACTTTAACTTCTTCATCGCTAAATAAATTATTTCGGATATATTCTTCAGAATCGTTAATTTTCTGATAGAGCTCCAATGATTTCTGATATTGAGAAAGAGCCGCATAAGTCGTCGATTCGTCTTCTGCTCTCATCCCTTTTTGCACCTCAACTTGATTTATTCGGCCGTCGCCATTTTGATCAAGCCGAACTAAAGCATCCTCGGTACCAACCGTTTCAGATGGGCTGGCGACAATAGCGATGCCTTTCTTGATTTGAGAATCAGATTTGCTGTCGAGTTTTTGACCGGCAAATTCCTGCGCCTCAATTTTAGAATTGTGTGCAGCCAGACTTACCACGTTTTCATACTCAACGATTGAGGCTTCCGAATCAGCGATGAACTCGACGGCATTGACATCGTCGAATTCTCCAAAAGCAGGTCCATATGATGACGTATCAAACGCTGGAATTTTATCTTCCAGGTCTCCACTTTCCACCAGATCAAAACGGTCGCGGCTATGTAGCCCTATTATTACCGCTTCAATTGAAGGAGAGTGCGAAAGGTCAAGCGCGGACATATCGGTTCTCCTAAAACTCTTGACATTCTGCCAAGTTCCACGCGTTGGGGTGCATATTAGACTATTCCCAGATTTAAATCAACCCCCGCAGGGTGATTTGTTGCTATTCTGTTTCTACCTCAGATTCACTCATCGAATTACTTAAATCCTGATAATGACCGGCAATACTTTGCGCCTCGATAAAAATACGCTGAATTTGTGGAAATTCCGATTTAATCCTGCTTTCCAGCCGGGAAATGGTCGCCTCAACCTCCGGAGACGTCAAATTATCGGAAAAATCGATACTAAGATTTAAAAGTATGTCCTCCGGCCCCATATGCATGGTCAATGTCTCGTTAATATTAAGAATTCCGTTCTCTTGAGTGACCATTTCGCGAATCGCGCTAACGACCTTCTCGTCCGCCCCTTCTCCCACCAGCAAGCCTTTACTTTCATAGGCCAATAAGGCCGCTGTAAGGGCCAAGATAACACCAATAACTATCGAGGCGACCCCGTCCAGAACCGGCATTTGCAAATATTCAGCCAGCCATATCCCAACCATGGCGACGATGAGTCCCAACATCGCGGCACTATCTTCAAATAATACGGTAAAAACGATGGGATCCTTGCTTTCTCGAACTGTTTGCAATAATCCCCGGGTGCCTTGCCGGACGGCAAACTCTTTGTAAGCGACATACCAGGCGCCTGCCTCGAAGACCATGGCGACGCCGAGCACGATGTAGTTGATAAATGCATTGGTTATGACCTCTGGGTGCTGGACTTTTTTAATACCTTCGAATATCGACACCCCAGCGCCCAAGCCAAAAATTAAAATGGCGACAACAAAAGTCCAAAAATAAAGCTCCATACCATAGCCAAACGGATGCTTATCATCTGCCGGTTTGCTGGAGCGCTTGATGCCGTAAAGCAATAGCCCCTGATTACCTGTATCTACCAGGGAGTGCACCGCTTCACTGAGCATCGC
>CAZMHI010000018.1:27772-72919 GCA_964566055.1 uncultured Rhodospirillaceae bacterium
ACCATGGTGCCGGTCATAAAGGACGCCACGAATTTCGTAACTGCAATGAGCGAATTGCCGGCTAAGGCAGCATAGACAACATGTTTGGAAGAAGAAGAGGCCATACCTGACGAACTTATTTAAGTTACAAACGCTAATACTATATTTAAACTATCTGGCGTTCTAGTTACTATTCAAATAATTAAAATACAATAGAGCTTGGGAGGCTCCAATTTATGACCAGCAAAACCACCGAAGACGCGCCATGGGAACCCAATCCTGAAGTGATGAAGTTATGGCCGGATATTTCGGGCAACACCATTAACGGAATCGGTGAGACGGAGCAACACCCTCCGCGCCCGGTCTTTTGGCGGGCTGACGGGACCATCTCCCACACCGAGGTTCTGTTCTATTTCTATAATCGAGATAAGGATAACGAACGTATTACTGCCTCGCGCAAATTGCGTGAGGAGCCGATTGCCATGCCGCTGGTCGATATCGCGGCGGAGCAGATCGAGAAGTCTCCAGAAATTTGGAGTGAACTGGTTAAAAAAATGGCGCTGGAGATGGGCGCCGACCAGGCGGGTATCTGTGAGTACCAGCCTGAATGGACTTATGAAGATAGGCCCCAGCCGCAGGGTAAATGGGCGATCATGCTGGCCTTCGCCCATGACTACGACAATCTTAATACTGCTCCCCATGAAGACGCCTATATCGAGGTGATGGTGCAATATGCCCGGGCAGCAAAATCTGCCAAGCTGCTCGCCAATTGGATCAGGGAACAAGGCAGCCACGCTGATCCAAAGATGGGCCCCAATACCGAGGACGTCCTGATGATCCCGGCAGCCATTGAGGCCGGGCTTGGCCAACTCGGCAAGCACGGCTCGATGATCAACCGCAATTTCGGCTCGAACTTCCGGCTGTCGATGGTGCTGACCGATTTGCCGCTGGCGCCAGACGCTCCGGATGAATTCGGCTCCGAGGAGTTTTGTGAGAGTTGTCAGATTTGCGCCAATGCCTGCCCGCCCGATGCCATCTTCCGCGAAAAGCAGCTCATCCGGGGCGACAAAAAATGGTATGTCGATTTCGATAAATGCATTCCGTATTTTGTCGATAATAAATGCTGTGGTTTGTGCTTGCCGGTCTGTCCGTGGAGCCGGCCTGGCATTGCCGAGAACTTGGTCCAGAAAATGGCCAAGCGGAAAGAGCAAGGCGCTGGATAATGCCGGAAAGAAAAATCACCGTCGGCGCAGCTCAGATGGGGGCTATCTCTGAATCCGATGACCGTGCATCGGTGGTTAAGCGTTTAATTGACCATCTCAAACACGCCAAAGACCGGAATTGTGATCTGGTGGTGTTCCCGGAACTTACCCTCACGACTTTTTTCCCGCGCAATTTCTATGAGGATGAAGCCGAACTGGAGAAATATTTTGAAACCTCCCTACCCTCACCCGCTACGCAAGCCTTGTTCGATACGGCGATTGATCTCGGTATCGGCTTTTATTTGGGCTATGCTGAAAAGACGGAAGACGGCGGCGAGGCCCATTATTTCAATTCGGCTGTGTTGGTCGACAAAAAAGGTGAGATTGTTCAAAAATACCGCAAAATTCATCTGCCGGGCCATGCCGATCATCGTCCGCAGTTTTCGGTGCAGCATCTGGAAAAGCGCTATTTTGAGAAGGGTAATCTCGGCTTCCCCGTCACTAAAGCCTTCGGCGGCGTTATCGGCATGTGTATCTGCAACGACCGACGGTGGGCTGAAACTTATCGGGTGATGGCCATGAAAGGCGCCGAGATGATTGTGCTTGGCTACAATACACCGACGCGGCCTTTTTGGGCAGAGCACGATAACCCGCAAAGCGATTTTCAAAACCACCTCAGCATGCAGGCCGGCGCTTATCAGAACTGCTGCTGGGTGGTGGGCACGGCAAAAGCCGGTATCGAAGATGGTGCGGGTTTAATTGGCGGCAGTGCGATCATCGCGCCAACCGGTGAGATTGTCGCTCAATGCCTGACCCGCGATGACGAGCTTATTACCGCCGAGTGCGATCTCGAGCTTGCCCGCGACTGGAAAGAGAACTTGCTCAACTTTGAAAATAACCGCGAGATCGACGACTACCAGATCATTACCCGGCAAGCCGGCATCACTCCGCCTGAGTAGCTTACCTCTTAACCGTCATTCTGGCGAAAGCCAGAATCCAGAAAGCTAACACCTGAGATTCAGTCCACGAAATACTGGACCCTGGATCAAGTCCAGGGTGACGATGAGGTGTGTTTCGGTCAAACCTGCCCCGAATTTCCACGTTTTATGAATTGACCGCCACCGGCGCGGCCCAGCCAGTCATTGCCGTCGACAATCATCTCGCCACGTAAGAATACTTTTTTGACCCGGCCGATATTTTCGCGGCCTTCGAATAAGGAATAGTCCACCCGGCTGTGGTGTTCGCTGGCTTTGATAGTCCAGCTTTCCTCCGGATCAAACAGCACGATATCCGCATCTGAGCCAACCGCGATGGTGCCTTTTCTCGGAAACAGCCCGAACAGTTTGGCAGGTGTGGTTGAGTTTAATTGCACAAATCTGTTCAGTGACAGCCGTCCCTGACGCACGCCGCCATCATAGATCAATGGCAGACGCGTTTCGACACCCGGGGCGCCATTAGGCATTTGAGCGAATGAGTCTTTACCGAGCTCCTTCGAATGTTCCAATCCCCAGCTTTGTTCGGTCAGGCAAAATGGGCAATGATCAGTTGAAATAACTTGCAGATCGTCAGTGGCCAGCCCCCGCCATAGCGCATCCTGATGCTCTTTAGAACGCAAGGGCGGAATCATGGTATATTTAGCCGCTTCATTATTGGGCTTGTCATATTCATCTTCGGTCAGGAACAGATAGTGCGGGCAGGTTTCAGCATATATCGGCACGCCGTCATGGCGCGCTTCGGCAATGTGACTGATTGCATCCTGGGTCGAGACATGGACAACGTAAAGCGGCGAGTCGGCAAGCTTGGCGATCTGAATGGCCCGGTGTGCCGCCTCCCCTTCCGTGCCCGGCGGATGCACCCGGGGATGATTGAGGATTTCATTGCGGCCTTCAGCTACTGCTTCCTTGATCAACAAATCGATCAGCAGACCATTTTCCGCATGGACACAAGAGAGGCCGCCATTTTCACCGGTCATGCGCATAATTTGATAGAGCTCGGCATCATCAATCATCATGATGCCCGGCATGACCATGAACATTTTAAAACTGGTGACACCGTCATTTTGTAATACGGACTTCATATCGACCAGGGTCTGGTCATTAAATGTCGTGATGATCATGTGGGCGCCAACATCGACACAAGCGTTCGCCGCCCTCGCCTGCCAATCATCGAGACCGGCAATAACGCTATCGCCATGAGGCTGCTGGGCGAAGTCAACCAGGGTCGTGGTGCCGCCGAAGGCCGCAGCCATAGTGCCGGTCTCAAAAGTATCAACGGTCTTGGCTGCCCCGACTTCGGCTTCAAGATGGGTATGCACGTCTACGCCGCCGGGCATCACCAGAAACCCGCTGGCATCAATCACTTCGACATCATCACCAACGGCTATATCGAGACCGATCATTTTAACGATCCCATCAGCCATCAGAATATCTGCCGTGTAGTCGTCCGTGGCAGTAATTATCCGGCCGTTCTTGATCAGTTTTTCAGTCATGATGTTTCAACTATGCCCTCCTCAATCAACAATTCCAAGGCCCGCCGGAATGCTGCTGCCGTTTGATCAATTTCGGCATTGCCATGACTGGCCGAAAGAAAGCCGCTGAAGCGTGGGCTCGTGTCGATGCCGTTGAGCAGCATTGCCAAGCGCAACAGCGCAAGAATTTCCGTGTCGTTCTCTGATAACTCGCTTAGCGGCATTTCCGCCGGGTCAAATTTCAAAGGATCAAGGTCGCGGTTATGCGAATTGGTGAAGAGATGAAAACCGGAATAGCTGCCATAGACTGCCCACTTTATTTTTAAATCAGCCAGGACCTGATTGAGTTGCCGGCGGAACTGCGCGCCCTTGTTGCTCACTTGGGTGCAAATATCCGAGCTGCCAATTATCTCCAAAGCTTTACTGCCGGCAACGGCGCTCATCGGATTGGCATTGAAAGTGCCCGGGTGAGCGATTTTTCGCTGCCCCGCCTCGCGGCTGGCATTGAAATCGAGCTGGTTCATGATGTCCAAGCGCCCGGCCACCGCCCCGCCCGGCAAGCCGCCAGCCATAATTTTACCCAAGGTCGTGAGATCGGGCCTAACATCTGCCAATTCCTGCATACCGCCCGGGGCAACCCGGAAGCCGGTGACGACCTCGTCAAAAATAAGCAGGCATCCGTGCTCGTCGGCAATCTCGCGTAAGAAGGTGAGAAATTCCGGCGCTAAGGGCGTGGCGCCAAAATGCGCACCGGTCGGCTCAACGATAATAGCTGCAATATCCTGATGTTGGGCGAAGGCCGCTTCGACCAGATCACGATCACCAGCTTCAACGATAATATTTTCAGCAACGACAGAAGGCAAAATACCAGGGGGTGGCGCGTTGTCAGACGGCGCTTCATAACCCGTCACCACATGGTCCTGCCAGCCATGAAAATGCCCGGCAAACTGCAATATTTTTGAGTGCCTGGTGAAAGCTCTGGCTAGCCGCAGCGCCATCAAGGTTGCTTCGGTGCCAGACGAGGTAAATCGCACCTGCTCAGCTGAGGGAACCAGCGCACAGATTTTTTCTGCCCATTTGACTTCGGCCTGATGCGCCGCACCCGGATGAGTGCCGAGTTGGGCCTGAGCCTCAACAACGCTGACAATCTCCGGGTGGCTATGGCCCAAAATTAGTGCGCCATGGCCGCCGATATAATCGATATATTCATGACCATCAGCATCCCATTTACGAGGGCCAAGCGCCTTCTCAATGTAAATCGGATGGGGCTCCTGATGGCGAAGATCATGCGTCACACCGCTCGGCAGGACGTTGCGGGCACGTTCGGCAAGCTCCCGCGATTTCAGCGTATGCATTAAATAGCGGTCTAGCAGTGACGACGATGAATCTTTAGTTGACAAGAATTACCCCCGAGCATTTTTGCTTTTCAATATCCTTTAAATCCTAGCCTGTCGAATTCCTTTTGACAAAGGGCTTCACGCCTCATTGTTGACGATTTTTCGCAACCGTGTAGAACTGAATAAAAAAAACCGAGGGAGAACATGCCATGACCTATCAAGATAGTTCCAAGCCGCCTTTTCGCGCCGATCATGTCGGCAGTCTACTACGTCCGCAACATCTGCATGATGCTCGCGCCAAACATCTCGATGATGGGGAGCCTTATGAAGAGCTTAAAGCGGTTGAAGACGAATGCATCAGTAATGCAGTGGCTAAACAGGAAGCCGCCGGCTTGAAAGCTGTTACCGATGGCGAATTCCGCCGCACCAGCTGGCACTATGATTTCTTATGCGGCTTGGATGGCATTGAGCAATCAGCTGCACCCCAAGGACCGGCCTTCAAAGGCGGACACAACATCAATTCGCTTGAGGTTAAAAGTAAGATCAGCAACCCCAACGGCGTTATGCTGGATCATTTCAAATTCTTGAAAGAGACGGCCAAAGTTACGCCGAAATTCTGTATCCCCTCCCCCAGCCTCGCCTACCACCGGGGCGGGCGGGACCTTATCGACCGCGATGTTTATCCCGACCTGGACGAGTTTTGGGCGGATTTGTGCGCGGCCTACCGGGACGAAATCGTCCATCTCGCTGATGCCGGCTGCACCTATCTTCAACTTGATGACACAACCTTCGCCATGCTGTGTGATCCCAAAGTGCGTGGTCAAATGACGGAGCGTGGCGAAGACCCGGCACAATTGATCCGCACCTATGCGGCAGGGATTGCCGAAGCCATTAAGGAACGTCCGGACAGCATGACCATCACAGTTCATATGTGCCGAGGCAATTTCAAAAGTTCCTGGATTGCCGAAGGTGGTTATGAACCGGTGGCCGAGGATATGTTCGCCGGCGTGCCGGTCGATGGCTTTTTTATGGAATGGGAAACAGAACGCGCCGGCGGGTTTGAGCCGCTGCGCTTTGCCCCTCACGATAAAATGATTGTGCTTGGCCTGGTGTCATCAAAGTTTCCAGAATTAGAGAGCAAAGATGATTTAAAACGCCGGGTCGACGAGGCCGCCAAATTTATACCCATGGAAAACCTCTGCCTCAGTCCGCAATGTGGCTTTGCCAGCATGGTTATGGGCAATATTATCAGTGAAGATGCACAATGGCGAAAGCTGGAACTCATTGCCGAAACGGCGACGGAAATTTGGGGCAGCGTGTAATTACACAAGATAATTGCTAACTTGATAACCTTTCCAAGGCTCTGTACTTCTACTATATGAGCAGTTCCCGAAATGAGCTTTGCGCCCGTTTGCTCGACGTGATCGAGCAACACATTATTCCCCTGACCCGTGACGGCGTGGCTTCTGGCAATAAAGTCTTTGGCGCCGCGATCTTAAGAAAATCAGATTTGTCCCTGGTGATCGCCGGCACCAATGAAGAAACCAAAAATCCTTTGAACCACGGCGAAATTTCGGTGCTAAATGCTTTTTACAACTTGCCTGAAGGCGAGCGGCCTCCTACCAGCGAATGTATTTTTCTGGCGACGCACGAACCTTGTTCGTTATGTTTGTCGGCCATAACCTGGACGGGCTTCGATAATTTTTATTACTTTTTCGGCTACGAAGATACGCGGGACGCCTTCAATATTCCCCATGACTTGAAGATTTTGCAGGAAGTTTTCAAAATACCGAACGGTGAATACGCCCGTAACAACGAATTTTGGCAATGTCAGGATATTATAGCCATGGCCGGCGAGATCGGCGGTGACGAAGGCGCTAAACGTGCCGCTCAGATTGATTCTATTAAAAACGAATATGATAGGCTTTCGGCTGTATACCAGGCGACTAAGGACGGAACTGACATCCCGCTAAGCTAGGGAGCAAAGGAATTTGCCGTTTTGAAATTAGTGAAGAACGCGCTCACTTGGCAGCAATACAGTTACCGTTGTACCGTGATCTTTGACACTTTCGATACTCAAGGTACCACCATGCGCTTCAACAAGACCTTTGGTAAGTGGTAAGCCGAGGCCCGTACCTTCACTTTCGACAGTTTCATCAAGCTTTACTTGACCGAATTTTTCCAAGGCCTTTTCGAGCTCATCGTCATTCATGCCAATGCCATTGTCAGCGATAGATACCGCAATGGAATTGTCAGCATTTTGAATCAGGCCGACGGAAATAGAGCCACCTTCTTTGGTGAATTTGACCGCGTTGGACAATAGATTGACAAATATTTGTTTTAGCCGTCTTTCATCTCCGCGTACCACAGGATGCAGGCCATTTAATTGCAATTTAATTTCAATTCCGCCTTGCTCGGCACGAATTTTAACCAAACGAAGAGCCGCCTCTAGTGCTGGCTCGACAGCTACTTCGCTCTCATTTAACGATAATTTGCCAGCTTCAATCGCCGATACATCCAGGACTTCATTAATTAGATCGAGCAAATGTTCCCCAGATTCCAATATATGTTTGTTGTATTCCTGATACTTTGGATTGCCAAGGGGGCCGAAAAGTTCCTCCTGAATCGTACCGGAAAAACCGATAATGGCGTTCAAAGGAGTGCGTAATTCATGGCTCATATTGGCCATGAGTTCACTTTTAGCCCGGTTGGCCTTTTCAGCTTCTTCTTTTGACAATTGAAGTTCTAGAGTCCTTTCCTCAACCCGTTCCTCCAATTCATCGTGTTCTAACTGAGATTTTTGCTCTGCCCGCTTGCGTTCGGAAATATCTTGTGCGGTACCCGTCGTACCAAGAAAGTTACCCTGCGTGTCTCGGACTTCAATGGCATTGAAATTCATCGGAATCATGGATCCGTCCTTCGCCCGATAGACAGTTTCATAATTGAACTGTGATCCATGATCTTTCAGCTCAGCGAAGTTCTTTAAATCCAAATCAGCCTGCTCGGGAGTTTTAAAAAAGGCAAGAGATTTGCCGATCATTTCTTCAGGCTCATAACCCAAGATAGATTTAGCGGCAGCCCGGTTGACGAAAGTGTAAACACCATCAGCATCCATCGCCCAAATCATGTCTTGGGTGGTTTTTACCAGATTGCGATATTGCGTGTCGCTCTGGCGTAACGCATCTTCACTTTCGCGAAGTTTTTGAACTATATGCCGGAGTCGCGCATTCCATACGACGACCAGACACCCAATCAGGAAAATTGCCAAGAGAGCATAAGTTAGAAGTTTAAACCAAGGCGTAAGCGGGTTCGAACGGCGTTCAAAAAGGAAACCGTCAAGAGTATAAGCAGAACTGACCATTCCCAATTTCACATACGTATCAGCGATATGTCTCCAGCGCCCTGGATTCATATGACCCAATTCAACCAGCTTGGGTAATATGATTTTCTCCATTGCCCGAGCCTCAAATAGGAGTTGATCCATAGTTTTTTTCGGCGCGTATTTTGCGATGATTAATTCCGCGATCTCCTCGGGGTGATTCAAGGCATATTCCCAACCCTGCAAACTGGCTTTTATAAAGGCTTTAGTCCGCTCAGGATGTCGCTCCACTTCGTTCTTGGAGGCAAATAAGGTATCACCGTAAAAATCGATGCCATAACTCCGTGGTGAGATAACAGACGCAGCGATCCCTTTCGATTCCAAAATTCGTGGTTCGTTTGTAATGTATGCGTTAAAGGCGTCTGTCTTACCTGCAATCAAATCATTTACATTGAAAGTCGTCGGTAGCTGCTTGATTTTATCCAGAGAAATTCCTTCATTAAGAAATACCGCCTTAAACTCAGCACTGCCGGTTCCCGGCAACATCATGATCCTTCGACCAATCAGATCATGTGGGCTGGTGATCCCAGACTCTCGCAAGGTAAGAAAAACACTCGCTGAGTGTTGGAAGATGGCGGCAAGCGCCACCAAAGGCATTCCTTGGAGCCGGCTAAGCAGCAAAGAGGAGTCCCCGACCCCGTACTGGGCACGATTATTCGACACCATTTCGTAGGGATTGCGGTCGGGACCACCTTCGACCAACTTCACAGCCAAACCGGCTTTTCGGTAGTACCCTTTTTTTACGGCCGCATAATAGCCAGCAAATTGAAATTGGTGTTTCCACTTCAATTGCAGGATTACCGGTATTGGATCAGATTCTTGACTGTGTGAGGCGTGGGGCAACCCCAACGCAATGGCTGTGAAGATTATGGCCACAAAGCCAGAAATCAGGCTGCGAGAAAAGCGGGGCAGTGTCACTCTATATTTTCCTAGAATACCATATTATGTCACTTCATAATTGGTGCTACCGTCACGATTAATCAAGGATATAATTAATAAATCTTCTTTTATAAAAAATCGCAGATGTTTGCGGAATGTCACTTTTTGGTAAGCGCCAATGATACACTTATAAGAATAATCATTTACTGGATTAAAATCCAAGCTCTCAAAATTTCGTAAAAAAATTATAAGGAAAATGGTGGGCGATGACGGGCTCGAACCGCCGACATCCACGGTGTAAACGTGGCGCTCTCCCAACTGAGCTAATCGCCCCCAGAAATAATCTTGCGGGTGTCTGAATTCGGGGTTTATGTAGTTTAGCGCAGCACGGCTGTAAAGCATATTCTCAGCTAATTCGGCGCTATTAATGGCAATAATAATGCCGGCTGCGTCGCCACAGCCGGCACCATCAAAATTTATAAAAAATGGTTTAACCGTTAACGGCTTCTTTCAAGCCTTTACCAGCTTTGAACTTTGGCTGAGTAGAAGCTGGAATTTGAATAGCTTCGCCAGTACGTGGGTTCCGACCGGTTGTCGCTTTACGTTGGGCAGTGGAAAAAGTACCAAAACCAACAACACGAACATCACCACCACCTTGCAGAGCACTGGTGATCGCGTCAAAGACACCATCAACTGCTTTACCTGCGTCGGCTTTAGATAAACCTGAGTTGTCGGCTACTGCGGCTATAAGATCATTTTTATTCACGCTAAAGGCCCCCTTTGCTTTCTAGATTTGGGTTGGGAGTGGCTGAACAACTCTGCCACAAAAACTGTAATGCGCGGGAAGTTTAAGCCCGTATATTTCACGCCGTCAATCGAAGAACCGCAGTTTTCCACAGTTTTCTGGGATTCTTTGTCATATAAGGGGGTTACAGGGTGTTTTTTTAGGCATTTCTACACGTTTCTGCGAAAATATAGGCCCCAAAAAGCAAACGATCCGCAGAATTCTGCGAATCGTTTCACCTTGGCAATTAGTCCAAAATTAGTGTTTTACGACGCCCGAGCGGTCTTCGTCCTCATCAGACTGACTAGATGGTACGTCGTCACCATCCGCATCTTCATCCCACTCGATCGGTACAAGCGGGCTGACCAATGCGTGTTCCAGCACTTCTTCGACGCTGGTGACCGGCACGATCTCCAGACCTTTTTTGACATTGTCCGGAATATCGGCGAGATCTTTCTCATTCTCTTTCGGCACCATCACTTTCTTGATACCGCCGCGGAGTGCCGCCAGTAATTTTTCCTTCAAGCCACCAATCGGCAGCACCCGGCCACGGAGCGTAATCTCACCCGTCATGGCAATATCTTTACGCACCGGGATGCCCGTTAACACAGAGACAATAGATGTCACCATACCGACACCGGCTGAGGGGCCATCTTTAGGCGTCGCACCTTCCGGCACGTGAACGTGAATATCACGCTTATCGAACATGGTTGGCTTGATGCCGAATTCAACCGAGCGCGACTGCACAAAAGAGCGCGCGGCTTGAATGGATTCCTGCATCACATCACCAAGCTTACCGGTGATCATCATTTTACCCTTGCCGGGCACCATGACAGCTTCAATGGTGAGGATTTCACCGCCGACTTCAGTCCAGGCCAGGCCTGTCGTAACACCAACAATATCTTCTTCCTCAACTTCACCGTAGCGGAATTTCTTAATGCCGGCATATTTGCCAAGATTGCGTTGAGTGACGGTAACTTTTTCAAGATTATTCATCAGAATTTCTTTGGTCGCCTTACGCGTCAGATTGGCGAGTTCCCGTTCGAGATTTCTGACGCCGGCTTCGCGGGTGTAGTAGCGAATCAAGTCGCGTAATGCAGTTTCAGAAATTGACCATTCACCATCTTTCAAGCCATGCGCTTCAATTTGCTTATCGATCAAATGACGGCGGGCAATTTCGACCTTTTCGTCCTCGGTGTAGCCTTCAATACGGATGATCTCCATACGGTCCATCAGCGGACCCGGAATTCGTAAGGTGTTGGCCGTCGTCACAAACATGACATCCGATAGATCATAATCAACTTCAAGATAGTGATCCTGGAAGGTATCGTTCTGTTCGGGATCAAGCACTTCAAGCAGGGCTGAAGCCGGATCACCACGCCAATCCTGGCCCATTTTGTCGATTTCATCGAGCAGGAACAGCGGATTTGAGCTTTTGGCTTTTTTCATGCCTTGTAAGATCTTACCCGGCATTGAGCCGATGTAGGTCCGGCGATGACCGCGAATTTCTGACTCGTCCCGCACGCCGCCTAAGCTCATGCGGACAAATTTACGCCCGGTTGCACTGCCAATTGATTTACCGAGCGAAGTTTTACCTACACCAGGAGGTCCAACGAGGCATAAAATAGGCCCCTTGATCTTTTTGGTACGTTGCTGAACGGCGAGATATTCCAAGATCCGTTCTTTTACTTTCTCCAGGCCATAGTGATCGGCATTAAGCTGTGCTTCGGCTTTTTTGATATCCTTATTGACCCGGCTGCGTTTTTTCCAAGGTATACCCAGCATCCAATCGAGGTAATTTCGGACGACCGTGGCCTCGGCTGACATCGGGCTCATATTGCGGAGTTTCTTCAATTCAGCCTGGGCTTTTTCTTTGGCTTCTTTGCTCAGCTTGGTTTTATTGATTTTATCTTCAAGCTCAGCGTTTTCATCCTTGCCTTCGTCAGTCTCGCCAAGTTCTTTCTGAATGGCTTTCAACTGCTCATTCAAATAGTACTCACGCTGAGTTTTCTCCATTTGACGTTTGACCCGGCTGCGGATTTTTTTCTCAACTTGCAAGACACCGATTTCGCCTTCCATAAAGGAAATGACCCGCTCCATCCGTGCGGCGATGGATTCAATTTCAAGCAGTTCCTGCTTCTCTGAAATTTTAAGCGCAAGGTGCGAGGCAACTGTATCGGATAGCTTACCATAATCTTCAATTTGATTAACAGAAACAAGGGCTTCTGGAGGTATCTTCTTATTTAACTTTATATATTGCTCGAACTGGCTAACCACTGAGCGAGACAAGGCCTCAAGCTCTGCATCGTCACCGGCATCATCAAAAACCACATTGGCATGAGCTTCAAAAAATTCTTCGTTGCCGAGGAAGCGATCAATTTTGGCGCGCTGTCCGCCCTCAACCAAAACCTTGACTGTGCCATCTGGCAATTTAAGCAATTGCAGGACCGTCGAAACCGTACCTACTTCATAAATATCATCCGGTGAAGGATCGTCATCGGCAGCATTTTTCTGGGCGACAAGCAGGATTTGCTTATCATCTTTCATAACGTCTTCGAGGGCGCGCACAGATTTATCGCGACCCACAAAGAGTGGCACAATCATATGCGGGAAAACGACGATGTCACGTAGTGGTAATACCGGAAATATTTCACCCGAGGTAGATTCCAATTTTATTCTCCTATTTTGCCGCCAAAACCGTAAATTGCGGCAATATTAATAATCGTACTCTTCCGATTTATGATCCCCCAGGTGAAAATCAAGTCTTGAAATCCGAAAGATATGTACTAGTCCCCTATTTTAGCCTGTTTTTGCCTGATTTTATCGTTTTTAAGCTAATTTTTATGCCTTAGGCGCTGTTATCGAGATCATCCTGCTGACGATCTGCATAGATATAAAGTGGACGAGCCCCCTCTTCGGCGACATCGCGGTTGATCACGACTTCTTCTACACCTTCTAAATCGGGCAGTTCATACATCGTATCCAGCAAGATATCTTCCATAATCGAGCGCAAACCACGCGCACCTGTTTTTCGCTCAACAGCTTTTTCAGCGACTGAGTCCAACGCCGCATCAAGGAAGTTCAATTTAACTTCTTCCATATCGAATAGCCGTTGATATTGCTTAACCAATGCATTCTTAGGCTCGGTTAGGATTTTCACCAGCGCGCCTTTATCGAGCTCTTCAAGCGTAGCCAATACAGGTAAGCGGCCAACAAATTCCGGTATCAATCCAAATTTAAGCAAATCCTCAGGCTCTAAATCTCTGAGAATTTCTCCGGTTTGGCGATCATCAGGGCTGCTGACATCGGCACCGAAACCAATCGATGAACCTTGTCCGCGGGCAGAGATAATTTTATCCAGCCCGGCAAAAGCGCCACCGCAGACAAATAAGATATTTGTCGTATCAACCTGCAGGAATTCCTGTTGCGGATGTTTACGCCCACCTTGTGGCGGTACACTGGCAACGGTGCCTTCCATGATTTTCAACAACGCCTGCTGGACACCTTCGCCCGAGACATCGCGGGTAATCGAGGGATTGTCGGATTTGCGCGAAATTTTATCGACTTCATCAATATAGACTATGCCACGCTGGGCACGCTCGACATTGTAATCAGCGGCCTGCAGCAATTTGAGAATGATGTTCTCGACGTCTTCACCAACATAACCGGCTTCGGTCAAAGTTGTTGCATCCGCCATGGTGAACGGCACCTCGAGAATCCGCGCCAAAGTCTGCGCCAATAACGTTTTACCGCAACCGGTCGGGCCAACTAACAGTATATTGGATTTTGCTAGTTCGACATCATTCGCTTTAGTACTGCTGCCAAGGCGTTTGTAGTGATTGTGAACGGCAACTGATAAGACCCGTTTGGCAAAGGCCTGGCCGATGACATAATCATCCAGCACTTCACAGATTTCTTTCGGCGCCGGAACGCCATCACCGGATTTAACGATGTGAGTTTTATTTTCCTCACGAATGATATCCATGCAAAGCTCAACGCATTCATCACAGATAAATACGGTTGGGCCAGCGATGAGTTTACGCACCTCATGCTGGGACTTGCCACAAAAAGAGCAATAGAGTGTATTTTTAGAATCACTGCCCGTGGACTTATTCATAGGCCCTCCAAATTAGTCTCGCGAGGTTTTTAAAATCATTAAAACCACACGAAAACCATAGTTTATTAAAAAACGGAGCTAGGCAAGGCCTCTAGCGAATTTAGCGCCCCTAAATTAGCGCCAATCTGCTTAGCTATCATCTCCGTTGCTGTCATCGTCGGCATCACCACTGGTTACTTCACCGTCATCATCGACGACCGGGCGTTGCTCGACAACTTGATCAATAAGGCCGAATTTCTGCGCATCTTCGGGGGTCATATAAGTGTCCCGTTCAAGCGCCTCTTCAATAACATTTAGTTCCTGGCCAGTATGAGTGACATAAATTTCATTCAACCGGGCCCGCAATGCGAGAATTTCCCGAGCCTGAATTTCGATGTCCGTAGCCTGACCTTGAGCACCGCCGGAAGGCTGGTGAATCATGATTCTTGAGTTCGGAAGTGCGAATCGCTTTTCTTTGGCACCGGCTGCCAGCAGCAACGATCCCATCGAGGCGGCCTGACCAATGCAAACCGTAGAAACAGCTGGCCTGATATATTGCATGGTATCATAAATCGCGAGCCCCGACGTCACGACGCCACCCGGTGAATTAATATACATGGCGATATCTTTTTTGGGATTTTCTGATTCAAGAAAAAGCAGCTGCGCACAAATAAGGCTGGCGACATGATCCTCTACACCACCGGTGATAAAAATAATCCGCTCTTTCAGCAGACGCGAGTAAATATCATAGGCCCGTTCACCGCGATTGGTGGTTTCCACCACCATAGGTACCAGGGAATTATTATAGACTTCTATCGGATCACTCATCTTAACCTACTATTTGGGTTTTCTTATCGGTTTTTTCAACTGCCTGCGTGAGTTAATTCTACCGATCACGCAAGCATTATCTCATAATAACCTTAATTATTTATCATCGCCTTTTTTAGCTGCCGCTTTCTTTTTCGACGCTACCTTTTTCTTGGCCGGCGCTTTTTTCTTAGCAGCTTTAGCTTTTTTCTTGGGCTTAGCGGGTTCCGGTTCCGCCATTAATTCCTCAATGGTGGTTGCCTTTTCAGTGACATCGGCAAGTTCAAGAATGTAATCAACCACTTTATCTTCCAGCAATGGCGATTGAATGGCCTGCATGGCTTCCGGATTGTTTTTGTAATAGTCAAAAACTTCCTTTTCCTGACCTTGATGTTGCTGCGCTTCTTGCATGATCGCCCGATTAACTTCTTCCGGCGTCACCGTGATTTCATTGACCCGGCCAATCTCAGCTAACAACAGGCCAAGACGCACACGGCGGGCGGAAATCTCGCGGTATTCTTCCTTGAGTTCGTCATCAGATTTATCTTTGTCATCTTCGTCAATTTGGTCGGGATGATCTTTGCGCTGATGCTCGAACTGATGCCAAACGGCTTCGAACTCGGTTTCGATCATGCCACCCGGCAGTTCGAACTCGTGCTTTTCATCCAAGACATCCAAGAGATCGCGCTTTACCCGCATGCGAGTGTATTGACCTAGCTCTGCTTCCTGATTTTCCCGCAGCTTGGCTTTAAGATCATCAAGGCCTTCGGCGCCCATTTTTTTGGCGAACTCATCATCAACAGTCGCCGGGATAGTTTCCCGCAGCTCTTTGATTTTAACGGCGAACACTGCATCCTTGCCGGCGAGCTCTTCGGTATATTGCTCGGGGAAGGTAACATTGACATCGAACTCGTCACCGACATCTTTGCCGATGATCTGTTCTTCAAAACCCGGGATGAACGAGCCGGAGCCAATTTCAAGGCCATAATCCTCGGCCTTACCGCCAGCAAATTCCTCACCATCGACGCTGCCGGTGAAATCAATGACGGCAACATCACCGTCTTTAATTTTGCGGGCTTTCTCGACGGGTTTTGAATCCTTCTGACCGCTGGCCATCTGGTCAATCATCTCATCGACTTGCTTTTCATCGGCCGGTACTTTCATGCGTTCCAATTTCAGCTTGCTGAAATCGGTAAGCTCGATATCGGGGAAGACTTCCAATTCAATCGAATATTCCAGATCTTGGCCTTCATCGAATTTGTCAATCTCGATTTTTGGCTGGGCCACAGGACGGAGTTCATTGTCAGTGATGGCTTTTTGCGAACTCTCACCAACGGTCGCTTCCAATATTTCACCCATTATGGCCTGACCATGCTGTTTTCGCAGCAAGTTGACAGGCACTTTGCCAGGGCGGAAGCCCGGCATGCGAATGGTCGCGGCGATTTCCGTGAGACGCGCTGTAATTTTATTTTCGATATCAGCAGCGGGTACGACAATTTTATATGCCCGCTTCAAACCTTCATTCGTTGTTTCCGTTACCTGCATGGTAAATCCGTTCGTTCTATCTTTAATCTAGAGCCATAATCCTAAATCCAAATCTCTTTGAGACAATGAAATTAGGCGTTGAATTCAGTCAATTTTTGGTGCGGGTGAAGGGACTTGAACCCCCACGGCCTAAGCCACTGGTACCTAAAACCAGCGCGTCTACCAATTCCGCCACACCCGCACATAAAATAGCCTAGCGCTGGGTAGCCATCGCCAGAGCGCGCACTCTATAAAAAAAGTCCCCGCTGTCAAACGTTGTGTCGTAAATTAAGAAGATTATCACTAATTTTTCAGCAGATTTTTTACCTGGCTCGACGCGTTTACCTCTTCGCCGGCGCGGTAAGATTCGTGATTGCTGTCGATGGTCTTCAAATTATAAAGATAATTCAGCATCACGCCGGCCGATTGCGCCAGCCCACGCTCTGACATATCGGCCTGCCAATTGAGCTGCTCGACCTGCGCGCCATTATTAAGATGGAAATGTGCCACCGAATCCGTCGAGGTGCCGCCACCGCGTTTTTCATGCAACAGATAATGCGCACAAAGGCGTAGCAGTGGTTCCCGCAGAATTTCTGAAATCTGCTCATCTTCGTACCACTTATCGCGGGCCAGCAAATCGGCAAGTGCCGCTTCAGGCGAACCTTTGGAAGCGGCAGCCATAATCGCCTCATCCTGTTCGGTCGTCAGCAAATCGAAATTACTTTCGAGCAAACGCCCATCAAGCCAGCGGCGAAACCCAGGCAACGGTGAAAGCGTGGCGAAATTCTTTAAATTAGGCAGTTCTTTGGACAGGCTGTCGACAACCCGCTTAATAAGGAAGTTACCGAAGTTGATACCCGACAAGCCGGCTTGCGCATTAGAGATCGAATAAAATATTGCCGAATCTGCGGTTTCGGTATCTCCCAGCGGCGCATCCTGATCAAGCAAAACCTGAACATTATCAGCAATGCCATTAACTAAGGCGACCCAGACAAAAATCAGTGGCTCTTCCGGCATGCGCGGATGGAAAAAAGCAAAACAGCGGCGGTCGGAGGCTAATCTGTTTTTAAGATCATCCCAATCTTTGATCTCGTGAACAGCTTCATAGGCGAACAGTTTTTCCAGCAATGACGCCGGTGCCTGCCAGGTGATCTGCTGCAGCTCCAAGAAGCCAACGTCAAACCAGCCGGTCAAAAGCGATTTAAGATCGCTCTCCAAACCTTTGAGCAAAACATCCTGCTTGGCCCATGGGATCAGTTCCGCCCTCATATCGACCAAAAACTTCACACCTTCAGGCAGGGCATTAAATTGGGTCAGCAAATGGACCCGTGGCGCCTTCAAAGCTTTGCGTAATTTTTGCTCGGCTTTAAAGCGTGCTCCACCATCTTCAGCTTGCGAGAGATTGCTTACCGCTTCGTTGATGGCCTCCTGGTTGGTGTCAAATTCACTGGCGAGAATATTGAGAAACTTCTGTCGCCCTTCTTCGTTGAGCGAAAGATAAGCATGACCGAGCGCGGCGGCCCGCTTACGCGCTGAGACCTCACCGCCTCTGGCATCAAGACAAGCCTGCATGTGCTCTATCAAATGAAGACGATCATCCTCATCCAGATCAGGAGTCACCGAAATCTCTGAGGTCTCGCCGGTGTCCGAGGCAATCTTATCCCAGGCGCCGCGCAAGTTACGCAGCGTGCGATCCCAAAAGCTCGATTTTTTATGTTCAGTCATGCTACCAATTTGTCTTATAAGTTATTGTTATGCCTTCATTTAGCACATTTTGCTGAAAGGTCTAGAGGGTAGCCAGGACTTTTGGAATATTTTCAGTGATATCTTCTGCGATTAGTCCAGCACCATGGCGCCCCGCCGCTTCACCATGCAGCCAAGCGCTCGCACAAGCCGCCTCATAAGCGGGCATCCCTTGTGCCAGTAAGCCAGTGATTAATCCAGCCAAGACGTCACCGGAACCGGCTGTCGCTAGAGTGACAGGAGCATTGGCATTAATTGCGATCCGGCCATCTGGCGACGCAATGACGGTGTCGGCACCTTTCAAAAGAACCACTGCACCACTTTGTCGGGCTGCGTTTCTTACATTTGTCACTTTATCACCAGAGGCATCAAATAGCCGGACAAACTCACCTTCATGTGGAGTGAGCACTGATGGACCTTTAATCCAGTTAAAAAGCGAGACCGGATCGTCTTCGAATATCGTCAATGCATCAGCATCAATGACGGTCGCTTTATTCGCCCGCAAAGCAGCTATCGTGCGTCGGCGGGTTTCATCCGTCACGCCATTGCCGGGGCCGACCAATACTGCGTTGCGGCGAGGATCACCTATCGCATCATTAAAAGACTGATCCCCCAGCGATGAAAACATACAGCCAGGATCACCGGCAAGATATATGTCTTTGGCACGTTCGTCTGCGGCAATGGTCACCAGCCCTGCCCCGACCCGCCTGGCCGCCCGGGCTGCCAATCGAGCTGCGCCCGTCATCTCCGCACCGCCGGATATAATCGCATGGCCCCGGGAGTATTTGTGGTCGCTAAGAGTTGGTCGCGGAAATAGATCAGTCCAGTTCGCAGGCGCGTTTTCGACGACATTCGGTTTGATCTTATCTAAGACTGTTTCCGGAATGCCAATATCTGTAACCTGGACTTCACCGCACAAGGCTCGTCCCGGCAACATCAGATGACCTGGTTTTTTACGGAAGAACGATACAGTTAGCTGAGCTTGCGGCGCTGTCCCCCTCAGTTGTCCGGAATTGCCATCAATCCCGCTTGGCATATCAATGGCAAGGCAGGGAATTTTCCGAGTCTTAATCTCTTCGATAATGTCTTTGGCAGCCCCTTCGATATCGCGGGTCAGGCCAGCGCCGAACAACGCATCAATAACGAGATTGGTGTCTTTGAGGAGTGCAACATCAAGAGGATTAATTTCGCCTTCCCATCGTTTGGCGTTCGCCTTGGCATCCCCTTTGAGCTTTTTGACGCCACCCAGCAGACCAAGCGCCACCGGCCAGCCAGCCTCCTTGAGATACCTAGCAACAACAAACCCGTCACCGCCATTATTGCCGGGCCCGCAGAGCACAACCACCCGTCGCCGCGTCCAACGTTTACGTAAAGTTTTAAAAACCGAGAGACCGGCATTTTCCATCAACTCAAGGCTCGGCACACCCGCCTTCACCGCCAAGGCATCCGCGCGGCCCATTTCTTCAACGGTCAGGAGTTCATTGTTAGAAATGGAAGTCATAAATTCTAAGTGTGGTTAACTGAAATAATTTTGTAGCAAGGGAACAATTTGAACGATAATCACTAAGGCGATCATCCACTGAACCAACGTGATCCGTCCATCAATAGCTGTAAGCCGATTTTTAATTTCGCTGGTTTTCGATTCAAAATTTGCAACGGCTTCAGCTGCGGCCCGCGCCTTATCTTCTTTTGCGCCAGCATCGATTAGTGCATCATAAACTTCTGCAATCATTGTACTCATAGCTCTAACTTAGTCCTTTTCACTAATATTTCGCAAGTGAAGGCTTTTTTGCTTTCCCTATACCTATGGACTGGCTAGAGGCGGTTTTTGCCGATATAACACGCCTCGCAGTTAAATAAGGAAGTCCCCATCGTGAAAGTAGTTATCCTCGGAGCCGGCGTTGTTGGCGTCACCGCCGCTTATTACCTCCAAAAAGACGGCCACGAAGTTACCGTGATCGACCGCCAGGACGGCGCCGGTCTGGAAACCAGCTTTGCCAATGGCGGGCAGATATCGCCAAGCCAGGCTTACCCCTGGGCAGCACCGGAAGTGCCGTTTTTGATGCTGAAATGGCTGGGCCGTAATGATGCGCCGCTTTTGTACCGGATGCGTCTTGATCCCCGTCTCTGGATTTGGAGCTTGCGGTTTCTCGCTAATTGCACACCCGGCAATTTCATGAAGAACACGGTGAAGAATCTCCGCATGTCGCTTTACAGCCGCACCTTGCTACCAGAAATCCGGCGCGATACCGGCATTGAATATGATTGTCTCGAACGCGGTATCCTGCAGATTTACCGCGACCAGAAAGAGCTGGATAAGGCTGCCAAGTTCAACGACGCGCTTGAAAAATTGGGCTGTGCCCATGAGGTGCTGGATAAAGCCGGTGTCCACAAACTGGAACCTGCCTATGATTCGAGCCCCGACAAAATCATCGGCGGCATCTATACCAAAGACGACGAGAGCGGCGATGCCTTTAAGTTCTCGCAAGAGCTGGCCAAATATGCAGCAAACCAAGGCGTGACGTTCCGCTATGGCGAAACCATAAAATCTTTGAATAAATACGGCTCTAAGATCATCTCGGTAACGACTGACAAAGACACCATTACCGCCGATACGTTCGTTATGAGTATGGGCAGCTATTCGCCAATCTTTCTGCGCCCGCTCGGTATCAGTGCGCCGATCCAGCCAGTCAAAGGCTATTCGGTGACAGTACCGACCGCCGGTCATAATGGCGCGCCAACCGTCAGCCTCACCGACAATGACCACAAGCTGGTCTTCAGCCGGGTCGGCGAACGCATGCGGGTGGCGGGCACGGCGGAGTTCACCGGCTATGATACCGAGATGAAAGATGGCCGTGTCGAATCTTTACGCGATCTGGCGCAAAAACTTTTCCCGAATGCCGGCGAATATGCTGAAACCGAGTTCTGGACTGGCCTCCGGCCGATGACCCCGGACGGTGTACCGATCATCGGCCCGACGGCTTACGAGAACCTGTATATGAATACCGGCCACGGCACTCTCGGCTGGACCATGTGCGCCAGCTCCGGCCAACTCACCGCTGATTTGATCGCAGGAAGGACTCCATCGGTCGATATCAGCGATGTCGGGCTGGATCGGTTTTAAATAACATTGCTGTCATCCTGGACTCGATCTGGAATCCAGATTTGCTTCAACCAGACTGGACCCCGGGTCGGGGCCCGGGGTGACGATTGTGTTCCCCCCTCTTTCCATTTGACAAACGGTCTGTTCTCAATTAGAACAAATAGAGAACATTTAATGAGAACACAGGATCAAAAAGGACCAAGGAGGGCAGCATGCACGCAGCAGCATTGGACAGAACGCCCACATCACGCACCGTTTTTCACCCGAACCCGGCGGTTTTGGACAGTCTACGCAGCCAAATCCGCCAGCTTGAGCGGGAGAGCGTTCTGCCCGCCCAGACTGAACCCACGATTTCCCTCGGTGATCCTGACATTAACGGCGCTCTGCCCTGGGGCGGTCTGCCGGTCACCGGTCTGCATGAGATTTTCGGTGATACCGCGGCTGTGGGTTTTGCGGCGGCGCTAATTCAAAAAATAGCCGGAAACTCTGAAGCGCCGATCCTCTGGTGTCAGCATGGCAGCGATCTCTATGGGCACGGTGTGGCGGAATTCGGCATTGATCCCGACCGGCTGATCCTGGTGCAGGGCAAAAGCGATACCGATATTCTCTGGGCGATGGAAGAAGGCTTGCGCAGTTCGGGGATCGCGGCGGTGGTTGGCCGGCCTTACAAAATCCCGCCGATTGCCGGGCGGCGCCTGCAATTGGCAGCTGAGGAAAACGGCGTGACGGGGCTTTTGTTGCGCCCGCAAAGCCTTAACAAGAACCAACAATCCCCGACCAGCGCCGCGCTGACCCGCTGGCACGTCACGGCGGCGCCCAGCATCACACCGGCCAGCGGTATCGGCCTCGGCGCACCCAAATGGAATTTGGAACTCCAGCGCTATCGCTACAGTGCGCTCAACTTACAAAAACAAGCTGAAAAACAACGAATAGCCGGGAGGGTAAACTCCTGGCAGGTGGAATGGTGTCATGAAACGGGTGATCTCTCTGTGGTTGCCGACCTTTGCGACGGATCGGCTCAACCGCAGGAAAACGAAAACAGGCAAAAAGCCGGCTAAGACTAGGTTTTCTCGGCCGCTACCCCTCGTCACCGTTACCACACAGCACGGGGGGCAACGGATTGCGGCGGCAAATCAGGCGGCAGACGCAGCGGGTATCAAGCCCGGCCTCTCCCTCGCTGATGCCAGGGCGCTATTTCCGGACTTGGTCGTCAAACAAGCCGACCCGGCAGCTGATCTGAAAGCGCTCGATAAATTGGCGGCAGCCTGTGAGCGTTATACCCCCTGGACGGCTATTGATCCTTTAGGCGGTGGGCTACTGACCGATATGAGTGGCAGCGGCGGCCTCTGGCTGGACATCACCGGCTGCGCGCATTTATACGGGGGTGAAATTGCGCTGGTTGAAGATTTGCAAGACCGCTGTCTTGAGGCTGGCTACCAGCCCCGTATCGGTCTGGCGGATACGCCGGGGGCTGCCTGGGCGGCGGCTCGTTTTAGCGATACATCCCTTACCATCATCCCGCCAAGAACACATAAACACAGCCTCGCCCCCTTACCCATCGCCGGCTTGCGGCTTGATCCGGCGACGCTTGACGGGCTGGAAAGTCTCGGCCTCCGCCAAATTGGCGATCTCTATGAAATGCCGCGGGCACCCTTGGCGTCGCGTTTCGGTGGCCAAGCGTTACGGCGGCTGGATCAATTGTTGGGCCGGCTGGAGGAACCGGTCTCGCCCCGCCGCCCCGCGCCCAGTCACTTTGCCCGCCTGGTCTTTGCCGAGCCGATTGGCCGCACGGAAGATATCAGTCTGGCGCTTGATAAGTTACTGGCCACGCTCTGTCCTGAATTAGAAGAGGCGATGCTGGGTGCGCGGCGGCTGGAACTGATCATTTTCCGGGTTGATAACACGCGGGCTAGTCTAGCCATCGGTACCAGCCAACCGTCGCGTGATGCGGACCATCTGGCGCGCTTATTTCGGGATGACCTCGACAAACTCGATCCCGGTTTTGGCATTGAGGTTATTGTCCTGGCGGCAAGCGAGACCAACGCCCTGGCTGCCCGCCAAATTGATATTGGCGGCAAAACCGCCCAACAAGCACAGGAAAACGCCGCCAAACTGGTGGACCGGCTCTCGGGGCGCTTAGGTATGGGGAATGTCATCCGCTTGCATCCGGTTGAGAGCCACCTGCCGGAATGTGCCAGTGAAACCCACCCGGCACTCAAAAAATCTAAAAGTGAGATAAGTTGGGATGGTCCGCTCCGACGCCCACCGCGCCCCCTCCAGTTATTAACCCAGCCTTTGCCGATTGATGTTATGGCCCCGGTGCCGGACGGCCCACCGGTGATGTTCCGCTGGCGCAAACAGCAGCACAAAATCACCCGCGCCGAAGGCCCTGAACGCATTTCACCGGAATGGTGGCGGCCGACGCAATTGCAGACCCGCTCACGCAGCCTGACCAAGGAAACCCGGGATTATTACCGGCTCGAGGACCACAACGGCAACCGCTACTGGGTCTACCGCGAAGGCCTCTACCGCCCGGACAAGCCCCCTGGCTGGTACCTCCATGGGTTCTTCGCGTGAGTGATGAAAGGAGGTTTGTGGGAAAATGCTAGCAAAATGCATGCATTTTTGATATGCTAGCAAAATGCTAGCAAACTGAACTGGCAAAAATAAATTTCGCTGATTGGAGAAAAACCATGTCTACGCTCACCATAAGGAATGTAGAGGAAGAGGTAATGAAAAATTTGAAACAACAAGCCAAGCGCAACAATCGCTCCGTCGAAGCAGAAGTTCGAGAGCTTCTTAAGCGCAATGTTGGCCGTAAATCACCTGAAGAACTCCTTGCCTTGGCCGATAAAATAGCCGCAATGACCCCCAAGGGCGTCAAGCAAACCGATAGCGGGGAACTACAACGAGAGGACAGAGACCGTTGACTTTAATCATTGATTCCAGTGTTGCCATAAAATGGTTTGTCCAAGAAAACCAACGTGATCATGCGCTCCAAATATTAGAGAGCAGGAAGGATATTTTGGCGCCTGATTTTATCGAGATAGAAATGGCAAATATCACTTGGAAGAAAGTCAGGCAGAACGAAATTGATGGCAGCCATGTAAAAACAATTGTCGCTGCTCTGCCGGAATATATACCAGAATTACTTCCTACGTCGCCGTTCATATATCGAGCCATTGAATTAGCTATAGACCTTGATCATCCAATTTACGATTGCGTATATTTGGCCTGTGCTATGCACCAAAATGGCTTGATCGTTACAGCAGACAAAAGACTATTTAATAAACTTCAACCCACTGCTTACAAAGACTTGGTTAAATTCTTAGACGACCCAAGTTTAATCTCTCCTCCCCCCAATGACCTCCTACGCTGAGCTTCAGGTCACCAGTAATTACAGTTTCCTGCGGGGCGCTTCCCACCCGGATGAGCTGGTGCTGCAGGCCGCCGTGCTTGGCCACTCAGCAATTGCCATCACCGACAGGAACAGTCTGGCCGGTGTGGTGCGTGCTCATGTTGCCGCTAAGCAGCATAATATTCAGCTGATCGTCGGTACCCGGCTCGATCTCGAAGATGCGCCGAGTCTGCTCTGTTATCCAACCGACCGCGCCGCCTATGGACGCCTGTGCCAGCTCCTTACTTTGGGCAAACGCCGGGCCGAAAAAGGTGACTGTCACCTTTTTCTGGAAGACCTGCTGGAAGGTGAAATATTTGAAGCCGGCAAGGGTCAAGTGATGATCGCGATCCCACCCGATGAAGAGCTTGATCAGGCCTATACCAACCATCTTGCACTATTAAAGAATAATTTTAAGAAAGACTTTTATCTATCTGTAAAACATAATTATTCTGGTAATGATAATCAACGTATTGCTGGGCTTTCTCAGCTCGCCAAAGGCCTCTTTATCCCCCTTGTCGCAGTCAATGATGTGCATGCTCATACGCCTGAACGCCGGGTGCTGCAGGATGTTCTTACCTGCATCCGAGAGCACACGACGATTCATGAGGCCGGCTTTCTGTTACACCATAATGCGGAGCGTCATTTAAAGCCCCCAGAGGAAATGACGCGGCTCTTTGCAGACTACCCCGACGCCATCACCAACACTCAAAAGATCGTCCAAAAGTGCCAGTTCAATCTGGACGAGTTGCGCTACGAATACCCCATCGATCCGACCAGCCAGGGCCGCACCCCTCAGGAGGAACTGGACTATCAGACCCGGCTTGGCATGAAAGAGCGTTATCCGGATGGCGTACCACTTAAAATCCGTGAACAGATTGAACATGAACTGACCCTGATCGGTGAATTGGGCTTCGCGCCTTACTTTTTAACAGTTCATGACATTGTCCGCTTTGCCCGCTCACGGAATATTCTCTGCCAGGGCCGGGGCTCGGCCGCGAATTCGGCTGTCTGTTACGTCTTGGGCGTGACCTCGGTCGATCCCACCCGCATCGATGTGCTGTTTGAGCGTTTCGTCAGTGCCGAGCGGGACGAGCCGCCCGATATCGACGTTGATTTCGAGCATGAGCGCCGGGAAGAGGTCTATCAGTATATCTATGAGAAATATGGCCGCGACCGGGCCGGTATCACAGCGACCCATATCACCTACCGTTCGCGCAGTGCCTTTAGGGAAATCGGCAAGGTTATGGGACTTTCCGAGGATTCCATTCAGGCACTGTCGGGCTCCTCCTGGGGCAGCCATAGCAGTGAGCGGCCCGATGATGAGCGCATCCGGGAAAATGGCCTTGATCCCACCGATATAACCCTGCGCATGGTTTTGAACCTCTCCCAGCAAATCGCCCGCTTTCCCCGCCATCTCAGCCAGCATACTGGCGGTTTTGTCATCACCAAAGGCCCACTCGACAGTGTGGTGCCGATTGAAAATGCGGCGATGGACGACCGCACGGTGATTGAATGGGACAAAAACGACCTTGATGCCCTCAACATCTTGAAAATCGATGTGTTGGCGCTTGGTATGCTGACTTGTATCCGGAAAGCCTTTGATTTCATCGAACAGCATCATGCGGTCAAGCTCACACTGGCCAACATTCCGGCCGGTGATAAAGAGACCTATGACATGCTGTGTCTGGGGGATTCGGTCGGTGTCTTCCAGGTCGAAAGCCGGGCCCAGATGAACATGCTGCCCCGGCTCAAGCCGCGCTGTTTTTATGATCTGGTGATCCAGGTGGCGATTGTCCGACCGGGCCCGATCCAGGGCGATATGGTGCACCCTTATTTGAGGCGGCGTAGCGGCGAGGAAGAGGTTGAATACCCGTCCGAAGATCTCCGCAAAGTCTTGGAAAAAACCAAGGGCGTACCCCTGTTCCAGGAACAGGCCATGCAGATCGCCATTGTCGCCGCCGGATTTACCCCCAGCGAAGCCGATGGACTGCGCCGCGCCATGGCGACTTTCCGCCATACCGGCAACATTCCGCTCTATCATGACCGCATGATCAACGGCATGGTCGAGCGCGGCTATGAGGCGGATTTCGCCGAGCGCTGTTTTAAGCAAATCGAAGGCTTTGGCGAATATGGCTTCCCAGAATCCCATGCCGCCAGTTTTGCCCTGCTGGTCTATGTTTCATCCTGGCTCAAATGCCATTACCCGGCGGCCTTTGCGGCGGCGCTCCTCAATAGCCAACCGATGGGGTTCTATAAACCGGCCCAGATCGTCCGCGATGCCCAGGAACACGGTGTTGAAGTCCGCGCCGTCGATGTCAATGACAGCGAATGGGATAATACGCTGGAGGAAGGGTGCCAAAGCGAGAATGAAAACAAATGGCGGCACCCGGATGATCAAAAAACGGCGCTACGTCTTGGTTTTCGCCAAATTAAAGGACTTAAACAGGAGGCGGCCGATGATCTGGTCTCTGCCCGGGAAGATGGCTATTGGCAGTTCGAGATGTTGAAAGACCGGGCCGGTCTCAAACGCAGTGCGCTGGAAAAATTGGCAGATGCAGATGGTTTTCAGTCGCTGGGTCTCGACCGCCGCCAGGCGCTCTGGGCTGTCAAAGGCCTTAATGATGCCAAGCCCCTGCCCCTGTTTGCCCATCTGCCGGAACACCGCTTCCGCCGGGAACCTTCAGTAACTTTGCCGAATATGAGCCTCGGTGAAAACGTTGCCGCCGATTACAAGGCGCTGCGATTGTCCCTCAAAGCACACCCGATGGCGTTATTGCGAGACAGCTTTAAGCCTGAAAAGATTGTCACCTGCGCGGAACTGGCAACCACTGAACCCGAAAGCATGGTGCGGCTAGCCGGTGTGGTGCTGATCCGCCAACGCCCGGGCAGCGCCAAGGGTGTCATCTTTGTCACCATTGAGGACGAAACCGGTATCGCTAATTTGATTGTCTGGCCTCACAAGATGGAACGCTACCGCCGCACCGTGATCGGCTCTTATTTGCTGGGGGTTGAGGGTAAGCTGCAGCGGGAAGGCATCGTCACCCATGTAGTCGCCGAAAAGCTCTATGATTTTTCCTACCGGCTCGGTTATCTCAACAGCGGCGATATGGGTACGCGCGACAACCCCTCCTCTCCCAAGATCAAACCTCAAACCAAAAAACTGGTGCCGGGCTCACGCGATTTTCATTAAGGCTTTCTGCTAGACAATCGGAAGAAAAAGCGCAGACTCCGCGCCAACAATAAAAACGTTTTGGGGACCGCCTTGAGCGACACACCAGATTTCAAATCCAAAGCCGGTCGCGTTGCTTTTCAACATGCCGATTTTCGCGTCTTTTGGCTGGCGCGGGTGCTGGGTGTCTTCGCCATTGATATGCAAATCACTGCGGTCAGCTGGCAGGTTTATCAACTCACCGGCAAACCGCTGGATTTAGGTCTCGTTGGCCTGACGCAATTTGCCCCCTTCTTTTGCTTGTTTCTCGTCGCCGGTACGGTCGCTGACCGTTATCAGCGAAAACGCATTTTGTCGGCCCGTGTCACCCTGCAAACACTGTGTGGTGTGGCGTTTTTCGCCATGACAGCAACAGGACAGGCGGATTTTTCTACAATTCTCGCGATTCTCGTTTTTCTAGGTATTGCACGCACCTTCCAGTCTCCGGCGCAGCAAGCCATTGTCCCATTGCTCGTACCGAAAGAGCATTTTGCCAATGCCGTGGCCTGGACCTCCAGCGGTTTTCAGATGGCCCGGATAGCCGGACCGGGCATCGCTGGTATTATGATCGTTGCCGGTGAGCAATGGGTCTACGGCACTGCTGTCATCTTGTTCTTTTGCTCCACAGCCCTGACGTTCCTGATTAAAACCAACACCCAAATTATCAGCACGGCGCCAATCACCATTGAGAATATCCTTGCGGGTCTCAAATTTATTATGAAACGGCAAATTATTATCGGCGCCATAGGGCTGGATCTGTTTGCGGTCCTATTGGGTGGCGCAACGGCGCTGCTGCCAATTTTTGCCACCGATATTCTCAACGTCGGCGCTGCGGGATTTGGCGCCTTACGGGCGATGTTGACAGTCGGCGCATTTGCCGGCGCGTTATTCCTGACGCAAGTTCCGATTCGACGTCACGCTGGCAAATCTCTCTTAATTGCGGTAGCCATATTTGGCCTTGGTATTATTGTTTTTGGCATCTCGACAAGTTTCTGGTTGTCCCTCACAGCCCTTTTTGTCTTAGGCGCCGCTGATTCGGTTAGTATCTTCGTGCGCAACAATCTGGTGCAGATTATTACCCCTGATGACATGCGTGGGCGGGTCAGTGCTGTCAGTTCAGTTTTCGTCGGCGCCTCCAATGAAGTTGGTGAATTTGAAAGCGGTGTTACCGCAGAATGGTGGGGAGTTGTACCCGCAGTTGTGGTTGGTGGCATTGGCACTATTTTTATTGCTGGATTATTTGCTAAGATTTTCCCACAATTGCGGGAAGTGGACAGTTTGGACCCGGATGATCTGGTTCGGAAATACCAAAAGATGGAGTCCTGAGGGAAAATGAAAACAAGACGATTAGGACGCACTGACGCTCAAGTGTCTGAGTTGATATTCGGCTGCGGCAATGTTGGCGGCATCATGATCCGCGCTGATGAAGCTGTTATGACCGAAGCCGTCAAAAAAGCCCTGGACGCCGGTATCAATTGGTTTGATACCGCCGCCGGTTACGGCGATGGCAAATCAGAGGAAAATCTTGGTCGTATTCTCAAAGAGCTCGATGCCAAACCATTTGTCTCGACCAAACTTCGCATTGATCCGGAAAACACCGACGATATCCCCGGTCAAATTGAGCGCAAGTTTACCGAAAGCCTGGAACGGCTTCAGCTGGACCATATTGATCTCATCCAACTTCATAATGCCATCGAAGGCGCCGATGGCGGGCGGGCGCTTAGCACCGATAATATATTGGGCCGGGTTGGCGCGATTTACGGCATGGAGTGTCTGCGCGAACAGGGTCTCGTCAAATGGATTGGCATGACGGCCTTGGGCGATGCTTCGCTCTGCCGGCGAATGATAGAGTCAGGCCGTCTTGATACGGCGCAGGTTTATTTTAATATGATCAACCCGACCGCGGCCCATGCGACGCCGCGTTTTAGTTCCAGTCAAATGATGAAAAAGAAAAGCACTGGCCAAGATTTCACCGGCGTTCTCCATGCCTGCGAAGAATTCGACGTCGGCGTCATTGCCATCCGGACCCTAGCGGCCGGCGTACTGGCAACTGACGAGCGTCACGGCCGGGAAATGATCATCACCAAGGGCAACACGGTTGAGGATGACGAACGCAAAGCCGCTGGAGCATTTGCGCTTGTGGGTGACCAACACGGCACCCGTGCTCAGACAGCGCTCCGTTTTGCGCTCTCAAACCAAAAAATTGCTTGCGTTGATTTCGCCGTCGCCGATCTCGAGCAGTTCGACGAAGGCATTCAAGTTGCAGATATGGGGCCACTGCCCGCCGATGCTGTAGACGCACTTGATCAGCTTTACGACAAAGATTTTGGCGTGAGTTAACTTTTCACCGTAAAGACTTCGATCTCGTCACCGACGCCGCGGAGCGCATGTTTGCCGAGAGATTGCCATTTACCCTTTAAATGCTCCCGCACCTGTTCGGAGATTAGAAAATTAACATCAAGCGTTTTACAAAGCCCCTCGATGCGGGCAGCTTCATTGGCGGCAGCGCCAATCACCGTAAATTCGATACGCTCCGCCGTGCCGATATTGCCATACATGACATCGCCCAAATGCAGCCCAATTCCGAACCCAAGAGGTGGCGCACCAAAACTCTCCCGTTGATTATTAAGCTCGACCATACGCCCAAGAGCGTCTTTGGCAGCAGCTGCAGCGGCCTCACAAGCCTCATCCACTGACCAGCCGTCATCGGTAACCGGAAAGATCGCCAAGGCTGCATCGCCGATAAAGCGCAGCACCTCGCCTTCGTGATCCAATACCGCCCCGGCCAGGCACTCAAAATATTCATTAAGCAATGTCAGAAAAGCTTCGCGGCTCATTGAATCCGCCAGCGGCGTTGAGTTCCGAAGATCACAAAACCAGATCACGGCATGAATTTCCTGACCATCGCCGCGTTTAATCTGGCCGGTTAGAACTTTCAGGCCCGCCTGGTGGCCAAGATAGGCATCAAGTAAATTCATGGCTGTCCGTTTGAGGGCAAATATTTCTGCAACCCGCGTAAGCGCTGGGCGGATACGCTCGATTGCAGCAATTTCCTCATCCGTGAAGCCGCCTTCTTGGCGGGTCGAATAACTGGCGCAATGATTTTCTCCATTGGTGAAATCAAGCGGTACGGCAACATAGTCGGTTACCCCCTCTTCGCGCAATTCATCCAAAATTAGAAAATCATTGGGGCAATCAGGATCACAGATTTTGCGCCGGATTTCCTTGCCTTCCAGAAAAACGGCATAGATCGGATTTTGAAAATATTGATCGGACTCGAGAACTTCGTAGGGAGCCTCGGCAACCGTGACTTCCTCCCCTTCCCGCCAGAAAAACCCGCGCCCGGCCACGTTTGGGTGCAGCGTGGTCACAAATACGGCAACGCGATAGAGCGGCAAACCTGCTGCCAGGAGGCGTTCGACCAACTCACGCAGAATATCTTCAGATACTTTGACGGACCGCACTCCATCAGCCAGCCAATCGACCGTATCCTCGACGTTAATTACCGACTTTGAGACTTCGTCCATATGCCGCCCCTTTACGCTAGGTTCGGATATACCCTACCTAATATTGCGGCATTTCTGTATCAATAAATTGCGCCCAAGCGGCAATTCCGCCTTCAAGATTTAACACATTCTCGAACCCATTTTCGCTCAACCAGTAGGCCACTTGAACAGAACGCCCGCCGATATGGCACATGACGACAAGTGGTTCCTCTTTGGGCAGTCTATCGAGATTGTCTGGCAGCGTATTCATAGGGATCATCAGACTACCCTCGATCGAGCAAATTTCGACTTCGTTGTCCTCACGAATATCCAGCAAAGTATGTGGCTCGTTGTTGAGCCGCATGTCTTGAAGTCTGGCAACGGAAATATTCATAGTTTTGACCTGACGGTAATTATTTTCCCAATATTATCGCAGGTTTTTCCAACTGTAATCCTCATTTTCTATAGGGATTCTGCGGCTGGCATTTTTTGCCCGAACCTGCCATGAATAGCGGTATAAGAAATGGAGGCGATATGACCGAAGCAGAGGTTCAGGTACTTGAACGGACAACCCCCTATCGCGGGTTTGTGCGAATGGACCACTACAAGCTTAAGCACAAGGTTTTTGATCAAGGCTGGAGCGACGAGCTTTCCCGCGAAGTGTTGGAACGCGGCGAATGTGTTGGCCTGCTGCCCTATGACCCCGAACGCGATGAAGTAGTGCTGCTCGAACAATTCCGCATTGGCGGCTACACGGCTTCGAATGCCTCACCGTGGCAGATTGAAATTGTCGCCGGCATGATCGATCCGGGTCACCTGCCGGAAGAGACTGCCCACCGGGAGGCCGAAGAAGAAGCCGGCCTCAGCGTCAGTGAATTAGAGCCGATGATACGCTATTTATCGAGCCCCGGCTGCACGTCTGAAACACTTGAGCTTTTTTGCGGTTGCGTCGATGCAGATGGTGTTGGCGGCGTTTACGGGCTGGCGGAAGAAGGTGAATATATCCGCGTGTTTGTGGTTAGCGCTGAAGAGGCTTTCGCGATGCTGGATCGCGGGGAAATTGCTAACGCCATGACGATAATAGCCATCCAATGGCTGAAGCTTCACCATGATATGATTCGCGAGAAATGGCGGCTCAATTGGACGAACAACGAAACGTGATCGCTCAAGTACGAACTTGATCACCCCGCCCGCCCCCGCTAGTCTCTGCGTCATAGAGGGAACCCAAATAAAATTGAAAAAGTGAGTGACTATGGACGTCCGTGAAGGATTTAGAGATGCGATCGGCAATACGCCGCTGATTAAATTAAGAGAAGCTTCGGAAAATACCGGATGCGATATCTACGCGAAGTGCGAATTCCTCAACCCTGGCGGCTCGGTTAAGGATCGCGCCGCTCTATACATCGTCAAGGATGCTGAAGATAAAGGCTTGCTGAAACCGGGTGGCGTAATTGTTGAAGGCACCGCCGGCAATACAGGCATTGGCCTGGCCTTGGTTGGCTGCGCCTCAAGTTACCGGACAATTATCGTTATTCCGGAAACTCAAACCGAAGAAAAGAAAGACATGTTGCGGCTGGCCGGTGCTGATTTGCGTGAGGTTGCAGCGGTTCCCTATAGCGATCCGGGCAACTACGTTCATGTCTCGGAAAAAATCGCCAAAGAAATGGCCGACACCCATCCCCACGGCGCCATTTGGGCCAATCAGTTCGACAACACCGCCAACCGCGATGCCCATGAATACGGCACTGGCCCGGAGATTTGGCAACAGCTTGACGGCAAAGTAGATGGCTTTACCTGTTCGGTCGGCACCGGTGGAACACTGGCCGGCGTCGGCATAGCGCTCAAAGAACGCAACAAAGACGTTATGGTCAAACTGTCGGACCCCATGGGCTCGGCACTCTATGAATTTTATGAAAATGGCGAGCTTAAAGCCGAAGGCGACTCTATCACTGAAGGTATTGGCCAGGGCCGGGAGACCGATAATCTCAAAGGCGCACCCATTGATGGCGCTTACCAAATCACCGATGAAGAGGCGCTGCCGATCGTCTTTGATCTGTTGAAATATGAAGGTCTCTGCGTTGGCTCCTCAAGCGGCATTAACATTGCCGGAGCCATGCGTATGGCCAAGGAAATGGGACCGGGGCATACCATCGTGACGTTACTGTGTGACTATGGTACCCGCTATCAAAGTAAATTGTTCAACCCAGCGTTCCTGAAGGAAAAAGGCCTGCCCTATCCTGACTGGCTCGCGTAATTCTGGTTAGATCTATGGAATATGTTCACCCTGAAGCCTTGGTAAGCACCGACTGGTTAGCTGACAATCTCGGCGCCTCTGATATCACAATTATTGACGCGAGCTTCCACCTGCCGGCAGCCCAACGGAATGCCAAAGCGGAATTCACCGCCAATCATATTCCGGGTGCGGTATTTTTTGACATCGACGAGATCGCCGATACCGACAGTGATTTACCGCATATGCTGCCAAGCCCGGAAAAGTTCTCAAGCCGGGTGCGAAAACTCGGCATCGGCAGTGAAACTCATGTTATTTGCTATGATAGTAATGGCGGCCCCGGAGCGGCGATGCGCGCCTGGTGGAGCTTTCGAACATTTGGCCATGACCGGGTATCCGTGCTCAGCGGTGGGCTGCCAAAATGGCAGGATGAAGGCAGGCCAACCACTGCTGATGAAACTGATATCATCGAAAAGCACTTTTTCCCGAAATATGATCCTTCGCTTGTTTTAAGTTTCGATCAAATGATGGCCAATGTTGACAGCCATGAATTTCAAATGGTCGATGCCCGCGCCGAGGGCCGTTACAACGGCACCGACGAAGAACCCCGGGCCGGCATGCGCAAGGGCCATATTCCTGGGGCAATCAGCCTGCCATTTCAAAAGTTGGTGGACACCAAAAACTTTATGGTCATGCGCCCGGCTGAAGAATTACAGGCAGTTATTAAAGAGGCCGGTATCGACCCTGAAAAACCATTGGTTTCAAGCTGTGGTTCCGGCGTCACTGCGGCGCCGCTGGTGATGGCGCTCTATCTGCTCGGCCATACCAGGGCGGCGATTTATGATGGCTCCTGGACCGAATGGGGTGGCCGCGACGATACGCCAATCGATGTCTGACAATCGGCAATGAGTAAATCAAAACACCCGGATACCCGGATCGTTCACACCGGCTCTAATCCCAAAGCTCAAAAAGGCGTCGTCAATCCGCCGGTCCATCGCGCCTCGACGGTAATATTTCCTACCGTGCAGGCAATGAAAGATGCCGAGAAGGTCAAGTTTGATACGACCTTTTACGGCGTTCACGGCACGCCGACCCAATTTGCCCTCGAAGAAGCGATGGCGGATTTGGAAGGCGGCTACCGCGCGGTTTCTGTATCCTCCGGCTTGGCGGCGATCACCACCGCACTGATCAGCTTTCTTGATAGCGGCGACCATTTGCTGATGGTCGATAGTGTCTACGGCCCGACGCGAAATTTCTGCAATACCACGCTAAAGCGCTGCGGGGTGGAGACGACCTACTATGATCCGCTGATCGGTGCTGGCATTGCTGAACTCATCAAACCTAATACAAAAGTGATCTTCACCGAGTCGCCTGGCTCCTACACCTTTGAAATTCAGGACATCCCGGCAATTGCCGAAGTCGCTCAGCAAAACGATCTCAAGCTCATTATGGATAACACTTGGGCCGCCGGATATTACTTCAAACCTTTCGAGCACGGCGTTGATATTTCAATCCAGGCAACGACTAAATATCAAGCAGGACATGCGGATGTCATTCTCGGTCACATCATCGCCAAAACCGAAAAAGATTGGCGTAAACTTAAAACCGGCACCGCTACTCTCGGCCAGGCGGTGAGCCCGGATGTCTGTTATCTGGGCTTGCGTGGATTGCGCACTTTAAGTGTCCGCCTTGAGCAACATCAAGAAAGCGCTCTTACCTTGGCCAAATGGCTGGAGGAGCGCCCAGAAGTCGACACTATTTTGCATCCAGCCTTCCCCTCCTGCCCGGGACACGACATCTGGCAGCGTGATTTTACCGGCTCCAGCGGATTATTCAGTGTGGTTTTAAGAGATTTTTTGGAAACTCAAGTCAACGCCATGCTGGATGGCATGGACTATTTCGCCATGGGCTATTCCTGGGGCGGCTTTGAAAGCCTGATGGTGGCCTCTGATCCCGGTAAAATCCGCTCGGCAACCAAGTGGCAAGCGGCAGGTCCTTTGCTGCGCCTCCATGCCGGGCAAGAAGATGTTGAAGATTTGATCGCTGATCTCGACCGCGGCTTTGACCGCTTGAACGGGAGGGCTTGATCGTGCGTAAAGATGCTAAACGCGATACCAAGCTCGCCCATAGCGGCTCACATCCGGAAGACCAATCCGGCATCGTTAATCCACCGGTTTATCACGCCTCGACCGTTGATTACGGCACGGTCGCCGAGATGCAGGAACTCCGCAGTGATCCCAACAATAATTTCGTTTATGGCCGCTGGGGCACACCGACCTCGAAAGCCTTCGAGGAAGCCGTCGCTGATCTTGAAGACGCCGACCGGGCGGTTGCTGTTGGTTCAGGCCTGGCGGCAATCTCGGCGGCGATGCTGGCTTTTGTCGGCACCGGCGATCATGTGCTGGTCTGCGACAATGCCTATACGCCGACGCGAAACTTGAGCGAAAACTTTCTCAAACGCTTTGGCGTCGAGACAACTTATTATGATCCGATGATTGGCGCCGGCATCACCGAGTACTTTCGAGACAATACTAAGGTGATCTACACTGAATCTCCCGGCTCTCATACCTTTGAAATTCAGGACATTCCAGCGATTGCCGAAGCAGCTCACAAAGCCGGCATCAAAGTCGTGATGGATAACACCTGGGCTGCCGGATATTTCTTTAAACCTTTTGATCACGGCGTTGATGTCTCGGTGCAGGCGGCGACCAAATATTATGTCGGCCACTCTGATGCCATGGTCGGCACGGTGTCGATGCGTGGTGAGAATGTCCAGCCCGTGATCGATTGTCTGCGGGTGCTCGGTAACAACATTGCACCGGACGATGCCTATCTGGCTTTGCGCGGCATGCGGACGTTGAGTGTGCGGCTAAAACGCCATGAAAAAAATGCGCTCAAAGTGGCCGAGTGGCTGGCCGGACAGCCGCAGATTGAGCGGGTGCTGCATCCTGCTCTACCCTCCTGTCCGGGGCATGATTTGTGGCAGCGCGATTTCTCGGGCTCGAACGGTTTGTTTGGCGTGGTGTTTAAACCCTTTGAGCAATCTGCGATGCACGGCTTTATTGATGGTTTGGAACTATTCAGCCTCGGTGGCTCCTGGGGCGGTTATGAAAGCCTTGTGCTGCCGACGAATGTGACGCGAACGGCGACCGAATGGAACGAGAATGCGCAAAGCATCCGCTTCCATATCGGCCTCGAAGACCCGGATGATCTGATCGAAGACATCGGCGCAGGGCTAAAACGGCTGGCAAAAGGTTAATTAAGTGACAGTCACTTAATTAACTATTGATACCGCCGTGAGACATCCGGCATAAGCGCGCTGATCAAGAACAACACCAAGGCGATCACCACAATCGAGGGGCCGGCGGGTGTGTCATAAGCGAGCGAAAGCGCCAAGCCTCCCACCACCGAGAAAGCTCCTATAAGCACAGCCATGCCGGCCATTTGCTCCGGTGTTTTGGCGTAGTGACGGGCCGCCGAAGCGGGCACGATCAGCAAAGCGGCAATCAGCAGAATACCGACCACTTTCATCGCTGCCGCCACGACTAAGGCAATTAAGACCATGAAAAGTAAATTGATCCGTGTGACCTGGATGCCCTCGGCCCGGGCTAAATCTTCATGAATGGTCAGGGAGAGCAGCGGCCGCCAAATCTTCGTGAGCACAATAATGGCCACTCCGACAGTTGCATAAATCCAGACAAGATCGGTCATGGTGACAGATAAGATATCACCGAACAGAAAGCCGATCAGGTCCAGCCGGACGTTGTCCATAAAAGAGACGGCAACCAGCCCAACCGCCAAAGTACCGTGCGATAAAATGCCGAGCAATGCATCATTGCCGAGGCGGGTGCGATTTTGCAGCAGCACCAGAAATGCCGCCGCACCGATGCAGACGATTACCACACCAACCGTCAGATCCGTAACGCCAAGCAACAACCCCAGCGCTACGCCAAGTAACGACGCATGGGCCAAGGTGTCGCCAAAAAAAGTCATACGACGCCATAAAATAAACGAGCCCAGAGGCCCGGCGACAATCGTCACCCCGAGCCCGGCCGCCAGCGCCAAGTAAATAAACTCATCCATGATCGTGACCACCTGGAACGATATGGCCGTCAACAGCGTGTTCATGATCATGGTGATGATGATAAAGGGCGAGACTGTCGGCAACTTGCGGGCCAAACAGCTCGACATAGCTGGGGTCTTTGCTGACCGCTTCCGGATGCCCGGCACAGCAGAGGTGATTATTGAGGCAGAGCACTTTATCGGTCGCCGACATCACTAAATGCAGATCGTGGGAGACCATCAAGACCCCACAGCCGCGCTCGGCCCGAATGGCTGAGATCAATTGATAAAGCTCTGCCTGACCATTGACATCGACCGCCTGGGCCGGTTCATCCAGCACCAAAAGATCGGGATCACGCAATAGCGCCCGGGCAAGCAGAACGCGCTGCATCTCGCCACCCGATATGTCGTGGATGGAGCTATCGACAATCGGCAGTACACCGACTTCTGCAAGCACAGATTGGCGTTTACCCTTCGCCATTTTGCCGGCCAGACCGATAAACCGCCGCACTGTGAGCGGCAAATTAGGATCAACCGAAAGGTGCTGCGGCATGTAGCCGATCACAATGTCCGATTTGATTTTTACTGTCCCCGCCGTCAAAGCTCTTAAGCCTAGAACAGCTTTTATCAGGGTTGTTTTGCCGGCTCCGTTGGGGCCGATCAAAGTGACGATTTCGCCTTCAGATACTGTCAGATCAACATGATCGATGATCATCCGGCCATCAGCTTTAACACTAACCCCTTGGGCGTCTATTAAAAATTTTGCACTATCCAGCATTAATTGATTTGGCAATCAGGGCACAGCCCCGCCGCCTCCACAGTCCGGCTTTCAATGACAAACCCTTGATTGGAAGCCGAGCTTTTCAAGAGCCGGTCAATCTTGCTTTCTTCAAGCTCAACTGCATTGCCGCAATCGGTGCAGATCAGGAACATACCGTTGTGTTGGTGACCGGGATCAGGGTTGGGACAGCCGATAAAGGCGTTCTGGCTTTGGATGCGATGGACAAGCCCCTGCTCCAGCAGAAAATCAATCGCCCGGTAGACGGTCGGAGGAGCTGCATTGGCACGCTCCTCCTTCAGTACTTCAAGGATGGAATAAGCGCCGATGGGACGGTGGCTCGACCAAATGAGCTCAAGCACCCGCCGCCTGATCTGGGTTAGCCGGGCGCCGCGCTGGCTGCAAAGTTCAGCCGCCTTATCAAGCGCATCGACAATACAAATCCGATGATCGTGCGAGTCCGAAGACCCACCCCAATCGCGTTTTGCTGCTTTTTTAGCTTCTGCCATGATTAGCTCTGTCCAACATCAAAATGTTATGTTATATCATTTAACCATAAATGTTATAGTATAACAATTGATAAAATTGGTGTCAGGCATGCCCCGTTTTAAATTTAATTTTTTTACTTTAGCTCTATTGGCAGGACTGTTGTTCGCCAGCCCGGCAGCATCTGAGTTGAAAGTCGTCACCACGATCAAGCCGCTGCATTCCATCGTCAGCAATATCATGCTGGGTGCCGGCGAACCTGTCTTACTCATGCGCTCCGCCATCTCGCCGCATGATTACAAATTAAAACCATCGGATATCAGAACTCTTCATCAGGCAAATGTTATATTTTGGGTTGGACCGGCATTGGAACACAAGCTGACCAAAGCCATTCAGCAGAGCAGTCAGGCGGTAGAAGTAGTTGCACTCATGACTTCAGAAAAATTGACTTTGTCAAAACACATTGGGCACGAAGCTGCAGACCCTCACATTTGGCTCAGTGTCAAAAATGCGCGCGCCATTGCGACAATTGTTCAGCGCACCTTATCATCAGCGGATACCGGTAATGCCGCCCTCTACCTCAGGAACCTCAAAAAGTTCGAGGCGAGCTTAACGATATTACGGCAGGAAATAAGCTCAGGCCTATCCCTCGTTCTTAATTCACCTTTTATCGTGCACCACGATGGCTTGCTCTATTTTGAAAAGGAGTTTGGCCTTAACAATCAAGGGGCGGTCTTAATCTCTTCTGAGCATCGTCCGGGTGCTAAACGCATCGCGACAATACGGCAGCTCATAAAAAGTCAGCATATCGCCTGTGTGTTTGGTGAACCGCAATATAGCCAAAAACTGCTCAAAACCATTACGGCTCACTCGGCGGCAAAAATTGGCGTTATCGATCTGATTGGCGTTAAATTAACACCCGGCCCGGACTTGTATGCGTCGCTGATGCGAAATTTGATGACAAGCTTTAAGTCATGTCTTATGGCCAAACCTTGACAGTGCTAGCTGAAAAGACGATTACCTAGCTATGAGCAACATTGAAAAAGCAACTATAGAACAGGCACTTGGGGCACTGTCATTTAACGATGACGGATTGATCCCAGCTATCGCCCAACAGCATGACAGCGGCGAAGTGTTGATGATGGCCTGGATGAATCGGGATGCCGTCTCAGCGACGCTCGAAGAAGGCCGCGTTGTCTATTGGTCGCGCTCCCGTCAGGCACTCTGGCGCAAGGGCGAAAGCTCGGGTCAGGTTCAGACGCTAAAAGAAATGCGTTGGGATTGCGATAGCGACACCCTGCTTCTGCAGGTCGATCAGGATGGCGTTGCTTGTCACACCGGGCGGCGTAATTGCTTTTTCAATGCAGTGCGTGACGGCAAGGTCGAGACCATTGCTGAAGTCGAGATTGATCCCGATCAGCTTTACGATAAGTAATTGTGGTGAACCGGCTCACAATTTGGCTTACCAAAAGTCTGGCCGTATTTAGCCTGATAATATTCAGCGTGCAGCCAGTTACAGCCAAAGACATATTGGTTTTCGCTGCTGCCAGCCTTTCCCTGCCCATGCAGGAAATAGCCGATAGCTATGCGGCAAAAACTAAACACCGCGTCCGTATTTCCTTCGCCGGCAGCGGCACCTTGGCGCACCAGATTGCCAAAGGCGCACCTGCGGATATCTACGTTTCCGCCAATCAAGTCTGGATGGATTATTTAACTAAGAAATTGCCCATGGTGAGTTCCAGCAGACAACATTTGTTGTCTAATAGATTGGTGCTTGTTGCACCCGCTAGTTCCGGACAGCCGGTTAGTTCTCTCACACCGCAATTATTCGTCCAAATATTGCAGGATGGCCGCCTAGCTGTTGGCGACCCGGATCACGTGCCGGTCGGTATTTATACCGTTCAAGCGCTCAAACAACTCAAATTATGGCCGGCGGCGAAAGATAAACTCGCCCGCTTGAATAATGTCCGAGCAGCTTTGGCGATGGTTGAACGTGGCGCGACACCTGCCGGTATTGTCTATCAGACGGATGCCTTCAAAAATCCAAAAGTGACTGTTATCTACGAATTTCCGGCCTCTTCGCATCAGCGTATCAGCTATTGGGCGGCCCGCGTCAGCGAGCAAAACGGCCACGCTGCAAAGGCATTTTACGAATTTCTTTTGAGCACAGAAGCAAAAGCTGTTTTCAAACGCCATGGTTTTCTGGTGAACTAGGCGGATGTTTAGCCCGACCCCACTTGAAATGGAGGCGCTTTATCTCAGCCTCAAGGTCGCCTTTTGGAGCGTCTTGATCACGCTGCCCGTTGGCCTGCTGTTTGCGTGGATCTTGGCGCGGAAGAAATTCTACGGTCATGCCTTGCTCAATGGTATTGTCCATCTGCCCTTGGTGTTGCCACCCGTTGTCATCGGCTTTTTTCTTTTGAGCCTGTTGAAACGCCACGGCGCGATCGGCGCCTTTCTCCACGATGCCTTAGGCCTGACCGTCGCCTTTACCTGGCAAGGGGCGGCCATCGCTTCGGCAGTAATGGCCTTTCCGTTGATGGTTAGAGCCATCCGCCTTTCGATAGAAAATGTCGATACAGGCCTGGAGGCCGCCGCCCGCACTCTCGGTGCTTCCCCCTTCCGGGTGTTTTATTCGATCACTCTCCCGTTGATCTCACCCGGTATTTTAGCCGGTATTATACTGGCCTTTGCCCGCAGCCTTGGTGAATTCGGGGCGACCATCACCTTTGTCTCAAATATTCCCGGTGAGACCCGGACCCTGCCCTTAGCGATATTTTCGCTCCTGCAAACGCCAAGCGGTGATGCCGGGGCGCTTAGGCTGGTTGTGCTTTCTATCATTCTCGCTTTGGCGGCCTTGCTGGTCTCTGAATATCTGGCGGTTCGCGCCAAACGCCGGATTGAGGGTTAAGCGATGCTGGAAGTCTCCTTCAATCACAATTTCGAAGAGTTCCGGGTCGAGCTTGAGTTCCAGGCCGAGGCCGGCAGTATCACCAGTCTGTTTGGGCGTTCGGGCACCGGCAAAACGTCCGTCATCAATATGATTGCCGGGTTGACCAAACCGGAAATCGGCTTTGTCAAAGTCAGCGGTGATGTGCTGTTCGATTCAACCAAAGGCATCAGCGTGCCACCCGAGCAACGCCGGCTTGGTTACATTTTTCAAGACAGCCGCTTATTCCCCCACCTCAACGTCCGTAATAATTTGCTCTATGGGGCAAAGTCCGCGGCGAACAACGGCCAGGAGATTACTTTTGACCGTGTGGTCGATGTGCTCGACATCAGCGGCTTGCTTGAGCGCAAGCCGGCCAATCTTTCCGGCGGCGAAAAACAAAGGGTCGCCATTGGGCGTGCCCTTCTATCGCAACCTCGTTTGCTGATGATGGACGAACCTCTGGCCTCAATCGATGTCCAACTCCGGAGCGAAATCCTCCCCTTTATTGAAGAATTGCGCGATACATTTGGCTTAACGGTGATCTATGTCAGCCATGCCATCGAGGAAGTCATTCGACTTGCTGACAAAATGGTGTTGCTTTCAAATGGCACCAAAGCTGCCGAAGGCGATGTCGAGGAAATCATGAGCCGCCTTGATCTCCACCCGCTGACCGGACGTTTTGACGCGGGCGCCGTGCTATCGACAAAAGTCGCCAGCTATGATCCGGACTATGACCTGGCAGAGCTCTCTTTCGAAGGCGGAACTCTTCGGGTAACCGGCGTCGATTTACCCATGGGTACACTGTTGCGGGCTCATATTCGAGCGCGAGATGTTTCTTTAATGCTCGAACGTCCAGCAGGTACCAGCGTGCTCAATGTTTTCGAAGGACGAATTATTGAAGTTGGTGATGAAGGCGGGCCTCAGCTTGATCTTAAAATTGATATCGGCTCAGCTCTCTTAGCGCGCGTGACCCGTAAATCCTTTAACGATCTTGATCTTGCCGTCGGCAAAACCATCTTTGCCCTGGTTAAAGCCGTTGCCTTTGACCGGCGCAGCCTCGGCGGCCAAATAACCACTAAACGGCCAGACTCTATTTAGGTCCTTTTCTTTTCTTGAACATCTCTCCAATGGATTTGTTGAGCGGCTGGAAACGCAACATGTCGCGGGATGCCTGGGTGACATCAAAATTGGTGTTAGGAAGCTGGTAGTGCTCACGCACCAAAGGCCAGACCCCCTCGGCAATTACGGTCGAACGGACTGGGATGGCAATGCCGATATGGCGGCAAAAATCAGCTAATAGGTTTTGATCCTCAAGCTCTGTCAGCAAATCAAAGAGCCAGGCTTCGTTATCTGATCTTTGATTTGTATCCGTCATCGCCTGCTAGCCCAGCCACTCCGATACGACATCTTCGGCGCCAATGCGTTTGCGTTCTTTCGGCGGCATGGTTGCGGTACCGATAAAGATAAAACCATAGAGTTCGATATCTTCTTTGTGACCCAATAGGTTTTTGACGTCCTTATGATAAGACGGCCATTCCGATAGCCATTGAGCTGAATACCCCAGGGCATGGGAAGCGTTGAGAATATTCTGACACAGCGCACCGCCAGAAAGAATTTGCTCCCACAAGGGGATTTTGTGCATTTTCTCTTCGTTCGGATAACAGGTAACCGCCAGCAGGATCGGTGCCGATTGAGGGCGCTGACGCCAATATTCGATCATTTCCTCCGTCGGGTTCTCATCTTCTTTAGCAAACAGCTCTGCATAGAGCTCGCCTAATTTTGCTTGCGCATCTTTGCGGATAATTTGGATGCGCCACGGCCCGCAGCGCGAATGATCCGGAACCCGGAGACCTACCTCAATGATGGTATTCAGCTCTTCCTCGCTCGGTCCCGGCTCACCGAGATTGGCCGCCACGACCGAGCGCCGTGTGCGTAGAAACTCGATAATGGGATTTTCAGATTTATCTAACATTTAATGTTCCACATGTTTTAAATTTGGCGCCAACTAGATCAAATTTGCAGGTCTATTTCTTGCCAGAAGGTTGAGTGAGTTCTATGACGTTGCCGAAGGGATCTTCGCAAATAACTTGCTTGCCGCCGACGCCATCCAAAATGTCATTCCTAAATTTTACTCCATTTGACTTGAGCTTGGCGACAACAGATTCCAGATCGTCAAAGGTGAGTAGAAATCTGTTCCAGCCTCCTCCGGGAGCGGGAATTGTACCATCCAACATGGGCATCGAAGCAGAAGCTTTTGGCCCCGAGACCAGGAGAGTCAAGTCCCCCTGAACCAGCAGTGCAATCGCCGGAGCGAAATTACTCTCAACTTCAAACCCCAAATTTGACGTATAGAACTCAACCGCTTTTTCAACGTCATCTACGATATATCTTATTCGTGCCATTTTGATCATTCCTACCTGATCTTGTTACAACGTTTCGCTGGCTTAATATCCGGCCTTAGTCTTGGTGGAGGCTGGCGACCCCGACAGGATTCGAACCTGTGACCGCCGGATTAGAAATCCGGTGCTCTATCCGGTTGAGCTACGGGGCCGTGTGCAATGCCGAGCATGGCAGGCGGCACCCTCAGTGGGTCCAGGCCTGTACACGTTTGACGGCGAAATTATCGGCATAGGCCTTCGGGCGAATCTGTCGTTTCTTCGGCGCCTGAACACTATAGGTCCAGTCGTTTTTCTCCGCATGTGCAATTGCTTCCTCAGCGGAGGCGAAGTGCAGACGCACCTGCGCGCGCGTATCGGCAGAGCCGGACCACCCCATCAGTGCGTCAGGTTCGATCCGCGCACCAGGCTCAAATTCCATCACCCAGTTTTGGCTCTTGGCGCGACCCGACTGCATCGCAGTCTTTGCTGGTTTAAAAATTCGCACTTCCATAGCTAAATCTCTAATTCGTCTTATTTTGTAGCACAAAAATCATGGTCGGGGTGGCCGGATTCGAACCGGCGGCATCTTGCTCCCAAAGCAAGCACTCTACCAGGCTGAGCTACACCCCGGTCGCAGTTTTCTAGGGCTTTCCGGGGTTTTGCGCAACCTTTCATACAACATTCAAAGTATCGAAATGATCCAGAACTCACCACAACGCCCCGGAATTCTCTCAACCACAAGCTCAACTAAATATTTAAACAAAATTTTCCAAATTGATCCTATGCTTTCAAGATCAAGAGAAACCCAAAATTACTTTATAAAACCACTGAAATTGGTGATTTAATAATAGAAATATAAAAGAATTATAGAATTATTTGATTCAGATT
>CAZMHI010000018.1:72929-73580 GCA_964566055.1 uncultured Rhodospirillaceae bacterium
AAGTAGTAAAAAAAATAACAAAACTAGAAAATTACCAACATGTACCACAATCTAAAGTTCCTGACTTGGTCGAACAACCTGTTCTCGAATTGCGGCAATTCGATATATAATCGCCTTGTGATCGGCGTTGGAGCAGCGTGATGACATTGCAAAGACTGTGTCTCCTAGCCGGAGGTATCTTCATTCTCGGGCTAACAGGGACGGTTGCTACCCTTTGGGTGCACGAGACTACGGGTGACCATACGCACACGCTGGCCATGCAGCGAGCCTTGCAAACCGTCGTAACACCGCGCGCACCGCAGTTTGAGCTTAGCGATCACAATGAGACGCCTGTAAGCGAGCAAAATTTTCGCGGTCGATTGATGCTCGTGTATTTCGGCTACACCCAATGTAGCGACATCTGCCCGTTTGACCTGAGCGCTGTTAGCCGCGCTCTAGATATACTCAAATCTCCAAGCGGCACTCTACAACCGCTTTTCATCACCATCGACCCGGAAAACGACACGGCTCCATTGCTCGCGAGATATGTTTCCCTATTTCATCCCAACCTGCTCGGCTTAACTGGTTCGGTGGAACAGGTAAAATCTGCTGCCCTTTCCTTCGGCGCGTCGTTCGAAAAGGAGTTGATACCCCGCTTCACTGGGCACAGCC
>CAZMHI010000019.1:0-72197 GCA_964566055.1 uncultured Rhodospirillaceae bacterium
CCGCAGCCGACGTCGAGCAATCGGCTGCCGGGCTCAACCATCTCGGCAATCAATTGAAGATCAATACGAATTGCCTTTTTTTGCTGTTCCGTCATCATTGGCCGGCCAACCCGTAGTGCTCGGCCGCACCTTCAATAAAACCTGACAGTACTTTCCAGAACTCAGGTTCCTTGAGCAGAAAGGCATCGTGACCTTTATCCGATTCGATTTCAGCGAAACTGACATTGGCTGCTACAGCGTTCAGTGCTTTGACGATAGCCCGGCTCTCTGCGGTCTGGTACAGCCAGTCACTGGTAAATGAAATGACGCAAAACCGCGTTTCAACGCCGCGAAAAGCTTCCGCCAGCACACCATTCCCATGGCGCTCGGCAAGATCAAAGTAATCCATGGCCCGCGTGATATAGAGGTATGAATTAGCATCAAACCGGGCGACAAAGGTGCTGCCTTGATGACGCAAATAACTTTCAACTTGAAAATCCGCATCAAAACCAAAGGTGATCTCATCGCGGTCCTGCAACCGCCGGCCAAATTTATTCTGTAGTGCCGGCTCCGACAGATAGGTGATATGCGCAATCATCCGGGCAATCGCCAACCCCCGGTGAGGTCGGCTGCCGTGGTTGAGATAGTCGCCGCCATGCCAATCCGGATCAGCCATGATGGCTTGCCGGCCGGTCTCATGGAAGGCAATGTTTTGAGCAGAATGATGGGGCGCAGTAGCAATCGGTACCGCTGCAAATACCCGTTCGGGATATGCAGCCGCCCATTCGAGCACTTGCATACCACCCATAGAACCGCCGAGCGCACAAAATATTCTTTCAATTCCTAAATGATCCAGTAGCAAAGCCTGAGCCCGCACCATATCGGATATGGTAATAACCGGAAAATCGAGCCCCCATGGTTTACCCGTCGCCGGGTTTATTTCTTTGGGGCCGATGGTCCCCATACAGCCACCAAGAATATTCGGACAAATGACAAAAAATCGATTGGTGTCGATAAGTTTTCCAGGACCGATAACCAAATCCCACCAGCCTTCTTTGCCAGTCACGGGATTAATGCCTGAGACAAATTGGTCTCCACTGAGCGCATGACAGACCAGGATCACATTGGTTTTATCAGCATTCAGCTCACCATAGGACTGATAAGCGACCGAAAAATTAGCCAATTCAACCCCGCAATCCAGGCGTAACGGCTCCTCGACGCCAAGCGTAATTTGCTTGCCGACGTCTTGGTCGCTCACCAAGGGCGCGCCACCTTCCTCTATTTGGCCGCTTATTTGTTCATTCATATGTCTGGCTTCACGTCGTTGGTTTTCAGCTATTTTTCTTAATTGTCGCAAAAATAGGTAAAGACCGGGTAAAATCAGCCCCATAGCTATGAATCATGCATCAATCTGTCAATCTTTTCTTTGATTTTACCGCCATGGCAGACTATCACTGTCGCCTACTCAAAAGAGAGTATTTGTAATTTAGCATTGGTGAAACTCGATTTAGTGATGGCTGACAATCAGTTAAAATCCCTGCGTGATGAACTCGATACAATTGATATCGAGATTCAAAACCTGTTAACCCGCCGGGCGGAAATTTCGCTGGAGGTTAAAAAGGTTAAGCAGGATGGCGAAGTAAAGTTAAAGCCAGGCCGCGAGGCACAAATTCTGCGCGCCCTGATCGAACGCCATGAGGGACATTTTCCAAAACCCGAACTGATCAGAATTTGGCGGGAAATCTTGAGCGCTTCGTTGCAAGCGCAAGGTGCTTTTTCGGTCGGTGTTTATGTGCCCGATGACGACAGCAACGATAGTGATGAAAACAGCTGGGGTTATTTCGCTGCTGCCCGCGGGCAATACGGCACCTTTACGCCGATGGTTGGTTACCCTTCAAAACGCAGAGTAATCGAAGCAGTTATTGAGGATGATTGCTCGGTCGGTGTGTTGCCTGTACCGAGCCGTCAGGAAGTTGATCCGTGGTGGCGGCATCTTGCGATACAGGGCCAGATGCTCGGCAATAGCGGCGGTTCCAACCCGCCACGAATTATTTCCCGCCTGCCTTTTGCCGCACCGAATGGCGGTGTCAGTAAAACCGGCAGCAAATTAAGTGGAGATGCGCTCGACTCTCTGGTGATCGGCAAAAGTGAAATGGATCCGTCCGGCTTGGATTGCACCTATATTGCACTTGATTTGTCAGAAGGTGTACCCAATACGAGAATAGATAGCAGAATTGTAGAAATCGGCATGACCGGTTCCGTCATCGCCCAATGGCATGATGATGATATGCCGGAAAGGTGGTTATCGCTGTTAAAAATAGATGGCTATTTCACCTCAGAAGATGCCAATCTGCTGCGCCTCACCGAGGGGTTTGGTGAACATTTTAATCAAGCAACTGTACTTGGAGGCTACGCCGTGCCACTAAGCGCTGATGCGCTAGCACCAAGTAAAACCTGAAACAACATTTGACCTAACGAAAGAAAGAAAATGGCCTCTCCCCAACCGCTTGCCGGTTTAGAAAAAATTGCCCCATATGTTGCGGGTGATTCCGAAATTACCGGCGTTGACCGGGTGATTAAACTCGCTTCAAATGAAGGCGCCTTTGGCCCAAGTCCAAAAACACTAGAGGCAATGAATGCCCTGGGCGATGATTTTCACCGCTACCCCGATGGCGATAGCAGTGAACTGCGTGATCTATTGGCTGAAAAAAATAATCTACCGAAAGAAAATCTTATCTGCAGCGCCGGTTCCGATGAATTAATCAGCCTGTTGTGCCGCTCTTATGCCGGCCCCGGCGATGAAATCTTATATTCAGCGCACGGCTTTGCCATGTATCCAATTTACGGCCTGACCGTTGGCGCCAACATTGTCGCCGCACCGGAAAATGGGATCACTATTGATGTTGACCAATTGCTGGCTCACGTCACCGATAAAACCAGATTGTTATTTATCGCCAATCCGAATAACCCAACCGGCACCTATATTCCAAAATCTGAAGTTGCCCGCTTGATCGAGGGCGTTCCGGACGAAGTACTGGTGGTGCTGGATTCGGCTTACGCTGAATTTGTTGACGCGGATGATTACTCGGACGGCTCGGAATTTGTCACCGCCAACGACAATGTCGTGATGCTCAGGACATTTTCCAAAATCTATGGCATGGGCGGTATTCGCCTCGGCTGGGGTTATGCGCCTGATGACGTAATTGACATCCTCAACCGGATGCGAAGCCCTTTTAATGTCTCCTACCCAGCCCTGGCTGCCGGAGTTGCAGCCATCCAGGATGATGAGTTTCTAAAAAAGTCTCAGGAGCACAACAAAAAACTGCTGGCATGGACGACCGAAAATATCCGGGCTCTCGGCCTCGAAGTGCCCGATAGTGTCTGCAATTTTATTTTGGTTCGCTTTCCGGAAGATCAAGGCAAAAACGCAACCGCTGAATCAGCTGATGTCTTTTTAAAATCCAAAGGTATAATCGTGCGCCGCATGGGTGGCTACGGCCTCCCCGACGCCTTGCGGATATCGATTGGGCTCGAAGATGAAATGAAAATTGTCGTCGACACGTTGGCGGAATTTGTGGGCAATTAAGATGGCCAAGAAACAATCTTCTCCTATTTTTGAACGGCTTGCTTTGATCGGCATTGGGCTGATTGGCTCTTCGATTGCGCGGGTTGCCAAACGGGACAATTTGGTTGGACATATTGCGGTTTCGGCCCGCACTCAAGAAAGCCTGGATAAGGCGGTGGAACTTGGTATCGCCGATAGCGTATCGCTTGATCAAAAAGCCGCCGTCGAAGGTGCTGACATGGTCATCATCTGCGCACCGGTTGGCGTCTACGAAGAAATTATTGCGGCCATTGCTCCCGGCTTAAAACAGGGCGCCATTGTCAGCGATGTTGGTTCGGTCAAACAAGCCGTCGTGCGTGATCTTGGCCCCTACATTCCAGAAGGCGTTCATTTAATTCCAGCTCACCCGGTTGCCGGTACCGAGCATTCCGGTCCGGAAGCCGGTTTTCCAGAATTGTTTGAAGACCGCTGGTGCATTTTGACACCGCCACCCGGCACAGATGAAAAATCGGTCGCGGCAGTTGAAGCTTTTTGGCAGGGTGCCGGCTCGGATGTCGAAATAATGGACCCCACCCACCACGATCTGGTGATGGCCATGACCTCCCACTTGCCTCACTTGATTGCCTATACAATCGTCGGCACAGCAACCGATCTGGAAAAAACCCTGCGCAACGAAGTGATTAAGTTTTCAGCCGGTGGTTTTCGTGACTTTACCCGTATCGCTGCTTCTGACCCGACAATGTGGCGGGATGTGTTTCTCAACAACCGCGATGCCGTATTGGAAATGCTGCAACGATTTAGCGAAGATATCACGGCCTTACAGCGCGCCATCCGCTGGGGCGAAGGTGATACGTTATTCGAGCTGTTCTCCCGGACACGCGATGTTCGGCGCGGTGTGATCGAGGCCAAACAGGAAAAAATGTACGATTAGGTTATTGGCCTAATTTACGGATGCCTTCCGGCGGCGGTGGATCTTCGCCCCAATCTATCGCTGGAATCGCCATCAAGGGCACTGGCCCGGCATTTAACTGCCCATCCTGCAGCGACAACGGCAATGAAATACTACGCACTCCTTTACTGTCGCGTTTCGACAATACTCCCAATACCAATTTCGCCATCGCCGCATCGCCGGAGCGAATATAACCGGCCTTTTTAAAAGTGTTGAGGGCTGGAAAAAAACCCTGAAACTTAGCCGACATGGCGATAAGAGGCTGCAAATCTTTGTCGAGCGCAACGGTCCCGGTAGCATTGGTTTTTAAGACCCCGTAGGTACCTTGGAGTAAATCGATTTCGATGACACCCCCAGCGTCCCGCCATTGTGCGAGATTAAACACGGAAATTGAGGGTGCCAAATTGCCAATAACCTTCAGCTCAGTTGATAACTCCTGGATATCATACCCTAACGGCAAATTTAGAAATTGTGGTAAATGTAAATCTTGAAATTTTATTTTTAGGGAAAATGTTGGCGTTTTGGCCGGGCTGTTTATCTGTTCCTTACCAGGTAACAATCGGCGGCTAAAAATTGAGGCCGAACTCGCTGTGATGTTAGCTTTTGAGCGAGCCTCAGATAAACTAAGTTTACCAATATCCAACTGCATCTTCTCGGGCCAGCCATCCAGGTTTATATCGGCTGCCATGACCAGCTTTTTCACTTCACCACTAAATTGATAGTTATGAATCAGATTCTTGTAGGCCAAATTATGCGCACCTGAGAGATCGACGCTGAATTTACTGAAATTCCACGGTTTCATTTCAGCGACAGCACGCTGACCCTGCCAGAACCATTTCTCCGCACTCGTGTCCGCCTGACCAGCTAAAGCAAAATTTGCGGTATGCAATTTCGGGTTTGTTAACACCACTTTGAATTTTGTTGGAAAACCGCTGATTTCAATTTGATTATAAGATGCTGTGATGCCCTGTTGAGCCCGCTGAGTGATCCAATTTGCCACCGCGTCCTTAAGGTTGGTGGCAATAACAAACCAATACAAGGTGTAACCAACCGCAGCCATCGCCACAGCAATACCAAGAACTAATGAATTCCGGAAAAATTTAAATATTTTTGGCGGCTCATATTCGAGGGCGGCATGACGCCGGCCGGATGAGCCGCTGGGAGCCGTCCGCGGCGGCCTCAAATTCTTCGGCTTAATAGCCATTAACAACTCTCATCATTCACAATCAGTCGGCTTTCAAATATTTACATAAATGGTTGGATACATTGGCGCGAGGCCGTAATCTAGACCAAATTCAATAAGTGATCAAAGCATGACTGAGCAACCTACCAATCCAAATTCGCAATCCGTCAACCAAAATCCAGCTGCAAATTATTGGATCGCCGCGATGCCGGCGACTTTCGTTTTTCTCTGGAGTACAGGATTTATCGGCGCCAAATACGGTATTCCTTATGCTGAACCGTTTACTTTTCTAAGTGTCCGGTTTTCGATCGTTATCGCACTCATGCTGTTAGTGTGTTTAATCACCAGGGCGCCTTGGCCCAATAGTCTTAAAGCCACACTTCATATTGCTATTGCCGGGGCCTTGGTCAATGCAACCTACCTAGGTGGTGTATTTGCCTCGGTCCATCATGGCCTTCCCGTTGGCATTTCGGCGCTGGTTCCTGGATTACAGCCTGTTTTGACGGCCATGTTCGCCCGCCACCTGCTGGGAGAAACCGTCAATCGGCGGCAGTGGATTGGCATAGTTATTGGTTTCATCGGCGTGATGCTAGTCGTAGCCAACAAGATTGGCGGACCGGACAGCAATCTGACAGGCATTTGGTTCGCAGTTGTGGCACTGTTGGGCATAACAGCCGGCACGCTATATCAAAAGAAGTATTGCGGTACGATGGATTTACGCAGTGGCTCAGTAATACAGTTTTCTTCCTCACTGATTATCGTTTTTTTATTGGCGGTGTCATTTGAATCAATGAACGTGCAATGGACGGGGGAGTTTATTTTTGCCCTATTTTGGCTGGTTGTGGTTATGTCTGTAGGAGCAATTTCCTTACTGATGGTGCTGATTCGGCGTGGCGCTGCCTCTAAAGTCGCGAGTCTATTTTATCTCGTGCCACCGACTACAGCGCTTATGGGTTTTTTCTTTTTTGATGAAGCGCTCGGCTCGTTAGAACTAATCGGCATGGCGGCCGTCGTAACCGGTGTCGCCCTGGTCACTAGAGAATGAACACAATCGATGACGACATCTGGGTTTTCGGTTATGCCTCATTGATGTGGCGACCAGATTTTAGTCATCTTGAAGCCCAACCGGCGCTTCTGTTTGGCTACCATCGGGCCCTCTGTGTCTACTCGTATCTATATCGCGGCACCCGAGAAAACCCTGGTTTGGTGGCCGGTCTGTTGCCGGGTGGGTCCTGTCGCGGAGTGGCTTTTCGCGTTGCCGCCAATGAATGGCAGCAAGTCCATCAGCTCTTGGATGAGCGGGAAATGGTCTATGACGTCTATATACCAAAATGGATGCAGGCAGAAATCAGCGGTCAACGGCAACAGGTTTTCGGCTATATCGCCAATCCGGATAATGAACAATTTGCTGGGAATTTATCAGATGAAGTTACAGCCAGTTTGATTGCTGCCGGTTTCGGCACCAGTGGCAGCGGCATCGATTATCTCAACAACACTTTAGAGCACCTGCACAAGCTAGGCATCCGCGATCAGCAATTGGAGAGAATTAATAAATTAATCAGCGATTTTCTTGAGCAATGAAATTAACTGATCTCTTTCACTATCAGTTAAATTCTTAGCTATTTGATTTTCATGCTCAACCACCATTGGTTTGATCTTTTTGATCAAATCATTGCCTTGCTCACTCAGCACCAAGGCGTAGGAGCGCCGATCCACTGGCGAAGGTTGGCGTTCGACCAACTCCCGAGACTCCAAGGCATCGATAACGGCCACCATGGTCGAGCGCTCAATGCCAACGGCACGCGCCAAAGCAGATTGGGTGAGACCGGGGTTGGCGCTGATTATAAGTGCCACGCCAAATTGCCCTGGAGTAATCTGTAGTTTACTCGTTGATTTAAGAAAACCGTTAAAATCAGTGATTTGAGCGCGGCGCAAATGATAGCCGATCAGCGTGGGCAGAATATCAAAATCGATTTCTGCTGCGCCATCAGAAGCCTGAGTGCCATTTTCCTGAGGAGTTGAAATTGTTTTTCCGTCCACGGTATCAATCAATTCTATAAAAACTTGTTAATGAATATGGTCGACCATAGGGAGTCTGCCTAGCCTTGTCTACCTGCTGTATTCCTATGATCACCGCTCGCAATTCAATTACCTTTCCCCTATCTAACTCGCTTCTGCCATCTGCTGTTCCTGAGCCATTTTCCGCAACTCGAAACGTTGTAATTTACCAGTTGCGGTCAGCGGCATTTCTTCCAGGAAGAACATCCGCCGAGGACATTTATAAACCGCTAAATTAGCAATCAGCGAATCTGTCAACTCTTTCTCAAAAGCCTCTTTGGCATCGCCGACTTCAGGGGCAACCATAAACAACGCCAAGCGAACTAAGCCATCTTCATTGGCTACACCCACAACAGCTGCCTGGGTAACTTTTTTATTCTTAAGGACATGGTCTTCAATTTCGGTCGGACTGACCCATTGACCGGAGATTTTAAGCATATCATCAGCGCGGCCTTGATATTCATACCAGCCCTCTTCATCGAAAGTGAACATGTCGTTGGTGCAATACCAGCCATCCTTAAAAATCTCGCGGGTTTTTTTCCTCAAATTCCAATAGCCGGAAGCAACACAGGCCATCCGCACCCAGAGCACGCCTGACTGGTTGGGCTCAGTCACCAAATCGCCGTCCTGAGTGACGAGTTTTACTTCAGTGCCGGGGGTCGGGATACCGCAGGTGCCGGGTTTATATTGATCCGGCCGATTAGCCAAAAAGAGAAAACAGGTTTCGGTGGCGCCAATGGCTTCCAGCAACGGTCGGCCGGTTGCCTCCTGCCAAGAATGAAAGAGTGCGGGCGGTAATTTTTCACCGGCCGAGAAATAATGACGCACATTTTTAAAGGCCGATTTTTCGGCCGCCTTATCGCGCAGTAGATTACGATAGAAAGTCGGCACACTGAACATAATTGTCGGCTCATAAAGCTCAACAATTTTGGCAACCGCCTCCGCATCCGGCCAGTCCGGATATAGAATAACCGTCGCCCCGAGTTTAATCGGCGCTAAAAAGCAATGGCCCATTGAAAAGGCAAAAAACAGTTTTGACGAACCAAAAATTCGATCACCTGGGCCAACGCCCATAATATCACCCATCAGATGTTCGGCATCGAGAATAGTTTTTTGGCTGTGCACAACACCTTTGGGTTTGCCTGTCGTGCCGGATGAATACATCCATAGCGCCGGGTCTTCCGGTTTTAATTCAGCCGCAACCAGTTCCTTGGCCGCCGGCTCCATAATTTCGGGTAAATACAGAAAGCCCGCACGTTTGACGTCTGTCGAAATTTCTATCGGACGTGAATTAACTTCCTCAATTGTTTCTTGATAGGTGGCGACAAACATATCATCGATAACAAATGCCTTGGCGTCGCTATCATTGAGCGTATAGGCCAAATCGGCTGCACTCAGCCGCAAATTTACTGCAATCGGCACAGCACCAATTTTCAACAGTCCGAGATAAACATAAAAGAACTCCGGGCTATCGCGGACCATCAAAACGACGCGTTCGCCTGGTTGGATACCCAGTTCTAAAAAAGCATTTCCTGCTTTATTAACGCGGTGCCACAATTGGCAGTAGGTTACTGTTTCTTCACCGCAGATTAAGGCAATATCATGGTTTTGCCCGCGGGCAATTGATGGGCCGAGTATAGCTTCCGCCATGTTGAGTGTTTTTCGTTCAGAACTACTGGTTGAGGACACCGAGGACCCCCCTCTGTATTAATAAGTTGTTGACGCTCAATTTATAATATTATTGGAATTATTGAGCGTATTGTTGGGCTACCGAACGTTTTTAGTCAAGCATTTGCTCGTGTTAAACCGAGAAAATTGATTTAAGATTGCGCTAATCGTGAACAATTGTGTTATGACTAAGGTATTGGAGGAATTCAATTAATGACGGTTAGAGCCACTCAGAAAGTTGTCAGACCGGCACCGTTTCTAGCGATGGTGTTGTGTGCCTTTGTGTTAAGTGCCTGCAGCAATACGTCTGAAAGCTGGCAACATTCGTCAAAACCCAAAGACCAATGGTCGAAAGACATTAGTGCCTGTAAAGCGCGGGCCCGTACGCTGATTAACCGTCAACTGGACATCGAAAGTGATTCCAGCTTTCGCAATCGTGACGAACTGCAAACTCAGTTTGCCGCCTATGATGCGCGTAAAAAACGCTATTCATATTTTACCAATTGTCTTTCAGGTAAAGGATATCGCCGGATTTCTTCAAACTAGCGGCTTTTCAGACGACTCTAAGAGCTAATAGAATATAGCCATGGATAAGCCTACCAAAGATGTTCTGACGCGGGCTCTGATCGATAATGAAATCGATCTGCCGGTAGCGGCTGTTCACGATATCATTCGTGGAGTCGCCGCGGCGCCCGGACCGGATAGTGCCATCGGCATGCCCGATAACTGGCATCAATTAATCGGCGATCAGATATCAGAGGAATTAGCAGGTATACTTTCAACAGAACTAGCTCAGGCCAGCGAGATAGATGATGGTCTCTCTGGGTCGTTTTCTGCCAGCAAGCGCCTCACCAATTTGCGCAAGATTATGGCGGCGCAAAAAGTTTCCGGTTTTATTATCCCTTTGGCCGATGAGCATCAAGGTGAGTATGTGCCGAAATTTGCCCAACGCTTAGCCTGGTTAACGGGCTTTACCGGCTCGGCAGGACTGGCAATCGTACTCAGAGATAAAGCCGCGATCTTTGTCGATGGCCGTTATACCCTGCAGGCACGAGAGCAGGTAGATGGAAATCACTTTGAAATAAATCACTTGGTTGATAATCCGTTAGATGCCTGGATTTCCACAAATCTGAAACCAGGTGAAATATTGGGTTTTGACCCTTGGCTCCATACTTCTGACAGCCTGTCAAAATTACGTCAGGCCTGTTTCAAGGCCGGCGCCAAACTGGAAGCACAAAATAGTAATCCAATTGATACCATTTGGGACAACCAGCCACCGCCACCGCTCACGCCAGTGGTTGCGCATGACATTCGTTTTGCCGGCCAAAGCTCAGCTGAAAAACGCGCCAAGATATCTGAACTCCTTAAAGAGGAAGGTGTCGCAGCAAGTGTCTTAACCGCACCTGATTCTATAGCCTGGCTCGCCAACATACGTGGCGGTGATGTACCGTTTACACCCTTCACCCTGGCTTTTGGAATATTCCACGCTGATGGCTCACTGGATATATTCACTGATCCCCGCAAATATACTAAAGACGTTTTAGCTATATTGGATAGTGAAATTGGAATTCACCCACGGGCAGATTTTTTACCGGCACTTGAAAAACTGGGCGGCAACAAAGCAAAGGTGGGATTGGACCTAGGCTCCGCTGCCGAGATTATTTCGCAAACCTTGAAGAGTTCGGGGGCTTCTATCTATCGCCTGACGGATCCCTGTCAGCTGCCGAAGGCCCGGAAAAATGCCATTGAACTAACTGGAATGCGCGATGCGCATTTGCGGGACGGCGTCGCTTTGACCCGCTTTCTGGCCTGGCTCGATGAAAACGCAGGGGATGGGGAAGTAACCGAAATCTCGGCTGCAGAGCAATTGGAAGTGTTTCGCCGGGAAGGCGACGAAATTCAAGGATTGAGTTTTCCCACGATATCCGGCGCCGGTCCGAATGGCGCTATTGTTCATTACCGGGTTAGCGAGGAAAGCAATCGAACACTCGAAAACAATTCACTCTATCTTGTTGATTCTGGTGCGCAATATTCAGATGGCACGACCGATGTGACCAGAACAGTTGCCATTGGCACACCAAGCGCGGAAATGATCGACCGCTTTACCCGCGTCCTTAAGGGACATATTGCTCTGGCCTGTGCGACTTTCCCAGCAGGCACCAGTGGCTCTCAGCTTGATATTTTGGCTCGAATTTCCTTGTGGGAAGCCGGCTTGGATTATGATCATGGCACAGGACATGGCGTCGGCAGTTTTTTGGGCGTTCACGAAGGACCACAACGAATATCCAAACTGCCCAACCGAATTGCGCTTGAAGCCGGCATGGTGATATCCAATGAACCAGGCTATTATAAGCAGGATGAATACGGCATTCGAATTGAAAATTTAGTTGTTGTCACCGAAACCTCGATTTCCGATCAATCCGACCGTCCGCAATTATGTTTTGAAACGCTTACTTTGGCGCCCATCGAATTGGCCCTCGTAGACAGGGCTGCCATGACTGAGCTGGAAATAAACTGGCTAAATACTTACCACCAGAAAGTTCGAAAAGTGCTTGAACCATTGTTGGATAAAAGATCAAAAGAATGGCTGGTAAATGCTACTAAGATTTTGAATTAAAAGTATTATTTTATGCTAATTTAAGTGCAACGATATTAGACATTATTGCCTTTGCAATTGAATTTTCATATAAGAATAGCTATCTAATTTAAATAATATTTAAATCATCGATATTTTCGGTAGGACTAAGATATCGTTATAAAAACGTGTTATAATTAATATTACGACAGTACCGAGGAACATAATGGCAGGCACCCCCAAAAAGCGGCTATTTACTGCTGAAATAAAGATGTTGCAGGAAAAAGGCCAAGCTTTGCCGGAACACCTATCGTACCAGGAAGATGAGGTTGACGATACACCGGTTAAATCAAATGGCGTAAGCAATGAACAATTGTTATCAGCTATTTTGGATTTGCAGATTATCCTCAGAAAAAATAGTCAAAATGCTGCTCCTGTAGAAACCGAAACCGCTCCCCCGCCTGTTGAGACACCTTCAGAGCAGGAAAATCTGGAGCAGGACTATGAAGCAGCGACGGCCTTAAAAAATGAAATCCGCGCGTTGTCGCGCTCAATTCAAGAAACCAAAGCTGAAATTCGCTCAATGCAAGGTGGTACCCAAGGCGGCGACCAGGTGCTTAAAGCCAGCACTGAATTAGATGCGGTGGTTCAGGCGACCGAAGAAGCCACTAATGTTATTTTGGAATCGACCGAAAAAATTGATGAACTGGCGCAACAGTTGCACAACAGTGCCGACAATGATGATGATCGGGGAGCGGCCGATGAAATTATGGAAACCTCAATAAAAATGATTGAGGCCTGTAATTTTCAGGATTTAACTGGTCAGCGTATTACCAAAGTCGTTGGCGCCCTTAAATATGTCGAAGATCGTATCAATGCGATGATCGAAATCTGGGGTGAAGAAGATATTGCCGAAGTAGATGCCTCGGTTGCTGACGAAACAGACAGTGATAAAAATCTTCTCAATGGCCCCGCCATGGACGGCGAAGGTATCGGCCAAGACGATATTGATGCCCTTTTTGATTAAATAATTCCATTTTTTCTAGGGAAATCCCTCAGAAATAGCAAATTCCTCCTAAATTTATCAATTTCAGGCTTCCATTTTCGATTGAAATTTTACGCTTCAATCCAAATATCAAGGTATTGGTCAATACCATGGTATTAGAATTTTTTAAGAAGCGAATAAAATGCCGAAAGATGCCAGCGAGGAAATAATACCGCCTCAACAGGTGAGCTTGGACCCTGAAATGCGAAAAATCGTATTGGCTGGGGTCAAGTTCCTATTAGCGCGCCTCAAACAAAGTGGATTGATGGAACCGCAAATAGAATACCGCGATGTTCTGCTTACACCCGCTCTAATGGAAAATCTCATTGACGGCGTCAAAGAAAATATGGAGATCGGCAAAGATTTATTTGTCGATGAAAGCGGTAATCGGGTCTTCGATTTAACCACTCAATTGGTATGTGGTGCGACGCTTGGTGAGCTCGAACGGTTGTTGGTATACACCTGCGCCAGCAAAATTTTCGTGACCTCTAAAAAACCGAAAAAAACAGAAGAAAAAAAGAAAAAAGGGTTTGGCTTATTTGGCGGCAAAAAAGAAAGCAAAGCGGACAAGAAAAAGAACGAAAAGTTAAATGAAGGCGCCGATAAACTTGAAGAGTTAAAACCCTATTTGATTTATTCCTGGCAGCTGCCGCTGGTTGAGGCCTACAACAAAATGCAGCGCGAACATTACAAAGCTCTAGGCGAAACTCTCTTATTTTTGGACACGCCGAAAAAAGTTCGCATTGTTGCTGGTTTAAACCCTGGAGAAATTTCTTCGGTTCGCACCCTTACTGAAGAACGTTTTGAAAAAATTTTACGGGTGAAACCACAAGCCATCGCCGGCATGTCGCAAATTAAATCAAAGACTAAATTTGATTTCATCTTCAAATCCGCCAAAAAACGGGTTTTTGATTTCTTTGCCCGCGAGCAGCAATACATCGCCGAAATACTGGGTGTGCATGAAGATTTCACCTGGGCGCTTGATGAAAGCATGGCGGATATGTCGATGGAAAGCCTGCCAATTCTGGTGCGGCTCAAAATGCCTTTTCTCAAAGTATTTATGGAAGTTTTCCGCGACGAATTTGGCGATTTTGCCAAACTTGTGTTACGCGAACCGGAATTTGCCACCGTATATCTCAAACCGGTGGTCGAAGAATTCGTTGAACTCATGTCCGGGGATTTCAACGAAGACCAGGAAGATTCTGTTGGCACCATCGTTGAATTAAAGTGGCGCGGGCAAAAAAAAGATATCATCAAATGGTATAAAGAGCTCAAACAGGCCCAAAAAGAAGAGGCAGATGAAGCAGCTAAACTGGAAAAACTCACCAAAAAGAAGGTAAAAGCGTAAATTCCTGCCTTTTATCCCCAATTTCAGTATAAATTTCATAGCATTACACTTGATTGCGCGCTGGATATGACCATTATAGCGCGTCTTTTAATGGGAATTTTTATTCCCCATAGAAATTTGTGTTTTGACCATGAATGACGCGACCAAAAAAGATACCAATTCGAGCACCATTTGGGGTGGTCGGTTTGACGGTGGGCCATCTGAAATCATGGAGCGAATAAACGCTTCCATCGATTTTGATAAGCGGATGTATGCCCAGGATATTGCTGCGTCCAAAGCGCATGCAGCAATGCTCGTCGAACAAGATATAATTTCAGCCGAGGATGGGGCCGGAATAAGTGCCGGGCTCGACCAAATTTTGGCTGAAATCGAAGCTGGTGCCTTTGAATTTAAAACCGAGCTTGAAGATATTCATATGAATATTGAAGCCCGGCTAACTGAATTAATTGGTGACGTGGCTGGCCGCCTTCATACAGCCCGGTCCAGAAATGATCAGGTGGCGACAGATTTCAAACTCTGGGTCAGAGACGAGCTCGACCGGCTGGATAGTAATCTGCAGTCTTTCCAAGCGACGCTTATTTCCCGCGCCGAAGAACACGCAGCAACAATTATGCCGGGTTACACTCATTTGCAGACGGCGCAACCCGTTACTCTAGGGCATCATCTGTTGGCTTATGTCGAAATGATCGGCCGGGACCGCAGCCGGATAGCTGATTGCCGGGCGAGACTGAACGAAAATCCATTGGGTTCAGGCGCTCTGGCGGGCACCTCTTTTCCGATTGACCGGCAGACTACCGCTGCCGCGCTTGGCTTTGAGGCGCCCACCGCGAATTCCCTGGATGCTGTCTCGGATCGGGATTTTGCCCTTGAATATCTGTCACTGGCTTCAATTTTATCGGTTCACTTATCACGGCTGGCCGAAGAAATCGTGGTCTGGGCAAGCGCTTCATTCGATTTTGTCAATTTACCGGATAGTTTTTCGACCGGCAGCTCGATGCTGCCTCAGAAAAGGAACCCTGATGCCGCCGAATTGGTGCGGGCGAAATCTGGCCGGGTAATTGGCAATCTCAATAGTCTGCTAATTGTGATGAAAGGCCTGCCATTGGCTTACAGCAAAGATATGCAGGAAGATAAAGAACCGGTGTTCGAGACCGCCGACACGCTGGCGCTCACCGTTGCGGCGATGACTGGCATGTTTGAGGAAATCACCTTTAATACCGATAAAATGCTGGCCGCAGCAAAGGCAGCGAATTCCAACGCTACCGACTTAGCGGATTGGCTGGTGCGGGTGCTCGGTAAAGCGTTCCGGGAAGCTCATCATATCAGCGGCGCCATGGTAAAACTGGCCGAAAGCAAAGGCTGTATGCTAGAAGAGCTTTCACTCGAGGACATGCAGAGCATCGAGCCGGAAATCACAGCAGAAGTGTTAACGGTGCTTGATATCGAACAGGCGCTGAATGCTCGGGCGAGCTTTGGTGGAACCGCGCCGGCAAATGTGAAAGACGCTTGCGCTCAAGCGCGGCTGAAGTATCTTGGCTGAAAGATAGTTTTGGATTTAGGCAGATGAACCGAATTCGAATGCAAAAATGGGTATTGCCGTTATTGGTCGTCTTAATGACGCTGCCAATTCTGTCGGCCTGTGGCAAAAAAAGCGAGTTGGATCGGCCACCCGGTGATAAAACCGATTATCCACGCAAATATCCCAGTAATTGATCTCAGAAGCAGAACCAGATATGGATCATTTTGACTATAAAAACGGCGCTCTCGCCGCCGAAGACATGCCGATTTCCGAGATTGCGGAAGCTGTCGGCACGCCTTTTTATTGTTATTCGACAGCGACAATTGAACGCCACTACCGGGTATTTGAAGAAGCTTTGGCTGATCTTCCGGCAACCATTTGTTATGCCGTTAAAGCCAATTCGAACCTCGCTGTCATCAAAACGCTGGCTGATCTCGGCGCTGGCGCCGATGTCGTATCTTCAGGTGAGCTAACTCGCGCCCTCAAAGCCGGCATACCGGCCAACAAAATTGTCTTTTCCGGCGTCGGCAAAACGCCGGACGAATTGGCGCATGCACTCAAAGAAAACATCCTGCAGATTAATGTTGAATCTGAACCGGAATTACAGATCTTAAATGAAATAGCCGGCTCGATGGGTGTGATCGCGCCGGTCGCCTTTCGGATCAATCCAGATGTTGATGCCCATACTCATGATAAAATATCAACCGGGCGGTCGGAAGATAAATTTGGCATTGAGTGGACGCGCATTCATGACGTCATCACTCGCGCCAGCAATTTGCCAAATATCGAGATCGCCGGATTGGCCATGCATATCGGCTCTCAATTGACAGAGCTTGAGCCTTTTCTGGATGCCTTTATTAGGCTCCGGGATGTCGTCGCCATCTTGCGCGCCGATGGGCACAAAATTCCACGGCTTGATCTCGGCGGCGGCCTCGGCATTCCTTATGATGCCGCTACGACACCAAGCCCGGCGGAGTACGGCAAAGTTGTCAGTGAAATTCTCGGCGATCTAGAGGCTGAGTTATTGTTTGAGCCGGGCCGGCTGATCGTCGGCAATGCCGGTATTCTTGTCACTCGGATTATCTATGTGAAAGAGGGTGCGACCCGCCGATTCCTGATTTTGGATGCGGCGATGAATGATCTGATGCGGCCTAGCCTCTATGAGGCCAAGCACAATATCGTGCCGGTGAACGAGCCTAACTCTGGTGCAAATCTGGAGCGAGTAGACGTGGTTGGCCCGGTCTGTGAGACCGGCGACACTTTTGCCACCGAGCTGGATTTGCCCTCCGCAGAAGCTGGGGATTTATTGGCTATTCGCTCAGCTGGGGCCTACGGTGCCGTGATGGCATCGACTTATAACAGCCGGGCCTTGATACCAGAAGTAATGGTAAAAGGTAACGCTTATTCAATTATTCGCGAGCGCATAGAGCCTGAGACTTTGATAAAGTACGAAAATCTGCCAGAATGGGACTCCTAAACGACGGATAACTGCCCATATGTCGTTTAGCCATTGTTAGCCAATTGCATTGGTAGGTGAGAATTTGGCAAACGGTAATAAAAGACACGGAATTTTTTACCAAGCCTATCTCAGACTGGCTCGGCTCAGTCTGACCTGGGAGCGCTTGTGGCCGGCGCTTTGGCCAGCGACAGCGCTCGCCGGTGTATTTGTTATTGCAGCTCTGCTTGAGCTTTTTAATTATCTGCCGATATGGTTGCATGCGGGATTAGTCATCGCCTTTCTCATTGGCTTTCTGGCAGCTTTGCAAAAAGCGGTTACCAGGCTGCCGCGAATCAAAGATATTCAGGCCAAACATCATATTGAACAAGCCAGCGGGTTTGATCACCGCCCCCTGACGGCGCTTGATGATTCCCTGGCCGCCGGCCAAGGCGATGCGCAAGCCCGGGCTCTTTGGCGGGCACATTTAAATCGGATGAAGGAAAAATCCGATCATTTAAAACTAGGTGTGCCAAAAGCAGGGCTGGCCAAGCGTGATCCTTGGGGCAGCCGAGCGGCCGTTGCGCTCCTGCTCATTGTCGGCGTGATCGCCGCCGGCAGTGATAGCTTTTCGAGGTTGGGCCGGGCAATCTTGCCGGAGTTGAACGCTCTCACTTTGGGGCGTTCAGTTGCCATCAATATTTGGATCACGCCGCCCGCTTATACAGGCTTGCCGCCAATCGTTTTGCATAAAAGTAACAAAGTGTCTGAACGAGAGGGCGCGGCACAGCCGAATATTCTGCAAGTACCCGCCGGGAGTTCTATTTTAGCGCAGGTCAATGGCGGCGGTGCCTTGCCGCAGCTCTCAGTTAGTGCCAAAGCAAACGCTTCTAATTCAATGGATTTTAATCGCATTGAAGCTGACGCCTATCATCTAGAAACCGAACTTGGCGGTGCAGCATTGCCGACCGGCGACCGGTTGTCGATCATCCAGCATGGCCACGAACTGGCCGGCTGGCCGATGACCATCGACAAAGATGCGGCGCCAACCGTGGAATTTTCAGCTGCGCCGGACGCCACGCCTCAGCTTCGTCTGCAGCTGCCTTTCCAGGCCGAAGATGATTACGGCATTAAATCGGTCACCGCCTCAATCCGCCGCTTGGATGGTAAAAGAATCCCGGGCGGCGAAGATGAAATAATCCTGCGTTTGCCTCTGCCGGGTGAGGAAGAGACCAGCGTAAAAGGTAAATCAAATCACGATTTAATCTCGCATGTTTGGGCAGGGTTGCCGGTTCTTGTCCATTTGCTGGCTGGCGACGAGCAGGGCCAAACCGGCCTCAGCCAGGTCGAGCCGGTAATAATGCCGGAGCGCCGGTTCAGTCACGCCGCAGCGAAAGAAATCTACGAGATTCGCAAGCAACTCGCGGTCGATAAGCGGTCCCGCATCCTGGCGGGTCTCAAACTTGACCAGCTGACCGATGAGCCAGAGCTGTTTGACGGCAACAACACCATCTATTTGGGCCTCAGGGTAGCCCGTGAGCGTCTCAAGCGCGATCAGCGGGAACTGGCCGTGGTCCAGGTTCAGAAAATGCTGTGGGACATCGCCTTGCAAATTGAGGAAGGCAGAGCCGCCACCGCCGGGGCCGATCTCCGGGCAGCGCAGCGCCGCCTCATGGAAGCCCTCGACCGCAATGCCAGCGCCGCCGAAATTGAACGCTTGATGAATGAAGTGCAAAAAGCGCTGGAAAAATTCATGTCGTCGCTGATGCGCGAGTTACAGCAACGCGGCCAGCTTTCTCCGCTCGATCCCAATGCCCAAACCATGACCAACCAGGATATTCAACGCATGCTGGATCGGGCCCGTGAACTGATGCGTCAAGGTTCGCGCGAGGCCGCCCGCCAGTTAATGGCTGAGTTGCAGCGCATGCTGGAAAATCTGCGCAGCGCCTTATCCAGAGGCGGCCGCCAAAGCCAGCAATCAAAGGAAGCGCAGCAAATGATGCGGGAGCTGCGAGATATTATCCGCAAACAGCAAAAGCTGCTGGATGAAACGCATAAACGTGCTCAGCGCGACCCGGCGGAACGGGAGCAGGAAGGCAAAAAAGATACCGAGGGCCTCACCGATCAGGAAGGCATTCGCCGCCAGCTTGGTAAAATGATGCAAAAGCTGGGCGAGATGATGGGCCAAATTCCCAAAGGCTTGGGTAAAGCTGAACGGGAAATGCGCCAGTCCGAAAAAGCGCTCGGCAAAGGCCAGCCTGGCAATTCTGTCGGACCACAATCCCGCGCTCTGGAAGCACTCAGGCAAGGGGCCAGAAATTCAGCCAGGGCGATGGCCCGGCGGATGGGCAGAGGACGTGGCCGCGCCAATGGCCGGCGGGGACCCGGTGGCCGCTTTGGCGCCTTTACGGGGCCTAGGCTGCGCGGTATGCGGCCCGGCAATCGCGACCCCTTTGGCCGGCGTCAACAGGAAGAGGGCAATCAGGGCACCGCCACTGGCCGGGTTAAAATTCCGGGCGAAAGCGAAATGCAGCGGGCGCGTGAAATTCTCGAAGAGCTTCGCCGCCGCGCCGGTGATCTCTGGCGGCCCGAGATTGAGCTCGACTATATTGAACGCCTGCTCAAACGGTTTTAAGACTTAACCACCCGTAATTTTATCTGGATTTCTTTGAGCACATTGTATTCGTGCATGGCGCGGGTGGCGAGTTCGGTTGAGGTAATTTCGCCTTTCTGCAAACGCTCAACCAGATCATCCGCCGGCACCCACTGAACATCTTCAACTTCAAAATCGACGTCAAGATAATCAGCTAGCGGCGTGTTAGCATAACCTGCTTCGCGCCATTCCGCGTTTAGCCGCTTGGAAAAAAGATGAAATTGCTCCGGCAAGATCGGCCGGACATGGGTCGGATCAGTGACAAAATCATCATGGCGCGGATGGGGCACGGTGATAGTGATCTCCGCTCCCGGCTGACAAATCCGATATAGTTCCTTGATGATCGAGAGATAAATTTCTTTGGTCTCACCCAAATGCTCAAGCACATGGCTCATGACGATTTCAGCGGCGCTGTTATCATCAAACGGCCAAGGAAAATTCTCAAGATCAACCACCTGATCAGGGGTGCAAGATGGCTGACTATCTATATTGAGATAGCCATCGATCTGATTATTGCCACAGCCAAGGTTCAGCCGCATCGTAAAACCTCATCTTTAGTATTTTCCCCTGAGCCACTCTAACCTCAGCGCCGGACCATACGCAACCATCTCGATTTTGTCAGATAGTTGGTGATGGGCACCTGAATTGCAGAAATAAAATCATCCACGAATTTCTGGCGCAGCCGATAACTCTCGACGCGAGCGCCAATCCAGCCATCATGGTGCGATGGCAAATTAGGTTTAGAAAGGACAGTTTGAGATACGGGCTTTACTTCCGGATCACCCCGGCCTGCCAGCGGGTGAATACCAATCCAATTCATTTTTTTCGCTCCCTCAAAGCACGCGGCTTAAACCGCGCATACCAATATCGGAGCAAAAACCGTGCCGCTGACGCTTCTTCAAAAAGGGTTTATTATCAAAAGGTTAACAACGTGGCTTTGGAACAGCTAAGTTTCAGCTGGGCATTATTTACCGCTATGTTGGATGATTTAGCCGCTATTTATCTTCTTTTTTCTCCGGCGCAGCTTCCCCTTGCTCACCGCCTTCAGCACCGGCTTCATCCTGGAACGGGCCATAGACCACATCAACATCCCTGCCAGTGGCAATCGTTGATTCGATAAATCTGGTGGTGAATTTAACATTTTCGTTGGGTTTCAGCATCTTCTTATTGGGGATGACCGTTTTCACGGCAATCATCGCCTTATTGCCATCTAATATGCGCACAAACAGTTGTGGCACAGGCTGTTCAACATCGCTGACATTCCTAAGCAAACCACGTAGCACAATATAATCTTTACCATCGATGGATTCGCGTTTCGGATTACCGGCATTTACTTCAAGACCCTCACCCGGAATAGCCACGCGTAAGCCAATCAGTTCAAAGACGACATTGGTTGCAGGAATGATATCAACCACGATACCACGCATAACGACCATGCCGGCGCCAAGTCCAATAACGACAACCAGGACAGCAGCAACTTTGACCAAAGTCATGACTAGGCTGCCTTCAGGCTCTTCGTCGTCGTCTTCGTCAGGATCATACATCGCTTCGGGAAGCGGATCGGGATCGGGAATATCTTCAGGGTCTAAATCTTCGTCAAAATCGTCCTCCGGCACTGGTTCGCTATAGGATTCCAGCGGTTCGGGATCTTCTAATTCTTCCAGCGCTTCTTCATCAATCTCTGTGACATCTTCAGGAACTTCGGCTGCAAAGGAGCCGGCATCATCAACGTCATCGGTATCGCCGAGCATTTCATTAAGCTCATCATCGGAAGGCAATTCCTCTTCCGGAATGGGTTCCGGCTCGGGCAGCGGCGCCGGTTCAGGTTCGGGCTCCGGCAGCGGTTCAGGTTCGAACTCTGGCTCCGGCAGAGGGGCAGGCGCCGGTTCGGGTATAGGAGCAGCAACGGGAGCTGGTGCGGCGACTTGCGGCGGCATGGCAAACTGCGATGGTGAGACGTACTGAACAGGAACGAAATGTGCTTGCGGTTGAGGCACCACCGGATATTGGTGCCAGGTATGACTGCAATTATAACAACGAACGGCCCGGCCACCCGCTCCGATCATTGCACCGTCGACGCTGAAAGATGTCGAACAAGAAGGACAAGAAATATACATCGGCATCCATTGTCATTACACTATTGATACTTATAGGAAAATGCGGTTCTGAACGCAAGCGGCGCTGGACGAAAGGGCAAGTCGCATGTCATTCTGGGGCCGCTTAACCGGAACTCTTGAGGATCACAAAGCTATAATATGGCCGAAGTCGTTCGATTTGAAAATGTAGGACTGCGCTATGGCTTAGGGCCGGAAGTGCTGCAAGACATCTCATTTGGCCTTGAAGCAGGTTCATTTCACTTCCTGATAGGCCCCAGTGGCGCTGGAAAATCGTCACTTTTGCGGTTGATGTACCTCGCTCATCGCCAAACCCGTGGCATGATCTCTTTATTCGGGCGAGATGTCTCTGTCCTGCCGCGAGAGCAGTTTCCCAAGATCAGAAGGCGCATCGGTGTGGTCTTCCAGGACTTTAGATTGCTACCCCATTTAAGCGCCTTTGATAACGTTGCCTTACCGCTGCGAGTGGCCGGAGTACGCGAATCGGAAATTCGCCGCCACGTAGAAGAGCTGCTGGTTTGGGTCGCCCTGGAAAATCATATGGATGTCCGTCCGCCGACCATGTCAGGTGGTCAGCAGCAACGGGTTGCCATTGCGCGGGCGGTTATTGCCCGGCCCAAAATCCTTTATGCCGATGAGCCGACCGGTAATGTCGATGACCGCATCGCCGACCGCTTGATGCATTTATTTGAAGAACTCAACCGGTTGGGCACCACGGTTGTAATTGCCACTCACAACGAGGCTATTGTCCAGGAGTTCGGACGGCCCGTATTGAAAATTGATGCTGGCCGGCTGGAAATAATCCCAACCGGCGAAGCAAATCTTGAGAGTATAACTGCGGCGAAAAAGGTAAGCGAATGATGCTTTTTCGCCAATCCAATCTCGCTCTCGAAAAAGACGATACCAACAGGTTCCTGCCGTGGCTGATCGCCTTTATGGTCTTGCTGGCGGCCCTTTCAGTGGCCGGACTGCTGATGCTCCATCAAATTTCAAGCTCCTTTGAGCACGGCATCAAAGACACCATGACAATCCAGATACCTGCCGCTGAAAACAGTCGGGTAGATGAAAATCATGTAAAAAAAGCCTTGGCCGCGCTCAAACAGGCCGACGGTGTATTGTCATCCAAGCGTATCGCCTCGACCGAAATTAGTGAATTGCTGAAACCGTGGCTTGGTGAAACAGCTGGATCTGACGGCCTGCCCCTACCACGGATCATTGATGTCGAAGTTGACCGGAGCTCGGATTTAAGCGCTGAGAAATTAACTGATCTCCTGGCGCCGATCATCCCCGGCACGACCGTCGATGATCATAGCGTCTGGCTTACCAGTCTGGTTGATACGCTGCGTTCAACCGAGTTAATCGCCTTAGCCGTGGTTTTATTGATCACCCTGGCAACCATCGGCACCGTTATTTTTACTACTCGTACCGGTATGGGCATCCATCGCCGGACCATCGAAGTGCTGCATTTTGTGGGCGCCCAGGACGAGTTTATCGCCCGCCAGTTTGCGCTACGTGCCTTTATTGTCGGTCTGCAAGGCGGTTTCGTCGGCATTTTGCTGGCGGCGCCAATTCTTTATCTATTTGATTTTGTCTTAAAAAATCTGGAAGACGGCTTGCTGCCAAAAGCCAGTCTGGATGTTTCCATCTGGATCAGTGTCGGCGCGATTATTCCGGTCATCGCTCTTATTGCCATGGCGACTGCTCGCTCTACGGTGTTAAAAAGTTTAAAGAAAATGGTGTAGATCATGGCGACGCCGCACACCATGTTTGGAACCCCTCGACCAAAACGCCGCTGGCGGCTGTTTAGTTTATTGCTCGTTGTATTAATTGGTGTCTGGGTTTATGGGCTTGTCGCCTTTGTTGGCCTGATACCACAAAAACCGATTGAGGCGAAGCGGTCTACTGATGCGATTGTCGTGCTGACCGGCGGCAGCGACCGGCTGAAAGAGGGTTTGACTTTATTGACGGATAAAAAGGCTAAGAAGCTGTTTGTCTCAGGCGTTTATCGGGGCAACGATGTGCGCCGGCTGCTTGAAATTCAACAGCGCAGCCCGGCTGATCTACTGTGTTGCATCAGCCTGGGCTATAACGCCACCAGTACCGCCGGCAACGCGATAGAAACCGCCGGCTGGATTGCGGATCAAAATTACCATTCCCTTCGGCTGGTAACAGCCAATTATCACATGCCACGCAGCCTGCTGGAATTTCACCACCTTATGCCAACGCTTGAGATTATCCCCCACGCAGTCTTCCCGGCGCAATTTAAACGCGCCCAATGGTGGCTATGGCCTGGCACGGCAGCACTGATTATCAGCGAATATACCAAATATATTGTTGCCTCCACGCGCAGAAAATTAGACAAGCTATGGGGTATGACGATTAATGGATCTCCTGCCTCATGAACTATATTCGCTCTGGCCTGTTTAATTTCCTGTTTTTCGCCTGGACCGCTTTTATGCTGGCCTTCCTCTGGGTGGCCATGCCGTTTTCACCAGCAACCTTTCGCCGTGCCATTTCGCTGTGGCCTAAAGGCTGTTTTGCACTGCTTAAAATTATCGGCGTCTCCTTCGAAATGCGGGGGTTGGAAAACATACCCAAAAAGCCGGTCGTATTCGCGGTTAAACACCAGTCTGTGTGGGAAACGATCTTTTTCCTCTGGCAGCATCGCGACAATGCCTACATCATGAAATCCGAGCTCGCCCGCATCCCGTTTTGGGGCTGGTATATGACCAAAAGCTCGCATGTGCTGGTCGACCGGACCGGCGGCGCAAAATCCATGCGGGAAATGATCCGGAAAACCAAAGCAATAATGGATAACAGCCGCTCAATTGCGATTTTCCCGGAAGGCACCAGGATGCCGTCAGGTACAATTGGCAAATTCCATCCGGGCGTTGCCGCGATATATACGCAATTGAACACCACTGTTGTACCGGTCGCTGTTAATTCAGGACTGTTCTGGCCGCGCCGTAAATTTCTCAAGAAACCGGGTAAAATTGTGATCGAGTTTTTACCTGCAATAGAACCCGGCATGGACCGAAAATCTTTTATGACTGAACTGCAACGCCGCATCAAAGAGGCCACTCAGAAGCTCGAAAAAGAAGCGGGTTTTGTGGCGCCGGAAAAATAGTCGTGAGGCAATTATCAGGAAAAGCGCTGAAAATCTCTTTTTATAGGGATTAACAGCTTAATTTATAATTTTTACTGATTTCCTAGCATATAGCTCGCCATCAGCCTGTGAATCCTGTGCAAAACATAATTAATTAAATAATATCAATCGGTTAAGATTGTATAATATAGGGAGTTAAATTTGAATTACGGGGAAACAAAACAGGAACTTTTCTTGACCTTCTCTGTAGTTTACCGCTACACTATGCGCCCAAAAATTTGAATCGACTTTTATCCTAGGTTTAAAAGAGCATAAAAATGGCGTCAATTGCCGCAATTTCCCAGCAAATCTGGGACATGAAATACCGCTTCAAGAGCGCTGATGGCGAGGCAATCGACAAAACGATTGATGATACCTTCCGCCGAGTCGGTGCTGCTTTGGCTCAAGCTGAGAGCAATCCCGACGACTATGCTATCGAATTTTATGAAGCCCTTCGTGATTTCCGTTTTCTACCGGCGGGACGAATTATGTCGGGTGCGGGCACAGAGCGAGATGTAACGCTGTTCAACTGCTTTGTCATGGGCGATATCCCCGACGACATGTCAGGCATATTTGAAAGCCTGCGTGAAGCGGCTTTGACGATGCAGCAGGGCGGCGGTATCGGTTACGATTTCTCAACCTTAAGGCCAAAAGGTGCGGCGGTTAAAGGCGTCGGTGCGGATGCCTCCGGCCCGCTATCCTTTATGGATGTCTGGGATGCAATGTGCCGGACTATCATGAGCGCCGGCTCCCGGCGAGGCGCCATGATGGCGGTGATGCGCTGTGATCACCCCGATATCGAAGCCTTTATTGAAGCCAAGCAGGAACCAGGCCGGTTGCGCATGTTTAATCTGTCCGTTTTGGTAAGTGATGACTTCATGCGGGCGGTTAAAGAAGATGCAACTTGGGAATTAACCTTTAACGGCACGGTCTATCACAGTCTGCCGGCTCGTGAGTTGTGGGAAAAAATTATGCGGGCGACTTATGCTTATGCCGAGCCTGGTGTAATTTTTATTGACCGCATCAACCGGCTTAATCCGATCTCCTATTGTGAAACCATTCACGCCACCAACCCCTGCGGTGAACAGCCGCTGCCACCCTATGGGGCCTGTTTGTTGGGTTCGATGAATCTGTCGCGTTTTATCAGTGATCCCTTCACGGGTCAGGCTAGCCTGGATGTCCAGGCGTTGGCCGAAATTGTCGCGACAGCAGTGCGGATGATGGATAATACGATTGAGGTTTCGCGCTTTCCTTTACCCGAGCAAGAACAGGAAGCCAGAGCAAAACGCCGTATTGGCTTGGGCATCACTGGTCTCGCCGACGCCCTGATCATGTGTAATGCCCGCTACGGTTCTGCCGAAGCGGTTCGCCTGACCGAGGCCTGGCTAAAAACCATCCAACGTGCTGCCTACCTAACATCAACTGAATTGGCCAAAGAAAAAGGCGCCTTTCCGCTGTTTGATAAAGCAGCCTATCTTGCCAGTGAAGCACTCAAAAATATTGATGAAGATATTCGGGAAGCCATCGAAGCGCACGGCATGCGCAATGCTTTACTGACCTCGGTGGCGCCAACTGGCACCATTTCCTTATTTGCCGATAACGTTTCGTCAGGTCTGGAGCCGGTGTTTAGTTTTGCCTATACCCGTCATGTCATGATGCCGGATGGCAGCCGGCGCGATGAGGAAGTCACCGATTACGCCTATCGTTTATTCCGGCGGCTTCATGGCGAGGAGATGCCGCTGCCGGCAGCCTTCGTCGATGCCCAGGGACTATCGCCTAAAGACCATTTAGTGATGCAAGCTGCCGTGCAGAAATTTATTGATAGTTCAATATCTAAAACCATCAACTGCCCGGAAGATATTTCCTTTGATGAATTTAAAGATATCTATGTGCAGGCCTATGAGCTTGGCTGCAAAGGTTGCACGACCTACCGGCCTAATGAGGTTACCGGCGCGGTGCTTGAAACCAAGACGGCAAAAGACAAACGTGAAGCCGCCAATGATCAAGCCGAGCTCCCCTTAGAAGCACCCAAAAAAGCCGCCGCCGGTGCCAATGCCAAACCTAAGGATATCGGCGATAGTGGCATTTTACATTATTTAACCCAGCCTCTCGACCGCCCGGAGGCGCTTGAAGGCGCCACCTACAAGGTGCAATGGCCGGAAAGCGATCATGCGCTTTATATCACGATCAATGACGTTATCCAGGATGGACGGCGGCGGCCTTTCGAAGTCTTTATCAATTCAAAGAATACCGAACATTTTGCCTGGTCGGTTGCGCTGACTCGCATGATTTCTGCTGTCTTCCGGCGTGGTGGCGACGTTTCATTTGTCGTTGAAGAGCTGAAGGCGGTCTTTGACCCCAGAGGCGGTCAGTGGGTGAAAGGGCGCTATGTGCCATCGCTATTGGCGGCGATTGGCGGTGTGCTGGAAGAGCACATGATTATGATCGGCTTTATGAAAGCCCCGGGATCATTGGACGAAGATGAAGTTCTGGCTAAACCACAGGTGGTTAATTTAACGGCAGGGCAAGAATCACAAGAAACCTCAGAGAAGGCTCTGGAAAATCGTTTTCGTCAATGCCCAAAATGCGGCCAGGCCAGTTTGATTCGCCAAGAAGGCTGCGATACCTGTACCAGCTGCGCTTATTCAAAATGCGGTTAGATTGATTGCAATAAAAAACGCCGGCCATTCGGCCAGCGTATTTTTTCGGTATTTCTACAGTTGATTAATCTTTTCTTTCCGGAACCGGATCACCTTGTAAAAGATTCTCGACAATAATTTGTGCTTTTGAACTGCCACCTTCCTGACCCGTGCTGTCTTTCGTGGCAGCCACAATCCAGGCTTTTATTGCATCGGCATCGATTTCGGTTTTTTTCATCACTTCAACCATGATTGCTTCCAAGGCAATAACGTGAGCAGCAATATCGTCCAGCTGATCAAAATGTCCATCAACGCCTTCGCCAATTGAGACGAGGTCTTTTTGTAACTGCTTAATACTTTCTTCTACTTCTTTAATTTGATCAAAGAACATTTCGTCCTCCTGATTGAAATTTCTATTCAAACCATACACTGCCGAACCACTAAAGTCATCGTCCGATCAGCCTTACTTGAGAAAGCGATTTCCCTTGTTAACGGCAGTTGCCTAGTCTGAGAGTTGATTACAGATATATGGGATTTTTGTTTTAGATACCCACCAATTTATTGTTAATTTCTCAATTTTTCTACAACGCTAAATTATTTAAGGGTGAAAGGTTAACATTCAGCAAAAATGCTTGAATTATTCGCTAACATTGGTGAAATTTCACGAGTCTGATTATAATTAGACTATTATGAACCATTGACGGCAAAAATAAGTCGTCATCCAATAAGTCTTAAACACGGAAAGTTTTCAAATATGGCATTATTTGGGGGTAAAAATACTGAACCACCAAAAATAGTTAACCCGATCGATCCTAAATGGGCAAGAAATTCTACTGGCGCTTTCAATAGATTGCTCTCATTTGATCCTGAAAGCGCTAACATCAGGGATGTTGGCGGGGTTTATATTGTTTGGCATGGTGGTGTTAAACCGGCTTGGGTTTATGTCGGCGAAACGCCTAACTTAGCGAGATCGATTAATGAACTGCTCGACAATGATGACGTCACGCAGTTTGAGATCAATGGCAGGTTATATGTCTCCTGGTCACCGGTATTGGAAGAATATCGGCGTGGTGTGGTGCTCTATTTAACCCAATCGTTGAAACCCGAGGTCGAGAACCCTCGCGCTCCGACGGAAGAAACCAACGAAACTTATTTAATTCCGGTATTACTGCCTGGCGAAGAACCTAAAGAACAAGCGGAATGAAAGTGTAATCTATGAGCACCTTTTTAAGCTTGGTGCCGACACTACTCCTGATCGCGGTCATTGCCACGGCAATTGTCTTGTTTGCCGGCATCATCAGCATGGTGAGCGACAAAAAATTCCCGCCGGCCTTCAGAAATAAGATGATGCGGGCGCGGGTTATTCTGCAAGGTATTGTTATCGTATTATTCCTAATTATGATATTTTCTTCAGCTCTTGCCCCAGGATCTGGCTAAGGATAAAGAACGGGATGAAGCCTTGGTAAAACTCGACAAAATATACACCACCGGCGGCGATCAGGGCGAAACTTCGCTCAGCGATGGCAGTCGTGTCAACAAACACGATTTGCGGGTCGAGGCCTACGGCACGGTAGACGAGGCTAACGCCCATATTGGTGTGGCTAGGCTGCATACAACCGCAGAAATTGACGCCATGCTTGGACGATTGCAAAACGACCTGTTTGATTTGGGAGCTGATCTGGCTAAACCTATATCAGATCAAGCGCAATCGAATGATCTCAGAATCGTGCAGTCTCAAATTGATCGCCTGGAGCAGGAAATAGACCAGTTGAACGGTAGCCTGGACCCGCTCACATCATTTGTTTTACCCGGTGGCAGCGCCGGCGCGGCCCATCTCCATGTTGCCCGAACCGTTGCCCGGCGAGCAGAAAGATTGGTCAGCGAACTTGCCATCGAAGAAGAACTAAATTCGTTGAGTCTGATCTATTTAAACCGGTTATCTGATCATTTATTCGTTTTAGCCCGTTATTTAAATGATAATGGTTCTGCTGATATTCTTTGGGAACCCGCCAAAAATCACTGATTTTGAGTGATTCAAATTGACATATTTTGACCTGTGTTATTGACAGAGCATTGGCGAATTCATATGTTTCGCGCTAAATCGGAATTCAAATACCGATTTATTTGATTCAGTGACCAAATACCATAGGAAATCGTATGAAAGTCCTTGTCGCGATTAAGCGCGTAATTGATTACAACGTAAAAATCCGGGTTAAATCTGATGAAACCGGCGTTGAAACAACCAACGTCAAAATGTCGATGAACCCGTTTGATGAAATTGCTGTCGAAGAGGGTGTCCGCCTAAGAGAAAACGGTGGTGCTGAGGAGTTGATTGCTGTTTCGATTGGCCCCAAACAGGCTCAGGAGACGATCCGTACTGCCTTGGCGATGGGCGCCGACCGCGGCATTCATGTCGAAACCGATGATGATCTTGAGCCGCTCGCGGTCGCGAAACTCTTGAAAGCAATTGTCGATAAAGAAAATCCGGATCTGGTTGTGCTCGGCAAACAGGCGATTGATGACGATAGTAATCAAACCGGCCAAATGCTGGCAGCTTTGTTGGGCTGGTCACAGGGCACTTTCGCCTCTGAGCTTTCGATGAGTGATGGCAAAGCTAATGTGACACGTGAGATCGATGGCGGCCTTGAAACCATTCAGATCAATATGCCGGCCGTTGTAACGACGGATTTACGTCTCAACACACCGCGCTATGCATCGCTGCCGAATATTATGAAAGCCAAGAAAAAACCGATCGATGAGTCTTCACCTGCTGATCTTGGGGTTGATATTTCAGCGCGGCTAACGACATTAAAAGTGACCGAACCGTCATCACGGGAGGCTGGCGTTATTGTCGAAGACGTCGCCGAATTGGTCGACAAATTGAAAAACGAAGCCAAGGTCATATAGAGGAGGACGCACAATGACAGTTCTGGTTATAGCTGATCACGATAATGCGGCCCTCAAAGGGGCCACGTTCAATACCGTCACTGCTGCCGCTGAGCTTGGTGACGTAACAATTTTAGTCGCTGGCAGTGATTGCGGCGCCGTGGCTGAAGAAGCTTCTAAACTTTCGGGTATCACCAAAGTCCTGGTGGCCGATGATGCCCAATACGCCAATCCTTTGGCCGAAGTGTTTGCCCCTTTAGTTATCGGTATGGCAGGTGATTACACACACATTCTGGCGTCAGCGACAACGTTTGGTAAGAACCTGCTACCACGGATAGCAGCCCTTTTGGATGTCCAGCAGATATCTGAGATTACGGCCATTCAAAGCGCCGATACATTTGAACGGCCAATCTATGCCGGTAACGCAGTAGCCACTGTTCAATCGAGCGATGCCACCAAACTTATAACTGTCCGGGCGACAGCCTTTGAAGCGGCGGTTGCCGGTGACAATGCTGCTGAGGTTACAGCAATTGACACTTCCGAAAATCCTGGCCTGTCTGAATTTGTCAGCACTGAACTGACTAAATCGGATCGTCCGGAGTTGACGGCGGCACGGGTCATAATCTCTGGCGGTCGTGGCATGCAGGACGGTGAAAATTTTGCCCTACTGGAAAAAGTCGCGGACATCTTGGGTGCCGCCGTTGGCGCCTCCCGCGCCGCAGTTGATTCCGGTTTTGTCTCCAACGACTATCAGGTCGGCCAGACCGGTAAAATCGTTGCCCCAGAACTCTACATTGCCGTTGGTATCTCCGGCGCCATTCAGCATTTGGCTGGCATGAAAGACAGTAAAGTTATAGTTGCGATCAACAAAGACGAAGAAGCCCCAATTTTCCAAGTCGCGGATTACGGTCTGGTTGCAGACCTTTTCAAAGCGGTCCCTGAACTGGAAATCGAACTCGAAAAATGAGAGAATAAAATATAATGAACAAAATAACCAATATTGATAACGAAAAGCGGTCAAATAAAATGAACAATGAAATTAAAAATATCGGTGTTATTGGCGCAGGCCAAATGGGTCTTGGCATTGCACATGTTTGTGCCGCTTCCAGTTATGACGTGAAACTCGTTGATATTGATGACGCTGCCCTGACCAGGGCGACAGATGAAATTGATAAGAATTTAGGCCGGCTGGTATCACGTGGCAAAATTTCCGACGCTGACAAAAAAGCAGCGATGGCCAATATTTCTACCGATACCTCATTCGAATCTTTAGGCGATTGTGATCTGGTAATTGAAGCGGCGACTGAAAACGAAGAAATTAAAAAAGCCATCTATGCTCAGGTTTGCCCAATTCTAAAAGAAGACGCGATCCTGTCGACCAACACGTCTTCTATTTCCATCACCCGCTTAGCCGCCGAGACCGACCGGCCTGGCCGTTTCATGGGTATCCACTTTATGAACCCGGCGCCGTTGATGGAGTTAATTGAACTAATTCGCGGCATTGCGACGGAACCTGAAACCTTTGAAACGATTCGCGATTTCACCTCCAAACTTGGCAAGACACCCGTCAGCGCCGAAGATTTTCCGGCCTTCATCGTCAATCGGATATTGATGCCGATGATCAATGAAGCGGTTTACACCCTCTATGAAGGTGTTGGCTCCGTGGATGCGATTGATACCGCCATGAAGCTTGGCGCCCACCACCCGATGGGACCCTTGCAACTGGCTGACTTTATCGGCTTGGATACCTGCCTATCGGTGATGCAAGTGCTGCATGACGGCTTGGCCGATACCAAATACCGCCCTTGCCCGCTGCTGGTTAAATATGTTGAAGCCGGTTGGCTTGGCCGCAAATCCGGTCGCGGTTTCTACGATTATTCCGGCGACGTACCCCAACCGACACGTTAGACATAATTCTGTTTAATGCAGCTCCGCCCGCAATTGCTGGCGGAGCACATCGATCGGCATCATTTTGCCCTCAACATCCAGATGCCAGAAGGTCCAGCCGTTACAGGCCGGTGCATCCTGCACCAAAGCACCAACCCGGTGAATTGAGCCCCGATGATCCGAGCTGATGATCGAGCCGTCGGCGCGAACTTTGGCGGTATGACGTTTCCGGGTATCACTTAATACCGTGCCGGGCTCCAGCAAGCCGCGTTCAACCAGCCAGCCAAAGGGGATACGCGGCTCTTTCTTTTTCGACGGCGTCGTCAGCAGACTTTGGTCCGCCGGCCCACTGATCTGAGACAGCCGTTTTTTCGCCACTTTAATGTAATCCTTGTCGCGTTCGACACCGATATAATTCCGGCCAAGCTTTTTAGCGACAGCTCCGGTTGTGCCCGTGCCAAAGAACGGGTCCAGCACCACATCACCCGGCTCCGTCGAGGACAGGATAACCCGGTGCAGCAGTGATTCCGGTTTTTGCGTCGGATGCGCTTTTTTGCCGTCTTTTTCGTTCTTGATGCGCTCACCGCCATTGCAGATCGGCAACAACCAGTCTGAGCGCATCTGCACATCTTCGTTCAATGCTTTCATGGCTTCATAGTTAAAGCGGTATTTGGCGCCTTTGCCTTTGGAGCACCAGATCAGCGTTTCATGGGCATTGGTGAAACGTTTGCCGCGAAAATTCGGCATCGGATTGGTCTTGCGCCAGATTACATCATTGAGCATCCAAAAGCCCATGTCTTGCAGCGCCGTACCAATACGGAAAATGTTGTGATAGCTGCCGATCACCCACAGCGTGCCGGTTTCTTTGAGCACCCGCCGCGCTTCAGTGAGCCAGGAACGGGAGAATTTATCATAAGCGGCAAAGCTTTCGAATTGATCCCAGTCATCGTCGACTGCGTCAACTTTGGAATTATTGGGACGTAGAAGCTCCCCTGCCAATTGTAAATTATAAGGGGGATCCGCGAATATGACGTCGACCGAAGCGCTCGGTAGCGTCTTCATCATCTCGACGCTATCGCCTTCGAGAATCTGATTAAGTTTTAAATTTTTGTGACCTGCCATAACCCGCGCATACTGAGTCTTTGGCGATTCCGCGTCAAGAACTATTTAGAATCAATGACTTAGCAGTGATCGTCCGCCACAACATGTAGGAGTCAGGATTCTTCGCGACTCAATATATTGATTATTGGCTTGTAACTTTTTCTGTGGTGAACCGTCACACCCAGCCGTTCCAGGCCTGCCTGATGTGCTTTTGTGCCATATCCCATATTCTTTTCCCAGGCATATCCCGGATGTAATTCACCGAGTTCCGTCATGATGCGATCTCGCGTGACTTTGGCGATGATCGAAGCCGCGGCGATAGAAAGTGAGCGTGAATCGCCTTTGACAATGGCCTCAGCCGGGTAGGAAAAGGGTGGTAATTTATTGCCATCCACCAAGGCAAATTCAGGTCGATTGGGAAGACCCTCAACTGCGCGCGTCATGGCCAGAAAAGTTGCCTGTAATATATTGATAGTATCGATTTCCTCGACACTGGCGACGCCAACACCGACATGGGCTCTTTCCATAAGTCCTTCATATAAGGCGTCGCGTTTACCGGCAGAAAGTTTTTTGGAATCATCCAACCCTGCCAGCAGTGTATCACTTAAATTATCCAGATTGAGAATAACAGCGCCGGCGACCACCGGTCCGGCCCACGGGCCCCGCCCCGCCTCATCAATCCCGGCGATACGGTTGAAGCCTTGGGCTCGATATTTTTCTTCAAATTCAAAGTTAGGCAACGGTCACCCCAGCCCCCAATCCTCCGGGAATAAATGTTTACCATCTGCGTCGAGATTTAATTCAAAGGTCCGGATTACTGCCGCAACCGGCAAATCGCTATAGAGATGCGGAAACAACAGATCATTACGCGACGGCTCCCATTTGAGCGCCTCACCGAGTACGGCTTGATCAACTTCGAGCAACACCAAACCGTCCTGTCCGGCCCGGTGCTTGGCCGCACTTTCGATCACCTGAACGCCGCTTGAAAAGTGAATAAAACCGTCCGCTTGATCCTGGGATGAGCCTTTGTAACTGCCGCTGGATTGAGCTTCGGCCCATTCATCTGCCCGGCAGATATGATAGATCGGCCCCGTTGGCATTTTAGTTAAGCCGATAATCTGGCTTTGAGAGCCTTGAGATACCGCAAATCCATTTGTTCGAACTCACCATGTTCCAGATCGTCTTCATATTCTTCCAGCTCATCCTTGGTAAGATCGGAAATTTCCATGCCTCGGATGGCCGCGATCAAGCTGGCAGCTTCTACTTTTTCTTCGGCGCTAAGCGGTTTTAAATCGCTATCATCATCTTCAGCTTGTTCAACTTCGCCTTCGCCTTCGCCTTCGTCTTCGTCTTCGTCCTCATCCTCGTCATCATCGCTATAGTCGGTCGCCGCCGGTGTATCATCTTGAGATATCAGCAAATCATCCCAGCTGACACCGGCAACCGTCATCTTGGCGTTTAAGTCCCGGACAGCTGCCAAAATATCGGCCTCGTCTTCGCCCTTAAGTTTTTCCAGCAAAGCGATAAAATCGTCTCTTTCTAAATCTGTTCTCATAACACTTCTCCCGCCGCTGCGTCAGAGTCCCAACGCCTGCTTTTGTTCATCTTTATAGCCAATAATAACTTTGTCCCCAATCTCAAATACCGGGCGCTTGATGAGCGCCGGATGTTCAAGCATGAGTGTCGTCGCCGTGGTGGCATCTATATCAGCCTTAGCCGACTCTGCAAGTCCCCGCCAGGTCGTGCCACGTCTATTCAGCAAAACTTCCCAGCCGACACCCGTGACCCATTTTGTGAGATCGCTTTTTGCCAGGCCATCTTTGCGAAAATCAATAAAATGATGGTCAATATCGGCAGCCGTCAAATCCTTAACTGCCTTACGGCAGGTGTCGCAATTCTTTAATCCGTGTATTCTAATCATGGGCGTAAATGAACACGAGCCCTGTCAAAAAACAAGCCTGAAAACGGGTCCAATTCTTAGAACAATCCCATCTGATTACCCGTCGCCAAAGGCGCTTCAAATTGCGAGCAATCAAGATCTAACACGCGTTCCGGAATGGCGAGTTTTTTTTGCGCCACATGAAAACGCCGCCGGATAATATCAGCGTAAGGTCCCTCCCCGGTGAAACGTTGACCAAATTCTGAATCATTCAAATTTCCTGACCGGCACTGCCTGATCAAGCTAAGAACATGGCGCACGCGATCTGGGTAATGCGCCTCAAGCCAATCGGTGAACATGTCTTTAAGCTCATAGGGCAGACGCAGCAGCAAATATGCCGCCTGCACCGCCCCCGCTTCCGCACAAGCGGCCAGTATTTTTTCAATTTCCGGATCATTAAGCCCAGGGATTATCGGCGAGACTAGAACACCGGTCGGCACGCCCGCATCATTCAGCGCCTGCATGGTTTTAAGACGGCGCTCAGGTGTCGCTGCACGTGGCTCCATCTTGCGGGCGAGGTCGCGATCTAATGTCGTTACCGAAATCATAACATGCACCAGATTACGCTCAGCCATCGAAGTTAAAATATCGAGATCACGCAAAATACCAGCAGATTTGGTGATGATTGAGAACGGGTGATTAAAAGAATCTAACACCTCAAGGATCGAGCGGGTAATTTTAAGCTCGCGCTCGGCCGGCTGATAGCAATCGGTATTGACGCCTATTGCAATCGGCGCCGGAGTATATTTCGGTTTCCGCAGTTCTTTTTCTAACAATGTGGCTGCTTGTTCTTTAAAGAATATCCGGGTCTCAAAATCGAGCCCGGGCGACAAATCTAAGAAAGAATGAGAAGGCCTGGCGAAACAATAGACACAGCCATGCTCACAACCGCGATAGGGATTAACCGAGCGATCAAAAGGAATGTCGGGTGACTGATTGCGGGTAATAACGCTGCGGGCTGCATCTGGTCTGATTTTGGTCAGCAGCTTATGGGCCAAATCACTTTCATCTTCACCAGCCCACCAGCCGTCATCAACGGCAATGCGTTCTGTTTGCTCGAAGCGACCCGCCGGATTGCCGACAGCACCCCGTCCTTTCACATTTGGGCCTTTTCGAATTTGATCAGTTATCATGTCCATAACGAGCTTATAACACTCATATAGTTAATAGGAACATAACATGAACATATACCTGATTTATAGTATTTGCAATGGCCCCTTTTCATCAGGCCCCGTATAGTCCCGCCATGCTAAGCATTATTATCCCGACTCTGAACGCAGCTCCGGCTCTTGAGCAGACTTTAACAGCGCTCAAGACATCTGATATAGCGACCCAATTTATTGTCAGCGATGGCGGCTCGACGGACGAAACACGCTCAATCGCTGAGCATCACGGGGCGACGATTATTGACGCGCCGAAAGGACGTGGTTCTCAACTGGCTGCCGGAGCGAGAAATGCAAAGCATCCTTGGCTGTTGTTTCTCCATGCCGATACTCGATTAGATACCATGTGGCAGCAGATGATTAGTGAGTTTGTTACCCGGCCAACCGCACTTGCCCGCGCCGCGGTATTTAAATTTAGCTTGGATGATCCTGCCCCTGCTGCCCGGCGGCTGGAAAATATCGTCGCCTGGCGCTGCCGGCTATTTGGCTTACCCTATGGCGATCAGGGCCTGCTGATTTCACGCCAGCACTACGATCAGATTGGCGGCTTCAAGGGCCTGCCTTTGTTTGAAGATGTTGATATTGTCCGGCGCATTGGCCGCGAAAATATCGAGTATCTTGAACTTGCCGCCATCACTTCGGCCATCCGTTATCAGAAATCAGGCTATATCTTAAGAACGTTAAGGAATGCCACCTGCCTGTCGCTCTATTTTGCCGGGCTGCCGCCCAAATTGATCGGACGCCTCTATCAATGAGCTTAACTCAGCATCTCGTTATTTTTGCCAAGGCACCACGGCTTGGTACGGTTAAAAGCCGCCTCGCCGTTGATGTCGGTGAGGTTGAGGCGGTTCGTATTTATCGCCAGATGGCAGAGCAGACCATTCGACCGCTCGCCCGGGATACCCGGTGGCAGACCTATCTGGCGCTCACGCCCGACAAAGATGCGCTGGCGGGGTTCGGTTGGTCATTACCAAATCTCGCGCGGCTATCACAAGGGGGCGGCGATCTCGGTGACCGGTTAGGCCATATCCACCGAGACTTGGCGCCGGGTCCGGTCATCTTTATCGGTACTGATCTGCCCGACATTAATACTGACAGGGTGGCGCGGGCGTTTAATGCTCTCGGTGATCATGACGCGGTGATTGGTCCGGCTGGCGATGGCGGCTATTGGCTGATCGGCTTTAAAAGACGGCCAAGGATTTTAGATGTTTTTAACAACATTCGATGGTCGAGCGAACATACCAGGGCAGATACCATCCGTAATATTGAAGCCAAAAAACACGCCGCCCGCATAAAACTGCTCGAACAATTGGACGATATCGACGATATTGCGAGTTATCAGAAAGCCCAAAAGAAACACTTACGGAAATAACATGACTGAGACAGAATTAGCCAATGGCCCGCTAACCGGCATCCGTGTGATCGATCTAACCCGTATTTTAGCCGGTCCGATCTGCACCATGAATTTAGGTGATATGGGTGCTGAAATTCTCAAAATTGAGCAACCTGGCAAAGGCGATGATACACGGGATTGGGGGCCGCCCTTTATCGATGGCCAAGCCGCTTATTTCCTAGGCGCCAATCGCAGCAAGAAAAGCGTTACCATTGATCTTAAAAATGAACAGGGCAAAGCGATCCTGCGCCAGCTCATTCAGAAATCGGATGTGGTGATAGATAATTTCAAAACCGGCACGATGGAGAAATGGGGGTTTACCGAAGATTGGTATAAAGCGGAAGCACCTCATGTCATCCAATGTCAAATTACCGGCTACGGTGGCAAGGGTCCCAAAGCGGGCCTGCCCGGCTATGATTTTATTTTACAGGCCGAAAGCGGGCTGATGAGCATTACCGGCAGCCTTGATCGCGGCCCGGCAAAATACGGTGTTGCCATTGTTGATGTCTGCACGGGTCAAAATGCCGCGATGTGTATCCTTGCCGCCCTTAATGCCCGCCATACCAGCGGCAAAGGCCAACGCATTGAGCTATCGCTGTTTAATACCAGTTTGTCGATGCTGGTAAATATTGGCTCGAACTATCTGGTCAACGGCAAACGCCCGGGACGTTTCGGCAATGCCCATGCCAGCATCGTGCCCTATCGGGATTTCTCGACCAAAGACGGCGACATAGCCATTGCGGTCGGCAACGATACCCAGTTCGCCCGCCTCGCAGCCAGTTTGGGACACCCTGAATGGGCGGTCGATGACGACTACAAAACCAATGCGAAGCGGGTCGAAAACCGTGTTGCCCTGGAACTCGCAATCAATGAAGCGATGGCGGATAAAACCTCAGAGGAATGGATTAAGCTGTTTGAAGCGGACGGCATTCCCTGCAGCAATATCAATGCTGTCGATGAGGCTCTCGAAAGTGCGCAAGCCCAGGCCCACGATATGGTGGTTGAGCGTGCTCACCCAACGATTGGCGCGTTGAAGATGCTGGGTGTGCCCTATACTTTTTCAGATACCCCGGCTGAGGCTGGAAACGCGCCACCACTTTTGGGCGCTGATACGGATGATGTGCTGTCTGAGTTGCTTGATTTCAAACCGGAAAAGCTAGCTGAATTGCGTGAGAAAAAAATAATATAGCTGCATATCTTAATATGCTAAATGTTTCTTGTATTTATTTAGAATAATTATAATTTTATCAATATGGTGTTGATCATATTGACTTGGTTAAATTCAGGGTGTTTGCAATGCTGAAATTTTCAATAACCGATGATCTTCTAGACGGTGGCGGCGAAGGGTTGTTGCAGGAATTCTCGATATCCGCCGGCGATCTGACATTGATACGGAATTTTGGGATAAATCTGGAGGGTCAGATAGATTCTTTCGTCGAAGCTTTTCATGATCGCCTTAAAGAACAAACCTACTACACCGACTTTTTCAAAGATCCAGAAACCGTAGAACGCGTCGTGCATCAACAGCAAGGTTATTGGCGGGAGTTTTTCAAGGGCGACATATCAAGCGAATTTATCCAATCAAGAATTACCGTTGGCAACGCTCATGCGAGGATCAATCTACCGCTAAATAATTACTTGGCTTCAATGAATTTCATCGCCGAGATTTGTGCCGACTTTATAGATTTTGACAAATCTCTGACTTCAACACCTTTTAAAACCATGCTGGCGATAAACAAGCTTTTAAATCTGGATGGATCTATTGTCGTTGTCACCTACGCCAAAGGTATAAACGATGTTCTTCACTCACGATCCGAAGAATTGGAAACCGAGGTTAGTGAACGCAAGCAAGCTGAACAAATTCTGACCAAAAAAGTCAAACAAGAGGAAATGTTCAATAAAATGGCGGTTGATCGGGAACTGAAAATGATCGAGTTAAAGAAAGAAGTGAACGAACTTTTGCAAAAGGCCGGCGAGGAAGAACGCTACAAAATCATTTAATCAAAGGCCCATTTAACATTATTCGAAAGTAAATAAATCTAGCTGAATGCCAAAGCGCGACAGTTCATCAAAGCAATAATTGATGTCCGCTGGTTTCAATTCATTTTTCCATTTGCCGGTTTGGCCACCCCTCAAATGGGAGCTGTTGGGGTCTGATTGATCCTGAGCGAGAGAGCGCCCCAACTTGCGCTCAATATCACGCACGTTATCTGGTGCAGCCGTGGCGAGCGCATTTTCAATCGGTTCCCGGTGATCTGCCAACTCTGTATCAAAGCCCGCAAAATTTAGCATTTTTTTGAAAATATGCTGTGGTTTGGCGACCAGACTTTCATAATTAACCATCATGAGATTTGGATTACCGCGCATTTCATAGTAGCTAAAGAATTGCTTGATATAGCCTTCAAGGCCACCCTGCCGGAGATGTTCTGAGGCGGACAAAAATGGCACACGCTGATCTAACTTTGGATCAAAGTAAGTGCGATGTTGTTCGCTCATGGATCCTTTGTAGTGATGAAATGCCGAGACCATTTGATCTAAAGGGTTTCGGTAAAGGTAGATAATTTTCAAATCTTCATTTAGGAGTGGTGAAAATTGCTCGGGTGCCTCTTCAACAACATTATGGCCGGAGTTAAAGGCGTTGCAGTAAAAACTCAATTCATCCCAGGCATTACGAAAGGAGCCCTTATAAATCTGCTCAAAGTTCGGGAAAATTGAATGACCGTGACACTTAACGATTTTAGTGCCGAAATGTATGCGTGCCTCATTGATCCGTCTTACCCGGTTGCTGCCGGTCAAGGCCATGTCGAGAAATTCAAACAGGAAATAACTATACCAGGTGCCCGAGCGTGGCATGGTCGCAAAATAAAGCTTGGGAAAATCACGCAGGGCAATATCGGGGGCTACATCTTTTGCTAAAACAGGATTATCAAGCACCTTACACCACCTAATCGTCTATTTTTGCTTAAGATAGCAAGGGGAAATGAAAATCCTGTTAATTGGCCATTTTTTCACATAATTTTTCTGGGATGGTGCGATGATGGGGAAGGTCTGCAAAGCTTATAGCGGCTTTACGATAGGCTTTTTTAAGCTTAAAAAGCTCCATCGAAATTAAATCAGATTCAAAACAACAAAATGTATTTAGGACCATTAAGGGGTAATCCATGTCTGAAATTAATCTGGACACCGTCGATGAAATTGGCCTGGCCATTGTCGGCTGCGGCACCATTGGCCGCATTCGCGCCAAATATGCCCGCGAATATCCGGGCGTAAAATGGCTCGGCCTGTGTGACATCAATGATGAACTCGGCAAGCAACTCGCCGAAGACACTAAAGCAGATTTCTACACCAATGATTTCAACGAATTGATCAAACGGCCTGAAGTCAATGCGGTTATGATCATCACGGATGAAAACAAGCATACCGAGCCGACTTTGCTCGCCGTCGAACAAGGCCATAAACTGTTCATCGAAAAACCACTGGCGACCGAAGCCCGTGAATCAAAGCAGATATTAGATGCGATTACGGCAGCCAGCCTCGATGCCTGTGTCGGTTACACTCAGCGCTTTCGCCGCCGCTTCCTGACGGTGAAGGAACGGCTGCAAAATGGCCAGATCGGTGATGTCCATACCGTGACGACCCGCGCCTTTATGAACCGCATGGTGCCAATTGCCACCATTGCCAAAACCAATGCGCGGCATAATCTGACACCGATGGTGGTCTCCGGAACGCACTCGCTTGATATGTCGATGTGGCTGATGGAAGGCAAGAAACCGGTTTCGGTCTACGCCAAATCTGTCGATAAAGTGCTGAACGAATGGGGCACCAAAGATTCGACCTTTGGTATTTTCACCATGGATGACGGCACCATCTTTTCAATGAACATCTGCTGGGCCTTGCCGGAAGTTTGGCCGGGCACGGTCTATGGCCTTGAGATCGGCATTGTCGGTGCAGAAGGCATTATCGATATTGAAGACACCCACCGGGATCTCGTACTGGCAACTAATCACAATTTGCCGGGCGGCTATATTTCGGGCGACTACGAAGCGCCTGAACGCCATGTCGACTTTCTACCTTCTTCTCAACCGGGTTATCTTTGGAATGACATGCTCTCCGGTCCGATGCGGGAAGATACCATCGGCTGGTTTACCCGTATTTTGATGGGCACGCCGACACCGCACGCGACGGCGGCCGAGGGACATTCGAACCTTTTGTGCACGATGGCGATGGATCTCTCAGCCAAACGCGGCATTGAGGTCGAACTGCCCATCGATCCGGAAGAGTTTTATAAGTAAGAGTTTTTGAACCACAGAGGGCACAGAGAACACAGAGGAAGTAATACTCCGTCACCCTGGACTCGATCCAGGGTCCAGAGTTTTCCTGGATTCTGGCTTTCGCCAGAATGACGAGGTAGCGTTTAATTTCCACCTACTCTCAACCCGTCACCCTGGACTTGATCCAGGGTGACTAGTTTTTTTGTTGATGTAGGTTCACTTTCTATGGCGGCGCCAGAGACGGTTTTTGACCAAGCAAAAGAAATTTCTGAAATAATCTTTGGCTGCAATAATTAGATGAAGTACACTTTTTAAGTTATAGATTTAAAATTGCAGATAATTGGTCAATGGTTTCCGTGAAGAGAAAAAAGCTTCCCTTAGTCACAACACTCATACTATTTATTTTCTTGATATCATCTGCTTTTGCCGCTGGTGAATTGGAATTTGATAAAGGCTTTGAGGAAGATAGAAAGGGAAATTCTAAAGAGGCCATCAAATATTTTACCAAAGCACTTCTTCTAAAGAGATTGAATAATGAAGCAACCACCGAAGTATTATTTGTCCGAGGGGTTTGGTATTTTAGTAATGGAATGCATCAGAATGCCATAAACGATTTCAACGAAGCTTTAGAATCTTCGTTTCAGGAAACAGGCCGAACTCCTCAAGACCATCTTGAAACTATTCTCCTACGAGCAATGGCTTATCATGCCCTCAAAAAAAATGTTCGTGCTCTTGCTGATCTCAATCTTATATTTGACAAGCAACCGAATATTCCATTAGCGCGTTTTTTGCGGGCCCGAATAGCTCTCGATCTCGACAACCCGAAGATGGCATTAGAGATTATGAACGAACTTATTCCTGATGAAACTCATGGAGTGTCTTTCCTGGAATTCCGTGCAAAAGTCCATAAAAAATTGGGGGACAGCCAGCAATTTCACAGAGATAAGTTGGAAATTGAAAAATTATGTCAAGAAAATCAGAATAATATTTATTGCAAAGAATTAAAACTGGCACCTAGATAGTGAATTTCTTCTTCTCTGAGTCCTTGGTGATGTTCGTGGTTTTTACTCCGCCATGGCCTGGCCGGCGATGACGAGTTTTTGGATCTCACTGGTGCCTTCATAAATACGCAAGGCACGGATTTCGCGGTAGAGTTCCTCAACTTTCACGCCCGAAACCACGCCCATACCGCCCCAAATCTGCACCGCATCGTCAATCACTTCCTGGGCGCTGTCGGTAGCGTAGAGTTTAGCCATCGAGCTTTCGCGGGTCACCCGGATATCCTGCACGTCTTTGACCCAGGCCGAGCGGAAGACCAGCAGCGCCGCCGCATCGATTTTGAGCGCCATGTCGCCGATCTTGCTCTGAATAATTTGAAAGTCACCGATTTTCTGACCAAAGGCTTCGCGGGATTTGGCCCGGGCAATGGCTTCATCCATAGCCCGGCGGGCAAAGCCCAGGGCAGCCGCTCCTACCGTAGTTCTGAAAATATCGAGTGTTGCCATCGCAACTTTAAAGCCGTCGCCCGATTGGCCGAGCATGGCGCTGGTGGGGATGCGACAATTGTCCATCATCAGCGAGCCCAAGGGATGGGGCGCGATGACGTCAATGCGCTCGCTGACCGTGAGGCCGGGCGTATCGGTATCAACAATAAAAGCCGAAAGACCTTTGGCGCCGGGCGCATCACCGGTGCGGGCAAACAGCACATATTGATCGGCGAGCCCGGCATTGGAAATCCAGGTTTTGGTACCGTTGATGACATATTCATTGCCGTCTAATTCAGCAGTGGCTTTCATTGCGGCAACATCCGAGCCGCCGCTGGGCTCAGACAAAGCAAAGGCAGCGATGCGTTTGCCGCTGCCGACATCGGGCAGATATTTTTGCTTTTGTTCTTCCGAGCCAAACAGTGTGATCGAGCCGGACCCCAGCCCTTGCATGGCAAAGGCAAAATCAGCGAGGCCGGTGTGGTAGCCCAGGATCGAGCGAGCCAGCGCAATCGAGCGCACGTCGAGATTTTCCAAAGCCCCGCCATAGGCGGCGGGGACGGTGTATTTCAGCCAGCCCGCCTTGCCCAGCTTATCAATGATTTTACGAAAGGACGCATCCAAAGCCTCATGGCTGTGGTGGTCATCCTGGGCCAGGGGCGCGATCTCTTTTTCCGCCCAGGCTGAAAGTTCCTTGGCGAAGGTGCGGTGGCTGTCTTCAAAAAACGGCCAATCGAGAAAAGTTGTATCAGGCATGTTGTCTCCCCCTTGCCCTACATTACCGAACCACCGGCCACCACAATGGCCTGGCCGGTAATCGAAGCCGAGGAGGGCAGGCACAGCCAGGCAACGCTTTCGGCAACTTCTTCGGGTGTCACCATGCGGCCCATCGGGCTCATATTTTCTATTTCAGATTTCACTTCCGAGCCGTCGCGGCCTGAGGCATCAACAATATTATCAATCGCTTCGGCCACCAGATCGGTTTCGGTGTAGCCCGGGCAGACCGCATTGACCGTCACCCCTTTTTTGACGACTTCCAAGGCGAGAGATCTCGTCAGGCCAACGACCGCATGTTTTGACGCCGTATAGGCGGTGATATAGGCATAGCCCCTGAGACCAACCGTCGAGGCGATGTTGACGATACGGCCATAGCCGCGCTCACGCATGCCATCGAAAACTTGCTTGGTGCAGAGAAAGGTGCCGGTAAGGTTGAGGTCGAGGGTCGCCTGCCAGAAATCGAGATCCATTTTGTGGAAGGGTGCGCTTTTACCGATACCGGCATTGTTAACCAGAATATCGACCGGACCGTTAGCGTCAACGCTTTGAGCGAACGAGTCCGCGATATCGTCCTCGCTCGTCATATCAGCACTGGCATAAAACACCTTGGCGTCAAATTCATGCTGCAGATGATCGCTTTGCAGTTTCAGCTTACCGACGTCACGGGCAAGCAACGTAATACTGGCGCCCAAGGCGGCAAGAGCGTTGGAGGTAGCGGCGCCGATGCCGCGCGAGCCGCCGGTGATCAGCGCATGCTGACCCTGAAGCGGTTTCGACTCGAAGAGATTTCCGAGGCTTTTCGAATTGCTGTCATTCATTCAGCAATCATCGAAAATTGCAGCCCTTAAGACAACCGATTTATATTCCAAGCTTAACTTATTCTTGGCTATTCGCCGGATTCCATTATCTCATCAATGGCGACGTAGCGCTTTTCGTTGGCGGATTTGACGCCTGCCCGGATCACGGCTAAGGAGCGCGCCGCCCACTCACCACCGACTTCCGGTTCGGTATCATTGCGGATGCAGTCGCCGAATTCTTCCATTTGCTCGGCAATAGTGTCGTTAGCCTCAAACTCCATCTTGACCGGTTCTTTCTCGCCGCGTTTGACGTGATACATGCCGCTATGGAGCGAATAGAGCGCTGAGGCCTCCTTGCCATAAATATTCATGACGTAGTTTTCGCCGGCCGAGGCGTAACCCGCATTCAAAGTCGAAACAGCACCATTCTCGTGTTTCATCACCAGCCCGGCAACATCCGGATTGTCGCCCGGCAGCACCAGCTGTGACAGCATACCGGAAACCTCGACAATCGGCCCCATCAGCATTTCCAAGACATCAACATAATGCGGGCCAATTTGCAGCATGACGCCGCCCGGCATACCTTCGGCGGTGTAGCGCCAATGGCCGGGCTCGAAGGCGCCTAAACGGTCGCGGCTGATATTAGCCTCGGCCTGGACAATTTTCCCGAAGCGCCCGGCTTGAATTTCTTCCTGAACCCAGCGGAAATGATTTTCCCGGCGGCGCTGAAATCCAATTGAGAGTTTAACCTTGGCGTCACGGCAAATTTTAGCGATCTGCATGCCTTCACCAACGGAATTAGCAATTGGCTTATCGAGAAAGACGTGCTTGCCAGCTTCGGCTGCCTGTTGGGTAGTCTCCAAATGAATATTATTGGGGGTGGTATTAATAATGGCGTCGATATTGTCGTCCGCCAGCAGTTCTTCGTAGCTCTCCGCATAGGCGCAATCGAACTTGTCGGCAAAGGCTTTGCGCTTGTCTTCAGACCGGGTGAAGCAGGATACAACTTCAATGCCGCTGGCGTTGACGACGCCTTCGGCCAGCACATCTGACCACCAGCCGAGGCCGAGTGAGGCGACGCGGATTGTATCTGAACTCATAACTAAATCTCCAATTGATCTTGTTTTTGTTTTGATTTGTGTTCGGCCCAAAAAGACCAGAAAATTGAGGCCGCCGCCAGACATAAAAAGAAGACGCTGAACGGCGAGGTAAAGAATATGCTGACGTCGTTTTTTGAGGCGATCAGGGACACCCTAAGGTGTTCTTCCAGCTGACGGCCGAGCACCATGGCCAGCAACAATGGCACAATCGGCATGTCGAGCCAGCGCATCGCCAGGCCGAGCAAGCCAAAGCCAAACATCACATAGACGTCAAAGAAATTATTGCGCAGCGCATAGCTGCCGATGACACACAATATGGCGATGGTCGGCATCAGGAAAGTACGCGGGATAACCAGAACTTTGACGAGATATCTAAGGCCAATCAGGGCAATGATGATATTGAATATATTGGCCCAAAAGAACGAGAATATAAGACCGTAGGCAAACTCACCATTTTCAACAAAAAGCAAAGGTCCCGGGGCAAGCCCGTGGATCAGCAAGGCGCCGATCAGGATGGCCGTCACCGGATCACCCGGAATACCCAAGGTCATCATCGGGATCAGGGCGCCGCCTGTCACCGCATTGTTGGCGGATTCGGGTGCTGCGATACCTTGCGGGGAGCCCGTGCCAAACTCTTCCGGTTTTTTGCTCAGTTTTTTGGTGTAGTCGTAACTGATAAAGGCGGCAATCGGCCCACCGGCGCCCGGCAGAATACCCAAAAACGAGCCAATGGGTGCGCCGATGGAAACCGGCAGACGTATGAGTTTGAGATCCGATAATTTCGGTAAAACGCTTTTAATTTTAGCGGCGTTTTTGGCCGCGGTTTCTGATTTCATCATATCGGCAAAATTGTCGACCAATTGCGGCACGGCAAAGAGCCCGATCAGTGCGGTTAGAAAATGAATGCCGGAGATCAGATTGACCTGATCAAAGGTAAAGCGGGCGGTGCCCATCATTGGGTCTTGGCCGACCGTGACGATGGCCAAACCGATCACCGCCGACAACAATCCTTTGATCAAGGATTTAGCGGCAAAGCTGCAAATAATAGTAAGACCAAAAAAGACCAGGCTGAAAAGGTCGGGGGATTGGAATTTTAGTGCGATCTCGGCCAGCAAGGGTGCAATAAAATAGAGACACAAAAAGCTAAACAGACCGCCTAAGAAACTTGCGGTGATAGCGATACCGAGAGCGCGGCCCGCCTCACCCCTTTTGGCCATGGGATTGCCGTCAATAGCCGTTGCCGAGGCTGAGGGTGTGCCCGGGATATTAAGCAAGATGGCTGAAAAACTGCCACCCGTCATACCGCTGACATAGAGCCCCAGTAATAACGCAATGGAAATTTCGGGCTCTAATACAAAAGTCAGCGGCAACACAATGATAATGCCGGTCGAGATGGTCAGGCCGGGGATCATGCCGACGACCAGGCCGACAAAACAGCCGGCTGCGACGGCTAAAATGGTTTCAAGCTGGCTCGCCTGAGCAAAGCCATCAATGACATCCGGGTTCATCTCAGGACCCCTTGCAAAATACCGGAGGGGAGAAGTATCTGAAACACTTCCCGGAAGAGAAAAAAGACGATCAATGAAATCAGGATTGAGCCGGCAGCAAGCCACAAGGGACGGCGCTCACCATAAAGATACATCAGCCCGGCGAAGAACGGGATATTGGCGGCAACGAAGCCGAGTGTCGGCAGGGCAGCAAAATAGGCGACCGATAAGACCAGGCCATAGATTAAGCGCTTTACCGGTACGTCGAACGTTTTAGGCGTGTCTGAATTGGTACTGGGCAGGAACGCCTGCGCCAGTAGTCCAAGCGAAAGCACGGCCATGATAATCGTCACGACCCAGGGGAAAAAGGAAGGCTGGGTGGTGTTTTCAATGGCGCGGGTGGGCAAATTAGCCGTCAAATAGGCATATCCGGCGCATAACAGCAGCAAAATAATTGCTGCGATCAAATTGCGTGTCCGCATGTTGCTCATCTGAAAACTCTTTAGTGAAAATCAGATGTCCCGCCCCGATCTAATTTAAATTAGTCGGAGACGGGACATCTGGAAACGTCTTTAACTTAAAGCCTATTTTTTGGCTTTGGATTGATACATGCCGGCTTTTTTCATAATGGCGACAATATTGGCATTGGCTTTTGCCAATTTGGCACCAAATTCTTTTTGTCCCATCGGTTTCAAAGTCAATTTGAGCTTTTTCATCCGACCGGCAAATTTTTTCGAGTTGGCTGCCTTGATCATGGCTGCTTCGAGCTTGTCTTTAATCGCCTGTGGAGTACCTTTGGCAACCGAGAGGCCCCGAAAAAGATCAAATTCCATATCAATGCCGAGTTCTTTAGCAGTCGGCACATTCGGCGAGGCGGGATTACGCTTACCGCTGGAAACCGCCAGGAATTTCATTTTACCGGCTTTAACCAATTTAAGCGGCACGAAGAAAATATCGACAGCCGCATCAGTTTCACCGCTGAGGATCATTTTCCGGCGATCCGGGCCTTTGACCGGCAACATAATGGGCTTGCAACCGGAAAGCTGAGTTAAAGCGACACCCGCCATATGGGTCGCGCTGCCGAAACCGGCAAAGGCGACTTTAAGCGTGTTAGGCTTGGCTTTACATTCAGCCATAAATTCCTTGAGCGTGTTCCAGCGTGCTGATTTTTTAACCACGAATGGAATCGGCTGCTGGGCAACTTGGCCAATATGATCCAAAGCTTGGTAGTTAAACGGCACATTGCCGATATTGGTCGTGGTCAAAACCGACGTGGAGTTCCAGGCGATGGTGTAGCCATCCGGTTTTGAGTTTTTGACATAGGTGTAGGTGATAGCGCCACCGCCACCAGGTTTGTTAACCGGCACCACCGGCTGGCCAAGTTCTTTGCTCATGGCTTTAGCGATCAACCGGCCCTCGATATCAGCACCGCCACCGGCACCAAATGGAATGACAAATTCGATGGATTTTTCCGGCCATTCAGCTTTCGCCTGACCAGCGACCATAAGAGCGGCGGCTGCCGTTCCCAGGAATACGTATTTTAAACTTTTCATCTTAGTTTCTCCCTTAAGTGATTATTTTGATTTAAAACCCCATTGAAACAAATTTCGATTTTAACTTTGATAGCTTGCGCCGACCGCGTCAACTGCTGCTTGGGCAATATCCTGATCTTGTTGCCAGTCACCACCGCTGACACCAATGCCGCCAACACATTCTCCCTCGAAGAAAATCGGAAATCCGCCTTCCATTGCCGTCCAGCGCTCGGGTCCGGCAGCTAAGGACAAACCAATGGCATGCAAGGTATCCAAATCCTGGCCTTGCGCCCCGTGGGTGGTGGTTTGGCGGCGATTAGAAGACGCCGTGACGGCCTTGGTGGTGGATGAATGAACCGTGTGGAAGCGGCCTCCATCCATGCGCTCCAGCATCAGCATGTGACCGCCTGCATCAACGATAGCAACGGTGACAGCAATTCCAATTTCTTCAGCTTTGCCGATGGCTGCCGCCATCATTTGTTTGGCGCCCGCATTGGTCAGACGCTTGGCTGCGGCAAATGGCATAATTCGTTTCCCCTTGGTGTATTAAATTTTTCCGGAGAATGCTTGATAAATTGTGGCTAATCAAGGGGATGGGTGCCGAATTCGGTAATTAATTCAAATATAATTAGGCAAATATTGAATTATTCACGAAAATATTAGGAAATAGAGAGGATATTTCCCCGAAAACCCCAAAATATAGTGGTTCAGACTGTCATTAGCGTATTGTCCCAAAACGCTATACCATATATAGTATCGAATAACCATGAAACGACGATAGCCTCAACGGGGGTAGGCGATATGAAGTTGGGCGGTGATCTGCTTTCAATCAGGCAGAAGGGCTTCAAGTTTGGAATAGTGCTGACGGCGCTTTTTTCATTGAGCGCCTGTGATCTCATTAAGAACAGTAATTTGATGGACAGCTTCCGGCGTGAGCCTAAGCCGGCTGAGAGTATTGCGATCTCAGAACAGGGTTTTGGCAAATTGGCCAAGGGTGAATTCCTGGCCGCCCAGGCGCTGTTTGATCAAGCCCTGCAGACCAATCCGCGTGATGTCTATGCCCTCTTTGGCAAAGGCATCGTGCTCCAGCATAGTGGTCAGCTCGTTCATGCCCGCCAAGTCTATGAAGCCATCATGGCGCTGCGTCCCGGACCGCAGACTAAATTACTGGTGCTCAATGATCTGGCGCCGCAATCGGTGCGTGAACTCGCCGGTTTAAATTTGTCACTGTTGCAAAGCCAGGGCGTCTCGAACGCCTTTGGACCTCCGGGACAGCCAAGTGGCACGGCTGCGCCCGCCGCCCCACGCGTGCAAATGCCAGCTGCCGCGACCCGCGCCCCGGCTCTGCCATCCCGCTTGCGCAGCGCTCAGCCTGCACCGATGACACCCGGCACTTCTGTCGCCGACAGCAATATAATTTCCCGCTTTGAGACCTTGCAGAAATTGCGTGATCAAGGATTGGTGACGCCGGCGGAATATGCAGCCCGGCGCAAACGTAATGTCGGCGCGCAGACCAAACTGACCTCACCGCCGCCAGCTGCGGGTCTCTCCCGTTCCGTGCCCAGTGCCACTCAAATATCGGGCCGTTTGAAAGCCATCGGCCGGGCGCTTGAGCTTCGCGCCATCACGGTTCGCCAGCACGGCGCTGAACGCACAATGATTATTGATGGCTTGATGCCGGCTAATCCGAAGATTTCTGCGGCCCCGGCCATGGCGCCCAAAGGTCTGATGGCAGCCGCCGAAGCCGTCCGGCGGATTGAGATGTTGAAAGAGCGTGGCCTCATATCCGATGGTGAATATGCGAAAGAGAAAGCGGCCATTGAGCGCATCCTGGCGCCGAAAAAACCAGTGGTTTCTAAGGCGGCGAAAGCAGCTGCAACCGCAAAAGCCGCGCCTAAAGGGGGCCCGCAGCCGGCTGTTCATCTGGCCTCGTTCCGCTCCAAGCAAGCCGCCACAAGGGCCTGGACCCAGTTGCGCCGGGCGCATAGGTCTTTGCTGGGCCGACTGAAATCAGAGGTAACGCGGGTTAATCTCGGCCGCCGCAAAGGCGTCTACTACCGGCTCATCGCCGGGCCGTTTAAAAGCACGGCTGCCGCCACGGCTGCCTGCCGCCGCCTCAAATCCCGCCGCCAATATTGCGACACCGCCTTTATGAGCGGGGGTTGATCCAACAAACGGGGACATCTTTTTGGCACATCCTATCGGCCTTTAAATTGGTAGCCTAAGGTGTCCCCACTTAGTGTGGTGAGAGGGTTTAACACCCCCTAGTTCACAAAATTTATTGAAGATCTAATAAAACACTCTCTGGCCCCGCCATAGCCAATATGTGAATGGTGAGGTACGTCACAGCCTATTTTTAATATACTCTTTATAATATTAATGTGATAAAATATTATTCCAAATGAGAGAATTATGATACTGCGTATATTGATTTTAACACTGATGCTGGTTACAGCCTCTTCAATCGCCGGGGCACAGAAATCTGCTGTCGGAATTTTGCAGGAAAAGCCTAACAACAGTTGGAAGACCGGTGTTTGGAATGAAAAACGCATGGCGCGCTACGAAGGTTTTGAACTTGCCTTCTTTGGACAACGTTTTTTACGCGGCGAAGATATCGACCCAAACCGGCATACTGCGGAAATATTATTCGAAGCCGCTGCCCGTAAAGACCCAAGCATGACATCAATGATCGGTGGATACTATCTTGATAATGATAACAAAGCGACAGCTCTCAAATGGTTTACCCGTGGCATGAAGACTGGCGACAAATATTCTTTGTCCTACTTAGGTTTGTTTATGAATTGGACCGGTCGCGAAATTTTGAAGAAACAAAACCCCACCGACCCACCGAATAGTGAAGCCTTGTCATTGCTCTACGCCGCCCAGCATTTCGGCTACGACGCACAATCTATAGTGTTCGATGCAATTTACTATCAAGCTGGCCCGAAAATATTGAGTAGCGCAAAGAAACAATCTCAAAAATACATCGTCAACCCTATGCTACTCCTTAATTTTCCAGTTTTTAGAAACAGACAATAAAATTATATATGTAGTTAGGCGCCGAGCTGTCTTAACTGTGCACGAACGTGACTTAATTGCCGGTGTAATGAATCAGATTCTCGTCTCAATCTGGCCAACTTATCGGGATCACTGGTATTATACAGTTGGCTTCGAACTCGGTTTATATCTCGTAAAATTCTATTCTCATCTCTTCTTAATCGACTGATCCTCTGTTCTCTACTGCCTCCATTTCTGGGGCGGTAGGCAGCCAACTCGACACCACCTTCCGCACTTGCCATGTGATTTTCCGGGCGATTTCCTTGTCGAGACAACTCTTCATTAATCGCCGCCTCGGTTTCTCCGCCGGGTTTCATTATGCCATCTCGAATAAGTTTCTTTTCTTTTTGAATATCATTATGGCGTTAAACATCTGTTGATCGGGATAGGGAGTCATATCATAAGGCGGCGTTTCATATCGCCCGATTTGCTTTAGCGCTTTTTTGAGGGCGAGGGTATCTTCCTCTTCGACTGGCCGGTCTGAACCGATATCGTCTTTGAGGCGTAGTAGGTTAGAGAACATATTATAATTTCCTTTTAGTTAGATAAAAATTCCATTTTAATTTCACAAATATATACGTTTTTGGTGAAAATTTGTACACATCGGGGTTTATCTGCGTTATTTAACGCGCCTTGTTGGAATTTAAATCATATTCGATAGTCATGTTCAACAAAAAAGAACATAAATCGAACAGATATTTATGTGATCTAATTAAATACCTGGCACCAAATTAGTCATGGCTGGTTGGTTTATTCGCTTCCAGCAATTCCTCCATGCGGGCGTTTACCTGTTCGGCGACGGTAAAGGCCTGAGCCTTACCGCGGAGATATTGCTCCGGCCATTGCTGCCCATCCCAGCCATAGTGGGCGGCGGCGTGGAGGGTGAAAAACGGATCGGCCAGGTGAGGCCGGGCCAGCGCCACCAGATCAGCGCGACCGGCCGCCAGGATTGTATTAACCTGATCGGCTGTCGTGATGTTGCCGACGGCGATGGTGGGAATACCGGCTTCCAAGCGAATTTGCTCACTGAGATGAGCCTGGAACATGCGGCCATAAATCGGCTCCGCTTCGGTCGTCGTTTGGCCGGCTGAGACATTGATGATGTCCGCCCCGCCCGCATAAAGCGCCCTGGCAATTTCCACCGCCTCATCACCGGAGACCCCTTTACTGCCAACCCAGTCTTCCGCCGAGATACGCACCGAGATCGGTTTGCCGGCCGGCCAGGCCTCTCGCACAGCTTTAAGCACTTCCAGCGGAAAGCGCAGGCGGTTCTCGAGGGAACCACCGTATTCATCATTCCGGATATTACTGACCGGGGAGATAAAACTTGAGAGTAAATAGCCGTGCGCCGCATGAAGTTCGACCATATCAAATCCGGCTTCTGCAGCCATGCCGGTGGCAGCTGCAAAATCATCTCGTACTTTATCCATATCGGCGCGGTCCATCTCTTTCGGCACCTGGCTCTCGGGTGTGAACGGGATAGCGGAAGCAGATAGAATTGGCCATATGTCCTTTTCAAGCGGCGCTCCATTGTCATCCCAGGCAATTTTGCACGAACCTTTGCGCCCGGCATGGGCCAGCTGCATGCAGATTCTAGATTCTGAGTTTTCATGGACAAAATCAACGACCCGGGCCCAGGCAGGAACATGCTCCGGCTTATACATGCCGGCACATTTGTAGGAAATACGGCCTTCTGGCGAGACATCGGTCATTTCCGTGAATATCAGCCCGGCACCGCCTTTGGCATAGCTGCCGTGATGCACCAGATGCCAGTCATTAACCGTGCCGTCCGTAGCGGAATATTGGCACATCGGCGCCACGACCACCCGGTTTTGCAGCTCGACAGTACCGATCCGATAGGGCGTGAACATCGGCGGTGGCGGGTTATTGCCCGCAACATCATAGCCCTGATCTTCTTTGACCAAACCCGCATACCAGTGATTAATATCGGCGCCATAGTCAGGGTCCCGCAGGCTGAGGTTTTCGTAAGTGACGGCTTTATTGCGGCTCAAGAAATTAAAAGCGTATTGCTTTGGTGTCAGATCATTGTACCGCCTTGCATGTTCGTACCAGCCGAGACTGACCAAGGCGGTCCGCTGCAATCGTGCAACCTCGTCTTTGCGTTGTTCTTCGTATGATTGGATGGCGGCTTGAATGCTGCTTTCGTTGATGATTGCCTCGGATAACGTGATCGCATCTTCCATGGCGATCTTGGTGCCTGAGCCGATGGAAAATTGCGCCGTATGCACCGCATCACCGATCAGCACGATATTTTCGTGTGACCAGTTTTCAGCCGTCACAACCGGAAAGTTCCGCCAGATCGATTTGTTGGAGAGCAAAGGATGACCGTCCAATTCGTCCGCGAACATGTCTTCAAAATAGGCGATGGTTTCTGCTTCATCTGCCTGATCCAGCCCGGCTTTTTTCCAAGTATCTTCATGAGTTTCCAAAATCCAGGTTGAGCCTGCTTTACCGACACCCTGGCCATATTGATAGGCGTGGTTATAGAACCAGCCATGTTCGTTTTCTTTAAATATAAAGGTGAAGGCATCAAACTTTTGCGTCGTGCCAAGCCAGACGAATTTGGTCTGGCGATAGTCGATATTGGGCTTGAAGTGGTCTTTATGGGCTTCACGGACAAAACTGTTGAGACCATCCGCGCCCAGCACCAAATCGGCATCCCGTAATTTATCAAGATTATCAATCGTGGTCTCAAAGTTCATTTTGACGCCAAGCTCGGCGCAGCGTTTCTGGAAAATCTTCAACAAAGTCATCCGCGCCATACCGGCAAAGCCATGCCCGCCGGAGCGAATACGCTCACCCCGGTAGCGCACCTCGATCTCATTCCAATAGGCAAATTGATTACGGATTTCCTGATAAGTGACCGCGTCCTGACCCATAAAATTTTCGAGCGTTTCATCTGAAAAGACGACACCGAAGCCAAAAGTATCGTCGGCGCTATTTTGCTCATAGACAGTAATGTCATGATCAGGATCGGCGAGCTTCATCAGGATGGAAAAATAAAGTCCACCCGGCCCGCCGCCAACGACATTTATTTTTAGAGGCTTAACCATAGATATGTTCCCCAAGATCATTATGTGATGTTTTTTGATTGATCCAGTTATTGATTAGCATGCTATTCTTTTACACCAAATCAAGCATTAAACTTGGGGGCGGGAATGTTAGAACACTGTGTCGAATGGCCAGCCGAATTTGCCGACGCGTACCGCCGCAAAGGCTATTGGCAGGACATTAATCTTTATCAGCATTTTTGCGGGCTGGTAGAGCGTTTCGGTGATCAGGAAGCCATTGTTTTCAACGAGCAGCGGCTGACTTTCAGTCAATTATTGAGCCAGGTCGACAGCACTGCAGCAGCCTTGTCCGAAAGCGGGCTCAAGGCCGGAGAACGTGTGGTCTTCCAACTGCCGAATTGCCCGGAATTTGTCATCACCTTTTATGCCCTGCTGAAAATCGGCGTCATCCCGGTAATGGCCCTGCCTCCCCACCGCGAAACCGAGATCACCCATTTTGTAAATCATGCCGAAGCCATCGCCTATTTTTTCCCAGCCAAAGTCCGTGATTTCGATTATCGCGAGATGGCAGAAAATGTCCGCACCGAATGCCCCAGCCTGAAACATCTTTTTGTATTGGGTGACGCTCACGAAGATCAACAGTCACTCGGTGATATTTTTACCGGCACTGCACCAGATAGCCCCACTTCACAGGTACCGGCTTCCGAAGTTGCTTTTATGCTGCTCTCTGGCGGTACGACGGCTTTGCCGAAGCTGATCCCCCGGACCCATAACGATTACCTGTATAATTTAGAACAAGCTGCGATCACCGGCGGCTTATCGGATGGCGTGACTTTTATGGCGGCCTTGCCGATGGCGCATAATTATACCCTGGGCTGCCCCGGATTTCTCGGCGCGCTGGCCTTTGGCGGCCGTGTGGTGATTGCACCGGCGCTTGATCCGGAAACCATATTTAGTTTGGTCGAGCAGGAAAAAATCAATGTTATTCCAGCCGCCATCCCACTGATCGTCAATTGGCTTAATTCTGATATCCCTGAGCTATTCGATCTGTCATCGCTTAACCTGATTACTAATGGCGGGGCAAAACTGCAGCCAGAGCTGCGCCAGCAGCTCGAGCAGAAATTCGATTGCACCTTTCAGGAAATTTATGGCACCGCCGAAGGGCTTTTGAATTTCACCCCACTCGATGGACCAGACAATGTTCGCTTCAACAGTTCCGGCAAGCCGCTCTCCGAAGATGATGAGATAAAAATCATCGATGACGATGGCAATGAAGTGGCCGATGGCGAATTGGGAGAGCTGGTGGTCCGCGGCCCCTACACCATTCGCGGTTACTACAAGGCGCCGGAAAATAATAAAAGTGGCTTCACCGCGGACGGATTTTATAAAATGGGTGATCTGGTGCGTCTCAAAAACGGCTATCTTTATTGCGAAGGCCGCAGTAAGGATCTGATCAATCGCGGCGGCGAAAAAATCAGCTGCGACGAAGTGGAAAAACACATGCTCGCCAATCCCAAGATCAAAAGCGCTGCCTTGGTCGCTATGCCGGACCCGGTTTTTGGCGAAAAAGCCTGCGCTTTTGTGATTCTGCAAGAAGATCAGAGCATGGATTTGGAAGACTTAAAGACCTATTTGCTAGCGCAAAAAATCGCCAAGTTCAAGCTGCCCGAGCGGTTGGAAATCGCCGACAGTTTTCCGATCAGTCCGGCCGGCAAAATCCTCAAGAAAGAACTGCGGCAGATAATATCAGACAAGCTGGCGCAAGAATCTGCTTGAATTGAGCGGGCCACTGACAAATAACTGGCAAATAACAAATAAAATTAAATTTCACGGAACATGCCATGTCACAAGAAACCTTAGGCTGGGAGGAATGGGCATCCTTTCCTAAACTCGGCGTGCCTGCCGTAATCGCTAAAATTGATACCGGCGCCCGCACCTCGGCCCTTCATGCTTTCGCCATTGAGCCATTTGGTACGGATACCAAGCCCTATGTGCGGTTTGGCATTCATCCGGTGCCGGATCGCCCGGACATTGAAATATTTTGCTCGGCCAAAATGGTCGACCGCCGCGAGATCACCAGCTCTAACGGCGAAAAAGAGCTCCGTTATGTGATTGAAACGCCAGTGCGGATTGGCGACCAGGAATGGCCAATTGAGATTACGCTAACCAACCGGGAAAATCTGCAATACCGCATGTTGCTGGGCCGCACGGCAATTTCTGAAAATATGATTGTCGATCCCAACCGAAGTTTTTTGCAAAGCGAGCTCTCATACGATCTCTATAAAAACCTCAAGAAAACTAAACCGGTTGAACGGCCACTGCGGCTTGGCCTGTTAACCCGTGAGCCCAACAATTATTCCAGCCGCCGTATCATGCAGGCAGCCGAAGAGAAAGGTCATGTCTGTGAGATCGTCAATCCCACGCGATGTTATATGGATATCAATGCGTTATCGCCGGAAGTGCATTACGCAGGTGAATCACTGCCTAGGTTTGATGCCGTCATTCCCCGGATCGGCGCCTCGATCACTGAATACGGTATGGCCGTGGTGCGCCAGTTCAACCTGATGGGGGCATTTTGCCTGAACGAAGCGGCGGCGATCGGCGCTTCACGGGACAAGCTTTTTGCGCATCAAGTGCTGGCCCAGCATCGCATTGATATGCCGGTCACGGCGTTTGCCAAATCTACCCAACAAACTGCGGCCCTGATCGATATTGTCGGCGGCGCTCCTTTGGTGGTGAAACTGCTGGAATCGACCCAAGGGCGGGGTGTTGTGCTGGCAGAAACCAAAAAAGCAGCCGAATCCGTCATCGGCGCTTTCAGGGGGTTGCGCGCCAACTTCCTGGTCCAGGAATTTATCAAAGAAGCCGCCGGCACCGATATCCGTTGTCTCGTAGTGGGCGGCAAGGTGATCGCCTCAATGATGCGGCAGGCCGAAGCCGGTGAGTTTAAAAGCAATCTCCATCGCGGCGGTGAAGCGCTGCCGGTTAAAATCTCCAAAGCCGAGCGCGCCATTGCGGTGAAGGCCGCTAAGGCGATTGGCTTGAACGTGGCAGGCGTTGATCTCCTGCGCTCAGATGCCGGTCCGAAAGTCCTTGAGATCAATTCATCACCGGGTCTGCAAGGAGTTGAGCGCGCCACCGGCATCGATGTCGCGACACAAATGATTAATTACGTCGAAAAAAGCGTCAAACCGCGCTTCCGCAATAAGCGGGCAAAAAAAACAAATTAATTGAGGTGAAATTTGCCGCCAGGTCGGAAGGCTTTGAAGGCGAAGGCAAAGGTTACGTCATAGGGAAAATCTTTGCCGTTCCTGGTAACAATGACATTGCCAATATCCCGACCGTCAGCGATTCGCTGTTTGTCATGAATAGAGTTTTGCCCTGCTTCCCAGCTCAAAACTAATTCAACCCGGGTTGATTTAATTTCGACTTTTTTCCGTGTTCTCAATAGCTTAAGAGGCCAGGCCTCGTTACCGATAACAATCACCCGATCCATTGCGCTGAGGCCCTTAGGTAAGGGATACCGGTTAAATATCCGTGGTGCGGCACTGTCCATATTCTCGTAAGGCGTCAGCCCATAGGGTCTCGCCCCGGTGTCATTAGGTACCAGTAGTTTTCCTTGAGGCGCCCGGGCCCTGAACTTGGCCAAAGATTCAAGCCGCGCCGGCAGCAATTTCATCTTCGTCGAGGTCAGATCACCGATGATCGCTTCACCAGTAAATTGCTGCCACCAGGAACCGGTTTGCTGGTCATACATCACCATATCAAAATGACGGATGCGTCCGGTATTGCCGAAGCTTAACGTCCGGCCATCGAGCCGCCGGTCAAAAACGACGCCGGAATTACACAGCGGACAATAGGAGATCAGCACCGGCACGCCGCCGATCACTTCATTAACAATCTCGTGCCAGAGCAAAATGCGCAAGGGATAAGCCCGGGCATCGCCGTTAATCATGATGCTGAGCACCGGCTCTAATGGCCCCAGCTCCTGGTCCGCTGCGGCAGCAATATATTGTGGATTATGGATGGGTGGAATTTGATCGCGCCTCGGCCCATCAGTCACGATCTCGCTGAAAGCAATGGCGGTTTTCTTGAAATTGGTTTCCGGGAACTCGGTTAGCCATGCCGGATCCGGCGCACCTTGCGCAAAAACGCTCATGGGCACCAGCAGAGTGAACAAAATTAAAACGATTTTCATGGCCCATAGTTTCAACTACGCTGCTAGGCAAAGCAAATCACCACTTACCGCCTTTGGGTCAATTTTGGGTGATCAAAAATCAGAGTTCAGCAAACACGGCGGCGGAATAAAGCCAGAAATAATAATCCATAGTTGCGATTTTTCTGACGCGCTGTAATATCTGTGATTGGAAATAGAAAATAGGGAGTAGCCGAGGCCGTGAATCACCGGTTATTTATTGTCGTTTTTGTACTTATTGCTCTTGTCTTCGGCTCGGTGGCACAAGCTACTAATAAGGCCGGGGCGACGAAATTTGTCAGCGATCTCAGCAATCAGGCGCTTGATGCGTTAAAAGCCAATGGCGTGCCATTGGATCAAAAAGAAAAAAAGGTGCGCCAAATACTGTCAACAAATTTCGACCTCAATTTGATCGGCCGATATGTCTTAGGGGCAGCTTGGCGGAAAGCCTCAGCCGACCAGCGCAGTCAGTATCAAACCCTGTTTAAAGAATTTGTGCTGCGGACATATTCACGGCGATTTGGCGGCTATTCCGGACAGAAGTTTACGGTCACCGGCGCCAAACCAATCGGCAAAAAAGATATCCTCGTATCAACTAAGATTTCCCGTCCCAGTGGACCGCCGATATTAGCCGGCTGGTGGGTGAGGGAAAAGAATGGCACCCACAAAATTCTCGATGTCGTGGTCGCCGGAGTAAGCATGGTGGTAACGCAGCGTTCAGAGTTTCGCGCAGTTATCCGTAAACAGGGAGTCGGTGGTCTTATCGAAACCCTGCGCATGCAAGTTACTAAATTTTCGGCTCAAAGTAAGTAGGACTCAGTTACATGTGTATCTTGATGGAAAAAGAAAGTTCGCAGGGTCCAGAAATCCTCTCAGCAAAATCAGCGGGGATTTTCGTGGGTAGAAGTAACAAATTCAAAACGCCTACCTTGCGTAAATTTGTCATCAGCCTGAGTGTTGTTGGCGGAATGTTTATGGCCGCCGCAGCGTATTCACCGGTACTTGCCGATTTCCAGGCTGGTTGGGATGCCTATCAAAATGGTAATTTTGCCAAAGCCTTGAAAGAATGGCGAGCACTCGCGAATAAGGGTGACGCCAAGGCGCAGTTTAATTTGGGCGTCATGTATGACGAAGGCCGTGGCGTCAAAGAAGATCGCAATAAGGCCATAAATTGGTGGCTAAAGGCGGCTGTGCGAGACAACAAGGAAGCCCAGCATAACCTTGGCATGACCTATTTGTTTGGCAGTGGTGTTGATATCAATTACGAAAAGGCCGTCGATTGGCTTAAAAAAGCCTCGGCACAGGGTTCGGCCCGATCACAATATTCGCTTGGTAAAATGTATTCGGAAGGACTGGGTGTAGAGAAAAACAGGGTTGAGGCCTTCAATTGGATCATGCGGGCAGCCGAATCCGGTGTCTATCAAGCACAATACAACATTGGTAAAATTTACCGTGACGGCAAAGGTGTTGATCGTGATATCAAAAAGGCGGCCCAGTGGTTCCTTGCAGCAGCCAAACAGGGCTATGCCAAAGCGCAAAATCACATTGGTATTCGCTTGGCGCGTGGCGAAGGTGTCGAAAAAAATGAAGTTGAAGCCTTAAAATGGCTGACACTTTCCGCGAAATCCGGCAATAAGCTGGCCATACAAAACCGTAAAGCCTTGGCGGAAAGCTTGCCGCCCGAAACTGTTGCCAAAGCTGAGAAATTAGCGCGCGAATGGAAACCGCAAAAGTAATAAATTTTTAGAAAAAACTTTCCATATACCAGTCGAGATCATCTTTCGTTAGTGGAAACCCGCCGTCGCTGGTCGGTTGCAGCACTTTTTTACCACTAAGGCGGCCGATTTTTTGCTGAATTTGAACCGCCATTGCCATGCTCAATCCAGCCTTCCAAACCAAGGCTGTGATTGCCTTGGAACTTCCGGTATTCAGCATTTTACCCACGGTTTCTTTAGGCAGACCGGTCAATAATATCAAAGCATAGCGGACATAGGCGTTGTCACCTTCGCCAAGAGCGCTATCTATTTTTTCTTCATTCAATTTGCCTTGTTTATGGTCAGCTTCCGCTCGGTCAACTGCCGGTACAATACCATCATCATCGTCTTCACTAAGTTCACCGTTTTCAATCCGCTCCCGCACAGTTTTGCGAAGCTGTTCAACCAGATCCTTTTGCTTAGAATTTTTCTCAATTAGCCGTTCCATCAGGGCTGCACTGACGAAGGTGGCAATCCGCATCACGGTACGTACCGGCAAGCCATCGCGATAGACCATTGCATTATGCCATTCTTTATTGTCTTCCGCTTCGTCAGATATTTTGTCGAACGTGCGTTCGCTTATAACTGAATTTTTGTTTTCAAGCAGTGCCTGGGTAGCGTTTTTATTTTTTTTAGCAACCACCGCATCAACCACGGGTTCACTCACATTACGCCTTCTGGCTACAGCAACCAGAGCGCGTCCTTTCATGCCTCTGGCGACAATTTCCAGCAAATCAGCTTCACTCAGCAATGGTGAATATTCAAGAATTGGTACCGAGACGATTTCCTCTAGATCTTCAGCTAAATGACGAACAATTCTTTTCGGTACATTCTCCGCACTTTTTAGTTCTTCAGCGATAATTGCCCGAACTCGCGGCAACTCGTCATTCGCTAGAACCTCCAATACCTCTAGCGCCATTTCTGTTAATTGTTCGCTTTCATCCGGATCAAGCTCCGGCACCAAACGGCCAATTTTAAAGGCAAGTTCGCATCGAACTTCCTCGTCCGGATCGGTTGAAAGGATGATATCGGCCTGAAGGGGTGTGCCTCTATTTTCCGCAACTTCCCGGCGTACTTCCGGCGCATCATCGGTGGCAAAGTAGTAGAGGATTTCTGGTTCTAAATCTTCATGGGCGGCTAATTTTTGACGTTCTTTCACAGACCCGCTAGAGGCAATCTTCCGTGCCTTCTCATAGGTCGGTTTTTTGCCAATACCCGGTTTTTTACGCCGCTTTTTTGATTTGCTGCCAAATACCCAATTTAACATGATGGTTTATATTTGAAGGTCTTTAAGGCCTTTTTCAAGTCACTTCATGCCGTTTAGACCGTCTTATTTTCGAAATTTATCGGACTAATCATACTCATTTATGCAATATTGGATTTAGGGACCTTTTGATTAATGATTTATTTGCGGTAATCAATTGAAATCTAAGCTTGAAATACAGGATTTAATCCTCAAATAGTATTCAAGCATTTGCTATAAAATAGAGGATGGACGTGGAAGCGCAAAAAACCGTACTGGCAGTTGATGATGACCCAGCTGTGTTGGAAGTCGTAAAAGATTGTCTGGATTCAGGTGGTTACAACGTTATCACCTGCCCCAATGGTGAATTAGCTTTGGATCAGCTGAAAAATAATCAAGTCGATTTAATTGTCGTCGATCTGGGCCTGCCTGACATGGACGGATTGGAATTAACTCGAGCTTTCAAGGCCCAATCACAGGCAGGTGTAATAATCCTCAGTGGCCGCTCCGATACAACTGAAAAAGTTGTCGGCCTGGAACTTGGCGCAGATGATTATTTAACCAAACCGTTTGAACCAAGAGAACTCCTGGCCCGTACTCGAAGCGTTCTTCGGCGCTCAGAATCGTTAGCCTCGGTTACATCTTCTGACGAGGGCACAAGCTACGAATTTGACGGCTGGAGTCTCAATATCAACCGCCGGGAATTTATAAATCCAGCGGGCGATCATATCGATCTTACGAGTGGAGAATTTGATTTTCTCAAAGTTTTTGTAGAACATCCCAATCGAGTATTATCGCGCGATCAAATTTTAGAAATCGCCTACACAAATGATAGTCCTGCTTATGACCGGAGTGTCGATATTCGCATCGCGCGATTAAGAAAGAAAATTGAGCAGGATCCAAAGGCGCCACAATGGATTAAAACCGTGCGAAATGCAGGTTATATCTTTACCGCAACGGTTTCCTCAAATAGCTAGAATTATTCCGAAAAATTCAAACAGTCCGGTTAAGATACGACTGGTATCAGCTCGCCAAAACGTGCGACATCCATCAGGCGTTTAACCGGCCCAGAGCCTGGAATTCGCATCGCGACGTCACAATTATGCTGTTCAACTTCAGACTGCACTCGCAGCAAAAGACCCAAACCGGCAGAATCAACCAAATCGACATCATTAAGATCAAGTATTACGCTATGATTAACCTTATCGGATAGTTGAGCGATAATTGCCTTAAAGGTATTATTGTCTTCAAAAGTAACTCGGCCCGTAAATTGGATTTTGGTTAAATCGGATGTGTCTTTCAGAGCATATTCCATAGTCATCTACCTATCGCTGCCAGCTTATTTACTACCGCTTAAAACTATAGGCCGGATAAACAGCAGTTTGATTTCAACTGCATTTCAAAATATTTCAAAATTTTTTGAATAGATGATAGTAGTTCTACAGACCCTGCTTCATATCGGTGAGAATAAAATCCGCCCGCTTAACCGGCCCACCCGAATTTTTTTGAGGAAATTTTGCCACCCAAGCTCCCATCTTGACATTGAGCGTACACAATATCCCGCCGATAGCAGTATGATTAGCTTCCACTAGTTCCTTGAAACTACTAAATTTATCGGCCGTGATACCATCCCACATTTCATTGGTGGATTTGGAAAATACGCCAAATCTCTCACGGGCAACGTTATTCAGATTTTGGATTTTACTATTTAGCCGGTTGCTCACGGCAACTAAATTGGCGTTCTGTTTTAATTGAGGATGTTCGAGTATTTCTGCAACTGAACTCTCAAAATCGGCTATCGCCGGCTGAACCAAATCCATACATTGACGGAAATATGCCACCGACAAATATATATCGCCATAATCTTCCAAAAACTTCGGCACTTCAGCGATATCAATACCCAGGCGCAGCGACATCACATGAAGCTTCTCTCTGGCAAGTTTTACGTCCGGGTGGCGGAAAAGTGCTAAAACATCTGCATAACTTTTTACGTTCTCGTCGTCGCTGCCGTAAATTTCCAAAATGAGGCGTTCGGTAAAGTGCTTCATATATTCAGTTAATTCATTTTGCTTTGAGCTTGAGAGCTTCAAATGGTCATAATCGTTTACCGGGATACCCAAATTTCGAAGTTGGACGCGCAACCCGAACACATCATAACTGTAGAGCTTCGCTAAAGCTCGCAGCAGCTTGATGTCATTTGCTTCGATTTTTGAATAAACTTGATGAAGAGAATCGACGGCCAATTGTCCGCTACCGGCGTTGTCGTCCTCAAACAATTCTATCACACTTTGAAGGTGTGAATTCTTGATCATCCGCGTCTTACTAAGACCAGCGGTCTTCAGCGGTATGGTCGCCAATGGCAGAGTATGGACAGCATCACGATCGACGTCGCGGATACCTGGCATGGCTACAACGGTTGCCACTGTTACTTCCTTTTCCCTCCCCAAGCACCGGCGTTAAATCGGCTTATAGTGATCGGCGCTTAGCTTTAGGGCTAGGAAATTAGCGTTTTTAATGGTGCAGAAGAATAGGTAGATTCCACAGTAAAGGCCCGTAATTTCAAGTAGTTATAGTCGATTTCCCCTATTTCAAAGAGCCGGCTATTCAGGGTCAGCGATCGAAATAACAACTTTTCCGCGGACCCGGCGGGACTCCATATATTCGTGAGCGTCAATGAGTTGCTCCAAGGGATATATCCGATCAATCACAGGCTTTATTTTTTCTTGTTCAATCAAGGCAGTGATTATGGCCAGCGCCTTGCCATTTTGCTGCATAAAGGACCAGGCGAAATCGCGGCCCAAATCAGCCTGTTTAGATTGGCGATCAGCCAATTCGGCTTCATACAATTCGAGACCTTTTTCATAGCCATGCTCTGTCGTTAGCTGCATCAAAGGCGAAACGATTGAGACATAGCGGGCGCCGTTATTCTCTTTCAGTGTCGCCAAAACCGGCTCAGTCATCTCGTGACCCAGCATATCGAGCGCCACATCACAATCTGTCAATTTTTCCTCGAATCCCTCTGCCGTGTAATCAAACACTTCATCGGCTCCCAGTGAACGCACGAGCTCAATGTTTTTGCTGCTACAGGTCGTCGCTACTTGTGCGCCCCAGGCTTTCATCCATTGGATGGCGAAGGTGCCGATACCACCCGAGCCGCGGGGTAAAAAAACTTTCTGGCCGGCAGTGTTTTCGGCTGTTAGTCCGCCGTGATCCACCAAAGCAGACCAAGCTGTTGAAACAACATAAGGGAGGGAGGCAGCTTCCAAATGAGTTAAATTAACTGGCTTTAAGGTGGCAACATCAGCTTTGACGATGACATAGTCGGCGCAGCCGTGATTAGAGGGGGCAGAGTAAACTTCGTCACCAACACTAAACAGGGAGACATTTTCGCCGATTTTATCAACCACGCCTGAGACATCGCGTCCCATGATTATGGGCAGCTCGAACATACCATGTTGTTTAAAAAAATCGCTGCCATAGCCCCGGCGAATGGCACAATCGATATTGTTAACTGAGCTGGCATGCACCCGGATACGGATTTCATCCGGGCCGGGTTCAGGCAGTGGCGCATTCGGATTAAAAATCAGAACATCCTTGGCAGCACCATATTCATGAATTTCAACGGCTCGCATTCACGAAATCCTCCAGCCGCTCAAAGTTGATAGAGAGCCGGATCGCCTGGAAATTCCTGGCCGTTATCTTGACCTATTTCCAGCGCAATCAACTCGTTGAGCTGCTGATTGAGGGACAGTATAAGCTCCTGATCAACATTGCCTCCGTGAGCGAGATTGATCATTTCATTTGGGTCAGATTTCAAATCATACAATTCCAATTCGTTATGAGCTGTCAAAGTCGCCCAATCTTCGGGACAATGATGTTCTGAGGGTTTAAAATAACGGGCAAATTTATAATGGCCGGTATGAATGCCTCGAAATAACGCCGGATCATCAAGCGGCTGGGTCGGCTGATCATTAGGTGGTGGCGGTGGTGGCGGACCATCATGCGGTTTTAGACGCTCAAGTAAAAAATCACGCGCCGCATCAGCATCGAAGGATAACATTAGAACGCCAAAATACATCAGGATACCGCGCTCGGATCGCTCACTTGTACCCTCCGGCTGTAAGGCCGGTGATAAATCCACGCCTTTAAGCTCAGGGTAGTTCTCGGCAATCTGATCAGAGGTCAGGCCGCCCAGCGATAATAAGGTCGGTGCAATATCCAATGCCGAGCCAAGTTCCTCTGAGATGCCGCCACCCTCAATATCCGGATGAACCACCGTAAACGGCACGCGCAGATTTTCCTTATACATCATCGGGCCTTTTTGACTCATGCCGTGAGCACCCGCCATCTCGCCGTGATCAGAGGTATAGATAATAATGGTGTTGTCTTCTTGTCCGCTTTCATGCAGCGCGTCCAACACTGTACCTAAATGATGGTCGACGTCACGCAGACAATTGAAATAATAGGATCGAAAGCGCCGCCAGGCTGCCTCGTCATCCCGGAGCGGGCCGCCAAAAAAGTAATCATTAAATAACTGAAAATTTCGTTGTGCCCAAGGCTTGGTTGAAAGATCATCGGTAAAGCTATCCGGCAAAGGCTCGTCCCAAATCTTATCGTAAGGGGGGCCTTCCGGGGCCGGCTTAAGGGTCGAGATCAGCCCGGGGTGAATGCGCTTTTCTTCCATATCCCCGGTGGCATCAAAAAACATAATGTCGTGGGGATTAACAAAATTGACTGCCAGCAGCCATGGCCGTTCGTCTGAATTCGCGGCTGCGCTGTTTTTCAGCCAATCCGCTGCCTCGCTGGCAATCGCGCCATCTTGGCGATAACCTTCCCAGCTTTCACCCCAGTGATCGCCGTCGGAGCTGTAATCGGAAAAACCGTATTTCTCCAAGGCATCTTTGGTATTCGGCATAACAATTGGATTCTGGCGCGCTGGTAAATCAGCGCCACCTAAATGCCACTTTCCTTTATAGGCCGTGTGATAGCCGGCTTCCCGCATCATATGACCGATGGTTTTAACATCGAGCGGCAAATCGCGCTGCGGCGGCGCATCAGTATTGGCGATTATACCGGTTTTGCTGGTGTGCAGACCGGTATAGATAACCGAGCGCGACGGCGTACACGGCGCTGTGGTAACATGATAATTTAGAAATTCAGTGCCCTGCGCCCGCAATCTATTATGAGCGGGTAGGTCTAACCCTGGCGGTAAATCGGGACGGGCGCATTCTTGATCGGAGATAAGGAAAAGAATATTTGGCTGTGATGTAGTCATAATTTATGATCACACGATAGCTTGGAAAAGAAAAGGCTGGCTTGAATTAAGCAGGCCCGATGCAGGAGAGAACACTATGGCCGTAGTCGTTAAACCCGCTGTCGAACGAGGCAAAATAGCGCCTTTCAAAATGGGCCACGTCGCCCTCAAAGTCCGCAATCTTGATCAAATGATTGAATGGTATGCTACCGTTTTGGAAGCCGAGATATCCTACCGCAATGATGATGTTGCTTTCATGGCCTATGACGATGAGCACCACCGCATCGCTTTAGTCAAATTGCCGGAACTGGAACTGCCGGCGGATAACGCGACCGGTATGGACCATGTATCCTTTACCTACAAAGATTTAGGCGAGTTGCTGGCATCTTACACGCGCATCAAAGAAGCCGGCATTGAGCCTTTCTGGTGCATCATCCATGGGCCCTCGACTTCAATGTATTATAAAGATCCGGACGGTAATAAGATCGAACTGATGATCGATAATTTCGAAACCCTCGAGGAATTGGTCGAGTTTTTTGATGGCGGCGCCTATGAGGAAAACTTTATGGGTATCAACTTTGATCCAGATGAAATGGTTGAGAAGTATGACGCCGGTGTACCGGTAAAAGAACTTACCGAACGACCGAAACTCCCTGAAGGCATGTCACCCTGGGATATGCTCAAGAGTTAAAAGTCTACCTGGTACACTTTTAACTAAGTGAGTTCGAGTTCATTTTTATCTGTGTGCTCGAAGGTTTTTCCGTAAATATCAACCATTGTCGTTTCGGCATAAGACAGCTTGCCATCGCCGACAATTACTTCGTGCTCGAATGATTGAGTGCTGGCTTTATCCCGCATGAATGGGGATTGCACGATGCCCCAATTTTCATCGCCGAGCTTAGCCTTTACCTTCAGAATTGTTCGACCATCAGCATCTTTTTCTCCGCCATAGATTCCGCCGGCAATTAAACCGACAGCACGGGGAATGAGCAGAGAATGCATTACTGTTTTAGTTTCAGCATCCCACATCCAGTATCCGGTCTCATTGTGAAAAATTTGCCCATCTGATTTTCGTGATACAATTTGATGGTAGTGGAGTGCAGATAAATTTTGAGTCTCTGCGTTGGTTACTCCGCCAACCTCCGAAATAGTGATGGTTTCAAAAAACGGATTGGTTTCCTCTCCATCGGGCTCAGGTGCTACATCAACTCCTTTATCTCCCGTCCAGACGCCAATGAGAGCTGAGAGGGGGCCATAATCAATACCTGTAGAATCATTCATTTTTTTCACTCACTTTCCATCATCTATACCGATGCTGACCTCACCATAATTTTGAAAGGTCAGTGTAGAAAAGATACTAGTATTGGTTCTGACCTCAACCATTAACATAAATCAATTCGCTTTTCGCATCGGTCCAGAGACTGTAACCGGGACGTTTTTTATCAGGTATTTTGCCTGAAACAACCTTGCCTCATTCTGCTATTCCAGCATACGCTATCGAAAAACAAATTTAAAAATGGGAGATGCAAAATGTTACCTATGCCGATCGCGGATCTTCACGATATATCTGCTCAACTCGCCGAAAGTGGTGAACGGGTGTATGTCATGTGGCAGGAAGAAGGATCACTCGCCTTTGTCGCCCGTGGCCGGGAATATCGAAGTGAATTTCACATCGATCCCTCGGACGAAGTTATGTACATGATCAAAGGGGAAATGAACCTCCATTTCCGGTCACCAGATGGAGCAGAAGATATCTCTGTTTTGAAGGAAGGGGAGGCTATTTTTACGGCCGCTGGCATTCCCCATTCTCCCCGGTTTCCGCCAGATGCTTTTCTTCTAGTTTTGGAGCGCAAGCGGCGTGAAGGTGAAATTGACCGGTTTCACTGGTTTTGTCCGGAATGTGACGCCTTTTTACACGAAGAGACCTTCATCGTTAACGATTACAGGCTCGACCCAGTTTCGAAAGCCTATCAAAATTTTTTCGACTCCGAAGAATTTCGCACCTGTAGCGAATGTGGAAATGTAATGCTAAGTCCATAAGGACATCGTTAAACAGGGGAATATTCAGCCTATGCCAAAACAAATTATTACCTCATCCACCGCGCCGACGACCGGATTTACAGATCACTCGACACCGTCCCCACTTGCCCAGGCAATTCGATGGGGCGATGCACTATTTGTTTCCGGCCAAGGTCCGCTTGATCCCGAAACCAAGGAAGTGGTTTCAGACGATATCGAAATACAAACACGTCAGACGCTTACCAATCTGGTTGGCGTTCTGGAGGCTGCTGACGCGTCTTTGAAAAATGTGGTCAATATGCGTGTATGCCTGCGTGATGTTGCCGATTTTCCCAAATTCAACGAAGCCTTCCGTGAATTCATGCAGGGGGAAAAAGTAACCCGCACCTGCATTGGCGGCACACCACATCGCCAAGGTGTAAATGTTGAAATCGACTGTATTGCCATGTTTGATTGATAGGACAGAACCTCTGATCAAAATATTGTATGGCGAGAGGAGATTGTTACATAACCGGCTCGTCGATGACGGTGTTTTCGATGTGGCCGATATTTTCTATCTCAACTCGAACGACATCACCGGCTTTGAGGAAATTAGGCGGGTCGGCCAGAGCGCCTACACCGGCTGGTGTGCCAGTGGCTAGAATATCTCCCGGCTCGAGCGTCATGACTGTCGAGAGATAAGCGATCTGTTCAAAGCAGTTGAATATCATTTCGCTGGTATTACCGCTTTGCCGGGTCTCGCCGTTAATCACCGTCGAGATAGCCAGATCATGCGGATCGCCTACTTCATCGGCGGTGACGATCCAGGGTCCAACCGGGCCATGGGTGTCAAAGGATTTGCCAAGGGTCGCTGTTGGTGAGCGCATTTGCCAGTCCCGTACACTAACATCATTGCAAACTGTGTAGCCGGCGATCACCTTGGCAGCGTCTTCAACCGCGACATGGCGGCAGTTTTTACCGATAACTACACCGAGTTCGCATTCATAATCCAGCTCGTCGGAAACTTTGGGTAGGTGAATATCGTCATAAGGCCCATTGAGGCAGGAAACCTGTTTGTTAAACCAGATTTGAAATTCAGGCTTGGTCATGCCGAGCTTGGCGACCTCTTCCAAATGGGAGCCGTAATTTAAGCCAATCGCCAGATATTTCGTGGCATTGGGCACCGGCGTCTCAAGCCGGACGTCAGCTAACTTAAAACTCCGGCCGTCTGCCTTAGCAGCTGTCTCAAGCGCGACTTCACCGGCGCGCAAAAACGTGCGCATATCCTTTGGCAGATCTGGCGCTGCATCAGATAGATCGACAATCTCATCCTCTTTCATCACGCCAATCCGAGTCATGCCGCCATGAGTGAAGGTCGCTAATCTCATTTTTGTCTCCCTGGTTGATTATTGTGGCTAACTATCCGCCTTGAAGGCTAAATCAAGCCGCCGTTCGGCAAACCGCCACTGCCCATCCGAGCCTTTTTCGAACGTCTCGTACGAATCTCCGACGACATAGGATTCGGGCGTTGCTGGTTGATCGCCCGACCCAATATAAGTCGTTGCAGTCACCACAGCTTCGATGCGGTCGGGTTCCACGGACAATATTCGCATATTTGACCAAAGGTGGCGGGATTGGCGACCGGCTTGCTTGGCGCGGCCCTCGAAAAGCTCCGTCAAGTCGGCTTTGCCTTGAACATCCATACCGGGCGCCGAAATACGCCCATCCGCAGTAAATAAGTCAGGTATTTTTACCTCTTCACCGTGATCGGCATACCAGCAAAATGTGGTGATAAGATCGCCTAGTTCTTGCCGCAGCTCGGAACTGATTTTAAATATTTCGGCCAAGCCAGCCTCCCCCTATTTGATGAGCCACCATGCCATGTCTGTGCCAACTAGGCAAAAAAATAGGGCCGCCAGTTAAAAGCAGCCCCACTTAACAAAATATAAGTTCCTGGTTTATTCAGAAATGG
>CAZMHI010000020.1:0-68919 GCA_964566055.1 uncultured Rhodospirillaceae bacterium
CGCGCATGGCATCAAATTGTTCTTCAGAAATAACTGAGATTTCAAGCCAGGATTGCTTGCGTTCTTCCGGCGTCATTTTAGCTTCAGGCATAGTCAGATTGTTCCTTTTATCGAAAGAATTTTATTGCGCCAGTCTAATCAAAATTACCAGAACTGCAATAAACTGGATCATGTGAATAAGCACGCTAACCCGGTGGACGGCTTTAAATTTTGCATCGTTGCCCTCTTCCCGCGCCTTATTGGCCATCGGTACAATTACCCGGGCAGCAAATAAGAAAGCCGCCGCCACCGCCAACATGGTGCCGACTTCAATTTCGTAAGAATGACCGGGGATTAACAACAAAGCGGGGATAATCGAAATAACCGCATTGCTCCGGTAATAAACCGGAAAAACCTGGCGTAAAAATTTTGATGCGTCTTCGCGGTCAACGAATTTGAAAACCATTGGCGTGAACATAAAGGCAAAATACGCCATGCCGCCAAATTGCAGCGCCACCCCTATCAGCGCCAAGACATGAAGGTTTATCCATTCAAACATAGATGTCTCCTAAAAATTTACCCCAACACCTCAAACACATCCCCTTCCGGTATAATGCCTTCAATATGGCGGCGGTGCCAGAGCGCATAGAACAGCAGCACCCAGGCCGCCTGCCCGCTTCGTTTAGCCTGCGAGCCTTCGAGAGAAGCAAACAGCTTCTCGACCCCCGCTGGCTCACAGATTTCTGCAATGGAATCTTGCGCCGCCACAAGTTTGCCGATCTCCGAGGCGCGCCGGCCAATCCATTCGGCAACCGGTACAGTAAAGCCTTTCTTTTTATCGAAGGGCCGAGCTTCCGGCAGTTTTTGCTCCAGCCACCGGCGTAGCAAGTATTTACCGACCCGCCCCCGGACTTTCAGATTATCCGGCAGGTGCATGGCAACATCGGCAACTTTCGGATCGAGCAATGGCGTCCGCCCCTCCACGCCATGAGCCATCAGGCAACGATCCAGCTTAATCAGCAAATCATGAGGCAGCCAATCGGCACAGTCGACCGCTTGAGCGATCTGGAGCTTGGTACGTTTTGAATTGCTTTCACGGGCCCATATCCGGTCGAAATTATCACGCCAAGCCATGCCACGGTCCCGCAACAAGTCGAGGCCATGAAACACACCCTTCGACCGCATGGAGCGGCCACCCAGATACCACGGGCGCATTTGTTTGCGGTAGCGGCCATAACCGGCAAACAACTCATCCCCACCCTCACCGCTCAGCACAACTTTGAGCCCGGCATTATTAACGAGTTGCCCAAGCTTATACGTCGGCAAGATAGCGTAATCCGCCGCCGGGTCATCCATCGCCGCCGCAATCTCCGGTAACATTGACCAAAAATCGTTTTCAGAAAATTCAACCTCATGAAAATTAGCCCCCGCAGCAGCCGCCACCGTTCTGGCGTGCGCGCGTTCATCGGCAACCGAGGTGCCGGCAAATCCGGCGGTAAAGGCCTCAACCGGTTGCTCGTTCAAATCCCTCATACAGGCAAGCACAGCCGAGGAATCGACCCCACCCGACAGAAACATGCCGTAGGGCACGTCAGATCTCTGATGAACCGTGACGCTATCCATTAAGGCTTCATCAAGTTTTTCAAGCGCCTCTGTTTCACTCCAATTCTCCGGCCCGCCTTTGGGCAGAGCCCGATGATGCAAGGAATGGGTCACCCGACCACCATCAAGCGTTAATGTCTGGCCCGGTTCGACGCGTTTAATATTTTGAAAAATCGTGTTCTCACCGGTGGTGAATTGCAGCTGCAGCAATTCCTGACGCTTAGCCGTATTCAAACTGCGCGGAGCAAGCCCGGCATCCAGAAGTGCGCCTGCTTCAGAGGCAAAAGCGACACCGCCGTCAAATTCCGTGTAATAGAGGGGCTTGATGCCAAAGGGGTCACGCGCCAATTGAATGTGATGATTATGCGGATCGGCGATGGCGATACCGTACATACCGCGCAGCGCCTGGGTAAATGCCGTGCCGTTGAGTTCATAAAGCAGCAGGGGCGGTTCACAATCCGATTTAGTTTGAAAGTTTTTCTCGCCGAGTGATTGGCGCAGCTCGAGGTAATTATAAATTTCGCCATTGGCGACGATGACGGTACCGCGCTTATCCTGGATCGGCTGATCACCGGTCTCAAGGTCGATAATGGACAGACGTGTGTGAACGACTTCCATATCCTGATAAGCAAATTCACCGCTGCCATCCGGCCCCCGATGCGCCAAAGCCGCCGCCAGCGCATCAATCGCCGCTTCATCCGGCGTCCCGTCATGGAGCAAGATGCCGGCGAGACCACACATCAGGCGATCATCCCCTCAAAGAACTCGAGGTACTTATCGACGATAATGCTTTCGGTAAAATTCGCTTCATAATCAGCACTGGCCTGACCAGCCAAATATGCAGCCCGGTCCGGCTCATCGATCAAATGTTTAATTGACGCCGCCAGCATCTTTTCATCATCGATGGGGAACAATACGCCATTTTCTCCGTGCGTTATCAATGTTCCAGGCCCCATGCTGTCAGCAGCGATAACCGGCACACCTTGAGCCCAGGCTTCAATGACCACATTACCCAGAGGTTCGTGGCGGGATGGACAGACAAAAATATCGGCAGCGCCTAATAAGGCTTCCGGATCATCACGCCAGCCTAGAAAACGTGTACGAGGCTTGATACCCAACACCTCGGCCTGATTTTCCAGTTCTTTGCGCAACGGGCCTTCACCGGCCAGCCAGAGATAAGCGTTCGGCACCCGGGCGACTGCCCGTAGTAACAAATCAAAAGCCTTGTTTTCGTGCAAGCGGCCCATGGCCAATATAAGCGTCGCGTTTTGGGGCGTGAAAAAGGCCTGCCGGTCTACCGGCGCGGCACGTTTGGCGCCGACAAAATTCGGCAAATAATGAACTTGTTCAGGAGCCCAGCCATTGTTGACCAAATACTCAGCAATATCTTCCGTATTGGCTATCAAATGGTCACAGTTGCGGTAATATTTAAGATTATAATATCCACCGAGCCTGCCAATATGTACAAAATCACCATTTGCCGGGCACATTCCTGTGGCGCGGTTCATCCAGCTTAAAACAATATCGGGATTGAATTCTTTAATTTGGCGCTTCAGCGCCCATGGGGTGGAAATATCCAACTTACCACCAAATTTTAATTGATGGGGCTCAACGCCGCCGGCGACAAAACGTCTGGCGCGCGCTTCATTGCGGCGGATCACCACCCGCTGTTCAATATTGGTTTTATGGAGCGCGATGGTTAGCCGGGTAAAAAATTCCTCTGCTCCACCATATTCGGCGCCGGCCATAACTTGTAGAACCTTCATTCTGGTATTAACTCCTCAAAAGCCTGTGCAGCTTGGCTCCAACCCCAGACACCTTGCGTTTCAATCGCCGCCTTGTGCTGATCACGCCATAAGTCATCATTATTTAAAAGATTTATAGCCGAACTGGCGAATTCATGGTCAGTGTTTGCAATGGCCCCAGTTTTGTTGTCGACAACACGCTCTACTACCGAGCCAAATTTCTGCACGACGGCGGGAACACCAGCCGCTTGCGCCTCCCCCACTGCCAGACAAAAGGTCTCGTTTAGGTCTCCCTTATATAGCATCACGCGAGATTTACGAAACTCCTCAATTAATTCAGATTTTGGCACTGGCCCGCGCAGCACGACACCCTGATCCTTCAAGGCGCGCGCTTTATCGAGAATAGCTTCCATTTCCTGCGCTTTGGCTGCTCCCGCGGATCCATAGGTTGCGGCGCCGGAAAATAAATGCAGTTCCGCATCCGGCGTGTGTGGATAGATATCGCGCTGCCATACATCCAGCAACCAATCCAGCGAGCGCAAAGGATTGGACGTGAATATTGCCCGTCTCGGCGGCATCTCTTCAAGAGGAGATAAATTTCGAAACTCATCTGCAATACCATACGGAATGACGATGCGCTCACCCCCGGGAGCCCAGGCCGGATAAGTCGTGGCGTGATAGTCACCAATAAAAATGATGGCCGGTTTGACCTGCCATAGCTTGGAAAGATAGCGCCATTTCAACAAGTATTGAGCTGGATTATGGATCCAGAATACTGTCCGCCTGGCCATTGGCATCAAGCGGATAAGCTTATCCCCGCGATTGGCGATATAAAGATCAGCTGTATCCGGCAGACCGCTCTCCAGCGGTGCCCAATCGACTCCGTCAATTACTTTGGCCGCAGCGCACATATTGCGCACCATAACTTCATGGCCGCGCTTAGCCAGTTCTGCCACCAAATTCACAATTGAGCTTTCAACACCACCGAGGGGACCTTGGCGCGGGCTATCGCCATCAAAATTAATGCCGTCATCGGCCAGGACAATCCGCGCCATTAGTTCAGTTCAACCTTTGCTTTGATATGGGAAATAAGCGGATAGAGGCCGGCGAATAACGCGATTAACAGGCCATAACCACCTTCTTTATAGCCTTTGCGGCTTATATAACATTTGAAGAACCGCGAAATCAGCCGCCTCACATTGTTGGCTGTTGAACCGATATCACCACTATCTACTAAATCTTTCGCCCGCGCTGTCGTATAGGAATCGAGGCGTTTAATCATGTCCGATATATTGCGGTCAACATAGTGATTGATACGATTGCTAAGCATCGCTCCCTTCTTCCCGTGCCAAATGAGACTTGGGTGAACGCGCTGCTGACCCCATATTTTAGCACCTTTCCGAAATAATCCCGGATAAGCGGCTTTGCCATAGGACGCCCCCCAGCCATGACGAACCAGCCGGTCACCGATATAGTTATCAACCGGGATTTCATGCCAATCGAATGTGGTTGCGTTGACGGTATTACGAATTTCACACGCCAACTCTTCAGGCACATGTTCGTCAGCATCAATTTCAAATATCCATTCACCAGCGCAAGCGTCTATTGCAGCGTTCCTCCGGTCACCTTCGATATCCCACCCACCCTCAACAATACGGTCGGTAAATTGTTCGGCTATGGCTCGGGTACCATCGGTGCAGCGATCCAGCACGACGACTATTTCATCGGCAAAAGAGAGTTTTTCCAAACACGCAGCCAGCTTATCCTCTTCATTGTGGACGCTGATTACGGCTGACAATTTAAACGAAGGATCTGGCAGGTTCAATTGACTGCCTCCGATTGATCGCTGGCCTTGCTTTTCAAACACCGTTGCCACAATAAACGGGCACCTGCCTCTGCCATGTCAACGGTTAAACTGTCCATGAGGCTATCCGATGTCCGGTGATCAAAATCCTTGGGAAATATTTCCTCAAATGGTATAGCGGTCCGCACGACATCCGTATTCTCACCCCACGGCGCATAAAGAGACTCTTGAGTTGGCCCAAACAAGCCGAGTGTCGGTACACCAGACGCTGCGGCCAAATGCATCAAGCCCGAATCATTGCCAATGTAAAAGGTCGAACGCGCAAGACAGGCATAGGCGGTTAAGAGATCTAACTTACCTACTAAATCGATCCGGCGGTCTTCCGGAATAGTATCAATTAGGCGCAAGGCCATAGGCCTTTCATCGTCACGACCGAGCAAAACTACTCGGGCGCCCGGCAGAATTCCATCTGGTGCAGTCAAGCGCACGATAAGCTCGGCAAAATTTTCCGTCCGCCAGGTTTTAGCCCGCCAGTTTGCGGTCGGCCCAATAGCTAGAATCGGCCCGCCATCTGGCAGATATTGTTTTGCCAATTCATTTTGCCGCGGACTGGTCCACAATTTAGGTGGCACGATTTTGTCTAAACCCAGCACCTGGGCAGTTCGCTCTACCCGGCGCATATTACTGCCGCTTCGTGGCATACCGCGACGTTGGCGTCGACCCAACAAAAAAGTCGCCGGCGCGTTTCTAAGATCAATGACCAGATCCCAAAAGGTGCCGATGGTGAGCAGCCACAACCTCAACCAATGCAGCGAGAACACCATCTTGTCCAAGACAATAATCTGCTTTAGTCCGGGCAGTGCCTCAAACAAAGGCGCTGCTGCCGGACCACAGGCTACTGTGACTTCCAATTTTGGATTGTGCAGCCGCAAATGTTCCAGCAATCCAGTTGAAAGTATGGCATCGCCAATCCGTGTTGATGTAACGAATAAGACCTTCATATCAATAGCTTAAGCTTTTTATTGTTTCCATAAAGCTTCAAATTCAATTGCTGCATTTTGCCAATTGCGCCCTGCCTGCAGAGTTTTAGCATCACGGCTGAGACTTTGATACATGGCAGTGTCTTCGGCCAACAACTCAAGGGTTAAATTTATAAAGGCGTCGTCATCGGGGGCGATATAGCCGGTCTGGCCGTTACCGATACTCTCTTCAACAACTTTGGTACCGCTATTAGCCGCGTAAATCACTGCCGGAGTGCCACAGGCCTGCGACTCAGCCAAGGTCGAGCCATAAAATTCTGAGCCAATTACCGGGTACAAATGCACCCGCGCCGAGCTATAGGCTGCTGCCATTTCACTATTCGAGCTGGGAGACTTAACCCTAACATTTGCTCCCCGGGCATCGGCCACTGCTTCAGCAATTTCTTTTAGCCGGTCAGGAACCGCACCATTGAAAAGGCTGGCAGAATAAATATGCAGTTCTGCTTTTTCGTTCTTTGGGTGAATATTGTCCCGCCACAGGCGCAACATATTTTTTAACCCATGCAGGGGATGCGTCGTGATAACGGCAACTGGTGGCGGCACGTCGCTGATTTCCGCATCAATATAATTGGCAGCAATACCAGGCACGATTACGGCCTCTTTAAAATCCCGCCATGACTTCCAGGCCTGGCGTTGGTGCTCACCAACAAAAACCAGCGCCGGATCATATTTTTCCAGCAGCTTCTGATTTACCGGCTCGTTGAGAATTTTCGGATCCCCCCACAACCAAAAAATGGATTTTACCGCCGGGTCATCAATTTCCGACAATAATTCGGGTTTTCTGAAAGCGATGAGTACATCACATTCGGGCGGCCGCGGCGTCTCAAACGGCAGCCAAAGCACACCCTCTACACTGGCTTGATACTCGCAACGGTTAATTGCCGTCACGTCATGACCTCGAGCCGCCAAAGCGCCGGCCAAATGGGCAAAAGCTTTCTCCGCGCCCCCCAAGGCGCGGGTGCCGGACGTGGCGCCATCGAAGGCGTAAGAGTCGTCAATCATTACAATATTCATGCATATTTCCTTGTGGGCCTTGCGCGCTGTTTATAGGAGTTTCAAAGACTTATGGCAATTAGACAGCTCGAATATCTTAGTGAAAAACTTGTCATTTGCGCCGCGGCTTGGCTCAGCTATATTAAACCATGACTGAATCACATTATGTCCGTCTGGATAATCGGCGAATACTTAAAATTACTGGCGATGATGCCCGCAGTTTTCTGCAAGGCCTGGTGTCAAATGACCTCGATCGAGTCTCGGCAAGCCATGCGATTTATGCTGCCCTTCTGACTCCGCAAGGAAAATATCTTCACGACTTTTTTATTGCCGAGCTGGCTGAAGCCTTTTACCTCGATTGTGAAGCAGCCCGGATTGATGATCTCCTCAAGCGGTTACGTATGTATAAGCTCCGCGCCAAAGTCGATATTGAGGTTGTTGAGGATTTAGCAGTCGCGGTGATGTTTGGTGATGATATTCACGACGCCTTGGCCCTTGATCCGGCACTTGGTGCAGCCATGGAATGGCTGGGTGGTGTTATCTACACCGACCCTCGTCTCGGCGAGATTGGCGCGCGAGCCATCTTGCCAATTAATTCGTTAGAGATTGCGCTTCATGATGAGGCCCTGATCCCGGCTCCCTTTGAAAACTATGACAAATTGCGCCTCGCCCTCGGCCTGCCCGATGGCAGCCGTGACCTTGAAGTCGATAAATCTACCCTGCTCGAGTGCGGCTTCGAGGAATTACATGGGGTTGATTTCCATAAAGGCTGCTATATGGGTCAGGAATTAACCGCCCGCACCAAGCACCGGGGCTTGGTCAAAAAGCGTCTTGTTCCAGTAAGCTTTGACGGCAAGGCACCTACTGCCGGAGCCGAAATCACTCAGGAAGGCAAAAACGCCGGCGAGATTCGCTCGACATCAGATGGCCAGGCCCTGGCAATGCTTCGCCTGGACTCATTGGCAAACCCGGCACCGCTTATGGCAGGGGATATTGCGATAACGCCGAACAAGCCCGTCTGGGCTGATTTCTAAATGACCCAAACTGATAATTCCGGGCCACCGGACCGGCCGCTAATTCTGGAAGCGGTAGCGCATAATTATGATCGAGCGCTCAAACATTTTGGCCCCAAACACAAAGCCGTCGCCTGGCGCGATCAGGAACGCCAGCAGCGGCGGTTCCAAATATTTGTCGGCCTGTTGGCTTATGACACTGAACGCGATGACGTCACCATCAATGATCTCGGCTGCGGCTATGGCGCGATGTTCGATACTTTTAAAGAGCTGCCGCAATTTTCAGATGGCACGTATTTTGGCTACGACATCAGCGAGGCGATGATTAAGGCGGCCAAACAAGAGGTGAGTGATCCGCGCGCGCTCTTCATCAACAGTCATCAGGCTACGGAAATGGCGGATTATTCTTTTGTCTCCGGCACCTATAATATGAAAATGACGGCACCTGAGCTGGCTTGGCGGAGCTATGTCGAGGAAAATCTGGTGCAGCTCTGGTCAAAAACCCGGATCGGGCTCGGCTTTAACATGCTCAACATCCAGTCGCCGTTGCGCGAGAAAACGCTTTATTACGCCAACCCGCATTACTTTATGGATTTTTGCGAGAAACATTTGGATGGGCAAGTCCGCCTGATCGACCTGTTGCATCCGAATGAATTTGTTATTTTTGTGCGGAAATAGTTGATCCAATAATTAATCGACAGTCACCTAATTATTTATCATCGCCAGCAGTTTCTGCATCATTTCGCTGTCCGGCTTGCAAAGCTCCATCGGCACATTGAAGTGGTTGAGCCCGCTGCATTCGAGATATTCGGCCGTCCAGCCCTTGCTTTGCCAGAGCGTCGTGAAGTCCTGGCTTTGGCGTTTAAATTCAGCCGTTTCCTCACCGCCCACCGCGACGATCAAAGGACAGCCGGCTGCTGGAAGATTACGGTCCGGACTGTTACGCAAGCCGTCTTCCAGGCTCATCTCCATCCACTCATTGACGAAGCATTGGGTGATCGGCTCCATATCCAGCAGACCACTGATCGGCAGCCCGCCTTTAACCACATCTGCCGGCAGGCCAAGTTCTTCCTGCCAACCGCCGGCCACCATCATACCGGTCAGATGCCCACCTGCCGACGAGCCGCCGACATAGATGCGCTCCGGATCAATGCCGTGATCAGCAGCATTGCTGTAAAGCCAAGCGATCGAGCGCCGGCATTCGGCCACGATCTGATCAATATTAGCCGGTGGCACCAGCGTGTAATTGATCGCCGCCACAGCAACGCCTTCGTTGACCAGATTCGGCGCCATAAAGCTGGATTCGTTTTTGGATAACATGCGCCAATAGCCACCATGGATAAAGACGAACAACGGCGCATCTGACATGCCCCGCACCGGAAACAGATCGAGGGTTTCCTCATCTCCGGGGCCAAACTGAATGTCAGCAACATGATCCAGCGCGGCCTTTGCTTCAGCACTGCCCTCGGCATAGGCCTCCAAAAAAGGATCAAGCGACGGCACGGTCGTCGCCGCTCGGTATTGCGCGTCCAATTCTTCCTGATCAAAGCCCCGGTAGAGTGATGTCATGCTATGCGTCCCTATTAATAACTTCCTCCCCCTCGATGGGGGAGGATTGAGGTGGGGGTGTCTTCAACATTTCCACCCTCCCCTTTATCCCCTCCCATCAAGGGAGGGGAAAGTATTTTTTACTCCCGGCCCTCTTCAGCCATAGCTTCGATCATTTGATCTTCATAGTATTCTTGATAGTCATCATGATTGCGTCCGGTGTGCGCAGCGATGATTTTAGTCGAGGCAAATTCCTTGCGGTCGAGCTTGTTGTCTTCTCCCCAGAGTTTCGAGCGCAGGATCGCCTTGGCGCAGTGCATATAAGCTTCCCGTACATGCACAAGTAGACCCGTTGTTGGCACCTGGCCATTGAGAGCCAGTGGCTCGAGCAACGTTGGATCGGTGGTGATCTCTGCGTCGCCCCGGATGCGAAAGGTTTCACTAATGCCGGGAATTAGAAAAATCAGCGCCACCGTCGGGTCTTCGACAACGTTGTTCATCGAATCCAAACGGTTGTTGCCTTTGCGGTCAGGGATCAAAACCGTATTGTCATCCAGCACCTGGACAAAGCCCGGATGATCACCCCGCGGCGAGACATCCCCATTGGTGCCTAATATCAGAAACGGCGAGGCGGCGATAAAGCGGCGGCAATGCTCGTCGAGTTTATATTGGGTTTTCTCAGCCGCAGCACCCTTCGGTTCAGCATAGACCTCGCGCAAGCCCGCAGCATCGGTGATGGTATCTGGCATGGTTTTTCCTATTTCCCTATCGTCACCCCGGACTTGATCCGGGGTCTAGAGTCGATTCTGGATTCCCGCTTTCGCGGGAATGACGAAATGTTAAGGAAAATGTTTTAAGCGTCAATCAGCTTTTCGGCGTTGAGGGCTGCCTGGGCTGCCGCCAGCCGGGCAATCGGCACCCGATAGGGTGAGCAGCTGACATAGTCGAGGCCGATTTTATGACAGAAGGTCACCGAAGATGGATCGCCGCCATGCTCACCGCAAATGCCCAGCTTGATATCAGCCCGGGTGGCGCGGCCACGTTCGGTGGCGAGCTCAATTAGTTCACCCACGCCTTCTTCATCAATGCTGATAAAGGGGTCTTGATCATAGATACCCTGCTCCTCATAGCGCTCAAGGAATGAGCCGCTATCATCCCGCGACAAACCATAGGTCGTCTGAGTGAGATCATTGGTGCCGAAGCTAAAGAACTCAGCCTGTTCGGCGATATCACCAGCCCGTAGGGCAGCCCGTGGTAACTCAATCATCGTGCCGGTGAGATATTCGAGCTCGGTTCCGGTCTCAGCACTGACCTCAGCGGCGACCCGTTGCACCATATCATGCATAATCTCGTATTCCCGCTTGGCGCCAACCAGAGGGATCATCACTTCCGGCACCACGGCTTCACCGGTGTCTTTGGAGACTTGGGCAGAGGCTTCAAAGATCGCCCGGCATTGCATCTCATATATTTCCGGATGCACGATGCCTAGGCGGCAGCCACGGAGACCCAGCATCGGATTAGACTCATGCAGCGCAATGGCGCGCGCTTGAACAGTTTCAAAATCTGTCCCGGCCGCATCGGCGACTTCCACCATTTCATCATCTTTGGTCGGCAGGAATTCGTGCAGCGGCGGATCAAGCAGACGGATGGTGACCGGCAGGCCCTTCATAATGGTAAAAAGATCAGTAAAGTCAGCGCGCTGATACGGCAGCAATTTCGCCAAAGCGGCTTTGCGGCCCTCGACATCAACAGCCAGGATCATTTCCCGCATATGAATAATGCGCTCCGGATCAAAGAACATATGCTCAGTGCGGCAAAGACCAATACCTTCGGCACCAAAACTTACAGCTGTTTCCGCATCTTCCGGCGTTTCCGCATTGGTGCGCACTTTAAGTTCGCGAATTTCATCGACCCATTGCATGAGCACGCCAAAATCGCCGGTAAGCTCCGGCTGAATGGTTTTAACCTCACCGATCATGACTTCCCCGCGGGAACCATCGATGGTCAAAACGTCACCGGCATTAACAGTTTGGCCGCCGCATTTCAGCGTTTGATCCTGGTAGCTCACCCGCAACTGCCCAGCACCAGCGACGCAAGGGCGGCCCATACCACGCGCCACTACGGCGGCGTGCGACGTCATACCTCCACGCGTCGTTAGAATACCTTCGGCTGCATGCATACCGCCAATGTCTTCCGGCGATGTTTCAATGCGCACCAAAATAACTTTGTCACCTTTGGCGACCATGTCTTCGGCATCCTGGGCCGAAAACGCAACCTTACCGCAGGCCGCACCCGGTGAGGCCGGCAGACCTTTGCCCAAGATATTACGGTCGGCTTCGGGATCGAGGGTTGGATGAAGCAATTGGTCGAGCGCGCCCGGTTCAATGCGTTTGATCGCTTCTTCCCGGGTGACCAAGCCATCATTGGCCATTTCAACCGCGATCTTGAGTGCGGCCTTGGCGGTGCGTTTACCGTTCCGTGTCTGCAGCATCCAGAGCTTGCCCTCTTGAACGGTGAATTCCATATCCTGCATGTCTTTGTAGTGATCTTCGAGCTTGTCCCGTATATCGCAGAGCTCTTTATACATCTCCGGCATGCTCTCTTCCATCGACGGCAGATCGGTGGCGTTGAGTTCTTTCTCGGCAATGGTCAAAGGCTGCGGCGTGCGGATACCGGCAACCACATCTTCACCCTGAGCATTAACGAGATACTCACCGTAAAAGGCGTTCTCGCCGGTTGAGGGATTGCGGGTAAAGCAAACGCCCGTAGCAGAGCTATCACCCATATTGCCAAAGACCATCGATTGCACATTGACCGCCGTGCCCCAGCTTTCCGGGATGTCGTGCAGCTTGCGGTAAATCTTGGCGCGGTCATTCATCCAGCTGCCAAAGACCGCGCTGATGGCACCCCACAGTTGATCATGCGGGTCTTGCGGGAAAGGTTTGCCGAGCTCGTCTTCCACCTTAGCCGCGAATTTCTGGGCGATCTCTTTCCAGTCTTCGGCCTCTAATTCAGTATCGAGAGCGACGCCTTTGTCATCTTTGTGATCGGCGAGAATGTCTTCAAAGTGATGATGCTCGACACCCAGCACGACATCGCCATACATCTGAATGAAGCGGCGGTAACTATCATAGGCGAAGCGTTCATCACCACTGGCTTTGGCCAGACCGGCGACGGTTTCATCATTGAGGCCCAAATTTAAAACCGTATCCATCATGCCCGGCATCGAGGCCCGGGCACCGGAGCGCACCGACACCAGCAGCGGATTATCGGCATCGCCAAATTTCACACCGATCGTGTCTTCGACTTTGGCCAGCGCCGCATCCACTTCGGCTTTAAGCTCGTCCGGATATTGATTGTTGTTGGCGGTATAGTGCGTGCACAATTCGGTGGTGATGGTGAAACCCGGTGGTACCGGCAATCCGAGGCTCGACATTTCGGCCAGATTGGCCCCTTTGCCGCCTAATAGATTGCGCATTTCTGCCTTGCCTTCAGCGGAACCCCCGCCAAAAGAATAGACCCATTTGGAGCTGCTCAACGCTCTCCCCCTTCTATCTGAGAAAAGTCTGCGACTTGGTTCATGGTCGTCCGAATTTGGGACAGTAATCTAAGCCGGTTTACACGAAGCGTTGCCTCTTCGCAATTGACCGTAACCTCATCAAAAAAGGCATCGACGGGCGCGCGAAGGGACGCCAGTCCGGCCATTGCTTTGGAATAGTTCTCAGCCGCAAGATTCTGGGAAATATCATCAATGATCGCGGTCAGGACTTTATGCAGCTCCTGCTCTTCTTTCTGCTCGAGCACTTTGGCATCGGCGGCGGCGTCATAGCTGGTCTTATCTTTTTTCTCTTCGATTCGCAGGATATTAGCCGCGCGCTTGTAAGCCGTCAGCAAATTCGCTCCATCTTCGGTGTCTAAGAACGTGCCCAGCGCCTCAACGCGAGCCAGCAAACGAACCAGATCATCTTCATTACCGAGCGCAAAAACAGCTGAGATGAGATCGTGCCTGATACCTTTTTCTTTGAGATGGACTTTCAATCGGTCGGCGAAGAAGGAGAGGAGGTCCATCAGTTCATCTTTTTCCGACATATATTGACCAGCAGTCCAAGAACTTCTGAATGGATTGAGAAGCGGCATTCTAATATTATTCTCGATCACCAATCGGATCACACCCAAGGCTGCCCTTCTCAAAGCATAGGGGTCTTTCGAGCCGGTCGGTTTTTCATCAATCGCCCAAAATCCCACCAGCGTATCGATCTTATCCGCCAGAGCGACGGTGACACTGACGGGTGCGGTGGGGCAATCATCCGAAGGACCTTGTGGTGAGTAATGCTCGGCGATGGCATCGGCGACGTCCGGGCTCTCACCATCATTGAGCGCGTAATAGCGGCCCATGGTGCCTTGCAAATCGGGAAACTCTATAACCATGCCGGAAACCAGGTCCGCCTTGGAAAGACTGACTGCGGAACGCACATGATCTTTATCGGCGCCAACCACATCGGCGAGATCCGCTGCCAAGGCTTCAACCCGGTCAATTTTTTCGGCAAGTGAGCCCAACTTGGCGTGGAAAGTAATTTCTTCCAACAGCGGCGTGCGGAAGGCCAGCGTCTGTTTGCGGTCCTGATCCCAGAAGAATTTTGCATCGGCCAAACGTGCCCTAAGAACCCGCTCGTTGCCCGCAACAATCGCCGCACCGCCGTCAGGCGTTTCTTTATTGGCAACGAGGATAAACTTCGGCGCGAGCTTGCCTTTGGAGTCTTCGAGCGCGAAATATTTCTGGTTCTTGCGCATGGTCGTGGTCAGCACTTCCGGCGGCACTTCCATGAACTCATCATCTATGGAGCCCATCAAGGCGACTGGCCATTCAACCAGCCCAGCAACTTCATCCAAAAGCGCTGGATCATCAATCATCTTAAGCCCGGCTTTGGCCGCCAGAGCATCGGCATCACCTTTGATCGCCGCCCGGCGCTCCAGGGGATCGATCAGCACATGACCTGTTTCGAGAGACTTTTTGTAGCTTTGAAAATCAGTAATACCGGTTATTGGGGCAGAGCTTAAAAAACGATGTCCAAAAGTTATCGCACCTGAGTCAATTCCGGCAAATGGGATTAATGACACGGGTTCCTTATTAAAAATACAAAGCAAAGATTGTATCGGCCTTACCCAACGTTCAGCATGGTCAGCCCAGCGCATAGATTTTGGCCACGGCAATTCATTTAAAGCATTTTCAATTGAGTCTTGAATGACTCTCGTTGCTGGTCGCGGCGTGAGCAAGACCTCAAAAGAATAATATTCGCCTTTTTTATCTTCTTTTATTTTAATATCTTCGTGGTCAATGCTGTCACGAGCTACCTTTCGCAAAACCTTTTTCCTCATGGGTTTCCGCATTCGTCTCGATCGGCAAGCCATCAACGACCAGCGTCAAACGCCGCGGCGTGACATATGTTTCCGAACTCTGGAAGTCCAATCCGGCCTCTTTCAGTCCATCACCGACCAATCGCTTGAGATCATCGGCAGCCCGCGCCTGCATCCGGGCCGGGATTTCTTCTGAGAGAATTTCGAGGAGGAGTTCAGCCATGAGATACCCCCCACCCTAACCCTCCCCCGCAAGGAGGGAGGGAATTAGATTGAATACGTATCAACAATAGCTCCTTCCCTCCCCAATTTATTGGGCGGGGGAAGGTTGGGATGGGGAGGGTCTTTTTAAACATCACTCACCCTCCTCCTGCGTTTCGAGCCAGGCTTCGCAGCAGCCTTTAGACAACGCACGGACGCGGGCGATATAGGCCTGCCTCTCGGTGACGGAAATCACGCCTCTTGCATCGAGCAAATTAAAACGGTGCGAGGCCTTGATACATTGGTCATAGGCCGGCAGCGGCAGTTTGTGCTCAAGCAGGCTCATGCATTCCTGTTCGGCATCTTCAAACTCACGGGTCAGCATCTCAACATTGGCGTGTTCGAAATTATGAGCGGAAAACTCCTGCTCGGCTTGAAGATAAATATCGCCATAGGTCACGCCCTTACCGTTCCAGTCGAGGTCGTAGACGTTCTCGACCCCTTGGATATACATGGCGAGGCGTTCAAGGCCATAGGTCAGTTCAGCAGCCACCAGTTCACAATCGATGCCGCCAACCTGCTGGAAATAGGTGAACTGGCTAACCTCCATGCCGTCACACCAAACTTCCCAGCCGAGACCCCAGGCGCCCAAGGTCGGGCTTTCCCAATCATCTTCAACAAAGCGGATATCATGCAGGTCTTTATCAATGCCGAGGGTATAGAGACTCTCGAGATAAAGCTCCTGCACATCAGCCGGGCTTGGTTTCAGGATAACCTGATACTGATAATAATGCTGGAGCCGGTTCGGATTCTCACCATAGCGCCCATCGGTAGGACGCCTGGAGGGCTGCACATAAGCCGCATTCCAAGACTTTGGACCGAGTGCACGCAAGGTCGTGGCCGGATGAAAAGTCCCTGCCCCCATCTCCATATCGTAGGGCTGCAGCAAGACACAGCCATAGTCAGCCCAATAGGTCTGCAACTTTAGAATAAGGGATTGAAAATCCTGCCCTTTTTTCTGGCCTTTTTGAGGGCTATCCCCCATAGCAAATCCACCAATAAATCGCTGAAATCTAGAGTGAGCGTTAGATACTTGGCAATGGCGCTTGGGTCAAGACGGCGTTTTACTGAAGTTGTTATCTTAATTCAATCAATTCAATACGCACGCCATCGGGACCATCAAAGAATAGCTGCCGGGCATTTCTCGATTCCATAATATTGACCGCGTAGTCGATACCATCTTTTTCGAGGCGCGCTTTGGCTTGATCGAAATCGGCAATCTGCAGTGCAAAATGAGCAACGCCATACAAATCATCATCCGAATCGGCGCGGTGTTCTTTAGGCTGAAAAATATGCAGCACTGGAATGTCGCCGGCATACATCCATTGCAGGGGCCGGCTGGAAGATGGCGTTGGCCCGGCTTTCAGGCCAACGATATCGGTATAAAATTTAATGGTGGTTTCTAAATCCGCAGTCGCCATGGCGACATGATGCATATCGATGACATCAGACATGGCAGCACTTACCCCCCGGGATATGGACAGCCCTCTTTACCGCACGATCTTGCGTCTTTGGCCGGCACAAAATCACCACAGGTTGCACATTTAACCATATCGACAGCATCTGGAACGACGGTATCGGTATCATCACCCGGCTGATTCTGTTTGGTGAGGGACTGGCCACGGCTAAAAAATTTAAAGCCATACCAGATCGCCGCAATGATGACGACGAGAACGATTAATTTCGGTAAGCTAAATCCTAACATGGTCAAGGTTGTAGAGGGAGAAGGCTGGCCAGGTCAACCATTTACCTGGCTTTTACCTCGCTTTTAAAGACCAAACTTTTGCCACAGACCGCGCTCTTCAATCGCCACCAGAATTTCATCAGCAATCGAAGACATTGCACCCCTGGAAGACGGCCAATTCTTAGCCGTCATACCAAAACCAAGTTTTTGTTTGAGCCAGTTTTGGCGTTGCTCAACCGGGCGGAAGCGGACTTTGTCGCCGTAGCGCTCCTGCATAACAGCGGTAAGCTCACCAAGACCGTCGATCAATCCCATCTCAAGAGCGCGGCGTCCCGTCCAAAAGGCACCAGTGAATACTTCGTCCTCGGAAGCTTTAAGTTTATCTTTACGGCGCTCGCGCACCATTTCCTTAAAGGCATCAAAGACATCTTGTTGCAACTCCGTCAGGCGCTCAACATCGTCAGGATTTTCCCGCAAAAACGGATCGAGAGTTGATTTCATCTCACCGGCAGTGTGAACGCGGCGCTCAACACCAAGTTTTTTAATTGCATTTTGAAAGCCAAACCCTGCCGATATGACGCCGATTGAACCGATAACTGACGAATCGTCGGCATAAATTTCATCCGCCGCACAAGCCAGCCAATAGCCACCGGAAGCCGCAACATCTTCGGCAAAAGCAATGACCGGCACCTCATGCTCTTCCGCCAAGGCGCGAATGCGCTTACCAATGAGCGAGGATTGCACCGGTGAGCCGCCCGGTGAATTGATCGCCAAGGCGACCGCTTTAAGATTGGGCATTTTAAAAGCGGTTTCCAGGACCGTCATCAATCCCGCTGCCGATAGCCCTGAGCGGCCAATGCCGGAGCGGTCCGAAATCACACCAGAAAGCCTGACCACGGCAACTACCGGCTTCGGGTTACGAAAGCCCGGTACCCGCCATTTTTCCAAATATTTTCTAATCATCAATCTAAAGTAGGTCGAGAGACCGGGAGCCGCAAGGGTGCTTAGAGTTTTAGGACCGCAGCTTCGCGCAATATAGCGTGAGCCTCAGCGGTATAAGTGTCTTCTTCGGTGTGCATGACCATCCCGTCAGTTATCCGAATGTCACCCGGGACACCTTTTCGTGCTTGCACCAGCACGCGCTTGGCACCCTCCCCCTTAACTTTTGGCCAGAGGGGAAACCCGGAAACCGCCCGGTCCTCTGCCGCCATCAACTCAACCAACTCATCCAAGCGGTCATAGCGATGGACAAAAGTGACGCTGCCACCTTCTTTTACCATCTTGAAACAAAACCCGACCCACTCATCGAGTGCCGCTTCGCCTTCGATATTAGCGGCTGCCTTCAATGGATCGGGTGACGGATTACCGCTGCCTTTTTTATGATGAGGCGGGTTAGCCATAACATGGTCAAATGCTGCAGCCTTGAAATCGAGCAAATCAGCGCAGTGATACCCAACCTGTTTAGACAAACCGTTCAGCTGTGCAATTTCTTCCGCCAGCTCAACCAATGAGTGCTGCTGGTCCATGCCGGTAACTTGAACGTCTAGCACGCGCGTCGTCAGACACATCGCCGCCGCACCCGTACCACAGCCTACATCGAGAATGTGATCGCCGGCTTTTGCCGGGATGGCGGCTGCCAGCATTACCGGATCAATCGCTGCCCGGTAGCCGCCACCAGCTGACAGCATCGTCAACTTACCACCTAACAGCTGATAGGAATTACTCGGGGTATTCATAGGCGCTGACGCCGCCTTCTAATTCTTCGATGCCGGCTTCAAAAATTTGCTTGGCCCGGACAAAATCATCATCAATCACCATGACCCGCCGCCGGATCGCGTTGGCGCTGCCTTCGAGAATACTGGTATGGGCATCGAACACCATAATCTCGATACCGGCCTCGGCCAAAATGGCCGTCAGCCAGGAAATAAGTACAGGATCATTGGTGCGCAGCAGTTCTATCATAATCTTCACATTTTATTGTTTCATACCAATAATGTACCGCTTATCCGGTCTTGACCAGGGGGGAGTTCGCCACCTATGCTTAAACAACACTAACAAATTATTCAGGCCAAAGGAATTTAAGCCCTTGGGAGTTGTCGTAAATTTAGAAAGCGGATCGGGCCGGCAAAGTCCGTCATTGGAGCCGCTTATTGAACTTACTGCGAATGACATCAAGGATGTTAACACGCTGATCGTTCATTCGATGGATAGCCCGGTCGCGCTCATTCCACAACTGGCCGGACATCTCGTTTCAGCCGGCGGCAAACGTCTGCGCCCGATGATGACTTTGGCATCAGCCCGCATGTGCGGCTATAGCGGCGAACGCCATAAAGGCCTCGCCGCCTGTGTTGAGTTTATTCACACGGCAACGCTGCTGCATGATGATGTGGTCGATGAAAGCGCGCTCCGGCGCGGTGCAGCCTCAGCTAATGCGGTCTGGGGTAATCAGGCCAGCGTCTTGGTCGGTGACTTTCTGTTTTCCCGCGCCTTTGAGCTGATGGTTGCTGATGGCTCCCTGGAAGTTCTGGCGGTACTTTCCAAGGCCTCCTCGGTAATTGCCGAAGGTGAGGTGTTGCAGCTGACGACGACCAACGACACTGAAACCGGCGAAACCCAATATCTCGAAGTGATTAAATCCAAAACCGCGCAATTATTTTCGGCCGCCTGCCGCATTGGCGCATTGGTAGCTGAGCGGCCCAAGGTTGAAGAAGACGCACTTGAAACTTTTGGCATGAATCTCGGCATTACCTTTCAGCTGATTGATGACATGCTGGATTATTCCGCCAAGCAGGCTGATTTGGGTAAAACTGTCGGTGACGATTTCAAGGAAGGCAAGATCACCCTGCCGGTCATCCTGGCCTTTCGCCGCGGTGATGATGACGAGCGGGTTTTCTGGCGGCGCACGCTGGAAGAGCTAGACCAATCTGACGGCGATCTCGAACATGCCATCGAACTCATGGTTAAGCATGGCGCTTTGGAAGATACTGTCGAGCGCGCCCGGCATTATGGTGCCATTGCCCGAGACGCCATGGGCATCTTCGAAGACGGGGCGGAGAAAAAAGCCCTCATCGACGCCATTGATTTCTGTATTCACCGGGCTTACTAAAGCGTCCGGGCAACACGGAAGCCACCGCGAATATCTCACCTAAATCACAAATCCGTGTATGATGTTCAGAAGAGTTATTTCGAATAATAACTCCGGAGAATGGCTGATGCATGCAGTGGATATGTTTATTCTAATCTCTATTGGGCAGGTCGTTGGCTGGCTTGCCGCGATATATATTGATGGTGACTTTCGACCCTTACTCGGGCACCTCGCTATTACCACGACCGGAGCCTTCTCTGGTGGCTATTTGTCGTTAAATCTTATTTCTGAATTTTCAAAATTTAATATGATATTCAGCGCATTTTTTGTCGCCTGTCTTTTGTTATATATCGCACGCTTCAGAAAATGGTCTTACGAATGGAATTCAGATACTAAACGGCATTCAAAACGCGTAATAGACCGGTCGGATATATCTATTGGCAAACAATTGAAATCTATCATTGTTACGCTCGTTATCGTGACCTTAATATTTCTGCTTTTGGGCTGGGGAAAATCTCTTCAGATAAGGAAACTTGTGAGTGCGCCACCAAGTATAGGCACCCTGGTGAAATAGCAATTTTTGAAGATGGCAATAAAAAACCGCACTCATCGTCGCTATTGATTTCTATACTCGTAGAGCCTATTAAAGCGGTCCAAATAAGTCGGGAAGTGGCGCAGCCTGGTAGCGCACGTCGTTCGGGACGACGGGGTCGGAGGTTCGAATCCTCTCTTCCCGACCATTTTTTCCTTTAAAGCCCAAACACCACCGGCGCCAGCAGGAACATGGCGCCGAAACTGACAATGATGGCGATGATATTAAGCCAGAAGCCGGCCCGCACCATATCGCCGAGCCGCATTCCCTCGTAGGAAAAGACAATGGCGTTTGGTGGTGTCGCCACTGGCATCATGAAAGCCATCGAGGCCCCTAAGGCAACCGGAATCGCCAGCATGCGGGGGTCAAGGCCGAGCCCTACGGCCACCGCACCTAGGATAGGCAGGAACGTTGCCGTCGAAGCGGTATTAGAAGTAATTTCGGTGAGATAAACAATCGCTACTGTGACAATGAAGACCAATACCCAGGTACTGACCTCGAAGCCTGAAACCTGCCCGCCAATCCAATGGGCAAGACCGGTGCTTTTAAATCCACTAGCTAGCGCCAAGCCGCCACCGAACAGCAGCAAGACACCCCAAGGGACATTACGGGCAGCTTCCCAATCCAATGCAAAATAACCTTTCTCTCGGGAGATCGGCCAAGCGAATAATACACTGGCGGCAATGAGCGCAATCGCCGTGTCATTAATTGGCAGACCGGTCATACCGGCAAGTTGTTTGCGGAAAATCCAACCGAACGCAGCGCACGCAAATACTATCGCCACCGATCTCTCGCCTTTAGACATGCCACCAAGGGCAGCGAGCTCGTCTTTGATGATACCCCCGGCATCACCAATATTCAGCTCACGGACCGGAAAAATCACCCGCGTCAGCAACAGCCAGGCAATCGGCAGCATAACTAAGACCACCGGGACTCCCAACTGCATCCAGGTGAAAAAGTCGATTTGAATCTTGTAAGTGCTTTGCAGGAAACTCGCGAGCAAGGCGTTGGGTGGAGTGCCGATTAGCGTGCCAACGCCACCAATCGAGGCTGAATAGGCAATCCCCAGCATCAAGGCAACGCCGAAATTGCGGACCACGGCCTTATCCTCTGTTTTCTGCGAAATGAACTCGATGACTGAGAGTCCGACCGCAAACATCATAACGGTCGTCGCCGTGTTGGAAATCCACATTGATAGAAATGCCGTCGCCGCCATAAAGCCGACAATTATGCCGCCCGGACCTGTGCCAACGATACTTACAATTTTGAGGGCAATACGTTTGTGCAATCCCCAGCGCTGCATCGCCGCCGCCAGCAAAAAACCACCGAGAAAGAGGAATATCAGTGTATGGCCGTAATTCGCCGCCACCGGTTTCATTTTGGCGATACCTAATAAAGGCATCATCGGGATCGGCAGGAGCGCGGTTGCCGGAATTGGTACAGCCTCTCCGAGCCACCAGATTACCATCCAAACCGCGAGCGCCACGAGCCGCCATGCCTCCAGTTTCATTTCTGCGGGAGCCGGCAGCAAAAGGATAAGTATAGCCAGTGCTGGACCTGCGATCAGGGCAATTAGTCGTTTACTGGAAAGGGGCCCGTCGGGTCCGGGGCCCTCACCGCTACCCAACACGGCGTACTCCTCCTCAACGGCATTCTGACCATCATCACGATCTTGCGGCATTGCACGAACTCCACCAGCCAAGATCATTTACAGCAGCTTTCAACATATTCATTTCCCCCTATCCCTGGCCATCACTCTTAACATGGGATTTTGTCTTAAGCCAATGCGAGAATATGAGCTAGACGAATACTGGTACGCCCGGCACTATGGCGAACGTAATATCAACTCGTAAGTTCGCTGATGCCGTCAACTGAAACCCTGCTGATTATCACCGTGACGTTTTTAATATCCGGCTCCGTTAAGGGCGTGATCGGGCTCGGGCTGCCGTCGGTGTCCCTGGCTTTGCTGACGGCAACCCTGGGCCTCAAAGACGCCATGGCGATTATCATCATCCCAACTTTCTGCACCAATGTTCTGCAAGGTCTGGTCGGCGGATATTTTAAGTTCGTCACTAAAAAGTTTGCCTCGATGATGATTATGGCGGCGATCGGCACCTGGTTTGCTGCTGGTATTTTGGCGAAATCTGAAGCGGCTTTATTGTCCGGTCTATTGGGTCTTTCGATCTGTTCTTACGCCGGTGTCTCTTTATTCACGCCGCAAATTCCCCCTCCCGGCAAACATGAGAGCTGGTTATCGCCGATTGTTGGTATCTTCAGCGGATTTCTGACCGGCCTCACCGGCTCGTTTATCATGCCGGGTGTGGTTTATATGCAGGCGGTTGGAATGGCGCGGGATACGCTTATTCAGGCCATGGGTGTCGTTTTCACTGCCGCCACCATTGGTCTCGCTGTGGCGCTTGGCGGACATGATTTGCTGCCACTTGAAACCGTGATCCTCTCAACGATCGCCTTGGCCCCTGCCTTTGCCGGTATGTGGTTCGGCCAGAAAATCAGAAAACGTATCCCCGAAGCTCAATTCCGCCGGGTGTTTTTCATTGGCCTGGCCTTGCTCGGTATTTACATTATTGTCCGCGCTTTGCTGCGTGATGAAGTCCGTCAGTTCCTGGGGCTAATATAATGGACGAGTCGAACCATACCGCCCCGCCCTCCTGGTTTTCGACCCCGCTGTTCCGGGTATTGTTGTCGCAAATAATCGGCTTTGCCATCGCCTTTGCCGGCGCTTTGACAGCTGCCGCCATCACCGGTGAAAGCATTCATCCGCTGATCACGCTCCTGGTGCAGGGCGTAGTTGCAGCCGTGATCGGCCACCGGATGGGCCTCGCCAGATGGTGGCTGCCGGTGCAAATCATCCTGCCACCCGCGACCTTGATCGCCACCGCTTGGCAAGTGCCGCCCTGGGTATTTCTGCTGGTCTTTGTGGCGTTGCTCCTGGTCTATTGGAATACCGCGCGTAACCGGGTGCCGCTCTATCTCACCAACCGGACGACCTGGACAGCTCTTCAAGAGCTGTTGCCTGAGGAAAAAGGCGGACAGTTTATTGATATCGGCTGCGGCATCGGAGGCGCCTTGTTGTATCTGGCCCGCCAGCGACCGGACATGACTTTTACCGGCATCGAGTCGGCGCCTGTGCCCTATGCCCTCGCCTGGCTCCGGCGCTTGCTGACCGCCACGCGCAATCTCAATCTAATTTATGGCGATTTCTGGAAGGAAGACTTATCCGGCTTCGATGTCGCTTATGCGTTTTTGTCACCTGAGCCGATGCCGCAACTCTTTGATAAAGTCAAAGCCGAGATGAAAGCGGAGACCCTCTTTATCAGCAACTCCTTTGTCGTGCCGGATCACCCGGCGGATCAAACAATCGAGGTCGAGGATACCCGCGAGACCAAATTGCATCTGTGGCGAAACTAAAAGGTTAATTTTTCGAAAGGTGCCTGTCACTTTTGAAAAAATTAACTTTTAAAGCAGCAGGCTCGCGGCCAGGCCTAAGAAAACATAAAAACCGACAACATCGGTGATCGAGGTGAGGAAGGCGCTGGAAGCCACCGCCGGATCAAATCCCACGCGCTGCAATAAAATAGGCAGTGAGCTGCCGACAAAGCCGGCGACAATAAGATTGATAATAATCGCCAAACCAATAACGCCGCCCAAAGCCGGACTGCCGAACCAGCCCCAGGCCACGGCACCAATCAGCACAGCGAAAATGGCACCGTTTAAAACCCCGACCGCCACTTCCTTGCCAATGGTCCGGTAAGCATTGGCCATGGTCAGCTCTTTCATCGCCAAAGCTCGAACGGCGACAGTCAAGGTCTGTACCGAGGCCGTGCCGCCCATGGCGGCGACAATCGGCATCAGGACGGCTAAGGCCACCATTTCTTCGATGGTGCCGGCAAAAAAGCTAATGACGTACGCCGCGATAATGGCTGCCACAAGATGGATCAGCAGCCAGGAAAAGCGGGATTTCATGGTATCGATGACAGCGGAATAGAGATCATCTTCCTCACCCACACCGGCCAAGCGCATGATATCTTCTTCATGTTCCTCATCGATAACATCAACGATATCATCGACAGTAATGACACCGACCAACCGGTCACTTTCATCTACCACCGGAGCTGAGATCAAATCGCGCTGGCGGAATAAATAGGCGACGTCTTCCTGGTCCATGGTTACCGGCACAATCTTGATGTGCTTGCGCATAACCTGCGTCAGCTTTATCTCCCGGCGGGCGCGCATCATCCGGCTCAGCGGCACGGTGCCGACCGGATTGTGGTGCGGATCGACCAGGAAAATATCAAAGAAGTCCGTCGGCAGTTTTTCGCTATCCCGCATATAGTCAATTGCCTGACCCACCGTCCAATCCATCGGCACGGCAACGACATCGCGCTGCATAAGGCGCCCGGCACTGTCTTCGGGATAAGAGAGTCCTTCTTCAATGAGCTCCCGCTCACCAACCGGCAAGGCTTCGAGGATTTCGCGTTGTTCCTGGGGCTCAAGCTCTTCGACAACTTCTAGGGCATCATCAGTTTCCAGCCCGGCAACTACTTCGGCAACATGTGATAGACCGAGCTGGTCAATAACGCGTTCCCGGATGGTGTCATCAAGTTCGGCCAGGACATTAGGATCGAAATCACTGCGCAGCGCTTCGACAAGTTCCTGCCGTTGCGCATGAGCTAGATTTTCCAGCAGATCGGCAAGATCAGCGTAATGCAGCGATTGTGCTAAATTTTTAGCTTCAGCGGTTTCATTTTGATCAAGTGCAAGATTTATCGAAGCGACAAATTCAGACGTTAGTTCATCGGCCGCACCTGATTCCTGTACGCCAATGATATTTTCATCCATCACCGGCATCCATCATAAGGGCAACTCACCATCGGTTTCGCCCTGCGCTTCGACAACGGCCATTGCCGTCATATTGATGATGCCGCGCGCGGTCGCTCCTTCTTGGAGAATGTGTACTGGCTGTTTCATACCGAGCAATAAAGGACCAATCGCCATGCCATTGCCCAGCATGCGAACCAAACCGTAGGAAATATTTGCGGCATCCAGCGATGGCATCACCAGCAAATTAGCCGAACCAGACAATTTGGAATCTGAGACCAGTTTTTCACGCAACTCTTCAGACAAAGCGGTTTCGGCATGCATCTCGCCATCGACTTCAAGGTCCGGATCAAGTTTGCGAATGAGATCAACTGCGTCCCGCATTTTCCGGGCGGTCGGCCGATTGGAACTGCCGAAGTTGGAATGTGACAGCAAAGCAGCTTTTGGTGTAATGCCGAAGCGCCGGACCTCCTGCGCCGCCAACACAGTAAAATCAGCAATCTGTTCAGCGGTGGGCCCCGGATTTACGTACGGATCCACGAGGAAATAAATGCCGCTGGAGAGGATCAACATACTCATCGAAGCCGCCCTGCTAACTTCAGGCTTCAGGCCAATTATCCTAAATAGATGCGGCAAATGATCGGTATAGCGGCCAGTGGCGCCACAGAGCAACGCATCGGCTTCCTTGCGCTTAACCATCAAGGCCGCAATGACTGTGGTATTGGTGCGAACGATGGTGCGCGCTTCGTTGATCGAGGTGCCGTGGCGGCTCATCAAAGAATGATAAAGTTCCCAATATTCACGGTAACGGTCATCACGTTCGGGATCGACGAGTTCAAAATCCTCATCCATTTTCAGCCGCAAGCCAAGCTGCTCTATACGCAGAGCGACGACATTTCGCCGGCCAATCAAGATCGGTTTGACAAACAAACTATCGACACCATTTTGCACCGCGCGCAGTACCCGTTGAGATTCTCCATCAGCATAGACAACACGTTTGGGATTTTCCCGTGCCTGATCAAATACCGGCTTCATCACATAGCCGGAGCGGACGACAAACTCATGCATTTTTTGCTGATAAGCTTTAAAATCTTCAACTGGCCGCGTCGCTACCCCCGAGTCCATTGCCGCTTTAGCCACTGCCGGCGCGATCTCCCGCATTAACCGTGGATCAAAGGGTTTCGGAATGAGATATTCAGGGCCAAAGTTTAACTCTTGCAGACCATAAGCTTGGACCACGGTCTCGTCGGATTCAGCTTCTGCTAATTTCGCCAGTGCATGCACGCAAGCCATCTTCATTTCATCGTTGATAGCCGTGGCGCCAACATCAAGTGCGCCCCGAAATAGAAACGGAAAGCACAGGACATTGTTAACTTGGTTGGGATAGTCGGTCCGGCCCGTCGCCATAACCGCATCATCACGTACTTCTTTGACCGCTTCCGGCCGAATTTCCGGCTCCGGATTAGCCAACGCTAAAATTAAAGGGCGCTTGGCCATCTTTTTGACCATTTCGGGCATAAGTACACCCGGTGCCGAAAGACCTAAAAATACGTCCGCCTTATCAATGATATCGTCCAGCGTTCTGGCTTTGGTTTTTTGCGCATAGCGAATGTTGTAATCATTGATCTCTTCGGTGCGGCCTTCATAGATCACGCCAGCGATATCCGAGACAAAGATATTTTTCTTTTTAATGCCAAGCATTACCAGCATATCGAGGCAGGCCAGCGCCGCCGATCCCGCTCCAGACACAACCAGCTTAACATCGCCGATTTTCTTGCCGACGACTTTGAGTCCATTAAGGATTGCCGCACCGACAATAATCGCCGTGCCGTGCTGATCGTCATGCATGACAGGAATGTTCATGCGCTCTTTAAGGGCGGCTTCAATGACAAAACATTCAGGTGCCTTTATGTCTTCCAAATTGATGCCGCCGAAAGTCGGCTCAAGTGCAGCGACAATATCGACAAATTTTTCCGGTTCAGTTTCATCTACTTCAATATCGAATACGTCAATGCCGGCAAATTTTTTAAATAAGCCGGCCTTACCTTCCATTACGGGTTTTGAAGCCAGCGCCCCAATGTTGCCGAGCCCCAATACCGCTGTACCATTGGTAACGACTGCAACCAAATTGGCCCGGGAGGTCATATTGGCGGCTTCGGTGGGATCTTCATAGATCAGCATCGAAGCCGCAGCAACGCCTGGTGAATACGCCAAGGAGAGATCGTGTTGATTAGCAAGCGGCTTGGTTGGCACCACTGCGACTTTACCCGGCGTCGGATAGCGATGATAATCAAGTGCTTCTTGGTCTAGTTTGTCGGCCACGGGCCTCTCCTGTAACTTATTCACTACTAATGCATTGATTATGCACTAAAAACATCAATGCCTTCCAGGACTCACTTAAAATTTTTGGGCAAAATTTCCAAGTTTACCCTGAGACAAAATGCGCACTTGAATAATTCTAATAAATCATTATCTGTTTAATAGATGAGAAATGGGGCTCTTAATACTATTATAGGGTTATTTATGACCCTATCCGTTTTTGCTTTGCCATCAAACACGATGGCGAAGGATTCCTACGTAATTACTTGTGGGGAAAAACACACGATCAATCTTCTGGCAAAATACGTCATGCAAGAGGCTTACAGAAAGGCTGGATTGAAAGTTCGTTTTGAGCACAATCCCGTTAAAAGGTCATTACTTAGCGCTATCTCCGGCGATTATGACGGCGAATTGATTCGCACCCGAGAAATTGCCAAACAGTATCCAAATCTGGTGATGGTCGAAGCGCCAATATTGATTGGGAATTTTTCGGTTTATACTCATAAAATTTCCGAGCCGATCACACATTTCAAACAATTTAAGAAATATCAGATCGGCCTGCGGAAAGGTGTTTTGATAACAAAAAAAATAACGAATGGGATGAAACAAATTTTTTTCAACAACGAAAAACATGCCGTTCGTCTGCTCTTGCAGAACCGTGTTGATGTCATTTTCGATTTTGAATTTTTCCGCACAAAGCAGAGTATCTGGAAATCATTCCTACCGGCCGGTGTGAAAAGGATTGACAGTGGGCTGCCCAAAGTTAAAGGCTATCACTTTCTCCACAACAAAAACCGGGACCTTGCGCCCCGGCTCGGGGCTATCCTCAAGAAGATGCGAACTTCAGGCGCGATTGAAAAAATTGTCGGCAAAGCTCTGCGCAGTTTAAGTTAGCCTTTCATCCCCAACATAAGATAACATTCACCGCCCTCTACAAAGCGTCAATTCGGGAGTTAATCTTATGAAATATACTCATAGTCTATTTTGTTGGATAATTTTTCTGGCGGTACTTAACTCTGCGCCAATACTCAAAGACGCTCATGCACAATCAAAATTGGTCTTGGTAACGCCGCCCAACACAATTGATACCGTCACCAGCGAAGTTATTACCCGCCGGGCTTACAAGCGGATCGGGATAGATGTTCAAATAAGGAAATTTCCCGGTGAGCGGGCGCTACGCCTCGCCAATAGCGGCAAGGTGGATGGCGAAGTCCAACGTATCAACGGTATCGCCGCCAAATATCACAATCTGATACAGATCCACCCGGCCATAAACTATATACAAGGCACGGTATTTACCCTAGCCAAAAGCTTTAAAGTCGACGGCTGGGAGAGTCTACGCCCGTATCGAATTGGCTATATCCGTGGCATCAAATTTGCGGAGAACAATACGGTCAGCATGAATTCCCTAGCTGTTAGTGATTACCAAACCATGTTCCAGATGCTGCGCAAAAAACGCTTTGATATAATCGTTTCGCCGCGTCTCAATGGCATCTATCAAATGAAGCAACTGGGTATAAAAAAAATTAAAGAACTAAATCCAGCCATAATGCGTTTTAATTTATATCATTACCTCAATAACAAGCATGTCGCTCTCGTGCCGAAAATTTCGGCTGTCTTTAAAAAGATGCAGGCGAGTGGAGAGTTGACCAAAATTCGCAATCAGGTAATTACAGTTTTGATGAAACGCGCCGAGCAGAAGCTGCCGATCTGTGATCAAGATTACAAATGCTTTGACTAATCAATTTGAAATTCTAATTTGATGCCATGAAACTTTACTACGATGTCAGCGCCTGCTCGCTGTCGCCCCATATCGTTCTGCGTGAGACTGGTCTCGAATTTGAGCTCGAATGGGTTGATTTAAAAACTCTAACGACCGCCAGCGGCGCAGATTTCAGAAAGATCAATCCTAAAGGCTATGTACCGGTCTTAGAATTGGATGATGGGCAGATACTCACCGAGGGTGCTCCGATGGTGCAATATATCGCTGACCTCGTGCCGGATGCCAATCTCATTCCGCCCATCGGCAGCATTGAGCGCTACCGTGTAGCCGAATGGCTGAGCTTTACCTCGGCGGAATTGCACCGTGGGTATACACCACTGTTTAATTCTAATCTGCCGGACGATTTGCGCTCAGCTGCTGTCAATAAACTTGAAGGACGTTTTGAATATATAACCGAGCATTTGGCTGCCCAGCCTTACTTACTTGGTGATCAATTCACCGTCGCCGATGCCTATTGTTTTACCATTCTCAATTGGGCAAAATTTGTCGATCTCGATATGAGCGCGTGGCCTACCTTGGTTGCCTACGCCGAGCGCGTCAAAGCGCGGCCGAAAGTACAAGAGGCCATGCAGGCTGAAATCAAAGATTATCCAGGACCACAACAAAATGGCTGAATATTCCCGAGGGGTATGAGATTAATTTTCCCGGTTAAACTTCTTAGCTCACGATCTGATATCTTTCCGCTTTGCCAAGCTCTTCGTTGAGTTCGTTAATTTCTTTCTTCAGTTCAATCATTTTTAGCTCCCGGCCAACGGCGACTTTATTGAAGGCTTCGGCTTCCTGCATTTTTAGTTTTACTTCGTTTTCGACATTTTTACGTTCAGAAATATCGTTGTAACTACGAACATATCCGCCGCCTTCTATAGCAGTATGTGAAATTTCGAAAGTCCGGCCATCCGGCAACGGGCGCTCCCAAGTCCCCTCGACATTATCGCGCAACAACTGCAACGATTTTTCGATTGAGTCAGAATCGGCACCAACTGACTCTAGATAAACCCGCGTATACTCTTCAAAATTTGGGTAGTCTTTGACGCCTTGATCAAACATCTCTTCAAAATAATGATTATGGGCGATGGTCGTACCTTCGGCATCCACCATAACGATACCTTGCCCGACATTCTCAAGCGTTGCCTCAATTATCTCATTTTGGCGCGCTTGGGTTTCTTCAGCTTCCTTTTGTTCAGAAATATCAAAAATCCAATTTATGAGACCCTTTTGGCCCTCAAATTCTATTGGAAATAATGAAAACAAAGACCAAAACGTGCTGCCGTCCTTGCGTTTAACTTCAATTTCGCAGTCCTCGACAAATTTTTCCGTTTCCATTCTTTTAATGAGATTTTCCCGGTCAGCCGGATTGGCATAAGCCTCAATAGTCGGTGTCTCATAAAAATCTTCTAAATCTTTACACCCTCTCAACTCAAGCATTTTAGAATTACCGTAAATGGCTTTGCCATCAACCGAGATGCCAACGCCAGCGGGACTGATCTCAAAAATCTCGCGTAGGCGCATTTCATTTTCCCGCAAAATTCGCTCGGCGCGCCGTCTCTCCGTCACATCGATGTAGGTTGATACCTGCCCGCCTGACTCAACGGGAATAATGCAGATTTCAATAATGGTGCCATCCGGCCGGGTACGTTCCAACTTCCGTTTTTTGAAATGCCGTGCCGGATCGGCCAGCTCTTTGACCTTGGCCTCAACATCGACATCACCGTAGACGCCGTTTTCGGCATTGTGGCGGATGAAATCTGCCAGCGTATGTCCAACATTGAATGAGTCCGGCAGACCGAATAGTTCCTTAAATTTTGAATTGAGCGCAATAAATTTGAGATCTCCATCAACCATGGACATACCATGATCTGTATGCTCCAGGGTCGCCTCCAAAATTTGGCTATGGTGAATATCCTGATCGCCCATGTTTCCTCCCTCCGAAGTGTATTTTCCGGTGCTAAGGAATTTTTTGTTTTTAAGTATTAACGGGAGCCTAGCAATTATTGAATAATTTGCCAATTGTCGGGATTTGGTGCGGACGAGAAGACTCGAACTTCCACCCTCTTGCGAGGACAGCGACCTCAACGCTGCGCGTCTACCAGTTCCGCCACGTCCGCACTTTTTGATCACATTGGCTGGTAACAGCCCGCTAAACGCACCGCAGGCTCCAATGTTGAGGGGTGGGGAATAGCAAATCATCTGCCCCTAATCAAGTGATCTCACTTAATTCTCTGGCCCATCAAGTGCCAGAATAGTTGAATATCCTGGCTGAAAGCAATAAACCAGCAGGTGAGATGGATACAATAACGCAAAATACCGGGCTGGAATGGCAAACCAGCGTTGAGACCGTTGACTATGAGACGGCTCACGCCGCGATGGAAGCGCGTGTTGCCGGTATTCATGACGGCAGTCAAACGGAACTCCTGTGGTTTCTAGAGCATCCGCCGCTCTATACCGCCGGCACCTCGGCGCGAGCAGAAGACCTACTCGAGGCTGACCGCTTTCCTGTTCATAAAGTTGGCCGCGGCGGCCAGTATACCTACCATGGGCCAGGTCAACGCGTGGTTTACACCATGCTTGATCTTAAAAAACGCGGCGGCGATGTCCGGCAATTTGTGCGTGACCTGGAAAGCTGGGTCATCGATAGTCTGGCTGAATTTGGTGTCACCGGTGAGCGCCGGGAGGGCCGCGTCGGCATTTGGGTTGATCTCGATAACGGCGAGGAAAAGAAAATCGCCGCCATCGGTATTCGGGTTCGCCATTGGATCACCTTTCACGGCATTGCTATTAATGTAAACCCGGAGCTCGAGCATTTCTCCGGTATCGTGCCCTGCGGCATCGCCGAACATGGCGTCACGTCTTTGCACGATCTCGGAATTGATTGCTCCATGGCGGAGGTCGACGCTGTTCTTAAAGCGACGTTTATTCAAAATTTTACAGAAAGTAAGTAGTAGATGAGTGACGACAATAAGAATTTGCGCCAGGAACTTCAACGCCTTGAAGCGGTGGTCGGAGAGCAAATTACCTGGCTGAAGGATTGGCACCTCAGAATTTTGGGAGCCGCGATGAACGGTGAGTCTGTGATGGCTGATGACGATGCCATCGATACGCCGTTTCGCAAATGGTATTACAGTCACGGGCAAAATGCCTTTGGTGACAGCCCCGCTTTTCCGGCCTTAGGGTTTAGCCTGGAGACCATGCGGACACAGGCGCGGCAATTAGCCGAGAAATTAGCCGAGACAAATAAGTTTCCCCCCGTGGAATACAAAGAATTTATGGATGCTGCCGCCGCCTTCAACGAAACGGTTTTCAAATTGCAGCGGGAAACTTTATTCCAGGTTGCTCAAATTGATGATCTCACCGGCGCCGGTGATGAAAAAGCAATGCGAGACTATATCGAAGCTGAGCGCGAACGGGTCAAACGGATGGATCAAGAGGCCACCGTCGCGGTCTGTGAGCTCTCCGATTTTACGGGCCAGGATGGAGAGGCCGTTGAGGCCAACCGGGCCGATGTACTGGTCGAATTCGCCACAACCTTGGCGGCTCAATTGCGGCCTTATGATCAATTATACCGGATCAATAATGATCTGTTTTTGATTTGCCTGCCCTACACCGACGTAAGCGTAGCTGAGCTTGTGATCAAACGCCTGCATGGCAAAGTCTCCGGCAGCGTACTTAAATTGAAAGATGGCACTCTGATCAAATTGCGCACCCATATCGGCATTGCACCCATCGGGGCTGAGGAAAGTGTTGAGACGATCCTCGACCATGCCAATGAAGCTTTGGATCTTGCCCGAGTAAACGCACTGATGGATGTTTATTCTTGGGAGGGGTAAATATCTATACCGTTGGTAATTGTTTAAAGCCGGAGCTAATATCGCCCTCTTCTAGCTCAACCAAAACCTGATCGACGCGGGCAGAGCGCGGCCCTTTGTGACATTCTTCAATCATCTGATCGACGTCTGGTGGATCGCCGCTAAAGACTGCCTCAACTGAGCCATCCCGCCGGTTTCTGACCCAGCCTGACAGGCCCAGAGAATTCGCTGTATCAACTGTCCAGCCACGATACCAGACGCCTTGGACGCGCCCTTCAATTCTGACGTGAACGGCTTTTGGCGGCATCCAAATTACTCTAATTCGAGAATGATCTGGCCGACTTCCAGGCTATCACCGGGTTCGAGATGAATTTTACCAACCACTCCAGCACGCTCGGCAAACAGCTGATTTTCCATTTTCATTGCTTCCACCACCGCCAGCGCTTCACCGCTTTCTACCTCTTGGCCAACTTCAACTTCAACCGAAACCAGCAGCCCCGGCATCGGCGAGATCAATTGCTTCGAAGTATCAGCCGCCTTCTTAGCCGGCATCCGGTTGAGCAATTCAGCAGCAAAGGATGACATGATACGTATTTCACCCTGGTAGCCGGCATGGCGGACTCTAAATCCAGTATTGGTCCGCTCAACCTGCATGCATATTTCTTCGTCATTAACTTGGCCGGTGAACAGCGAACGGCCAGGCCGCCAATCGGAATCTATGACATAGTTTTTGCCGCCGGCGTGGATTTCTACCTTCTGATTGTCTGAGACCGCAATTCGAATGGGGTGGCTCTCTCCATTGACGATTGCCATCCACTCATCGCCATAAGCAAATTGCTCACGCGACAAGGTGGTGCCTGACACCGCCCGCCCTGTAATTTGATTGTTCCGCTCAACTTCCCGGCGGTGCATCATGGCAGCAATAGCGGCGAGCATACCAAAATCCTCATGCGCGGTTTCTTCCGGAATAAAACGCTCGCCGAATTCCTCAGCAATAAAGTTCGTTGTCAGAGCGCCTTCGATAAAGCGCGGGTGAGCCATCACCGCCGATAAAAATCCCAGATTGTTGCCAACGCCTCTGACATAATATTCTTCAAGTGCGCGCTGCATATGCTTGATGGCTTCCTCCCGAGATTCACCATTAGTAATGAGCTTGGCGATCATCGGATCATAGAAGCGGGTAATCTCGTCGCCTTCATTGACGCCGCCATCAACGCGGACGTTCTTGCTGGTGCCAAATACGCCGGTTACCGGTTCACGATATTCGACCAGCCGGCCAATTGCCGGCAGGAACCCCTTTGTCGGATCTTCGGCATAAAGGCGTGATTCCATCGCCCAGCCATTTATCTCAACATCGTCCTGGCTGAATTCGAGTTCTTCACCCGCTGCCACTTTGATCATCTGCTCAACCAGATCAAGACCGGTAATGAGCTCCGTCACCGGATGCTCAACCTGAAGCCGCGTGTTCATTTCGAGAAAATAAAAATTCTTGTCGGCATCAACAATAAACTCAACCGTACCAGCGGATTGATAGTTAACCGCCTTAGCAAGTGCGACCGCTTGCGCACCCATTTCTGCCCGCATCGCCTCATCGACGAACGGGCTCGGTGCTTCTTCAATTACTTTCTGATGGCGGCGCTGGATTGAACACTCCCGCTCACCAAGGTGAACGCAATTGCCGTGGCTGTCGGCCAACACTTGAATTTCAATATGGCGCGGATTGGTGATGAATTTCTCGACAAAGACCCGGCCATCACCGAAGCTGCTTTCAGCTTCTGCGGTTGAGGCGCGCAGACCTTCTTCGATATCAGCCTCTTTTTCAACCATCCGCATACCTTTACCGCCGCCACCGGCGGAGGCTTTAAGAATGACTGGATAGCCAATTTTTTTAGCAATTTTTTTTGCGTCCGCAGCACTTTTAACCGGTTCGGCATGACCCGGCACGGTCGGCACTCCAGCCTTTTCAGCAAACAATTTCGACTCGATTTTATCGCCCATCACCCTCATAGCGTCCGGCTTCGGGCCGATAAAAGTAATGCCGGCAGCATCGAGTCGTTCGGCAAATTCGGGATTTTCGGACAGGAAGCCATAGCCCGGATGGACCGCATCAGCACCGCTTTCCTCGATTGCTTCCATGATGGCATCAATGCGCAGGTAGCTTTCAGCTGCCATCGGCGGGCCGATAAATACTGCGTCACTGGCCATATCAACATGCAGCGCATTTTGATCGGCTTCGGAGAAAACCGCGACGGTTTTGATACCTAATTGTCGGGCGGTGCGGATAACGCGGCAGGCAATTTCGCCACGATTAGCTATGAGGATCGTATTAAACATTTAGTACCTGTAGGCAGATAGAGACTGCCAAATTACAAAAAACCCTGTCTTTTTACTATCTGACAGTATCTTGAAGGAAACGTTAATTATGCTAAGCCTCTGATAAAAAACGATTTTATTTAAGTGCCAGGCTAGTAATTTCTGAATCTGGTGATAATAGCATCGCCCTGTTAATACAAGTGATATTTTGTCCACATTATTACAATTCGCCAGATGTAAAATTGCTTACAAATTTGCATAATTAACTACAAAATTAAAACTCATCTCCAAATGAGCGGCGGCGTTGCAACCGGCGCTCACCAACATCGCAGCCAGGCGGGTATAATAGTGAAACATTTTTCATCAGCGACTGCGATCTTTTTGATTTGGCCCGCCAATTGTCAGATTTAATGCCGGCAATCTCAAATATCATTTTGCGGCGAATAGCGCGGGCGAAATCTTTAAAACTGTGAGCAACAACTAAAAAAGCGCCGGGGCCACCAATCACACAAGCCGCATAATATTTATCCAGATCAGCAATTTGATGCCGGCCAGAAGGCTGCAGGCGGTCATTTATTATCGGCAAGCCATTGATGGTGATGCCACGTTTGACGGCAGCATCGCGAGCTTTGGTGACCAAAGTACCGGTATTGTTAGGACCATCACCGGAGATATCCAAGATACGCCGCGTTCCCTGATAACTATTATTGAAAAACTTCGGCACCACATATTTAATAACATCACTGATCGAGGTCCAGGGCCCGGTATCTATTGGAGCTGCCTTCAGTTTTTTGGCAAAAGCCTCCGCCGTAGCCTGGTCTTTGATCACTGTCCAGTCGACAACTTCAGTTTGGTAACCATCCCCTGCCCACTCAATATAAGTAACCGCGATTTTACCGAGAAAACCGGTCTGTATAACTTTGACGAATTCAGGGCTCTTAATGACTTGGATATAACCATCCCGTTGAAGCTCGGCTTCCTGCCAATCAACACTGCCCGAGACATCAATGGCGAGAACGAGTTCAACATCAACCGGCACTAACTCAGCTGCGAGTGGTAGAGGCAGGAGCGCCGCAGCCAAACCGGTAAAAGCAAAAGCCAGCGAAGTTCTAATCCGATCAAACATCGGAGAATTACACTCCGAATTGGAGCTCAGGACAAGAGCCAAGGACGAAAGATGGTGAAACTATTTATGGTTTGGGCAATCTCGGTGGAACACTGCGTTTATCGAGGATGGGATCAATATTAGGTAAATCGTCAAACCCGCCGTTCTTGATTTCCGAATTGCGTCGTTGCCGATAGAGGCTGCGCATGGCGCCATAAAAATCGAGTGAACTGTCACGTAACTCGTCAATCTGATCCACAAATGCTGCGTAGCTGGTAAAGCCGCGTGCGCCCAATATTGCATAGCCGATTTCTTCTCGGTCCGTATTGTCGAGATAGTAGCCGAGGGGGTCGAAGTAAGGGTCGACCAATAATTTACCAAGCGCATCACGCGGATTGGAAGGACCAAAGACCGGCAACACTAGATAGAACCCCTCGCCTAGCCCCCACACGGCCAAAGTTTGACCAAAATCCTCATTGTGTTCTTCATAGCCCATATTCTTGGCGATATCGATGAACCCGAGAATACCGGCAGTGGAATTAATCAGCATGCGCATGGTGGTGGCATAACCGCGTTTGAGTTCGCCCTGAAGCAGATCATTTGCCAAGACGACCGGACCATTTAGATTGCTGAGAAAATTCCTTATCGCCTCTCGAGCAGGGTCCGGAAGCGCGGCATTGTAGCCCCGCGCCAATGGTCCGATTAGATATTTAGCGAGCACTTCATTGAAACCGAACATGACGCGGTTAAAAGGCTCAAGCGGGTCATTAACATCTTCAACTGCAGCTTCGACACCAGGTCCAAGGTCATCCAAATCAAGATCATCGTTTTGATTTTTCGACGGTGGCGTTGAAGTTGCCGGCACTGGTTGTTGCGGCTGGCGCTGAAGTTGAGGTTGCGGTTGTGGCTGAATTTGCGGCCTGGCAAAAGGATGCGGCTCATTCAACAGCCGGTCCATATTATAGATCGACTGCGCCGCCTCCACGTGCGGAGCAGCACCGATCATCACTGCTAATAATGCAGCGAATGAAACAATAGTAAGCTTCCTGAATTCCCAGGTGAATATTGCAGGTCTTTTCATTAATCGCCTAATTGGAGCGCTCTAATGGAGTGGCTCTAGTTATTACCCATGTATAATACCTGGGCAAACCATAGCGATTTTCAACCCTTATTCAAGGAAATCAAATGCTTATGTAGCGTACTAAATTGATTAAACTGTTAGATTTTGGTGCCTTGGGCAAACACCGAGAGATTTTCCCAATCTTCGCCAGCCGCCATAAAACAAGCATAGCCCGATGGCATGGTGACAATCATGGTCCAGGATCCATTTCGGGCAGCAAAAACTTCGACAACGCCACCACCTTGTGTCATGCCGGTCGCAACAGGTTTCTCGGAATAACGGTCACCCAGAATATTTGCGATTGTTTTGCGCTCCCCACAATTGGCTTGTGCCGCCGCCGGCGAGGTTGCGAATTGCGAAACCATAAATAGCGCAGCAAATATGGCTCCGGAAATACCTAATTTGATTTTACAGATATGCTTTAGATCAGGTTTCATAGCATTCACACCCCTTCAGGTTATATCCCTGGAACACTATATTTTGATCGATTATTTCAATAATGCACAATATATAGGATAAATGTCAACAAATCGCTAAAATTTATTTTCATTCTAAATTTCTGCCAACAAAAATATTGGCCTCGTTTTGCCACTTGACGGCAAATTTTAGATACCTTACCTTATAATTGTTATATCATTATATATTTTAATATAAATGGTGGAATCGGAGCATTTTTGGCCGATTTTTTATGTTTAACAGACGAAACGATATCCTGAATTTCGGTTCAGGCGACGGCCACTTAGACGATATTCGGGAACGCCCATAGCTGTACCCGGTTAACAATAAATGCCAAGGGGGGGGACCTCTTGGAATATGGCAAAGGAGGAAATCATGCCTGACGACGTAAAAAGTATCATACACACGCCTTATACCGACAAACCCGCTCAGGGAATTATGGACGGAAAAACTTTTCTCGAAAGCATCCAGGACGACCGCGAAATTTGGTACCGCGGCGAAAAAATCACCAACGTCACAACCCACCCGTATTTCTCCGGTATGGCGCATACGCTGGCTGATATTTACGATATGCAGCATGATGAAAAACATCAGGATGTCATGACCTATGTTGAAGACAATGGTCTTCGGGTTTCAACCTCTTATTTGCGCCCTACCAAGAAAGAGGATCTGGTCCGACGTCACAAAAATACCCGCTTTTGGAGTGAACAAGTACACGGCATGTGTGGCCGTCTACCTGATTTCTGTGCCGCCATGACGGTTGGTTACGTCGATATTCATGACGAATTGGCGAAGCTAAATCCTGATTTAGCGAAAAATGCGATCAATTATTATGAATATGCCCGCGATAACGATCTCTGCCTGTCTCATGCCCTGCATGATCCCTGCATGGATAAATCGCTCAGCCCAAAACAAGATCCGGAACGCTGTGTCCATGTCGTCAAAGAACGCGATGACGGGGTTATCCTCCGTGGTGCCCGTTTCAATACAATTGGGCCATTCTGCAACGATATTCTGATCTCGCCCACCCATACCTTCACCGAAGACGAAGAAGAATTCGCTATATGGTTTATGGTGCCAGCCAATGCACCAGGCTTGAAGCAAATTTGCCGGGAAATTTTTTCCAATCGCGATCCTTTGGATCATCCAATGTCGGCGCGTTTCGATGAGATTGACACCTTGGTAGTCTTGGACGACGTGTTTATTCCATGGGAGCGTGTTTTCCTCTATCGCGAACCTTTGGCTGCTAACCGCTTGTTCCGAGGCGGTGTCATGGCCTGGGCGGGAGACGCCTCATCTGCCCTGACCGAAGTCCGCTTCGAAACTCTGGTGACGATTGCTAAAATGCTGGCAGAAACTTCCGGCATTCAAGATCGTCCTCATGTCCAGCAAGCCTTGGGTGAAATGTGCACCTATCTGACATTGCTCAGAAAAACCATCCGTGCTGGTCATGTTGATTGTCAAAAATCAGCTGGTGGCCATTGGCAGCCTGAGTTGTTCCTTGACCGCCGTTCCTTGGTGACCCGCGTCTCAGAACGGTTCTGTGATCTAGTAGAACATATCGGCACATCTTCGACGATCTTTAATCACACCGCCGAAGATTGGGCTAATCCCGAGGTCGAGAAATATCTGCAAACTTATATGCGGGGCCGCAACTCCTCTGCCTTGGATCGCCATAAAATCACCAAGCTCGCTTGGGAACTGACCGGTGACTCTTATGGCCGGCGTCAACAGCTCTACGAACGGCTCCATTCCGGCGACGCTGAAATGGTCAAAGCCGGTCCGGGCAAAAGCTTCGATTATGGTCCTGGCCTTGATCGGGTGAGCAAACTTCTCGATCTGGAAGCCACTACCATTGCGTAAAGCGGTTTAATTTCCGCAAACCTGCAGAGCGACCGTTCCAGTTTAATAAACGAACTGGGACGGTCATCCTCTCTAATTAATATGTACGGAGGCTAAATCATGGCGCAAATTGTTTTAGGAATGGGCACCTCTCATAGCCCAATGCTGTCCACCCCGCCGGAAGAATGGGGCCAACGCGCGGAATTCGATAAAATTGCGGCTGCACATCCCTATCGCGGCGATAATTACACCTTTGATGAATTGCTGGAAAAACGTAAAGATGGAAATTTTGGCGATCAGGTATCGGTTGATATCTGGCGTGAGAAATATGCTGCCTGTATGGAACGGCTGGAAAATATGGCCCAGGCCTATGAAGCAGCAGCTCCGGATGTTGCGGTGATTTTCGGCAATGACCAAAATGAAGTTATCACGAACACCAATATGCCGGCCTTTAGTGTTTTCTGGGGTGATAAGCTTGAGAATATTCCCTATAGCGACGATCAAAAAGCCAAACTTAACCCCGGCATTGGCATCGCCGCACCGGGACATACAGGGCGACGTTTATGACGGCTGCCCGGAACTGGGTAAACACATCATCGAACATCTGATCGAAAATGAGTTTGATGTCGGCCAATCAACCCGGCTGCCGGAAATTAATGATCACTGGTGGAGCGGTGTGCCGCACGCCTTCGGCTTTATTTACCGTCAAATTATGCGTGACGACGTCATCCCCAATGTACCGGTGTTTACCAATACATTTTTCCCGCCCAATCAGCCAACCGTTGCGCGCTGCTATAAATTCGGCAAGGAAGTACGCAAAGCTGTCGATAGCTGGGACAGCAATTTGAAAGTTGCGGGCTTTAGTTCCGGCGGGCTCAGTCATTTTACCATCGACGAAGAGCTTGACCGGCAGTTCCTGGATGCCATCGAAAGCGGCGATGAAGCCAAGATTCTGGCGATACCGAATGACTTACTGGTATCAGGCACGTCTGAGCTGAAAAACTGGATCGCCCTCGCCGGATTTGTCGCCGACACTGATCTAAAATCAACCGCGGTGGATTACATTCCCTGCTACCGTTCAGCCGCAGGCACCGGCAATGCAATGGCTTTTGCCATCTGGAACTAACCAGGACCAACATTACACCTAGATTAGAAACAGGATCACCTTTGGTGGTTCTGTTTCTGATTCTCAGATCCCAATTCTTGTTCGCCGCCTTCTAAATTTCATGCTAATTTGCCGCCATTAAAATCTCGAAATATCTAGGGGAATATCGCATACAATGGCGAATACAATAATTGAGGTCATCAAATCAGGCGCGAGGGACGCTAACGTACTAGGTGCGCCAGGACGTCCCTATCTAACTTATGGCGGCTTGCTCGATCACGTTGAAAAAACCGTAGCGGCCTTAAACGCCCGTGGTATCGGACGTAACGACCGAGTCGCCATCGTACTGCCGAACGGCCCTGAAATGGCAAGCGCCTTCATCGCCGTTGCCGCCGGCGCCACGACAGCGCCGCTTAATCCGAGTTACCGCGAAGAAGAATTTGATTTTTACCTTTCTGATCTTAACGCCAAGGCTTTGATGGTTGAAAAAGGCAGCACCTCTCCTGCCCTAGCTGTTGCCAGCCAACGCGATATTCCGGTGCTGGAAATCGACTGGGCTGAGAGCGATCCCGCCGGTCTGTTTTCAATTATCGGCGAAGTAGATGGTGAACCTGCTGTCAATGGCGGCTACGCTGAGCTGGAAGATGGCGGCTTGGTGCTACATACCTCCGGCACGACGTCTCGGCCTAAGATTGTCCCGCTCGCCCAGAAAAATATCTGTACCTCGGCAGAACATATCAAAACATCACTTAACATTCAGCCGGAAGATATTGGGCTCAATATTATGCCGCTGTTTCATATTCATGGGCTGATCGCAGCAACATTATCATCAGTCCGGGCCGGCGCCTCAGTATTTTGCGCCCCGGGCTTTAATGCCCTGAAATTCTTCGCCTGGGTCGATGAAGCGAAGCCAAGCTGGTACACGGCCGTACCAACCATGCATCAGGCTATTTTGAGCCGGGCCAGCCGCAATCAGGAGATTGTTGATGCGGTGCCTTTTCGTCTTATTCGCTCCTCCTCCTCGTCATTGCCGCCGCAAGTGATGCAGGAGCTTGAGGAAACTTTTGGCTGTCCGGTGATTGAGGCCTATGGCATGACCGAAGCCGCTCATCAGATGGCGAGCAACCCCTTACCTGACGCGCCTCGCAAGCCCGGCAGTGTCGGCCTACCGGCTGGCCCCGAAGTCGCCATTATGGCCAATGACAGCGGCACGCTGCTGGCCTCTGGTGAGATCGGTGAGATTGTTATCAAGGGACCGAACGTCTTTTCAGCTTATGAAGCCAATCCCGAGGCCAATGCCGAAGCCTTTACCGACGGCTGGTTCCGCACAGGAGATCAAGGCGTTATTGATGGCGACGGCTATATCAGCCTGACCGGCCGGCTCAAGGAGATCATTAACCGGGGAGGTGAGAAAATCTCACCTCGTGAAGTCGATGAAGTCTTGATGGATCACACCGCCATTGAACAAGTGGTTACCTTTGCCCTGCCCCATGACAAGCTCGGTGAAGATGTCGCAGCTGTCGTCGTACTGCGCGAAGGAGAAGCAGCTGAAGAGAAAGAAATTCGCGAATTTGCGGCAACAAGACTGGCCGACTTCAAAGTGCCCCGGAAAGTTATTTTCATGGATGAGATTCCCAAAGGCGCCACCGGCAAATTGCAACGCATTGGCCTCGCCGAAAAGCTCGGTTTAGCGTAACTTCAATCATGACAAAGATTTGCATATATGGCGCAGGTGCAATAGGCGGTCTAGTCGGCGCGGAACTGGCCTTGGCCGGCAGTGATGTCACACTGATTGCCCGCGGCCCTCATCTTGAAGCGATGCAGTCTAAGGGGCTCACACTGATCACCGAGAGTGGGACTCGCGTCGCCAAACCCTTCGCCACGGACGATCCTGCGCAGGCAGGCGTTCAGGATTATATTTTTATTACCCTCAAAGCGCATTCGGTGCCCGGTATCGTCGAGGCGATCCAGCCTTTGATGGGACCGGACACGGCTGTGGTTTGGGGCGTCAATGGTGTGCCCTGGTGGTATTTCTATCAGCTCGAAGGCAATTATCGCGACAAACGCCTGGAGAGCATCGACCCCGGTAACGGTCAATGGGATAAGATCGGCCCGGAGCGGATTATTGGCTGCGTTGTCTATCCGGCAGCTGAAGTACCTGAGCCCGGCGTCATCCAGCATGTCGAAGGCAACCGCTTTAGCCTGGGTGAGCCGAGTGGTGAGAAAACCGAACGCGTTCAAATATTTGCTAAAGAATTATCAAACGCCGGCTTTCGGGTGCCGATTCGCCCACGCATTCGTGATGAATTGTGGGTTAAGCTGTGGGGTAATTTAAGCTTTAATCCGATGAGTGTCTTAACCGGCAAAACACTTGAAGATATGGGTAACGATCCGGAAATCAGATCGACCATTCGGACCATGATGATCGAAGCGCAAACGGTCGGCGAGAAAATTGGTGTGAAATTTCTGGTCGATGTCGACAAACGCATCAATGGTGCGACCGAAGTTGGCGCTCATAAAACCTCGATGCTGCAGGATTATGAACGTGGCCGCCCCATGGAGATAGATGCTTTAATCGGCGCCGTCGCCGAAATGGGGCAACTGACAAATACGCCAACCCCGACTATTGATCAGGTTTTGGCGGAAGTGAAACAGCAAGCCCGCGAAGCCGGCTGCTACGAGTAAGGAAAGCGAATGGCATTATTGCCACTGAAAGATGACAACGAGTTATCACGCATTAATTTTCAATATGTGACGGTGACGTTGATTATTGCCTGCATCGCCGTTTTTTTGTGGCAATTGTCGCTAGGTCAGGAACAAGGCCGCTACATCTTTGGTCTTGGCACCATTCCTGCTGTCCTGTTCGGCTCCCGCGAGTTGAGTCCCGATCTTATCTTGGTTCCCGAAACTTTCACCATGATCACCAGCCTGTTTCTCCATGGCGGCTGGATGCATCTGATTTTCAACATGCTGTTTCTCTGGGTCTTCGGCGACAATATTGAAGACGCCATGGGTCACCTGCGCTATCTCGTTTTTTACCTAATCTGCGGCGTGCTGGCGACCTTATCCCATGCGGTGATGGAGGCCGGTTCAGAAGCACCCTTAATCGGCGCCAGCGGGGCGATCTCTGGTGTGCTCGGCGCCTATCTCGTACTTCACCCTAAAGCCAGAATATTGGTCCTGTTCATGAACATTATCCCGTTGCGCCTGCCGGCCATTCTGGTATTGGGCGGCTGGATCGGCCTGCAGTTTATCAGTCTAAATAGTGATGATGGCACTGCCTGGTGGGCCCATATCGGCGGCTTTCTCGCCGGCATGATCCTGGTCGTGCCGTTCCGGCGCAAAGACGTACCGCTATTTGACGGCACTGGGCGATTTGGCCCGGAAAATCCCAATGTGATTGATCTGGCTGAACGGCAACACGCTCGCTCGATCTTTCCCAACACCATAATTGCCGACCGCACTCCCGGACCTTGGGATAGACCAAGGAAAACACCACTCAAGAACCAGCCACTTGGCGTCGTTAATCCGAAAGACCTGCCGAGCAGTAAAAAGCCACCCAGTAAATAATTAATAAACCCGTTTCTGTTTGGACGCGCCTTCGCGTTGGTAATCGATACCGGCATCACAGTCAGGTTTGGTGTGGGCAGCGGTTTTCATCAAATAAGATTTCCGCGCCCAGATTTTATACTCAGGCGGCACCTGTCCGGCGACTTCAAATATCAGTTTTTTTTTGATCGCCCGGGCAAAATCCTGATAGTCATCGGCAATTACCATAAAGGCGCTTGAGCCACCGATTATACAATCAGCAAAATAATGATCATAATTCAGCATCTGCTTCATACCCGAACTTTGCAGCCGGTCATTGACAATCGGCAGGCCATTGATGGTGATGCCTTGAGCGACAGCGAGGTCTCGGATGATCGCGGGTGACGGACCATCATTATTAGGACCGTCGGCGGAGATGTCTATGGCCCGGCGTTCTCCTCTAATATTATTTTGCTCAAAGAGAGGAAGGGCAAAACTGAGAGCGCTGCCAATCGCCGTGAAATGACCAAACGAGCGGGGAGCGGCTTCGATCATGGTGGCAAAAGCAAAGGCCGAGGCAAAGTCTTCAATAGTAAACCAGGGGGCGACCACCGCTTGCTTGTTGCTACTTGACCATTCGACATAGGTCACCGCGATACGCCCCAGCCTGGTTTTCTTGATCGCTGCCAACACACCTGGGTCAGTCATCGCATCAACATAGCCCTTGCGCTGCAGCCTCGATTCCACACTGTCGACGCTCGAGGAGACATCAACCAGCAGCACCAGTTCGAGATCGACTTCAATCGGCGCTGCCCTTGATTCATCGGCATACAGCGCAAGACAAAGTACAATGAGTAGAATTTTAAACTTCCCCATATTCCAAGTGTAACCTGGATTAGGAATTAAGGGGATACGTTACTTAATTAAGAAAGTTGTGAGTTGATGTTAATTTTTGAATTGCAGTAAACCGTATTTTCTAGTTATGCCTTTAATCGAGCCATCTAATTTCATGCCTTTGAGAATGTTTGATAATTTGTTCCGTAGTTTTTGACTGCTCTTTCCTTTGGAAAAGGCCAGATGAGTGGGTGTAAGCTCAATCGCTGGTCCTGAACTGACAATATTCTCAGCGACGCTCATTTGGTTCGCTATCGACATAATTGTCGCCTGATCGGAAGCAATAAATGGAATTCTCCGCGCCAATAACATTTTCAATATCGTCTCAGTTGATTTTGCTTCAATTTTTTGAATGGTGCCGTTCTGAAAGGCGGCATCCATTTTCGGGCCTAGCGAAAACGAACGAACAGTTCCCACGCGCTGGTTCTTTATTGATCTAAAGGTTCCATTAAATTTTACTGGAAAGCCTTTGATGCTAATCAAAACAACTTTTTCTATAAATAATGGCTCTAAAATATAGTCAAGATATACCGCCCGTTCTTTGGTATAGAGAGGATTATAAATTGCATCGGTTTTACCCGTGCGTGCTTCTTTCAATACCCGGGCCCATGGTTTAACTGAAATTTCAATATCGATCTTCGCTCGTTTGAACAACTCACGAATTATTTCCGTATTTATGCCGGTTACTTCGGTTTCCAAAAGGTAGCTATATGGCCGATAGTTCAAGGTCGTTAATTGCAATGGCTCCGCCATCGCCAACTTCAGTGGCACTAGCGTTAAAATCATTAAACCCAAAACGAAAGTTACTTGGCGCAATATCTTCTCCCGAATACTTATACTGGAATTATTGGTGCCAAATTTGATCCAGGTTAACTCATTTATTGATTAATTCCAAATACTTACCGTAACCGAGAATACACTTAGGAAGGAAAAAATGGCTTGTGAACTAAACCGGCACTACCGGCAGCAGCAGATGGCATAGGCTGCCAGTGTTAAGCTGGCGAATAGCCAAATGCTGGACACCATAAATAAAAGTTTTAACTTCCCCATTCCGGTAGTGTACCCTGGAAAGTGAGGTAAAAAGGACCTCAGGTTTCCGGCAGCCCGGCTTTTCGAAGGCCTTCTAAGAAATGAAGTCTGTCATTCTCTTTACGGAAAGGCCGTTGAATACGGATATCATCGACTGTTAATTCAGGCATTCGTTGCAACAATTCGTCTTTTGCTTTTGTTGCTTTTTCGGCCTGCCCAAGATGACCATATGCGGCGGTCAGCACATTATAATTGTCGGCAAAATTTGGGTTTTCCTGGATCGCCTGGAGTGCATATTTAACCGCTTCTTCATGGCGCTCACTCAAGAGAGCTGCCCAGCCTAAACAGACATTCCAGATAACCAAAAGAGGATCACGCGCGCTTAGTCTGATCGCCTCCTCCAGATTAGGCTGCGCGTTATCCCAATCTCCGCTAAACGCGTATGCCGTACCGAGATAGCCGCATGCAAATGAGAGATTTGGATCGAGTTTCTTGGCCTGCTCCAAGCGGCGGATAGCGTCATCGTGACGGCTGGAAAATAGCTCATGGATTGCTAAAACAGTGTGTGCATAGGCGTCTTGATCGTCAAGCTCGACGGCCTTTTGAGCTGCTTCTCCTAACTTTCTATGAGATTCATCCGGCGCCTCACTCCAGCCAAACACAGCTTTAAAATGATGGGCAAAGGCCAGGTCGGTGTAAGCAGTAGCATTTCTCGGCTCAAGCACGATGGCTTCATCCAGCAGAGACTTGGCGATGTCCAAATCCGCTTTGTTAAACCGCCTGATATGCCAATGGGCACGCATGACATAGTCCCAAGCATCGAGGTTTTCAAATTTCTTATGATGGGCGCGTTGAGCCTCCGCTGATATTATGCCGGGGGCTATAGCGCCAACGATTTTTTGGGTAATTTCATCTTGGACGGCAAAAATATCCTCCAATTCGCGGTCATAACGTTCCGACCAGACATGGACATCTGTTGCGGCTTCGATGAGCTGACCGGTTATTCGCACTCGGTTTCCGGCCTTCCGAACACTGCCCTCCAACACATAACGCACGCCTAGATCCTTCGCCACTTGCGGGATTTCAACGGACGTTCCTTTATAAGTAAACACAGTATTGCGAGAGGTGACCGAAAATGTCCGGTTGCGCGACAATTCGGTAATGAGATCTTCGGTTATGCCATCCGAGAAATATTCCTGTTCCTCATCACCACTCATATTCATGAATGGCAAAACGGCGATTGATGGTTTGCTGGCTGTGGTGTTGGCGGCAGCTGACGTCTTCGTCACCGCACCAGCTAATTTTATGGCATAGACCCGAACCGGCGCTGAGACATTTTTAACCTGTTGTTCCCCGCGATCTTCATAATCGGCCTCAATCCTATTTTGCACTTGTTCATAGACGCTGCCGGAAATACTGATCCCACCCGGATCAGCAAGTGCCTCAATGCGTGCCGCCACGTTAACTCCTTCGCCGTGGATGTCCTCGCCGTCATCAATTATGTCGCCCATATTGACACCCATGCGGAAATTCAAACTGCTGGCGGCCAATTCGCCTTGCATCGCAATAGCGCAATTAACGGCGTCCTGGACGGTGGGGAATTCAACCAGAAAACCGTCTCCGGTGAGTTTTACAATCTCACCGGAATGACCAGAGACTTGAGGTTTGATCACCTGTTCGCGGGCGTCCTGCCAGGCAGCTACCGTGCCGTCAGTATCTTCCTCCATCAGACGCGTGTAACCAGCGACGTCTGCGGCAAGAATGGCCGCCAGCCTTCGTTTTACGTCTTGATTGTTCATTCATATCCCCGAGGTGATATTCTTTTTCACCATTCTAGAGATAGTTGGTCCGATGGCAATGGCTTCGGGCGAAATGCCTGATGTGCCACCCCTTCCAAACTAATCTGGTAAGAAGGAGAACCCTAACATCGTCCGGCAGGCCTGAATTTAACCTAGATCAAACTGGATATAACACGATTGTTGCGAATATAACATTTTTTGATCTCTTGTATTACGTCTAAGTATGGACAATTGAAGTAATCTTTGCCAAGCTCACGCGTTCGTGATGAACACAATAAATTAATTTATTTTTGGGAGGGAAAAATGAATTTTCGATTTTTAGCAATATCACTTGGCGCCCTGCTCGTTGCAGGTACCGCTTCAGCACAAACTGTTTCTTTCGGCACCAGTCCGCAGGGGGCGGCTAACAATGCGCTCTCTTCGGCGCTCGGCAAAGTGGCCAACGAACAACAAGGCCTCAAAATCCGCATCGTGCCGATGGGGGGCACCGAACAATACGGCCCGCCGATCAATGACGGTCGGATGGATGTCGCGATTGCCAGCTCAACCGACGTGCAATTCGCTTATGACGGCACGGTTACATTTAAAGGCCGTCCGCAAAAGAACCTGCGCGCTATCGCTTCTTTGTATGCCTTCCAGGTCGCGTTCCTGGTACCGGTGAAATCTAAGATCAAATCCATCAAAGATCTAAAAGGAAAACGTGTACCGATCAAATTCTCCAACCATAAAGCAGCACACCGCCACTATTTAGCAGCTATCTCAGCTGCTGGATTTACCGAAAACGATTTTGAAGGTGTACCGGTCGCCCATGTGGTGACGGCAGCCAAAGATTTTGTTCAAGGCAAGCTTGATGTGACCTGGTTCGCTGTTGGCGCTGGTAAAGTTAAAGAAATGGCAGCGCAAGTTGGCGGCATTCGTTATCTGCCGGCCGAAACTTCTCCAGAGGCGCTCAAACGGATGCGGAAATATGCTCCTGCGGCCTACATTGAAATAATGAAGCCACGCAAAAGTGCGCCTGGTATTGCCGGCCCGACTCCGGTGATAACCGAAACTTATATGCTGTTTGGCGGCAAACATGTCTCCAAAGAAGTTGTCCATAAACTCCTGACAACGCTGCATACGTCTAAAGCCAAACTGGGCAAAGCCTTCCCGCGCTGGAATCGCTATAACCCTAAACAGCTATGGCGGAAAACCGGTATTCCGGATCATCCGGCTGCCGTAAGCTGGTTCAAAGCCAATAATATGGCTCAGGTAAAGTAGACATCCCAAATGTCTGATGAGTATTCGTCAGGCGCCGCACCGACGGCCTCACTGTTGGTGCAGCGCCTGACTATTATTTTGGCGGTATTGCTGGTTATTGGTTCGCTTTTTTGGGCGGGTGACGTCTACCGCAAAGGCTTTGGCTGGCTGCTTTTTCCACAGCAAATTGTCTCCGGCCTCATTGGTATTTCAACGGCACTGGTATTTCTCCATATTCCGGCTGGCGGTGGGGAGCGGATAAAGGTTCCCTGGTATGACATTGTCGCCGCCATTGCCGGATTGATTGTCGGTTTTTATGTCGCCGTCAATTATGAACAAATGTCCCTGGACGTGCCATTCCAGAAACTCGACGGCATCATTTGTGGAATTGTCACCACAATTTTAGTGCTGGAAGGATTGCGGCGCGTTGCCGGCAAAGTTCTGCTTGGTATTGTCTTGGTTTTTTTCGCCTATGCATTGTTGGGTGAATACGTGCCTGGCGAGCTGCAAGGCCGGCCGATTGATCCGCGTGATCTAATCCTTTATGCGACTCTCGATTTACATGGATTAGTTGGTCCTATCGTCGGTATCGCTCTGACCATCGTTGTCACCTTTATATTTTTCGGCACTCTTTTGTTCCGTTCCGGCGGCTCGAACTTTTTTACAGATATCTCACTCGCCCTGATGGGTAATTACCGGGGCGGCTCAGCAAAAATCGCCGTTTCCGCCTCGGCACTGTTTGGCTCCATATCCGGCAGCGCTGTTGCCAATGTCGCCTCCACCGGCGTTATCACCATCCCGATGATGAAAGATGGCGGCTACAAGCCGCAACATGCCGGCGCGATTGAAGCAGTCGCCTCCACTGGCGGACAATTGATGCCACCGATCATGGGCGCCTCGGCCTTTCTGATGGCGGAGTTTCTCGAAATCTCTTACGCCGAAGTGGTAATCGCCGCCATTATCCCGGCTGTGCTTTACTACATCGCCCTGTTTATCCAAGTGGATTTGGAGGCCGCCCGCACGGGTATCACCCGGGTCGATAAAAGCCTGATCCCGCCCATCAAAGAAGTCTTTTCAGCTGGCTGGTTTTTCCCTATTCCTTTTGCGGTGCTCATTGGCGGCCTATTTGGCCTCAATCAGCCACCGGAGCTGGCGGCTCTATACGGTTGCGGCGCCTTACTCCTGTTTGGATTTATTTTCGGCTATCGCGGCAAGCGCTTAAATTTGCGCATTCTTGGCGCGGCAATTTCAGCCACCGGCTTTTCAGTGATTGAGATCGTCATGATCGCCGCTGCGGCAAGTTTTATCATCGCCATTCTTAATATCAGCGGCTTGGGCTTTGCCCTGACACTGGCGTTGGTCAAACTAGGCGCCGGCAACCTCGGTATCTTACTGGTTTTGGCGGCAGGCATATCAATTGTGCTGGGCATGGGTATGCCGACCATCGGCGTTTATGTCCTATTAGCTTCCTTGGTTGCGCCCGCATTATCCGAAGTTGGTGTGCCGCCACTTGCAGCCCATTTATTTGTGCTTTATTTCGGCATGATGTCCATGATCACGCCACCTGTTGCCATCGCGGCCTATGCTGGAGCGACCATTGCAAAAGCTAATCCGATAAAAACCTGTTTTTCAGCCATTCGCTTCGGCTGGCCGGCCTATGTGGTGCCGTTTATGTTTGTGCTGTCACCGCTTTTATTGTTCAACGGCCCCAAATCTGAAGTCGCTTGGGCCGTGGCGACGGCGATCGGCGGTGTCTGGCTGGTAACGGTTAGTGTGATCGGCTATTTTTCCCGCAATCTGGATTTAATAACCCGGCTGTTATTTGCCGTGGCGGGATTCGCTTTACTTATTCCGGCGAACTTAATGCCGGCTGGTATTTGGATTGATATTGGAGGCTTGACCGCCGGCGCTCTGCTTATGTTGCGCGAAATCGTCTCCCGGAGGCGAGAGTTAAAAACCGCTGACTAAACCGGCTCGCCACTCGGCAGATCAAACAAATTATCCGGCAGGCTTTCGATATAATCGATAACCACGTCGCTTGGGTGCACGTCAGCATATTTGGCGTGAAGGTCCAGCAATGTCACCGCATGGGAAATATCGGAGCGGTCAAAGCAGGCATCCTCAACCACGCAGACATGATAATTACGGCTAAAGGCATCCACTGCAGTAGCGCGCACACAGCCCGACGTCGTTGTCCCGGTAACAATCACCGAGTCAGCGCCTAGAAGATTTAAATAACTCTCTGTTGGTGCTTCATAAAAGGCGCTCGGTTTTTGCTTGAGGACGATAATATCCTGATCTTCCGGTGCAATCTCATCGACAATGTCATTGCCGTCCCGGTTGGTCCTAGGCGCCGGCTTTGAGTGTTCAGCTTTTTCAGTTTGAAATTTTTTCCAGGCCCAGGCGCGCCGGTCCCATTTATCATCCCGGCCATAGCCGGTCGTGTAGATCACCGGAATACTTTTGGTATGTGCCGTAGCTATCAGTTTTTGCAGCACCGGCATGGCATCCCAAGCCGCTTCGCCACAGGTAAGTTTCCAGGTTTTGAGAGCCTCCAAGATCGGCTCCCGTTTATCACCGCAAAAGGCATAGCTGACATCAATCACCATCAAGACCGGGCGCTCACCAAAACCGGCGTTCTGGCCAAACCCGGCTGCATCGAACACTTCCTGGTCCCGCTCGGAAATATATTTATCCCAAATTTTTTCAGTCAATTTATCATTCCTCTTTTGTTATTCTTATATAATAGCGGCACATCGGCGGAACGAATACAAAATTCCAGAGTAATTGAGATAAGTGGGTACTACCTGTCAGCACTGGCAAGGCATATTTTCAGTTTAATAATTGCTTTTGATTGGCAACGCGCGCCACCAAAGCCAGTTTGAACCAGGCAGGCATAGATTTTCTGAGCACCGCTTGGCCAATTAGTTCGATGGCATCATCGGCGATCGCTTTCTTTAGACTCGCCTTCCCGATCCAAACTTGAGCCAGAGTTCGAACGCTGGTGGTTACAAATAAATCAGGTTCATAACCAGGATCAGATTGGCAAAGATCAATTTCATCATTGATAACCAGCCACCACAGGCTCATCTCCTTTTTGGCGTCAGTAAATTCGAATTGCAAGACAGTTTGGCCGTCAGGTAAGGCCTCGACATCAATTTCCCGGCTGATATCCCACATCAATACACTGGCATCCCAGTCATTGCTGTCAAAAGCTGATTCAACCCGACGCTGTCCCCACACACCAAGAGCAATAATTATTGGTTTCAATTCTTCCCCGGCGGCGGTCAATACGTACTCCGTACTAGTTTTGGCAGTCACTGTTGCGATCCGATCAATCACGCCCGCAGCCTCAAGTTCTTTTAAACGTTTCGATAGCAATGTTGGCGACATCAGCGGCACACCGCGCCGAATTTCATTAAAGTGGCGCGCACCACAAAAAAGTTCCCTTAATATGAGAGGAGTCCAGCGCGTCGTAACTATTTCCGCCGCTTTGGCAACGGGACAAAACTGTCCATAACTGATGCCTTGTTCCATATCAGAGTCTCCTGATTTTTTATCCGGCATTCCGGGTTGTTTTAAGGTACGTCAACCAGGTACCTTCTCCTAGTACATTTTCTGTACTAGATAGTTTTTGCCCGTTGTTTATTTTTGAACTCATCAAAGATTATTCCAACTAGTTCAACTTAATCAAAAAGGAGTTCAAAATGTTACCGCATAACGTTAAATCAGTTGTTTTTGACAATGTTTCAAAAATACCTATCCGCTACGTAACCCCGGTGCCATATAATGACGCCACGGATTTGGTCGCTAAGGTCTATGAAATTGTCGCCGATGAGTTCTTTATCAATGGCGCTATCACCACTCATTCTGTACGCCCGCTTTTATTGGCTGGGATGTGGTGTGGTGGACGTGAGTTAGTTATGGCGCACGGTCACTATTCCCGCGAAGTTAAGGAGGGATTGGGGGTAAGCTTTGCCCAAAACAATGGCTGTACTTATTGTGAAGATATGATGGTCAGTGTTGTCTATGGTGCCGGTGATGATGCCTTTGCCCGCGACGTTCGCTATGGCAATCAGCAGGATATCAAGGACAATGATATCCGGGCACTTCACGAGTGGGTGCAAAACTACCGCGACCCAGACTCAGACATCATGCGCAATCCTCCATTCAATTCTGAGCATGCAGCTGAGATGATTGGTGTTGCCTTTATGTTTAATTATCTGAACCGTTACGTGAAAGTGTTCTTTAACGGCACACCACTCAATCCTCTTTTTGGTTCGGATCAAATCAAGTCCGGCATGTTTAAAACTTTTGGCAATGAACTTCGGCCATCCGTTACCAAACAACTTGAATATGGCCGCGCCGCAGACTTACTTCCGCCTGCAGAGCTGCCGAGTGACATTGGCTGGGCCGCAGGAAATAGAAATATTGCTCAACCCATCGCTCGTTGGGCAGCGGCGATAGAAGAAGCGGCAGTTCCTGATATCTCGGAAAATGTTCGCGAAGTCGTCAGCACTGCCATTTCCAATTGGCGGGGTGAAGAGATGGAATTGAGCAGGAGTTGGGTCGAACCCTACCTTGCTGGTCTGGAAAAGCCGGATTATGCAGCAGCAAAAATCGGTTTGTTAACAGCTTTAGCACCAACGCAAATCAGCGACGATGTTATCGATGATTATCGTAAATATTTTAAAGGTGACGCGGCTTTAGTCAGTTTGGTTTCCTGGTCAGCCTTCACGGCGACCCGCCGGATTGCAGCTTGGATCGCTGATGCGGCTGAGTGCGTGCCTTATAGAGACACATTTTACGGCAATAAAACTAATTAGACCCACTGACTATGAATACCTATATCGGATGAAGGGGTTTGGTCCAACTGGACTGAGCCCTTTCTTCTTTTATCACAGCTTCATTGCATAGCCGCCAATTTGATGGCGTCGGCATCAAACGGCATACGGCGGAGACGAAGACCCACTGCATCGTAAATTGCGTTGACAATTGCCCCACCGACAGGCCCCGCAACCGTTTCACCCGCACCTAAGAAGGGCTCTCCTGGGCGTTCCATCAAAATGGTTTTGACCTCGGGGATGTTATTGAAGCGGATGATCGGATAGGTCTCCCAATCCCGACTGGTGATACCCCCACCATCATAGGTGACTTGTTCATAAAGCGACCAACTGGCGGCCTGGATAAGCCCGCCCTCAAGTTGTGCAGTTAAACCATCCGGATCAACGACCTCACCGGCATCACAAGCGATCCAGGCGCGGTGTAATATTACTTCGGCCTCATCATTAACTTCAACTTCAATACCAACAGCACAATAGGCGGCAACGTTTTTGTATTGAGCGAAGGCGATACCCGATCCCCTGCCCTCATCCTGACCGGCTTGGTCTGTCGTCATACTTTCAGCCAGTGCCGAGATAACGTCTTTGGCTCGCTGATTGTCGAGGTGGTTGAGACGAAATTCAGCGGGTGACAGATCAGCGGCCTCGGCAAGCTCATCAATAAAGGACTCCATTGCTGTAACATTGGCGAAAGCGCCGAGCGTACGCAGGGCCGAGACTCGAAGTGGCAAGTCGCGTACCAAGTTCTTTACCAAACGCGGCTCCGGGAATCTATAAAGCGGCTCAAGATTACGGTGCACACCAACATGAGCCCCCATGGTAGGCGGGGCCACGGGCCAAGCAAGCGGGTTTTCCATATAATGTGTCGATAATAATTTTTCCGCCGGTGAGCCTGCCCGGCCCGGCGCAGGTCTCGCCATAAACGTGTCGCCATAGCTTTCATGAGACCAATCAATGACCGTACCCTCATCATCAAGACTAGCGCGCATTTCACAAACCATCGCCGAGCCATAGGGCTCCCAGGCATGTTCATCATCACGGGTCCATTTGAGTAATATTGGCTTACCCGGTACGGCCCTCGCAATCAGCGCCGCATCGAAGGCGGCATCATCGGCGCCATTGTGGCCATAGCAGCCAGAACCCGGCATGTAGGATATATGAATATCATCGACTGCCATATTGAGCGCTTCGGCCATGGCAGCGCGCAAGGGGTAAACTCCCTGATTGTGGGTCCAAACGGTCAGCTTACCGCCTTCAAAAAGCGCGCAGCCTGCCGAAGGCGCGATGGAACCATGCATGTGATAGGGTTTTTCAAAGCGCGCTGAGATCGTCGTCGCAGCTTCAGCAGGTGGGTCTTCAAGCGGTGGTACCGGCTCATTCACTGGAGCGCCGCCAGGAGCGACAGGTAGGCTGACCCGCTCATTCGATGTCAGAGTTTCGTAAAGCTCGCCTATCGGCAAGCCATCTTTCAAGTCCCACTCGGCTGCACTGGCGATCTGCCCGGCGGCTTTCACGGCGGTGTATTCATCCGCCGCCACAACAGCGATAAAACTGCCGTCAACCACGACCGTCACACCATTTTCAGAAAGGCGGTCAATCGTGCTTTGATCAATGTCTTTAAGTTCAGCCAGATAATGTGGGGGCCGCACCAGACGCGCATTGAGCATATCCGGCATTACCATGTCGTGAATGTAGCGCATGGTTCCGGTGACGATCTCGCTCATGCCTTTGGTGAGCACATGCGTGCCAACCTTAGTGTGATCCTCCGGCGCTTTAACAGACACATCCTCATCAACTGAAATATCAAACTTACCCTCCGGCAGCAGCTCCCAATAGGTAATGCTTTCATTGGTATCACGGGACTGAATAAGTCCATCCTCGACCGTCAGAGCCGCAACCTCTACGCCAAGCTTTTCAGCAGCGCGCTGCAGCAGGAACCGGCGCGCCGTGGCGCTCGCCAGGCGGATCGCTTTACCGGAATGCTGCATCGACATACTGCCGGCAGTAAAGCCTTCATTGGGATCGATGCCGGTTTCAGTGCGCCTGACATCTATACGGTCATACTCAACATCCAACTCTTCGGCGGCAATAATGGCCAGCGCCGTCGAGATACGCTGGCCGATATCGACTTTACCGGTGTGAAGAATAATCCGGTCATCGGCACCCATTTCAATCCACTGATCGAGAGCCGGGTGATCTGCTATGCTTGGATGACCCGCCATATTAAGCCCCCTCTGCCGTCAAGCGGCCAATCGCAGTTAAAACCCGGCGGTGCGAACCGCAACGGCAAAGATGATCATGTAAAGCTTCATGAATATCTTCTTCACTTGGTTGAGCGGTTTTATCTAAAAGAGCGGTCGTGGCAACGATTATACCAGACGTACAGTAACCGCATTGCGCCGCCCCCTCATCTTGAAAAGCCTGCTGCACCGGGCTTAATTCTCCCCCTTCAGCCAGGCCCTCAATGGTTACAATCTTGGCGCCTTCAAATTCAGAAGCCGCCCGGACGCAGGAATTGGTCGCTTCCCCATCCACCAAGACAACGCAAGCACCACATTGCTCCTGGCCGCAACCCAGTTTCGGACCAGTTAGCTGGAGATGGTTTCGGAGCACATAAATTAACGGCGTGTCCGGATCTACATCGATCACGTGGGCTTCACCATTCACATGAAGATTTAACTCAGACATTTAATAGACCCCGCTTTAGGACGGCATTTCGAAATAGGTGGCTTTCATCGATGGACGTTCTGAAAACTCGGCAGCCCAGGCGGCGAGATTATGATGACGGTCGCGCCAGCCGAAATCCGGAAATCTAAAATCAAGATAACCAAGTGCGCAGGCGGTAGATAATGGCCCGATGGTTAGTGGACCTTTGAGTTCATCTATCCGGCTTTCAATATCGGCGAGACTGCGCTCAACCTTTTCCAGCTGAAATTCAATCGCTGGCTCGTAAACAAACTCATCCGGACGCATATATTTGTTCATAGTGGCGATAATCACCGCTTCACCAACACCATCTGCCAGCCCTTGCAGTAAGAGCGTTGACCAACGCTTAGCCGGGTCAGCAGGGAAAAACTTGGCGCCGTCATGGAGCATATCCAAATATTCGCAGATTACTTTAGAATCATACAGTACGTCACCAGTGTCCAACTCCAGCGCCGGAATTTTGCCGAGCGGATTATATTTTGGCATTTCGGCGGCCATTTCTTCCGGCGTGGCGAAAATATTCTCTTCAATCTGATCAATAATGCCGATTTCTCTCGACATAACACGGACTTTACGGGCAAACGGCGAGGCCGGGCGGGCATAGAGTTTCATTAAAATATCCTAGAGAGTTACTTGTCGGCAGCCATTTCTTCGGCGGCTTCCTGCATACGTTTTTGGTTTCGCTGCATCCAATCTTCAGCGAGCGGGATACCCGGCCCAATCCACATCACGTTGGTGGTGTGATCCTCATAGCCGTTACCCGTGTTGGGATGAAGCAGAATATGCAAGCCACCGCGATTGAGCGCCAAAAACGGTACTAGGACATGGAAGAGTTCAGTTGGAAAGGTGACTTGAAAATGTGACCTCGGGTGAGGCCCTTGCGGCGCCAAATCCCGCCAGCGGCCAAGCTCAATTTGCTTGCCGAAACGCCGGTCCAATTCCCGGCGCAGATTGGCCGCATGTAATTTGGTTCCCCCGTCGTAATACAGATGAACATGATAATTTTTGACGTCCGTCTCCGGACGGTATTCTTTATGAATAAAATTCATCGTCTCGTCCTACCTTAGCAAAACCTGATGCGTAAATTTATCACCATCACTGACGGTAATTTGCTTGAAGCCAAGCATTTTGGCCAGATCAAAAAACGTCAGGATTGTCTCAACTTTAAACTTCTTGAAAATCGGTGACCTGCGGGCAACTGCTGTCATGGTCGCCAACAGCGCCCTGGCCCGATAGATCGTATCCAGCTGATTGGCAAAATTGCTGACGATAATCATTTTTTGCGCATCAAGCCCCTTGGCAAAAATAGCATATTGCGGTGGATAAGGCCGTTTATGCAGCCCACTGGTCAATCCATTGATAAAGGCCAAACGCGTAGCCCGGCTGTTTTTCGGCAATTCACGCGCTCGCGCCCGATAAGTCTCGATCCTTTCGGGCTTGGGGTAATAGTAGCCGGCATGACGATCCGCCGCACTAACCTGCCCCGACAATAATAAGCCCAGGAAAACGAAAACCGAAAGCCTGATCATAGAGGGATATTCCCGTGCTTCCGCCACGGAATTTCCATCTTCTTATTTTTGAGCATACGAAGCGAACGGGCAATCCGCCAACGCGTATTATGGGGCATGATGACATCATCAATATAGCCACGCGCACCGACCCGGAAAGGGTTGGCAAACTGAGCCTGATAATCTTTTTCCCGCTCGGCAATCTTATCTTCATCATCCATATCGGCCCTGAAAATAATCTCGACAGCCCCTTTCGAGCCCATCACGGCGATCTCGGCGCTCGGCCAGGCGAAATTAACATCACCGCGGAGATGCTTTGAGCCCATGACGATATAGGCACCGCCATAGGCTTTCCGCGTGATCAGCGTAACTTTCGGCACGGTTGCTTCGGCAAAGGCGTAAAGCAGTTTGGCGCCATGCCGGATCAGCCCGCCATATTCCTGCGCTGTCCCCGGCAAAAAGCCCGGCACATCAACCAATAAGATTATCGGTATGTTAAAGCAGTCGCAGAAACGGATAAACCGCGCCGACTTAACCGAGGCATCGATATCCAAACAGCCGGCCAGAATCTTAGGCTGGTTAGCGATAATACCGACAGTCGAGCCTTCGATGCGGCCAAAGCCGGTCACCATGTTGGCGGCAAAGTTCGGCTGCAACTCAAAGAAATCGCCTTCATCCACAAGTTTGATGATCAGTTCCTTAACGTCATAAGACTCGTTAGGATTGTCGGGCACCAAAGTATCCAGCGACGGCTCCTGCCGGTCAGCGGGATCATCGGTGGGCCGGATCGGCGAATACTCTTTATTATTAGAGGGCAAGAAATCCATGAAGCGGCGCAATTGCTCAATCGCATCAACGTCATTTTCAAAGGCCAGATCGGCCACGCCGGATTTGCTGGTATGGGTCATCGCCCCACCAAGCTCTTCCTGGGTAACCTCTTCATGGGTCACAGTTTTGACCACATCCGGGCCAGTGACAAACATGTAAGAAGTGTCTTTGACCATAAAGGTAAAATCGGTCACAGCCGGTGAATAGACCGCACCACCGGCACAGGGCCCCATAATGGTCGAGATTTGCGGGATAACGCCAGACGCCATAACATTGCGGGCAAATACTTCGGCATATCCGGCGAGAGCCGAGACGCCTTCCTGGATACGCGCGCCACCTGAATCATTGAGCCCGATGACCGGTGCGCCAACCTTCATTGCCTGATCCATAATCTTGCAGATTTTTTCTGCGTGAGTTTCCGATAGCGATCCGCCAAATACTGTAAAATCCTGGCTATAGACAAAAACCGTCCGGCCATTAATCGTGCCATAGCCGGTCACCACGCCATCACCGGGGACGGTATTTTCCTCCATACCGAAATCGGTCGAGCGATGTTCGACAAACATATCCCATTCTTCAAATGTATCGGGATCAAGCAGCAGATCAATGCGTTCTCTGGCCGAAAGTTTGCCGCGCTTATGTTGCGCATCGACGCGCTTTTTGCCACCGCCGGCTCGCGCCCGGGCGCGCCGTTCTTCTAATTGCCGGATGATTTCATACATGGAATTGCCTCATATTATTCTTATAACGTTTTACTATTACCTGATCCGGCCTCAACTTGCCAGCAACTCTAAAAACAGGGCCGAATCTGCAATATCTGCGCGAATTCGCTCATGCCGTTCCAGCGCCTCCGCATCTTCTCCCCAAATCTCCATTTGATGTTTTTCCTCCAGCACGGATTTCTCAAACATCGCCGCGGCGGTAAGGCGCCGACGCTGCATACTAAAAGCGAGAACAAGCGAGCCCGCCGCTGCAGCTGCATTACTCACTCCCATCAATTCAAAATCATCGAGCTCGTTCAGTGCAGTCTGCAGGGCTAATAAAGCATTTTCTGGCTGGTTAATCGGCAATATGCCGGTGGTCACGGCAAGCTCGGCAGACAATTCCTGCTTGGCCCAATCAAGTTCCGGCTGCCAAGATGCCTGTTGGCGCTGCACCAATTCAGCCGGCTCCTCGGCGCGGTAGCATAAAAGATCAGTTTCGGCGATTTTGAGAGTAATGCCGATGACCTCATCGCGGTTATTTATAAGCCGATCAATCGCCGTCGCTGACAATTTGCAGAGCGGCATCGAATGTGGATCAATGGTTTCGGCCTGCGCTTCCCACTCAGCCGCCATGGCTTCGGCTAACGGCCGGCTGCCAACGGCTAGTTCACTTCCAGCGGGTGTTTTCACCGGGCGTCCATCGAGGCCAACACCGACCAGACCACCGGCGCTTTCAATAACTCCAGCTTCTTTGTAAAAGCGTTTTGCCCCCGACCATTCCGCCATTCAGATTACTCTCTCATTTGCCGCCAAAGAGGGATTTGAGCGAACTGCCGATCCCTTCAGTGATACTTTTTACCGGGTTGCTGGATTTTTGCTCAGCCGGCGCCTTTTGTGGGGCAGGCTGTTTTCCGGATTTGGCCTGTTCCAGCGCCGCCACACAGGGGTTTTTATCACCACTTCCCTTACTCACCGTTAACGCCAAGAGCGCCACTGGGTTCACCACACTGAAGGCTAGACCCGCAATACCTTTCAACATAGCTGTCGTGCTGGGCAAAGCGGTCGGTGACTTGAGCGTGCCGCCGATATCGATCGGTGTCGCCAGACTTACCAGGCTGGCATCTTTGGGTTGCGGTTTGATTTTCATATCAAGCTTTTCGTTGCGCAGATCGATTTTACCGCCGCCGCTGATCGTCATCTTCTCGGTATCAAACAGCATGCCGGTATTGGTGGCGATACCTTGCTTGATATCAAAGCGATTAACCAAGCAGTTAATCTTGGTAGCACCACCGCCGCCTGGCACCATAGCTTTGAGCAAATCTGCAGCAAGGAAGTCCAGATATTTACTCGCCACCTCACCTTCATTCATGATGATTTCGGTATTGCCGTTAAGCCCGGCCATAATCTGACGCAGCGATGCACCGGAACCGTTGAGCTTGATCTTGGTATCAACTGTGCCTGAGAGTAAATCACTGACCGCCATATCTTTAAGCAGCTTACCAATGTCGGTTCCTTTGGCGCTAAAATTGACCGACAATTTCGGACGCCTTACCGATGCATCGAGATCAACCTTACCAGACATCTTGCCTTTGGAAAAAACCGCCTCAAAGGGAGCGAGCGCCAGCTTGCCGTTTTTCAAATTGAGGCCTGCACTGACATCATTTATGGGCGCACCGCTGACAACAATTTTCTTGCCCAAAAACTTAAATCTCAGATTTGCCGCTTTTAAGCCATCAAGCGGCAAAGGATCATTGGGAAACACCCGGCCATCATCCTTTTTAGCTGCTTTGGGCGCCTCCGTTTGTGGCAGGGCAGCCAGGATATCGGCCAAATTAAAATTGTTGGATTTCAGGGCGATCTGGATATCCGGCACTTTAGTTTTAAGTGAAGCCAACACGTTACCACTGAGATCACTATCACCGAGCTTAAGTATAAGATTATCGACAGCGTGGTCACCACGGGGATTGCGATAGACACCAGCAATTTCATAAGGCGGTGCTTTGGGTAGTTTCATCCCTGCCAGATCAGAAAATATACCAAGATCATTGCCCTTGGCGGCAAAGCTCACGCTGAAGACAGGTTTCGCCGGCAGGTTGGAAATTTTACCGTCACCCGATATTTCCAAATTAGCTGTTGGTCCAATGGCATATTTAAGATCCGAAAGATCAATTGCTGCCGCTGTTCCCTGAATCCGAGCCGATACCTTTAAGGCTCCCAGCTTGGGCAATTTTAAATCAGATAGTAGCGGCGCCAGTTTGGCCGCCTGATCAACTGTTTTGTTGATATCTTCACCGTCTATGGCAGCGACGATATCCATTTTCTGTTCGCTGAGCGGGCGGGCGATATTTCCTTTTAGGTTAACGGTAGCAGCCAGCGCTTTAGCGGTTATATCGAATTTGTAGCTCGAAGGGTCCAGCATGAGCCGTTCTAGAGACGGCAAGCCGCCTGTGACTTCGAAGGGTATGCCATTGTAACCGCCTTTGAGGTCCACCAGCATAGATCGATTGGCGCTTTCCGCATCAATTTTTAGCGCCTTTAGACTGAGCTCTATGGCCTCACCGCTTTGACCATCTTTAAAATTGAAGCTGCCGTTTTCAATTAATAACTGGCTGAGCACTGGAATAGTTGCCGCACCCTCACTCTCTGCGGTCTGCGGTTTTTCCGCTTTACTCTCGAACACCCAATTTCCAAGACCTTTAGCATCTGATTCGAGCTGTATGTCAGGTTCAATCAAAACTATTTTGGTAAGCCGGATATCGCCTTGCAAAAGCGGCATAAGTTCAAGCCCGGCTTCCAGTTTTTTAAGCGACAATAAGTGCGGCGCACTTGCCCAGCTGGCATTGGCGAAAGTGACGTCATTCATCACCAAACTCGGCACCAGCGAGATTTCCAGATCGAGCTTACCTTTGATTTTAAGCTCACGTCCCGTGGCGTCTTTCACCTGGGCGCCTAAGAAATCACGTATTTCCGCAGGGTCGGTTGCAGATAAAATGGCTACGCCCGCGGCAATGATAGCTACCACAACGACAATAAGGCCGGCAAATATTCGAATTGCTGTTTTCATAATCTCTCACCAAAGTTAAATTTGAGACATTTCCTCAAGAACAGCAAAGAGCTCTTTATAACTATCGACGACGGTATGTGCTCCGGCTTCGAGCAGTTCACCTGCTTCATGGTAGCCCCAGCTGACGCCAATAGCCTTGGTTCCGGCATTAACTGCCATAGTTATATCATAAGTGGTATCACCGACCATGAAAACACAATCCGCGTCTACACCCGTCTCCCGCATGGCATTATGGAGCATTTCAGGATTAGGCTTACCGGCGGCACTGTCCGACGTTTGCTTGGTTACAAATAAATCCATCATATTGTGAATTTCGAGTACATGATCCAATCCAACCCTGGCTTTACCGGTCGCCACCCCCAAAATCCAACCAGCCTGATCAAGAGCGCGTATAACTTCATCCGCATCCGGATAGAGCGGGTCATGGAATTCGCCTGCTTTTCGAGCGGCAGTCGCCAACCGTCTGTAAGTTGCAACAACGCTAGCCAACTCATCATCACCATTCTTAGGCAGCAATCGCTCGATACCAACACTGAGCTCGAGCCCGACGCCCCGCAAAATTTCCATTCGATCAGGGCGCTCGAGATCGTGAGCATCAAATGTCGCATGCATCATCTCAATAATGGCTTTTTGGGAATCGACCATCGTGCCGTCACAATCGAGCACCACCAGACGTAAAGGCTCACTCATGATCGGCGTACCATTCTTCATAAAAATCCTCGAAGGGGTCCACGACCAATTTTTCGTCGAAGCCGAGATACTTCCAGGTCTTTTTCATATGATCGGATAGATCTGAGACCACCTGGAAATATCCGCCAGCCGGATGGGGAAACTTGATAGCCTTGGCGTGCAGATGAAGCTGTTGGGCGACCCCATCAGCGCCGTCCAAAAATGCGTCTCGGCCGCCATATTTACCATCTCCTAAAATCGGCGTGCCCAATTCCTTGCAGTGAACGCGGAGCTGATGGGTGCGGCCGGTTTCCGGCATCAGCGCCAGCCAGCTCGCTTTTCCGGCAGCGTTATCAACGGTGCGGTAATACGTAACAGCGCGTTTACCATCTTCATCCGCAATAACCTGCTCACCATGCTTACCTGGACGCTTTTCCAGCGCCAGATCAATTTTGCCATATTTTATTTTCGGCATGCCAACCACAGCGGCCCAATAAATCTTATGAACGTCTTTGGTTTTAAAAGCCTTACTCAGTTTTGAGGCCGCATTTGCCGTCCGCGCCAGCAGCAGCACTCCGGAGGTATCTTTATCCAAGCGATGGATCAGCTTCGGGCGTTCCTTCATTTCAAACTGCAAGCCATTGAGCATAGCATCGACATGTTTACTGGTGCCGCTTCCACCCTGCACGGCCAAGCCTGCGGGCTTATTGATGGCGATGATATGATCATCTTTGTGGATGACCGCTTGGCGCAGCATTTCGACATCGCGGTCTGTCACATTGTCTTCGGCAACTTTCTTAGGGCGTGGTCTCGGATCAGCCGAGATCGGCGGCACACGAATTTCCTGACCCTCTTCGATCCGGGTGTTCGATTTGGCGCGTTTGCCGTCAACCCGCACCTGGCCTTTGCGCAGGAGTTTTTCGAGACGGCCATGTCCAAGCTCCGGAAAATGCCGTTTAAACCAGCGATCCAAGCGGATGCCGTCATCATCACTGCTCACTTGAAGCGTTTTTAGAGGTGCCATAATTTGTAATCCACTAAGCCAATATTTGGCGAAAAATCATCATGCCCAGAAATAGAGCGGCAATCGACAACACAACTGAAGCAATGATGTAGGAGGCTGCGGGCAAAAACTCACCCCGCTCGATTAAAGCAACAACATCCAGCGAAAAAGCTGAAAACGTTGTAAAGGCACCTAGCACACCCACCACAAAAAAAGCGCGGAGCTCAGCGCTTGGTGACCAGGTCAATGCAAATATTTCGATTAACGCGCCTAATACCAAAGATCCGGCAATATTCACCACCAACGTGCCATAAGGAAAACCGTGGCCAATCCAGAGGCCAATGCCAACCATGGTGAGATAGCGTCCAACCGCCCCAATGGCGCCACCAACGGCAATTGATAGGATCATATTCATGTATCACCCCGCCCTTTTTCGAGTTTCTTCTCTTGGCGAAGTTTTTGCCAGTAATCGAGCCGCTTCACAACTTCCTTTTCAAATCCCTTGCCTTGAGGCCGGTAGAAGTTAGTACGGTTCATTTCTTCCGGGAAATAATCCTGACCGGAAAAGCCATCATCAGCATCGTGGTCATATTCATAGCCTTTGCCATAGCCCAAATCTTTCATCAGCCCCGTCGGGGCATTGAGGATATGTTTGGGTGGTGACAGTGAGCCGGTTTCCTTAGCTGTCCGCATGGCTGACTTCATGGCGGTATAAGCTGCATTAGATTTTGGCGCCGTTGCCAGATAAATCACACATTGGGCAATCGCGAGCTCCCCTTCTGGCGAGCCGATGCGTTCAAAAGCCTCCCAGGCGGCAATTGAATGCGGCAGCGCGTTGGGATCCGCCATGCCGATGTCTTCCGAGGCAAATCGCGTCAGGCGTCTGGCGATATAGCGCGGGTCTTCACCACCCGCCAGCATGCGCGCCAGCCAATAGAGCGCTGCATCCACATCGGAACCCCTGAGGCTTTTATGCAAGGCAGAGATAAGATTGAAATGAGCTTCCTGCGCTTTGTCATAAAGCGGCAGACGTTTTTGTACGATCTCAGTCAGCGCAGCAGTATCTAAAACCGGATCAGCCGGCAGCAACAAAATCTCTTCTGTCATGTTCAAGAGATAGCGCCCGTCACCATCCGCCATGGCCCTGAGCGCTGCCCTGGCGTCTTTATCCAAGGGCAACGGTTTTTTATAAAGTTCTTCCGAGCGCAGCAGCAATTCTTCAAGTGCGGCGTCATCCAAGCGATTGAGCACAAACACCTGCAAGCGGGATAAAAGTGCTGCATTGAGTTCAAAGGAGGGATTTTCTGTCGTCGCCCCGACCAATGTTACGGTGCCGTCTTCAACATAGGGTAAAAAGCCATCCTGCTGCGCCCGGTTAAAGCGGTGAATTTCATCAACGAACAGTAAGGTTCCCCGCCCGGCTTCCCGGCGATTTTTTGAGGCTTCAAAGACTTTGCGCAAATCAGCAACACCTGAAAACACCGCCGATAAGGGCTCAAAATGGAGATTGGTGTGCTCAGCCAATAGCCGCGCGATAGTCGTTTTTCCCGTACCCGGCGGTCCCCACAGCAACAGCGAGACCATCCGGCCAGATGCCAGCATACGCCCAAGCGGTGCGTCTTCCGCCAGCAAATGCGCCTGCCCCACAACTTCTTCCAAGGTTGAAGGACGCAACCGGTCTGCTAGCGGCCTCGGTGCCTGAGATTCAAAAAGCGTCGTCACCGGTTAACCGCCATCGATAAAATTTTACCGTTCCGGCTGATTGATAATTGCCACTGCTTACTTTTTTGCAGCAGTAGGCGTTGAACTTGTCCGACCGTCCGGACCTCATTACCATTAATTTCTTTGATAATATCGCGAGGTTGGAAGCCAAAGCGTTGCGAAGAAGAGCCTCGCCGGATTTCCAATATCACCACACCACGCGACAGCAAGTTCATGCCGATTTGGTCAGCCAGCGCCGGCGAGAGATTACCGATACTGGCTCCCTGCAGGGGATTATAGCCGCTGAGTTCAGTTTTATTGACGCGGGGTTTTTGCGGCGGTGCTTCAACTGGAAAATTAACCCGCTTAGATTTGCCTCTCCGGATCAATTTAATATCCAGGCTTTCACCAATGGGGCGCGTTGCAATCCTGAAACGCAAACTCTCTGTATCATTTACATCATGTTTGCCGACGCCGGTAATAACATCGCCGACTTTAATCCCCGCCCGGTCTGCAGGCCCCTTGGGGTAGACACCGTTAATCAGAATACCGGCCGGCCGCTTCATGCCGATGGAGGCGGCAATATCAGCTGTAACCCCCTGCCCTTCGGCGCCGATCCAGGGACGGACCACACGCCCTCCGCCGGAAAGACCGGACAACACGGTCCGCACCATATTGGTCGGGATGGCGAAACCGATACCAACCGAGCCACCGCCCTTGGAATAAATCGCTGAATTTATGCCGACTAATTTACCGTCAAGCGAGATTAAGGCGCCGCCGGAATTGCCAGGATTGATCGCTGCATCGGTTTGGATAAAAAAGTTCAGATCATTGATACCAACCTGAGTCCGCGCCAAGGCAGAGACAATGCCACTTGTCACGGTTTGTCCAACACCAAACGGATTACCGATGGCCAACACCAAATCACCCACTTCCAGATCATCTGAATCCCGGAAGGCCAGGAAGGGCAGCTTCTCGCGTCCGGCGCTTATCTTCAAAACTGCTAAATCGGTACGTTTGTCACTGCCGATTATCTTGGCATCGAACTCGCGGCGGTCAGCCAGCACAACGGTGATTTCATCGGCGCCTTTGATGACATGATGATTGGTGACGATAGTGCCATTGGCCTTGACGATGACACCAGAGCCAAGTGAGTTCTGCACCTTCTTGCGGGACCTTGGGCCGGAGCGGAACTGATCACCAAAAAAGCGCCGGAAGAATGGATCGTCAAAGAGAGGCGAGAAAGAGCGCTGGGTCACGGTCTTGCGGGTAAAGATATTGACCACGGCAGGAGCTGCTTTCCTCACCAGCGGGGCAAAAGACAACTTAATCTCAGCTTGCGATTGAGGGATTTGTTTTTGAGCATGGGTAGGAAAAGCTAGAAGAACTGTGCCGAACAAGAAAAGAGCCGTCACCCTGGACTTGATCCAGGGTCCAGAATTATTGGAAGTTCTGGATTCTGACTTTCGCCAGAATGACAATGGTCTTAAAGTTTTCATAAATCTATTATAGCCTCGTAAAACAAAAGAGGCAGCCACCAGTTATGCCCGGGAGCTGCCTCTTTTTAAATTAGCATGTTAGGAGCCAGGTTAGGCGGAAACAGCTTCCTGATCTTCTGCCTCGGCTTCGGCTTCGACGCGCTCTTTATCTGCAGCGCCTTTAGCGTCTTCATCGCGGTCAACCAATTCAATAATAGCCATCGGCGCGGCATCACCATAACGGTAGCCGGCAGCGAGCACGCGGCTATAACCACCTTGGCGGTCTTTGTAGCGATCAGCCAGGGAATCAAATAACTTTGACACCACTTCCTTGTCGCGCAGGAATGACATTGCCTGGCGGCGGGCATGGAGATCACCACGTTTGCCGAGCGTGATCATTTTATCGACAAAAGTCCGAAGATCTTTGGCTTTCGGCTTGGTTGTCTTAATCTGCTCATGGAGCAACAACGATGCCGTCATATTGGCAAACATCGACTTGCGATGGGCGGATGTTCGATTGAGTTTTCGGCCACTCATACGAT